>NZ_JBFTJK010000008.1:0-201757 GCF_056395385.1 Paenarthrobacter sp. 10L420 | reverse complement strand
TGGGTCCGGAACACACCCACCGGCTTGCCGGACTGCACCAGCAGGGTCTCGTCCTTCTCCATCGTCTCCAGGGTCCGGGTGATCGCATCAAACGCAGCCCAGGACCGGACAGCACGGCCCGTGCCGCCGTAAACCACCAAATCATCAGGGCGCTCAGCGACCTCGGGATCCAGGTTGTTCATCAACATACGCAACGGCGCCTCGGTCTGCCACGACTTGGCAGTGAGCTCAGTACCCCGCGCGGCCTTAACCGGACGGGCACCAGTAGTGAAATCGGCGGGTGCCATGATGACTCCTTCGTCTTTGGGAAGTGTGTAGTGGAAAGTTCTTCTGCTTCTACTAAAGCCCCTTTACGAGGCCTCAGGAATGGCTTTTAGGTGGGTGCTGTCCGGGATTACAGACGCACGCCGTCCTTCTGCGTTCTTCCCCCAAGCGTCGTGGTGAAGTAGGGCCAACCCCTCGCATTCACACGAGAAGCAGCGCATGCTGGACCCATGGCAACGTTCCGAGTTACCACACTCGTCGCGGCTCCGCCGGAGCGCGTTTTCGCGACGTGGACGGATCTGGACCGGTTCCCGGAATGGATCGGCGGAGTCACCGGCGTGACCGATCGGGTTGGCTCGATCGACCAGGCCGGAAGCCGCTACACGGTGAAGTTCGGACGAATGGCAAGCCCCACGGAGATCCTCGCCGTCGAACCCCCTGGCACATCCGCACACGGTTCGGCAACGCGATCCTGAAGGGTGAGTCAGATGTGAGGTTTGCCGCCGAGGGAGGCGGCACGCGCATCCAGCAGGAGTTCGTGACCCGTGGATTCATCTCGGCGATCTTTGGGCGGATTTTCGCCATGGGATCCTACCGGGGCAGCTTCCGCGGTGAGCTGGAGACCTTCCGCAGACTCGTCGAGCGCGAAGCGGCCGAACCTGGCAAAACCTGAGCCGGCGAACCGATGCCCGGCGAATCGAAGCCGCGTGAATAGGATGCGAACGGCCTAGCCAGCCGGTCGTCCGTGAATGCGTACCGACAATTCGTCCGCAGCCTTGCGGATGCGCGCAGCAAGTACCGGCCATTGCTCAGCCGGCACTTTGTCCTCCAAGAACGTGACGGCGACTGCCGCCGTCGGCCATCCCACGTGGTCAGTCACAGCTGCGGCGATGGAGCCGAATCCAGGCGTAATCTCGCCATTTTCCGTGGCGTAGCCGCGCTGCCGCACCTGGTCCAGGTGGGAGGACAGGGCGGAGTACTTCATGATCGGGAATTCCACTTCGTGGCGCGACGTGAAGGCGGCGGCGTTCGGGTAAAGAGCCCGAACCTGTGACTTTGGCAAGGCGGCCAGGATCGCGCGGCCCGAGGCGGTGAGGTGGCTGGGCAGGCGGACTCCGACGTCGGTCACCAGGCTTGGGCGGTTCTTGGCGCGTTCCTCCACGATGTAAAGGACGTCGCGGCCGTGAAGCACGGCCAGATGCGCGCTTTCGCCGATCACGTCCACCAGAGAGGCCAACATGGGCCGCCCGAGACGCGACAACGGCTCCTGCCGCGAATAGGCCGAACTGAGCTCGAAGGCGCTGATGCCGAGGCCGTAGCGCTGCTCTTCGTGCAGATGCAGGACGAAGCCGTTGGCCTCCATGACGCCCAGCAGGTGGTACACGCTGGAGCGCGGCAAGCCGAGCGCCGTCGCAATGTTCGACGCCGCCATCGGCCCCCGGCGCGAGGCCAAGAGTTTGAGGATGCGCAGCGTATTTTCGGCGGCAGGGACCTTGGACGTGGCCTTGCCTGGTGCCAGTGGCGTGGTTGTCATGGTTCCTCACTGCTCAAGACTGCTGAAGGAGACACCGTCCAGCCTTGCTCGGGGTGATGTGTCCGGTATCCCGTACTCAAGCGTGCCTTGTTACGCCGGGCAACGCCAGACCACTCACTCTATGCGGTGTCTGAAATACCAGACTTAACTAGTGTCTCGTGTTTGAGAGTGGCTCAGACCGTGCCAACCTCCCGACGCCGCACGGCGGCAAACGCGAACACCGCGAGAGCCGCTCCAATCCCGAGCATCCAAAAGCCGCCACTCCAATCTGTTCCGGTGTTGGTAACGATTGGCGTGTGCGTGAATGGCGAGAGGTCCCTGAGGGTCTTGTCGAAGCCCAGCATCCCGCCGTAGACACCCAGCACGATGCCCAGTGCCAGCAACGCCCAGCCGATTGGGACAGTAGCGCGGGGAAAGGTAACAAAAACCGCAGCGGGCAAGGCAAGGTATAGCAGCGCAGCCGGGATTTGAGCCCCGGCGGTCTCCCATACGCTGCCCACTTCAATGGCTGATTCACCGGAGACCGCCAAGGAATACCAGGCACCGAAGGCCGCGAACACCATGACGAGAACCACCGAGGCTGCCCCGAGGCCGAGAAAGCTGCCAAACCAACGAATGCGTCCGAGCGGTTGCGAGAGCACCAGTTCTGCCGTGCCCGCCACTTCTTCCTGCCTCAATCGCAGAACGGCCTGGAGTCCGCAGGCCGCCGCCAGGATGCCACCGATTTCAAACAAGACAGCAATGACCAACTGCGTCATGGATGTTCCTTGCGCCTCGATCATGGCCCTGAGGATCGCGGTCACGGAGGAATTCGAGATGCTCACCTGCTGAATGGCAGCGCCGAGGGCGCCGGTGAGCAGACCCGCGATAAACCCGCCAATGCACCAGCTGACGATGGCGCCCTGCTGGAGTCGGAGTGCCAGGGCGAACGGCCCGCGGAGCGAGGGGTGGGCGTCCGTCGGGCCTCTCCGTCCGGCGAGCACGCTCGCGCCAACATCCCGCCTCGACATGATGACCACGGTCAGTGAGACGCATACGATTCCAAGGCCCAGCGGAAGCAGCAGGGGCCACAGGCGATTTCCCGTGTAGGCAAAAGTCTGCTGCCCCCAGCCGATGGGCGAAACCCAGCTAGGCCATGCTGCCGTTACCGTAAGGCCGTCCTGGCTGACCTTGCCGGTCGCGTCCCCGAAACCGCGCAGAAGATAGGCGGCGACCACCAGCCCTGCCGCCGCTCCGTTTGCCCCACGCGAAGTACTCATGAACTCGGACGCGAGCAATCCGACGGTGAGAAACGCCAAGCCAATAGCTCCGGCCGCAAGACCGGCAATCAGCGAGCCCGCGGCATCGAGCCCGCCAGAGATAAAGCCGATCGTGACTGCCGCGGCCACCAGCACGATTCCTATGAGCCCATGGGTCACTGTCGCCGTCAACGGCATCCACCGGCCCGCTGCCGTGGACGCGACCAGCTCAGCCCGGCCGGCTTCCTCCTCGGCGCGCGTATGCCGTACTGCCAGGAAGGTGTTCATCAGGCCGGCAAGGACACCGATAAAGGCGAAGATCTGGAAAAACGTAAATGCGTCCAGAGCAGGGCCCCTGACCAGCCCGCGGAGAATCAAAATAGCGGGAGTCGCCGTGGCAACATGCAGGATTTCGGCGCGGGAAGCATCGTCGCCGTACGCCGAAGCCACTGCTGTTGTGGCGAAAAAGGCGAGCGCACCGATGGAAGCAACCCAGCTCAGGAGTTGCCACCGGTCGCGGCGGAGTCGCTGCCAATAGAGGTCAAGAAAACGGCTCATCTCAAGGGCCCGTCCTGGCGGCCCGGGCGGCGCCGCCGGTGGTGAGCGCCGCCGTCGGACTTCACTTCCTCTGACTGGGGCGGAAGGGCAACCCCGTAGTGGCGGAGGAACAACTCTTCCAGCGACGGCGGAGCGACCAGCAGGCCCTGCACACCCAGACGGCCAAGAATCGGCAGGACCTCGTGGACACGGTCAGAGTCGGCACTGAACTTGACCCGGCCTGCGGCCAAGGTGAGGTCGTGGACTTGGGAAAGGCCTTGGAGGGCTTCGAGGTCCACCTGGTCCTGCGCGAAAGAGATCCCTGTGCGGGTCAGGTGGCGCAGGGATTCGAGCGTCCCGCCATCTACGATCCGCCCTGCGCGGATGATGCTAACGCTGTCGGCCAGCTGTTCCACCTCGGAGAGAATGTGGCTGGAGAGAAGGACGGTGGCCCCTTTCTCACTGACGAGCCTCCGGATCTCGCGAGTAAAGACAGCCTCCATGAGGGGATCCAGGCCGCTTGTTGGCTCGTCCAGAAGGTAGACCTCGGCGTCGGCAACGAGGGCTGCGATGAGCGCAACTTTCTGGCGATTTCCCTTTGAGTAGGCACGGCCCTTCTTGGTGGGGTCAAAGTCGAAGAGCTGGCACAAACGCTCCTTGCTGCGTCGATACCCAGCGCGATCTGCCCCGCCATCCCGAAGCCGCGAGAGGAAATCAATGGCCTCTCCCCCTGATAGATTCGGCCAGATGCTGACATCGCCGGGGACGCTGGCAACACGCCGGTGGAGTTCAACGGCGTCGGCCCATGGGTGCAATCCAAGGACTCTCGCACTGCCGGACGAGGCCCGTGCCAGGCCAAGCAGGATACGCAGGGTGGTGGACTTCCCTGCTCCGTTCGGGCCGAGGAAGCCGTGGACTTGCCCCTCGGGGACTTCGAGATCGAGGCCGTCCAGTGCCTTGACCCGGCCGAAATTCTTATGAAGATCGACGGTCTGGATGACAGGGTCCATTGAGCCGACGTTACGCAGGATCGGCGCCCCTGTGAAGGAAGACAATAGGGAGATGAGATCCATCGTCTTGCATCCACGCCGCTGCGTGCGGCCCGAACTGCAATGAGTACGTTCATCCTGATCCCTGGAGCGGGCGGCACGGCCTGGTATTGGAGCCGGGTGGTTCCTCTGCTGGAGCGTGCCGGACACGAGGCCGTTGCCGTCGACCTCCCAGGGGACGACGAAAATGCTGGCCTGCCCGAGTACACGCGACTGGTCTTGGAAGCCATCGGCGCCAGTACCGACGTCGTGCTCGTGGCCCAATCACTAGGGGGTTTTACCGCCCCCTTGGTCTGCGACCGTGCGTCAATCCGCGGGCTCGTCCTCGTCAACGCGATGATCCCGGTGCCGGGCGAAACCCCCGGCGAGTGGTGGGCAAACACAGGTTGGGACGCCGCAAGGGAGAGCGCGGCGGCGGCCCACGGTTACAGTCCCGAGTTCGACGTTGCCACATATTTCCTGCACGACGTTCCACCGGACGTCGCTGCCACGGGCGAACCGTATCAGCGGGCGGAAGCCAACGCGGTCTTCGAATCAGCCTGCGACTTCACGGAGTGGCCCAGCATCCCAACCCGGGTACTCAGCGGGAGGGGAGATCGGTTCTTTCCCGTGGAATTCCAGCGCAGAGTGGCCAAGGAGAGACTCGGACTCACGCCGGATGTCGTGCCAGGCGGCCACCTGCTGGCCTTGGCAAACCCGGAGGGCGTAGCGAAGTACCTACTGCGGGGCTGAGCCGCCTTGGCAAAGATGCCCGCGGGAGGTCGGTCCCAATGTCGGGATGTTCATCAAATTCACCAAATTCACCAAATTCACCAAAGTTAACCTAAGGCTTGGCCTTGACCGGCGTGTCCGGCGCTCCCCTAGCCGGCACCCTTCGGCGCAGAAGCAGCGTGATTCCACCGGCCGCCGCGGCGACCAGCAACGCAATCAGCCCGATGGTCCAAGCGTTCAACCCCTGTGACGTGCTGGCAGCCGTGGCGGCTTCCTGGGTTTCCGGCTCCACAGACACGATGTCACCCGGATTTGCGCTGCCGGCCGGAGGAGGAAGTGCCGGTAGGCCAGTGGCCGGCGCAGCTGTCCCGCCCGTTGCGGGGATCACGACGGCGGGTGCCGATTGCCACGGCACCAGCGCCGGGGCCGGGGGGACTGATCCAGCCAACTGGTGGACGTCGACGAGCGGCACGCCACTAAGCGGTAGCGCTGCTTCAGCAGCATTGACTGCTCGTGCCTGCCGCGCCGCCTCAGCCTGCCGCGCCGCTTCAGCCTGCCGCGCCGCCTCAGCCTGCCGCGCCGCCTCAGCCTGCCGCGCCGCTTCTGCCTGTCGTGCCGCTTCAGCCGACTTGGCAGCGTTGGCCGCCGTCCCGGCGTCGAGCGCTGCTTTGTCTGCCAGTCCGGCGAGTTCGGCGATCATGACGTCGACCGACGCTACGTGGGCGGCCGTGGCCTTGTCACGCTCGGCAGCGGCGGCTTTTCCGCTGGTCATGAATGCCTGAAGGTCGGCCCTACTGCCGTCGAGGGCGACGCTGGCAGCTGCCCGCACCTCGGGTGTTGAATCCAAGGCGAAGGTCGTCTGGACCCGGTTATCCAGGGCCAACGCTTGATCAAATCCGTAGTCCAGGAAGTACCGGACATCAGCGTGGTTTGCCGAACTGAGAGCGGCGTCGGCGGCTGCGTTTACATGCCCGCCACCAAGGTGGAGAAGCTGGTAAACGCGCTGCCGGTCCGCGCCCAAAGCAGAGCCATCCAGTTTGATCGCCGCCGCGTAGCCACTGGTGATGAAGGCCTTGATCCCGGAGTCGCCTGCCAGATGTGCAGCCTCAGCGGTCTTCTTCACCTCCGGGGTGCCGGTAAGTGCCAGATCCAGCGTGGCCTGCCGGGCTTCCTTAATGCGGGCATCGAGATCGGTTCCCGGTGCGGTAAGGGTTGCCAGTAGCTCCGGAATTTCGCGGGCCGCGGCCGCGAAGGCCGCCTTGGCTGGCTCCTCGGATGTCAGCAGCGCAGTATCCGTGGCCTGCCGAGGCGAAGCCAACGATGAAAGGAAGTCCCTGTCCGCGACGAGACGCGATGAGTCCGCTGACCTCGCAGCAGTTGCGGTGCTCCGAGCCTGCTCGACGGCGGTCCTCGCCCTCTCCGCCACGGCGGCGGCCCCGTTGGGGTTGGCTGCGACGTCTGCCTTGACCTGCTGCAGCAGGTCAGTCACTGCCGCGGTTTCAGTGTGATGGTCTGAGGCGACGAACTGCCCGTAGCGAAGGAAATCAGCAACGAAGTCCGCGCTGGAGGTGTCGAGGGCAGCTTGAGCTCCGAGAGTTACCGCAGGCACGGGTGAATTCGTCAGGTAGTAAACCGCCTCCCGATCCTGGCCTTGGGCAATCTTCCTCCAGCCCTCAAGCACGAACTGCTCAATGGCTTCCCCGCCCGAGTCCAGGCTCTTGGAAGCGGCAGCACTGATTTGAGGGTTTTCCAGGCTAGTGAAAAACGTCGCCGTCGTCCGAAGGTCGCCGTCCCAAGTGCTCGCCCACCCGTCGGACAAGAAGGCTATTGTTGCGGCGTCGGAAATGAGAGCTGCTTTCGCGGAGGACCGCACGTGCGCGCTCCCCCGCTTCGTCAGCTCGGTGACCAGCTCCTTACGGTCCGTTGCCAGCGCAACGTCCTGTCCGCCGTCGAGGAATGCCTGCACCGCCTCGGGCCCGCCCACCAAGGCAAGCTGGGCTGCCGCCCGCGTTGCCGGCCCACCTGCCCTCCACAGATCAAGGACCCCGGCCGCATCAACAGCCCGCTCTACGAACGGAACAGGAGCCTGCGAGGCGAGGGGAATCTCAAATTCGGGAATGTCGTAGGCCTGGGCGGGGCCGGCGAAGAGCAGGGATGCCCCCGCTAACAAGGCAACAAAGGCCGCGGTCCAACGATGGCGGGCAGCACGGATGGAAGCAACGCGGAAAGCAGACATCAAAGATTCCCCCAAGAAAGATGCGACGACAGTGCCCGAGCCATCCGGGCGGCGTTGGACCTGAAGACCTGCCTACCGGGGTGACTAGCTGTCCGCGGACATCGTATCTGAGATTCGACTGTGACTCCTGTCGCACTGTCTGCGATCAAAGACACCAAACACCCGTGAGGCCAATCACAAGGCGGCCAAAAGTGATCTGCTGGATAGCGATCCCCTCCCAAAGACGAGAAGGTTTTACCATGCAACAAACCATGCTGGCTTCGAAGGACACTGTCCTCCAGGCCGCCGGTACGGCACTAAGCCGTGGCCTCAACGTCCGTCACATCCGCTTCATGGCACTCGGATCCGCAATCGGCACGGGACTGTTTTACGGTTCTGCGTCCGCCATACAGAAAGCCGGCCCGGCCGTCCTTTTGGCCTACATCATCGGCGGCGCAGCCGTGTTCATGGTGATGCGAGCACTTGGTGAAATGGCCGTCCGACACCCCGTTTCCGGCTCATTCGGCCAATACGCGAGCAAGTACCTTGGACCGTTCGCCGGCTTCGTTACCGGCTGGACGTACGTGTTCGAGATGGCGATCGTGGCCATCGCCGACGTCACCGCGTTCAGCATCTATATGGGCTTCTGGTTCCCACAGGTGGATCGCTGGATCTGGGTCCTCGCGATCATTCTCTTCCTGGGTGCCATGAACCTGTTGAGCGTTAAGGTCTTCGGTGAACTGGAGTTCTGGTTCTCGCTGATCAAGGTGGTGGCGATTATCGCCATGATCGTCGGAGGCGCAGCAATCGTCGTTTTCGGCTTCCAAACGGGCGACGGCGGGGGCGTGGCACCGGGGTTGGGGAACCTGGTTAACCACGGCGGTTTGTTCCCGAACGGCTTCGAAGGGCTCCTGGCTGCGTTCGCCGTTGTGATGTTTGCGTTCGGTGGGATCGAAACAATCGGCATTACCGCTGGCGAAGCTGCCGATCCCAAAAAGGTCATCCCGCAGGCAGTCAACACTGTGCCAGTCCGTGTGCTGCTGTTCTACGTCCTGACCCTGGGCGTGTTGATGAGCATCTTCCCGTGGAACGAAATCGGCAGCAGCGGCAGCCCGTTCGTGCAGATCTTCGACGGCCTGGGCATCCCTGCTGCGCCGCACATCCTCAATGCCGTGGTCATCACAGCAGCCCTTTCCGCTATCAACAGCGACATCTTTGGTGCTGGCCGCATCCTGTTCGGACTTGCCCAGCAGGGCCATGCTCCGAAGAGCTTCGGCAAGATCTCCAGGCACGGCGTCCCTTGGATGACCGTGGTGATGATGGGCGGAATCCTGCTTGTGGGCGTCCTGCTGAACGCTGTGATCCCGGAGGATGTGTTCGTTCTGATCGCGTCGATCGCCACGTTTGCCACAGTGTGGGTTTGGGTGATGATCCTTGCTTCGCACGTTGCCATGAAGCGGGAGATCAAGCGCAAGGGGCTTCCGGCGTCGGAATTCGGTTCACCCTTATGGCCGGCAGCATCCATTCTGACCATGGCGTTCATGGCTATGGTGATCGTGATTCTCGGGGTCTTCGAGGACACTCGGGTAGCCCTGTATGTCGGCGGTACTTGGCTGATCCTGCTGTTCGTGGCTTACAAGCTATGGGTTCGCGGTGGTGGCCTGCGTCGTGCAGAGCTCGTGGACGAGACGGCCTGATTACCCGCGCCGAAACTGCAGTTAATGCCAATGTTCGCGCGGAACATTGGCATTAACTGTCAGCTCGTGAGGGGGCTCGGCTCAGATGGCGGCAGCAGCGGAGCGGACGGCCACGGACAAGGCAGTTGCCGGGCGCCCGATCAGTTTCCGGAGATCACCGGTGGTCACCAAAAGGTCGCCGCGGCCAATGCCCAGATCGGTGTCGGCCAGGATCTGCGCGAAGCCTTCCGGCACCCCTGCGCCCGTCAGGAGATCGGCGTATTGGTCTGCCGGGAGGTCTCGATATTCGATGGACTTGCCTGATGCAGCGCTAATTTCGGCGGCCAGCTCGTCCAAGGTAAATGCCTCGTCACCGCCCAACTCATAGATCTTGCCGGCCTGGTGCTCCGCAACCAGAACCGCGGCCGCAGCTTGCGCGTAGTCTGCGCGGGAGGCACCGCTAACCTTGCCGTTTCCGGCACTGCCCGCAAGTGCGCCCTGCGCCAGCGTTCCCGGCAACTGGTCGGTGTAGTTCTCGATGTACCAGCTGTTGCGAAGGAGGACGAAGGGGACGCCGGATTCTTTGAGGATGGATTCCGTGGCCTGGTGCTCTGCAGCCAGCTTCATGCTGGTGGTGTCTGCGTTGGCAATGCTGGTGTAGGCGAGAAGCTCCACACCCTCGGCTTTTGCCGCCTCGATAACCGTGCGGTGCTGCTCTACCCGCTGTCCGACGGCGCTTCCCGATATGAGAAGGACCTTGGTGGCACCTTTAAGCGCCTGGGCGACCGACGCAGCGTCGTCGTAGTCCATTGCAGCGGCGCGAACGCCGCGAGCAACGAAATTGGACAGCTTTTCGATGGAGCGCCCGGTGGCGACAATGCTGTCAGCGGGTACATTGCGTTCAAGGAGGGCCTCTATGACGTGGCGGCCCAGCTGGCCTGTTGCTCCGGTAATGACGATGCTCATGACTGGTTCCTTTCAAGGAAATTAATGGGACGGTCACCGATCACAACCAACGCTTCCGCAGATAACTTCCCGAAAGAGAGTACGCACTTTAAGGTAAGGTACTGACATGAAAGTAAGTACCCTCCCGGCCACCGTCGCTGACGGCGTCTTCCCTGCCGGCTGCCCGAGCCGGACAGTACTGGACCACATCACCAGCAAATGGGGTGTGCTGATCCTGCTTTCGCTTTCCGAAGGCGATCAGCGATGGAGTGAACTGCGCCGACGCGCTGAGGGCGTCAGCGAAAAAATGCTGGCCCAAACCCTGAAAACGCTCGAACGGGACGGGCTGGTACGCCGCGACGCACAACCCGTCATCCCACCGCGCGTGGACTACAGCCTGACTGAACGCGGCCGCGAGCTCACGGCACTGCTTATACCCCTGGTGACCTGGGCCTTTGATAATGCCGAGGCAATCATCGGCGGCCAAAGTTAGCCTGGATCTCCGCGCCGAAACTATAGTTAATGCCAATGTTCGCGCGGAACATTGGCATTAACTGTCACCTCGGCGAAGGGATGGTGGGGGTTACCGGGCAGACCACCCACCGTCCATGGTGTAGCTCGCGCCGGTGACCATGCCGGCGTCGTCCGAGGCCATCCAGGCTGCCAACGACGCGACTTCCTCAACCTCCACCAGCCGCTTTACTGCCGACTCCGTCAGCATCACCTTGGCTAAGACCTCTGACTCGGGGATGCCGTGGAGCCGGGCTTGATCGGCGATCTGTCGCTCCACCAAGGGCGTGCGAACGTATCCAGGGTTGATGCAGTTGGACGTCACTCCATGCTCGCCGCCCTCCAAGGCAGTGACCTTGCTGAGCCCTTCCAGGCCATGCTTCGCGGAGACGTACGCGCTCTTGTAGGCCGAAGCGCGGAGCCCGTGAACCGAGGAGATGTTGATGATCCGGCCGAACCCATTGGCGTACATGTGTGGGAGCGCGGCCCGGATGAGGAGGAACGGGGCCTCCAGCATCAGGGCGAGTATCCGCCTGAATTCAGCAGGTTCGAACTCCTCGATCGGCGCTACTTTCTGGATGCCGGCGTTGTTGACCAGGATGTCGCAGTCAAGGCTGAGGGCGGCCAGGGCGTCGACGTCCAACAGGTCCACAGTCCAGGCAGTGCCGCCCAGCTCGTCGGCGAGGGCCGCAGCTCCGGAGGCATCGACGTCGGCCACTACAACTTTCGCCCCGCGGGCGGCGAGCGCGCGGGCGCAGGCTGCCCCGATTCCGCTGGCACCGCCGGTGACCAGTGCTTTGCGCCCATTCAAGGAGTTGTCCATGGAACTAGCCTTTCGAAGCTGAAGACGTAGTCAGACCGTGTCGCACGGCGTCGGCTTCGTCCACGTCCTGCAGCGCGATGCCCTTGGTTTCCTTCAACGACACAACGGCGACGACGGTGATGGCGCAGGCGACGACGAGGTAGATCGCCGTGGGCAGCCAGGAGCCGGTGTCCTTGAGCCATTGTGTTGCCAGCAGCGGCGCGAGTGACCCTGCGAAGATCGACGTAACCTGCGAGCCGAGCGAAACGCCGGAGTAGCGCATACGGGTGGGGAAGAGCTCGGACATGATTGCCGGCTGGCCTGCATACATGAACGCGTGCAGGCACAGCCCGATGGTCACGGCCAGCACGATGACCACGGCATTTTTGGTGTCGAACATGGGGAACGCGAAGAACGGCCATGTTGCGCCGGTGATGGCGCCCACCAGGTACACGGGCTTGCGACCCCAGGCGTCAACAAGACGCCCAACCTGGGGGATGACCAGGAAGTGGATCACGTGCGCAATAAGCAATGCGAGCAGCAGCGATGACGTGTCGTACTTGTGGACGCTCTTGAGGTAGACGATCGCGAAGCTGACCACCAGGTAGTACATGATGTTCTCGGCAAAGCGGAGGCCCATGGCCTGCAGGATGCCCTTGGGGTATTTGCGGATGACTTCGCCAACGCCGTAGCTGATGGCCTTGGATTCCTCCACCTGTGCCTTGGCCTCGAGGAAGATGGGTGCCTCGGTGACGTGGGTGCGGATGTAGTAGCCGACGAACACGATCACGGCGGAGAGCCAGAATGCTACGCGCCAGCCCCAGCCAAGGAAGGCTTCGCTGCTCAGTGTGGTGGACATGGTGAACAGAACTGCGGTGGCCAGAAGATTGCCCACGGGCACGGCTGCCTGAGGCCAGGATGACCAGAAACCGCGTGACTTGTTGGGGCTGTGTTCAGCGACCAGGAGCACGGCACCTCCCCACTCGCCACCGAGGGCGAATCCTTGGATGAAGCGAAGCGCCACCAGCATGGCCGGTGCCCAGTAACCCAGATCGGCGAAGCCGGGGAGGCAGCCCATGAGGAACGTCGAGACGCCGACGATCACAATGGTCAGCTGGAGCGTGGGCTTGCGGCCCAGTTTGTCGCCGATCTGGCCGAAGACGATCCCGCCGAGCGGGCGGGCTACGAAGCCAACCGCGTACGTCAGGAACGCCTGGATGATGCCGTCCAATTCGTTGCCGGTGCTCGGGAAGAAGTATTTGCCGAAAACCAGCGTTGCTGCGGTGGCGTACAGGAAGAACTCGTACCACTCCACCACTGTGCCCACCATGGAGGCAGCGACGATCTTCTTAAGGCCGGAGCCCTTGCCGGATTCGTTCCCGGCCCTTGATGTGGAGCGCTGCTCTACGCTCATATCCATCTCCTCAGTGTCCTCGTTGACCCTTTTGACGTGCTCTGATCCACAACACGAAATGCTCCACTGAGTATTACTGCAGATTCAGCCCTCCTCAATGACCAATCCGGCACCAAGTGTGTGCAGAATTGCAGATATGAATCCCAATCCGGACGATCTCCTCATCCTCCTCGCCGTCTCACGCTCAGGAAAATTCACGACGGCGGCGCAAGCCTTGGGCCTGAACCACACCACCGTTTCGCGCAGGATAGCGGCGCTGGAAAAGACTCTGGGCGGCCGCGTTCTCGCGCGCGCCGCCGGAGGCTGGGAAGTCACGGAGTTGGGGGCAGAGGCGGTGCTCGTAGCAGAACGCATCGAAACTGCGGTGGGTGCGCTGGGACCGAGCGACGGCGCGCCCGACCCCATTACCGGCGTCGTACGCATGACCGCAACGGATGGTTTCAGCGCCTATATAGCTGCGCCCGCCGTGGCGAAGCTGAGACGCGACCACCCTGGGCTCAGCGTCGAGATCGTCACCGTGACGCGGCGGGCGCTTCAGCAACGCTCGGGCCTGGACATCGAAGTGGTGGTCGGGACGCCACAGGTCCATCGGGCAGAGGCAATCCGTCTGGGCGAGTACCGGCTGGGAATGTACGCCTCGCGCTCCTACCTTGCGGACAACGGGACACCGGGCACCATCGAGGAACTGACGCAGCATCAGTTGGTCTACTTCGTGGATTCCATGCTCCAGGTGGATGATCTGGACGCACCAAGGAGGCTCGTCCCAACTATGCGCGACGGCCTGAGCTCCACCAACGTGTTCGTGCATGTGGAGGCGACGAGGGCAGGCGCGGGCGTGGGATTCCTGCCGTGTTTCATGGCCGACCGCCACGCAGATTTGGTGCGGCTCCTGCCTGCGGACTTCGCGGAACTGCTCCCCTACTGGATGGTCCTCCGTCCCGACTCGATGCGCCGCCCAGCGGTAGCCGCCGTCGTGCAGGCCCTGCGCGAGGAGACGGAAGGGCGGCGCGAGGAGCTACTGGGCTGAAGCCGCCGGCGGATCGTGCCGAACCGGGGTCCCGGCGGCGAAGGCCCGCACTTGGGTGTCGTTCCAGATGTGCGCAGGGACGGCCCCGCCCAGGAGCTTGCGGGCCAGCGTTGGATCGTCGACGAATGGCACGTGGCTGCCGGCCATGATCATGTTTCCGTAGCGGCGGCCCTTGAGCATGGCGGGGTCGGCGATGATCATGGTGTGCTCAAAAGTATCGGCGATGGTGGCAGCATCAGCGCGTGCATTCTTCAGATCCGGGGCGTCGCCAGAGTTGACCACGTACAAGCCATCGGGGGCAAGGACAGCATCGGCGTGGGCGTTGAACTCGCGGGTGGTGAGGGCGCGCGGCGTGAAGGCTCCGGCGAAGACGTCCCTGATGATGAGGTCCCGCGTATTGGGGGTTAGGGACTCCGTCACTTCCCGAGCCTCGCCCACGCGGATCCGCAGCAAAGGCGCCTTGGGGAGTTCGAACCAGGCACGGACGTAGTCGGCGAGCTTCCCATCGAGTTCCACCACCACTTGCCGCGCATCCGGGTACGCCGCGTTGAAGTATCGCGCCATGGAACAGGCTCCCCCGCCCAGATGCAGGGCACGGAGTTTTGGCTTGGCCTCCCGTGGCCACCTCGATTCCACCAGCGCAGCAATCCAGCGCATGTATTCGAAGTCAAGGAACAGTGGATCGGCCAGGTCAATGTGCGAGCTCAGCACGCCGTTGATCTTCAGGAGCCAGCCGTTGTTGTTGTCAGGATCGGGAATCAGTTCGCAGTCGCCAGTGTCAATGTAATAGACGCCTGCAACGGGGCCGTCAGGACGGGTGCCGGGAGGCACCTCGATGACTCCCGCCGTCGATCTTCCCGCCCGGCCGGACTTGCCTGCCTTGCTGGATTTACCGGGTTTGGCCATTAAAACCGTCCTGCCTGAGTCATAGCTCCAGCCTAGTAGAGGAGCGATTGGTCGCGTTCCACGGGAGGATTTACTAAGGATGCTTACCATTCGAGGCCATTGGGCCATAAGATCTCTTCATGGAAGCTTTGGGGTCGGTTTGGGTAGAGGTGTTTACGGTCGCGTTCGCCTGGCTGACCGTGGTCTGCCTACTGATTGCCCGGGTGCCCAAACCGCCGAGCCTCCTGGAGGAGCCCCTCGAGGAAGAACCACCCGGCAACGAGGTACCGGCACCAGGAGCAAGCCAAGGACGGTCACGGCACCTCTTGCCCAAGCCACATGCAGCCAGGCGTCCCAGGCCGCGTAACCATGAGCGGGCAACACCTAACGCTTGACGGCGAGGCAACCAGACATTAATGCCCGACGGCGGGCCGCACCATCCGGTGTTCAGGAAGTGAGTACCACGAGGGGTCGCAAAGCTGCCGCTTGCCGTCGGGCACAAAACCATTGCGGCGGTAGAAGGCTTGGGCCCGCGGGTTGTCGTCGAGGACCCACAGGTAAGCCGGGCCGTCACCCAGGAGCGCATCCACCAGCGCCTGACCTACACCGCGGCCATGAATCCGCTGAAGGGTGTACAGCATGAACAGCTCCACCTCGCAGGGGCTGTCCTCGTCCCTTCCCGGTCCTGAAGCCGCAATCCCTACCAATTCACCATCGGGATCATGGGCCAGCATCCGTGGATGGCCGGCCGCGATCGACGCCCTGTACCGCTCGATCCTGTCCGGCAGGGCAGCTTCCTGCTTCGCGAAGAATTCCGGCGGCAGCAAATGCCCATAACTCTCCCGCCAGGACTGGACATGCATGACGGTCATGGCTTCGGCGTCGTCAACCGTTGCCGTGCGCAGCGTGAAATCCATCGGCTACCGCACTCTGGCGATAGCGAAGCCGTCCCAGCCCTTGCTGCCGACAGTTTGGATTGCGGTGGAATCAAGACGCGGGTCCTGGCCCAGCATTTCCAAGGCCTTGACGATGCCCGGCGCGTTTATCTCATCCCGCTCAGGCTCCAGGATGGAGCCGTCCCAGATGACGTTGTCGATCACGATCACCGTGCCCGGATGGCCAAGACGGATGGCCCATTCAAGGTAGTTGGCGTCGTTCTCCTTGTCCGCGTCGATGAACACGAAGTCGAAGGATTCCTCGCCGACCAATGTGGGAAGCGTGTCCAAAGCAGCACCTACCCTGATGTCCACCTTGTGCCCCACTCCTGCCGCGTCCACATTCGCCCGCGCGACGTCGGCGTGCTTTTGGAGGTACTCGCACGTCACCAGGCTGCCGTCGTCGGGAAGTCCCTGAGCCATCCAGATACTGCTGAAACCTGCCAAGGTGCCAATCTCCAGGACGTGCCTTGCTCCGGACAGCTGCACGAGCATCTTGAGCAGCTTCCCGGCATTCGGCGCCACTTCGATCTGTGGCATGCCTGCCTCGACTGCAGATGTCAGGGCGCGCTTATGGGCAGGATCAGGACGCACGACGACGTCAGTCAGGTAACGCTCGACGTCAATCCAACCGGGTTCAGCCACGTGTTCAATCATGGCCCCCAGTCTTGCACTGGTCACTGACAGTGGAAAGAGCTAGTCCGTGGTGGAAATTGCCTCTTCCAGACGCTCTATCTTGCCGGTCAGCTCACCGCTGTAACCGGGCCGGATGTCCGCTTTGATCACCAAGGAGACGCGGCTGCCGAAGCGGCCCACAGCCTCCGTGGCCCGTTTGACGACGTCAAAGACTTCGTCCCATTCGCCTTCGATGGTGGTGAACATGGAGTCCGTCTGATTCGGCAATCCGGACTCCCGGACGATCTTAACCGCGGCAGCCACGGCGTCGTGCACGGAGGCATCGGGGGTGGGTCCGCCGTTGGTGGCGGATGCGGGCTGGCCTGAAGGGGCGACTGAGAATGCAAGCAACATGAAATCCAGTGTTTCACGTACTGGTTTGTCACATAACGGCCTACTCCTGCGTAACAAGGGGTCAACCCCGGTCCGTTGCTACCCTGACAAGCATGGAACAGCCCTCCGAACGCAAGCCCCTCAGGGCCGACGCTGCACGAAATGTGGACAAAATCATCACCGCAGCCCGGCAGTGCTTCCGGGAACACGGTCCCGAAGTTCCCCTGCAGACCATCGCCGCCACGGCAGGAGTGGGTCCGGCAACGCTGTTCCGCAACTTCTCCGATAAAGAACAATTGGTACTTGCGGCCCTGTCCCGCCAACTCCGCCAGCATGTGGATCCTGTTGCCGATGCATCCCTCGAAGGCATGGACGCCGCCGAGGGTCTCATCAACGTCATCGACGCTGTGATGCAGGTGGCGAGCGAAGACGCCAACCTGCTTGACGCCGTCGCAGGCCGACGCGGACTCCTCATGGGCATTACCGGCGGCCTGATCGGCTCCATGGCCACGCTCCTGGAACGCGGTCAAGGCCAGGGTTCGCTGCGCCGCGATATCACCATTGAGGACATGGTCCGGCTCCTGGCCATGCTGATCGGCGCCGTAGACACCATGGAACCCGGCTCCGAAGCCTGGAAGCGTCCTGTGGCGCTCATTGAAGACGCCATCCGGACCGAACGTCCATCCCGCCCGCTCCCGGAACAATCACCCATCCCCGGTGTGACGCTCACGGACGACGTCTAGTCGACGGCCCTTGCTCCAGCCTCTGGAGGCCTGCCACTACCAGGTCTAGGGTGGGAATGGCGGCCGGGTTGGCCGGTCGTCCGTCGAACCCGAACCCGAACCCGACAGGAGCCGGCCATGACCCACCACATCAGCGCGATGATCGACGCCCATCCAAAGGGAACCGGTGTGCTGGACAAGGCGAAGCTGGCGGAATGTATTGCCGCCTGCTTTGAATGCGCCCAAACCTGTACAGCCTGTGCCGACGCCTGTCTGGGCGAGGATATGGTGGCCCAGCTGACAGCATGCATCCGGACCGATCTGGACTGCGCTGATATTTGTGCTGCGACCGGGACCATTCTGACGCGGCAAACCGGAACCAACTCCGCCATGGTGAGCGCAGTCCTCAAGGCATGCCAAACCGCCTGCGGAGTGTGCGCTGAGGAATGCGAACAACACGCACAGATGCACGAACATTGCCGGATCTGCGCGGAAGCCTGCCGCCGCTGCGAAGCCGCCTGCGCCGGCTTGCTAGCGAGTCTCACCTAAAACCGGTTAGCCCCAGCCGAGCAGCCTCAGCAGCGCCGCTGCGGCAGCACCGGAAATAACCACCACCAGGAACGGCGCGCGAAGCCAAAGAGCGACGGCGGCCGCTGCCAATGCGCCGATGCGGGCGTCCAATACCAAACCTTGTCCGGACGCGAGGGCATTCACCACGGTCAGGGACGCCAGCAAACCAATCGTCATGGTGCCTGCGATGTGCATGATCCTGGGGCTCTGAAGCAGCTTGGCCGGGACAAAGTAGCCAACCAACTTGGTGAGGTACGCAAGCGCGCAGGCAATGAGGATCCAGAGCCAGAGGTTCACTCGTGCCCCCTGTTCCCGACGCCGCCATGCCCTCGCTTTTCTGCGTAGGGGTCCAGGTCCGGCTCGAGTCCTTCATCCATGCGTGCATGGCTGAACCAGCCGATCACACCGGCCACCAGCGCAGCCACCAGAATTGGGACTCCCGAGGGAACGAACGGCACGGCCAGAATGGTCGCAAGGGCGCAAGCGGCCGCAATGGCCCAGGGTTCGCGCCCCTTCAGCCTTGGCCACAGCAAAGCGAGGAACGCAGCAACTGCAGCCCCGTCCAAGCCCCACTGCTTGGGGTCGCCCATCGCATCGCCGGCCAGGGCGCCGATGGCCGTGAAGATATTCCAGAGAATGAATATTCCGATCCCGGCAGTCCAAAACCCGCGGCGTTGCTCATCGGGGTCCGACTGGCCGGACGCCGTCGCCGTTGACTCATCGATGGTGACATGGGCTGAGATGTAGCGCCGCCATCCACGTGGACGCAGCATGGCGTTGATTTGCATGCCGTAGATGCCGTTGCGCAGACCTAGCAAAGCGCTGGCCGTCATGGCTGCGACGCCAGATCCACCACCAGCCACTACTCCGATGAAAGCGAACTGCGAGCCCCCGCTGAACAGCAAAAGACTCAGCACCATTGTTTGCCAGAAATCGAAGCCCGACGCCACAGAAAGTGCGCCAAAGGACACGCCGTAAAGGCCTGTGGCGATGCTCAGCGACAAGGCAATCTTGAAAGCTGGCGACTCCCTGAGTTTCAAGGGAGCTGCTGGACCTTTGCTCACTTTCGCAGGCTCCAGGACCACAGGATAAGGGGAATCTGAAGAGGCAGCCTAAGGGTGTGGGCGCGCCGCTGGCCGGGCGTGCCGTTAGGACCATACGCACGGCGGAGGGCATCAATATGCCCTGCAAGGAATACGGTAAACATGGCTGTCGTCGCGTCAGCAGCCACTTTTCGGGTGGCCGGGATGAGAAGCCCGACGGCGGCAGTCGCCTCGAGCAGGCCGCTGGAAGCGACCCATTCCTCACGGGACATAAGAGCCAGTGGCCCATTCGGCTGACTTCCCGGCTCGTCCATGCGACACAAGTAGTCAGGTACCACAGGGTAGTAGAACCCCGGGCTGCGGAAATGCTTCATGGCACTGGCCAGGAGAAGTGCGCTCAGACCGATGGCAGAGGTGGTTTGGGTGGCACGGGCTGACCAGCGGAATGACATGAGACAACTCAATCACAAGCCCGGTGGGCCACCCTAAACTGCACCCAACCGGGTCGCAGCAGAGCGCGTTTTGAGGGCCCAAAACGCGCTCATCTGCTACCTGGATGGGACCTGAAGCTGGGCCAACACCTGCGCGGGTTTGTTGGTGGTGATCTCATGGATCCCCAGCCCCTGGCAGAGGGCTACGTCCTTCTCCGAGTCCACAGTCCAGACCCTGAACACCCTGCCGGATTCCAACCACCGCTGGACGTTGCGGGCGTGCTCCCTCACGTAGTCGATACCCGGTCCGGCAATTCCTACCTCACCGTGATCCAGGATGCGTTCGGCCTCCAACTGGGTTGCCTTCATGACATTTGCCACAGCACCTGCCGTGATCGGCCCGAGTCCCAGCTCTTGCCGCAACTCCTGCACCGAGAAATTGTCCACCAACTGGCAAATGTGCTGGGCTGGGACCTTCTTCAGCAGGTGTTGGATCGAGTCGGAATCGAAGCTCATGAAAGAGATCTGAATATTCTCCAGCCGGGACTCACCGGGCGTCCATCCCTCACTGAGCAGCACGTCCAGAACCCTGTCCTCGAGATTGAGCTGGTAGGGGCTAGGGTGCTTGAGCTCGATCGCCAAACCGATCTCGCGCCCGGCGCCACGCAGAATGTCCAGCAGTTCCGGCAAGGTAAGGAATTGATCAGCGATCCCGCCGTAAGCATCCGGTATCCGGGCGCCCTTCCAGGAGGAGAAGTCCAAGGCCCGGAGTTCCTCGAGGTTCTTCTCCGAGACAGGTCCGGTGCCGGTGGAAGTACGGTCCAGGTTGGCATCATGCAGCAGGACGACGTGCTGGTCCCGGGTCAAGTGGACATCGCACTCAACTCCGTCGGCACCGTCCGCGATCGCCTTGAGGTATGCCGCACGGGTGTGCTCGGCGAACGCAGCACTGGCACCGCGGTGGGCGTAGACCTTGGGCCGGCGAGGGGCCAAATCGTCGCTAGTCATGGAGCCACGGTAGCCCACGCGGCTGCACGCACGGGGCTACGCTGGGCTAATGCAGGTGAACTCTGAACAAATCCCAGCCGAAGACGTCACCACCCACGCCCGCTCAGCCCAAGCGGCAGCCTCGGGAGCCACCAAATCCGGCTCCGGCGTCGTCGGCCGTTCTGCCGGAGACGAGGAAAAGGTGGCCGCGCTGCGCCGCATGAAACGGCTGGCCCTGGCGCTGTTGATAGGCATGGCCATGGTGTTCATGGTGGCGTTCGCATTCCAGAAGCAGTACCCGTGGTTTGAATATGTGAGGGCTGCGGCCGAGGGTGGCATGGTTGGCGCGTTGGCCGACTGGTTCGCGGTCACGGCACTGTTCAAGTACCCCATGGGCTTGAAGATCCCGCACACAGCGATCATTCCGCGCCGGAAGGACCAGATCGGCGAATCGCTAAGTGAGTTCGTGGAGAGCAACTTCCTGTCCCAGGAGGTCGTGCAGGACAAGTTGGCGAGCATTGATATTGCCCGTAAGGCCGGCCGTTGGCTATCCGCACCGGGCGGGGCCGAACGTGTGGCCAAGGAAGGCGGCGCAATGATCCGCGGCGCGTTCACCGTTCTGAAGGACGACGACGTTCAGGCAGTCATCGAGGGCCTGGTCAGAAAGCATCTACTCACCCCGCCGTGGGGACCGCCCGTGGGGCGGATGGCGGAACGGATCTTCGCTGACGGGCATCATCACAAGTTGGTGGATCTGTTGGTTGATCGTGCCGCCGATTGGGTGGACGCGAACCATAGAACGGTGAACCGACTGGTTTCCGACCGGTCGCCGGTTTGGGTACCGACGTTCGTGGACGGGCTGGTGAGCGACAAGGTGTACGTCGAACTCCTGAAGTTCGTTCGCGCTGTGCAAAACGACCAGAACCATCAAGTGCGTAAATCGATCGACGCTTACCTGACGGACCTGGCGCAGGACCTGCAGCATGATCCCGCTATGATCGAGCGCGCCGAGACCATCAAGGCCCAGATCCTTGGCGATCCTGAAGTCCGGGAACTGGCCTCGCGCACCTGGGGAACGGTCAAGAACGCGCTGCTCACCGCCGTCGATGATCCGGACAGCGAACTCAGCCAGCGGTTCAAGAGCGCCGTCCGCGACTTCGGTTCCCGTCTGGTCAACGACGACGAACTCGCCGGCAAGGTCAACACTTGGATCGGGGACGCCGCGGGCTACCTCGTGAACACCTACCGATCGGATATTGCCGGCGTCATCTCGGACACAGTGGCGCGTTGGGATGCCGAGGAAACGTCCCAGAAGATCGAACTGCAGGTGGGCAAGGACCTCCAGTACATTCGCATCAACGGAACGGTGGTGGGTGCGCTGGCCGGGCTCGCGATCTTCACCGTGGCCCACCTGCTGTTTGGCTAGGGGGATCAGTGGCGTAGGCGGCGGCCAGCTCGTGCGGCGAAGTCATCCAACGCTCTGACGATGTCCCTTGCGAGCCAGACGCTGGTGCCCCCTACTTTCCCGGCAGGAGTAAGGACGCCAGCCGCCTCCAGCCGTTGCACTGCCCTGTACGCCGTTGCCTGTGAGATCCTGGCGTAACCGGCTGCCATCTCAGCGGTGATTGCGGGTTCGCGAGGCAGCAGCTCAAGGACTTTCAGCACGGATTCCTGAGCAGATCCGAGCTTTTCACGGAGCTCCTTTTGTGCAGCCCGGATGTCCTCCACCAGCAACCGGCCGTTGTCCACGGCGAGCATGGCAGACTCGGCAAAGCGCTCAATGATGGGCAGGATGTTCCCCTGACGGTAGTCACCCAGGGCGTCGAAGTAGAAGCGGGTATTGGTCAGCAGCCCTGAAGAAACAGGGATGGTTACCTTTTCAGTTACCCCCTTGGCACGGAGCAGGGCGCTAACGATTGCCCTCCCCGTTCGGCCGTTGCCGTCCGCAAAGGGGTGGATGGTTTCGAACTGTGCGTGTGCCAAGGCGGCTTGAGTCAGGGCCGGGATGTCGTCCCGGCGCATGAACTCGACCAGGTCTTCCATGGCTACCATCACGCGTCCGTGATGCGGCGGCACGAACTCCGCTGAGTGGGGTGAATTGCCTCGGATCCAGACCTGCCTGTCCCGGTATTCCCCAGCTATGACTTGGTCGGAGGAGGCCAGGAGGGTGTGATGCATGGTGCCGATATTCTCGACGCTCAGGTCTTCAGACAAGGCAATCGCAGCCTCCATGGCACGCACGTTGGACGCGATCAGTGCGGCGTTAGGGCTCGAGCGATCACCCAATTGCGCCAGCACAATCTTCCGCGCACCGGCCGTAAGGTTCTCGATCTGGGAACTCGATGCCGATTCACTTCGGAGCAGCAGGGCCGCGAACGGTGCAGAGTCCTGTCCCAACTCGGCATCGAACCGGACCATTTCCACAGTGGCTGCCTCAACAAGCGACTGGGTCCGGGAATCAACCTCAGGATTGATGCGAGCAATTTCTGCCGGGATAGCAGCCTCGTAGGGGCCGCGGGCCAGGAGCCGTTGACGCCTCGAGGTTCCCGGTTCTCCATCTGCGGCCCAAGGATGCTCTTCGTAGCTGATTGATGGCCAGGCAAGCATATTGCTCATGATTCTCCTTGAGAAGATCGATAGCCTATTTTCTCACAAATCGCCATTCATGAGAAAATCGCGGCATTCATTTCTCACTACCGAGCATCAGTGAGAAAATCTGCCCGTGATCTTTTCACCCCAACAAATGAACCATCTGTCCCGGACGCGCTTGGCCCAGCAGGTCCAGATCTTCGTCCCGAACAACTGCGATCACGGGGGACTTACTCGTCGGAGGGTGCCCGGCCAGTGCAATGACAGGAAAGCCCGACGGCGGCAGCAGGACCGACCCTGACAGCAACGGTTGTGACTGGGGTGCTGGAGTCGTGGCCGGCACAGTCGCACCAGCCAGCCCAGCGGCACCCGCCACCCCAGCCGGTTCAAGGGGGCGCCCCACCAACCGGGCACCCACCCGGTCCGATTCCGGTGAGAGGATCCATGGTTCGCTGGTCAGCCGAAGCCATGTACCGGCGTCGTAATTTTGGGCTTGCGGACCGCGCTCCACCCGGGCGACCACCGGACGTTCGGGGTCCAGGGCCCGACGCAGAGCGTGGTTCTCAGCAGGAATATTGTGGGCGTGGGGGCGCCCGAAAGTCAGTGTGCCGCCAGCGCGAAGGGGTTCTGCCTGGGGTTCGATACCACCCTGAACGGCCAGGTAGTACCGGATCCCGAACAGCGCCGGCCCAAACTCCAACACCGCCCCTGGGCTGACGCGAACAGCCTTGTTAAAAGGCAGCTCGGAGCCGTTGAGCTTGACCACGCCTTCCGCGCCGGTAATCGCGAGTGCCGAGGCCGTGACGAACCGAAGCCGGAGACCACCCAAAAGTATCTCCAGGCCGCCCGCGGAGTCAGGGTTGCCCAGCAGCGCGTTGGCAAGGTGCAGGGAAGCCCTGTCCAAGACCTGGTCACGTGCAAGGGCCAGGGTCGAGGGGCCTGGATCAACAACAACGGCTCCCATTAAGAGCTCCTCTTCAACGTGCGTTCCAGACCAAACTAGGCGAACGCTTCAATCTCCACCCCTGCTTCCTCCAAGCCTGCCCGAACCGCCGCGGCCATGTTCACAGCGCCCGGAGTATCACCATGGATGCACAGGGAATCGGCACTGACCGGGACAACCGTTCCGTCCACGGCTACCACTTCTTTCCGCGTCGCGAGGCGGACGGCCTGGGCGACCACCGCGGCGGGATCGTGCAGCACGGCACCTTCGTCCGAGCGCGGGACCAGTGTGCCGTCAGGAAGGTACGCCCTGTCCACGAATGCTTCCCGGAAGACGGGGTGTCCGGATTCCTCGGCCAGCTTCAGCCATGCCGAGCCCGGCAATCCCAGCACCGGCAGCCCGGGATCGTAGGCGTGGACGGCAGCAACTACGGCTTCAGCTTGGTCGGGGTCGTGGACGATCCTGTTGTACAGCGCGCCGTGCGGTTTGACGTAATCCACGGAAGCTCCCACTGCATGGGCCATCCCATCAAGGGCACCGAGCTGGTAGAGGACATCGCCGAACAGTTCGTCGAAGGTCATGTCCAGCGAGCGCCGCCCAAAGCCGGCCAGATCCCGGTACCCAACATGCGCGCCAACGCGAACGTCCAGTTCGAACGCGGCACGGCAGCTGTCCAGCATGGTCAGGGGGTCTCCTGCGTGGAAACCGCAGGCCACGTTGGCGCTGCTCACGATGCGGAACATCGAGGCGTCGTCGCCCATGGTCCAGGAGCCGAACGACTCCCCCAGATCAGCGTTGAGGTCCACTGTTACCGCCTTCCAGCGTCAGATTGTTGTTGGTCTCGTCGGCAGGTGCGCTTGTGAGCAGTTCGCCGGGGATCGTATCCGGCAGCGGCCCGAAGGCTTCCTTGGCAGTTGCAACTACGGCGCGGCCCATCATCAGGTTGCCGGCACCACCCACCACGGCACCCACTCCAAAAGGCAGGGCCCGTCCAAGGAAGGCCGAGCCTTGCCGCTTCAGGAGGTTCTTCAGAAAGGCGCGCTGGATGGCATCGCGAATGACGCCGAAGCCGCTGCCCGGAATCTTCTTGGTGAGTGTGGTGCCCCAGGCATTGGTCACGCCCTTGCCTCGTCCCAGGGACTGGCCACTGAGGGCGCCCAGCAGCGATGTGCCTTCCTCGCCGAGCATGATGGCCATGACCATTGTCCGCGCGCGTTCCGGGTCGGTCAGCCTGATGCCGTGGAGTTCCGCCAGCGTCGATGCGTACAGCGCGGTCGTCTCGAGAAACCCAACGGTGGCAAGGGCCGAGAGTCCCAACGAAGCTGCTGTTCCGATCCCAGGCACGACGGCGGTTGCCCCCACGGCAGCTCCCCCGCCTGTGATGGCGGCCAGGTAGCCGCGCTCCAGTTTCGCGGCAAGCTGCGCGGGCGTTGCCTTTGGATGCCTGCGCTGCATTCTGCGCAGATTTGCCAGGACAAGTGGCCGCTGGATCTCGACAGCGCGCAGCAAAACATTGTGCACGCCCGGCTTGGTGTTGCCTTGGGCGTCGAATACTGCGTTATGGGCTGTCTCTTGGGCGATTTTCACCGCCGGGTTGGGTCGCTTGGGCATCTTCACCTCTGCATGGCAGTTAGTCGTTTCGCGGAGAACTACTGCGTTCAGCCTATGCCACTGACCTCCCAATACTCCCTACCCGGCGTAGACTTGGGTGCACTCGCGGAAGCAGTCCAAGCAAGGACAGGGAGTATCCGTCATGAACGCAAACAACAAGCCTGAACACATCATCCGGCACCACACCGACGCTCCTGCAGAGGGAGAAACGGAGGGCTGGGTTTCGCACGATACCGGCATCCACAGCCAGGATCCTGCCGAAGGTCCGGACATCGACGACGCCGACGCCCCGCCGTCGGGCGCTTCATAACCCCGGTTCCTCCCGCACTTACCGCTGGTCGCCTTGGGTGGCGAGCGGCCTTTTGGGGCCTGCAACTCTGCCTCCACAGCCTTGGTCGGATTTAGGCTAAGAAGATGGCCGCTTTGAGAGCGCTGCGACCCTTTGCCCACCGCGAATTCCGGGTGCTCATTTCTGCCTTGTCCATTTCCATTTTCGGTTCGGGCATGTGGGCGGTTGCCATGGTCTACGAGGTAATACACCTTGGCGGCGGACCGCTGGAGTTGTCCTTGGTTGCCGCTGCCGCGGGCATCGGCCTAGTGTGTTTCGTCCTGGTTGGCGGCATCGCGGCAGACAGGTTTCCCCAGCGGCTCCTGATCATTGCCGTCGAGGGCGCCAACCTCGCAGTGATCGCAACCGTAACCATGCTGGCCCTGCTCAACATCCTGCAGTTGTGGCACCTGGCCGTTGGTGCCTTTGTCCTGGGTGTCGGGCAGGCCTTCTTCTTCCCGGCCTACTCGGCAATACTGCCCCGGATCCTGCCTGCGGAGGACCTTCTCGCCGCGAACGGCATGGAAGGTACCGTCCGGCCAATCCTGCAACAAGCTGCAGGACCCGCCGTTGCTGGGATCGTGGTGGCAGCGCTGTCCCCGGCCCATGCTGTTGCGGGTGTGGCGGCCTGTCATTTTCTGGCGTTCGGCATCCTCAATTTCCTGAGCCGGCATGCCTTGGACAGGCGAGGCCTCCCCGTAACGCAGGAATACCCGTCAGGCGAATCCTCGCAGGGCAAGAAGTCCTTCTTCCACGACCTCCTTGAGGGTTTCAGTTATACCGTCCGGACGCCCTGGCTCCTTTGGACCCTCATCTGGGCGTGCCTGTCCGTGCTGTTCCTGATCGGCCCCATCGAAGTTCTGCTGCCGTTCGTGGTCCAAGACCAACTGGGCGGCGACTCGCGGATGTTTGGTTTCCTGCTCGCCGTCATGGGCGTGGGCAGTGCCGTGGCATCGTTGGCCACAGCATCATTCAGGCTGCCCCGGCGCTACCTGACGGTGATGGTCCTGGTGTGGGGCGCAGGAAGCCTGCCACTCGCCGCCGTCGGATTCGTGGACAACGTCTGGCTGCTCGGCGCGGCGCTGTTAGTTATTGGTGCCACCGAAGGCGTCGGAATCGTCATTTGGGGCACGCTACTCCAGCGGCGTGTTCCGCCCCACCTTTTGGGGCGGATTTCCAGCCTTGATTTCTTTGTTTCTTTGGCCCTTCTGCCCGTCTCGATGGCGCTCGCTGGCCCGGCGGCTGAGGTGGTGCCCATCTGGGTGATCTTTCTGGTGGCCGGATTGGTATGCCCGATCATGGCGGTCGTTGCGCTGTTCGCGGCCCACATGACCACCGATGAGATCGAAAATCCGTTGGCCTCCGATTTCGTGCGACCGGCAGTTGCAGACAGCCAGTGAGAGGCTGCGTAGATTCATGCCCGGTCGCCTTTAACCGCGCCGGCTCATCTCGGGGCGGGCCCCGTGGTGCTGCGGATGACCAAGTGCGGTGTCCGCACAAGGTGCGCGGGCGGCGTCGAGCCTTCCAACCGATCGATGGCGCGGTCGACGGCGGCCCGCGCCAGGAGCGGGGCGTCCTGGCTGACGGAGGACAACTGGACGTAGCTAAGGCGGGCGAACTGGCTATCGTCGTAACCCAGGACTGACACATCCTCAGGGACCCTAAGCCCGGCTGCCCGGAAGCTTTCCCAAATGCCCAGTGCGCAGCGATCGTTGAAGGCAAGGACGGCGGTGGGCAGGTCATCCAGAAGCTCCAGGCCAGCCCGGAGGCCGTCTTCTTCGGTGGCGCCGCCGGGAATCACCCGGGATTCGAGTCCCCGGCTTGCCATCCCTGCGCGGTAGGCTTCGCGCCGTTGTGGACTGGAGACAGCGTCCCCACCGTCCACGTGGGCAATTCTCTGATGCCCCAGCGAGGTGAGATGTTCCAGCGCAATGCGGATGCCGGCGTCGTCATCACTGCTGACCGAGTCCAGGGATTCGCCGACGTCGTCGCGGAGCAGGCTGACCACTGGGAGCCTTGCGGCATAACCCGCCAGCTCGTCCTCCCTTAGCGTTGGAGAAATCATGATCAGGGCTTCACAGCCGAGATCCAGGAGAGATTCGACGGCCCGCGATTCCGGGCGGCCGTTAGCCACTGCGCTCAGCGCGATATCGTAGCCGCGCAAAGTCGCGCCGGCGTAGGCGGCATCGACGATTTCGGCGTGGAACGGGTGCGATGTGGAAAAGCTGACGCCCAGTAGCCTCGTCCGGCTGCTGCGGAGAAGTCGTGCACGGCTATCAGGACGGTAGCCGAGTTCCTTCGCCGCTTGCTGGACTTTGAGGCGTGTGGCTTCAGAGGCTCCAGGGGCGTCCCGCATCACGATGGAAACGAGGGCGCGGGAAACCCCGGCCGCTTCAGCCACATCCATCAACGTGGGACGTTTTCCCATCATGGCCCTCCTCTGCCCGCAGCCAGTCTATAGAACGATCTAAGACGCGAAAGGCTCAAAGGAGTCCTGCCCCAGACGTGCGGCCGGCCGCGACTCAGACGACCGACCGCACTAGCCCCGTATCGCAGTGACGGCGCCCCGGGTGGGCCCCAGAACCCACCACATCCATCACTGCCAACTCAGCGTTGTCCGCGGACATGCGCCGAAAAGGGCAACGGCACATTACGCGGTACAACGACTTGGGCACTGGATATGTGCGTTGACCTGCGGAAACGTGACGCGGGCTTTGAAATAATCTTCAGCGGCACTGAAAGTGTTGCCGCAACGGCGACATTTTTCTCTTCCGCAGCGCACTTAACAGGTGTTGGAACGAGCAACTGATGCGCGCGGCAGGAGCCACATATGAACACCTTCAACCAGGTATCGGCAATATCGGCCGCCCTACCGCTTGCCGATGCGCCTGACATCCACCTCCTGTTCATGGCTGGTCTGATTTTCCTTACGGCCATTGTTGGCGTTGGCAGCGTCCTGCTGCTGCTCCTGCTGACTCCGCTCATCAGGCTGGCGTTCGGGCGTCATCTTCCTCAGGGACGTGCGCGGCGGGACGACGCCACATAACCGCAGAGCAAGAGGCAGCTAGAACGATCTAGACACCACCCGTCCAAGCATGCGAGCATGGTCGGACTAGAACGTTCTAGATGCCTGAATCGAGGAACAACAATGACGTACCTTCAGCACCCGGTCATCGAGGACCGGCCTGTCCGCATAGCCGTGATCGGCGCCGGATGGATCGGCGCATTCCACGCCGAATCCATCGCCCTGAGGATCCCGAACGCACGGTTGGAAGCCATCGCTGATCCAGTCCAGCCTGCCGTGGAAGCCCTCGCGAGCCGCCTCGGCGTCACCAAAATCAGCACCGATGTTGCCGACGTCCTTGCCGATCCGGACGTGGACGCGGTGCTTATCGCGACTCCCCTGCGCTTCCATTCCGAGCTGATAACCGCTGCTGCCAAAGCCGGTAAGGACGTGTTCTGCGAGAAGCCCGGCGGGCGGACCATCGCCGAACTCGACTCCGCCATCGAAGCGGCGGCGAGTGCCGGCGTCGTGCTCCGTTTCGGTTTCAATCGCCGCTACTCCACGGACTTCGCCGCCGCCCGGAAGCTGATCGACGACGGCGTAGTAGGAGTCCCGCAGCTGCTCCGCTCCCTCACCCGGGACCCCGGCACCGAAGCCGGAATCAGCAACCCGGAGAGGATCGCCCCCGGCACCATCTTCCTGGAAACCCTCATCCACGATTTCGACACCCTGAACTGGCTGAATCCCGGCGCGGTTCCCGTGAAAGTCCATGCAGTGGCAGACGCTTTGGTTGCGCCCGAGGCGAAGGCCGGCGGACTCCTGGACACTGCGGTCGTCACCGTCACGTACAGCAACGGCGCCATTGCTGTAGCGGAAGCCAACTTCAACGCGCTCTACGGTTACGACGTCCGCGGCGAAGTGTTCGGCTCTGCCGGCATGGTCACGGCCGGTAGCCCACAGGCCACCAACGCCACGAGCTACACAGCCGCCGGCATCGCGTCAGACACCGCCCGCCTGAACATCGACCTCTTCCATGACGCCTACACGGCAGAGCTGGCCCACTTCGCGGACGACGTCGCCGCACGCCGCGGCAAGGTCAATCAACGCACGACGGCGGGAACCCCTGCCGCCGTTGTCGCTGCTCCCGGTGGCGTGGACGCCCGCAACGCCCTGGCGGTTGCCTTGGCCGCTTTCAAGTCAGCCCAGACGGGGCTTCCCGTCGAGGTGTCCTCGATCGCGGACCTTCGTCCAGCCGAAACGCATTCAACAGCACAGCTTCAGGCCGCAGGGCAGGGAGCATGAGCTTCCGTTTGGCCGTCTGCGCGGAGATGGTTTACGGCGATTTGCCTTTGATCGATCGTGTGCGCCGCATTCACGATCAAGGTTTCGAAGTGGAGCTCTGGGACACCCGCGGCCGGGACATCGCAGCCCTCGCAGCAACCGGCGCCAAGTTCTCCTCCATGAGTGGCTACTTCGGCGGCAGCGTCATTGATCCCAGCACTGCGCATGAAGTTCTGGCCTCAGCCGAGAAGCTGATCCCCACTGCACTGGAGCTCGGCGTCGAACGCATGGTGGTTCATCCTGGCGAACTCGGTGAAGGCGGGCGGGCTGTTCGTCCGCTCCACCGGTCCACCGGCGAGATGTGGTTGACGGGCCTTCGAACCTTGGAACAGCTGGCTGAACTGGGCCAAAAGCACGGCATCGTGTTTGCGCTGGAAAATCTGAACACAATCCTGGACCACCCCGGCATTCCCTTGGCGCGCGCAAAGGACACACTGGCGCTGGTCACAGCTGTGAACCACCCCAACGTGAAGATGATGCTGGATCTCTACCACGCACAGATCGGCGAGGGGAACCTTATTGAGCTCGTGCGCTCAGCCCAGCCTTATACGGGCGAGATCCAGGTTGCCGACGTGCCGGGCCGCTTCGAACCAGGGACAGGCGAGATCAACTACCCGGCCATCGCCCAAGCGCTCCGCGACGCCGGGTACACGGGAGTGATTGGCATGGAGGCCAGTGCAATCGGTGGTCAGGGCATCCAGGCGGGCGACGCAGCGTTGGCAGCCTTCCGCGCTGCGTTCTCACCCAACTGAGGGACAGCACACGTCGCTACGGCTGCCCATAGCGACATGTGCTGTCCCCTACTTGGGTCAGTACTTGATCGGTTCCATGCGGCCGCTGCGAAGGGATATAACCGCAGCTTCGGCTATGGCCTGAGCCTTGAGTCCGTCTTCGAGCGACGGCATGGAATCCGATCCTCCCTGCAAGGACGAGACGAAGGCAGCGAGCGCCGCGGCATACGTCGGTTGCACGCGTTCGAACCACCCGGGATGCAGCCCATCGTCTACCACGGAGCCACCGCTGTAGCGGGAAACTGCTCCGTTCCTGTGGCGGCGGGCCTCCACCATCCCGGTTGAGCCCATGATTTCGATGCGTTCGTCGTATCCATATCCAGTCCGGCGCACAGAATCGATCTGCACCAAAGCACCTCCGGGCAGCCGCAACGTGACCGCGGACGTGTCGACGTCGTCGTACTTTACGATGCCCGGCTCCGCCAAGGCCGAACCTGTCGCGAAAACCTCTACCGGGTCCAGGCCGCTGAGCCAGCGCGCGAGATCGAAGAAATGCACGGTCTGGTCGCGCATCTGGCCGCCTGAGGTGGCGATGTAGGACATCGGAGGCATGGACGGGCCGCGCGATGTCAGCTGGATCAGCTCCACATTGCCGATCTGGCCTGAATCCACCACGCGTTTAAGCTCGGCATAATCGCGATCGAACCGACGATTGAAATCGACCATCACGGGTACGCCAGTCTCCTGCGCAAACGAAGCGACATCGCGGGCGTGGTCAAGGTCCAAGTCGATCGGCTTCTCGCAGAGCACTGCGATCCCAGCCGCGGCAGCGCGGCGGAGGTGCCCGGCGTGGGTATCGGTGGAGGAGGCGATGAACACTGCGTCAATCGCCGAAGCATCGAAGACGTCATCCAGGGCCGCGGCTACAGCAACCCCGTGCATGCCGGCCAGGGACTGCGCACGTTGCTGGTCGACGTCGTAGACGAGGCGAAAATCGATGCCGGGATGGGCGGCGAGGTTGGTGGCGTGGACGGAACCGATGAAGCCGGCCCCGATGAGCGCGAAACGGAGCTTCATCACACTGCTGCTTTCTCTGTGAGGGCGGGTTTCTCCGTGAGAGTGGCGGCCGTCCCTGCGAAGGCCGGCACTTTCCAAGCCGAGTCCTCGTGATGCGATGCGGCCACGGCCTCGACAAATTGGACGCCGATCAGCCCATCGATGCCGGTGGGGAAGGACAACTCACGGTCGGGAAGGGCCAAGCCGTCGCGACGGGCGCGCAGGACCTCGGCGAGGTCCGAATAGAAGTTGGCGAAGGCCTCAAGGAAGCCCTCCGGGTGGCCGAGACCGACCCTGGTAAGCCGGGACGCGTCGTCGTGCAAGCTGCTTAGGCCGTGAGTGAGGAGGGTTGTGGCCCCGGCCAGGTCCTGGACTTTGAGATGGTGCGGGTCCTCGTGCTGCCACTCAAGGCTGCCTTTATCGCCGTAAACACGGATGCGTAGCCCGTGATTGTGGCCGGTGGCAGCCATGCTGGCCCAAACGCGTGCGGGGACACCCCCGGACATCTCCAACTCCACCGTTGCGTGGTCGAATACCCGACGTCCTGGAACCAGCGTTTTCAGGCGGCCGGAGAGGCGCCCTGCTTCCAGCCCGGTGATGTAGCGGAGCAGGTGGAAGGCATGCGTGCCGAGGTCTCCGACGACGCTCGGGAACCCCGCGATGTCAGGATTGGTACGCCAAAGGGCCTGCTTGTGGCCAGACTCCTCCAAGGGCGTGGCCGCCCAGCCGGAGGCATGCTCGACGTCGGCAAACCGGATGGTGCCCAGTTCACCATTGCGGACCATGCGGGCAGCTTGGCGGACCATGGCGTAGGCCGAATAGCAGTGCGGAACAGCGAGAATGGCGTCGTTTTCCGCAGCGATCCGGACCAGTGCGGCTGCTGTGGCTGAATCCCTGGTCAGCGGCTTCTCGCACACCACCGAGATGCCCGCTTCGAGGAACGCGCTGGCGATCTCGAAATGGCTGTCGTTGGGCGTCGCCACCACAACCACGTCCACGCCGTCTTCGCGCGCCGACTCTACCGCGGCCATTTCACGGTAGTCCGCATAGTTTCGGTCCTCAGGCACCCCGAGCTCGACGGCGGTCGCCCGCGAAGCGCTGGCATCCCGCCCAAAGACTCCTGCCTGCAGCTCGAAATGGTCATCCAAGCGCATGGCGTAGCGGTGCGTCTTGCCGATGTCCGCGCCAACGCCTCCTCCGACCATGCCGGCGATCAGACGGCGTGTATTGGGTGCACTCATGGAGATCCTCTTTGATGTTTTGGAATTTACTTGGACCGGTCCATAATGGAGTCTGAGAAGGCGCGGCGTCAAGCCCTCTAAGCTAGGAACGAACCGACAGACCGGAACGAGACCCCCATGCCTGATGCACCATCCCCCGCCGGCGCGCCGGGAACCAAGCCAACCATCCGCGATGTCGCAAGCGCAGCGGGTGTTTCCAAGTCCTTGGTTTCCCTCGTCCTGCAGGGCTCTGCCAACGTCAGTGAGAGCCGCCGTCGTGCCGTCATGGAAGCCATGGAAAACCTGGGTTACAGGCCCAACCGACTGGCCCAGCGACTCTCCGGGCCGCGCAGCGGAACCATCGGCGTCATGCTCAACGACATCCGGAATCCGTGGTTCGTGGAACTTCTTGAGGGACTCACGGCGGCGCTGCATTCGGCGGGCGTTTCACCGGTTCTCGCCGATTCATACACTGACCAGCGGGTGGGCCGGAGTTCGGTGGAGACGCTCCTGGAGCAACGAGTGGATGGCCTGGTGGTAGTGGGAACCACCAACGAATCTGCCGCGATCGAGAAGGCTGCCCAAAGCTTCCCCGTGGTCCTCGCCGGGACCCGCGAACCGGTACTTGCCGGCGTCGACATCGTGGTCAATGATGACGACGCCGGTGCGCGTCAGGCGACCGAGCATCTCATCGCGCTGGGTCACCAGCGCATTGCGCACCTTCAGGGGCCAGGTGAAGTGGGGAAGCTGCGGCGGGCCTCGTTCGAACGCAGCATGCACGACGCCGGGCTGGAACCTCTTGCGGTACCGGGCGGCGGAATGAGCGAAGAGAGCGCCTACAGCACAGCGAGCAGGTTGCTGGCTGGCCCCGAGAGGCCCACTGCGATTTTCGCGTACAACGACGTCGCGTGCATCGGCGCTCTTTCGGCTGCAGACGACCTCGGACTTTCCGTGCCCGACGACCTCTCACTGGTGGGTTACGACAACACTTACCTGGCCAAAATCCGGCACCTGTCGCTGACGTCCGTGGACAACGGCAACCTCGCCGTGGGCGTCGAGGCCGGCAAGTTCATCCTGGAGCGGCTCACAACTCCCGATCTCCCTGCGCGGCTGCACTTGGTGCCGTCCCAACTCCAGGTCCGGGGGTCGAGCGGGCAGGCTCCGGCTTAGGGCCAACGCCGTTCGCGCCGCGCCCGCGCTCCCGCAGCAGCAACACCCCGGCATTGGCCGCGACGATCAGCCCGATCCCCACCCACTGCCCCGCGGCCAGGTCCTGATGCAGGATCACGGCACCGATGACGGCAGCAAACACAGGGTTGATGCTCATGAGCACGCCGAACATGTTCGCGGGGACCCGTCGCAGCGCGATGAGATCGGCCACGTAAGGCAGCACGGAGGCGAAGATTCCGGCCGCCACAGCACACAGAACCGCCAAGCCGTTGATCGGCTGGCTGATGAAAACCACGACGGCGACAGGCAGGAACAGCGTCGCCGACACTCCTGTTGCGGCTGCTGTGCCCTGGATACCCTGCACTCTTTGGCCCACGGTCCGGTTCAGGAGGATGTAGGCGGCCCAACTGCAAGCGGCGATCAGCCCCAAGCCGATCCCTACGACGTCCATGGATGCCTCCGGCCGGGTGATGGCCAGGACGCCGAATGCAGCAACCACAGCGCAGACCGCACTGCTCTTTCGTCGCGAGCTGATCAAAGCCACAGCCAAGGGCCCAAGGAATTCAAGGGTGACGGCAAGTCCAAGGCCGATCCGTTGGATGGACGCATACAGGCCGAGATTCATGGTGCCGAACGAAACGGCGAGGAGAAGGACAGGCCACCATTGCCGCCAGCTCAATTCCCTCAGCCGGGGCCGGACGATCGGCAAGAGAACAGCCGCCGCCACGAGCTGGCGCACCGCCACAACACCTACTGGCCCCATGACCGGAAAGGCGAATGATGCCGTGGCGGCGCCAAGTTGGTTCGAAAGTGCGCTGGCCAGGAGGGTCGCCGCGCCCCCGGCCTTCCGGGATGGCTTTACTCCAACTTCGCTGGTGTCGATCATGGGGAAATTCTGCGCTTGGCCTTCGCATCCACTAAATGCTTGGACGAGCCTATTTATGCGGTGGATGCATGAATAGGATAGATGGCATGGATGTCGAGGTGAGGCAATTACGGTGCCTCCTGGCTGTAGTCGAGGAAGGCACATTTACGGATGCCGCTATTGACCTGGGTATGTCCCAAGCGGCTGTTTCACGCAACATCTCCGGGCTCGAACAGGTTCTCGGGGTACGGCTCCTGGAACGGACCACCCGCAGCGTTGGCCTGACTCCCTCCGGCGAGCGCGTCGTCGCCAAGGCACGTCGCGTCCTCTCACTTCTGGGCGACCTCGAGAGGGAGGCCCGGTCCGGTACCGGAAAGATCCGGATCGGCTACGCGTGGTCCGCCCTAGGCGAGCACACCATGGAGTTCCAACGCCGATGGGCGGTCGCAATACCGGGCGTGGAGCTGCAACTCGTGCACTCCAACTCCCCTACCGGTGGCCTTGCCGACGGAACCACCGACTTGGCCATCCTTCGACGCCTTCCGGATGCGCCCGGCGTCGAGCATGTCCGGATTGGCGAGGAGAAGCGGTACTGTGCCATGTCCTCGGACGATCCCCTGGCATCGCGACGTTCCGTAACCATGGCGCAGGTGGCTCAGCGACCGGTGGCCATGGACTTGCGGACGGGCAGCACAACTCTTGAGCTGTGGGCGGAGGAGGGGCGGCCGGATATCGTGCCCATTAACGATGTGGATGATTGGTTGACGACGATCGGCAGCGGGGCGGCGCGAGGCATGACTGCCGAGTCGACGGCTCACCAGTATCGGCGTCGGGGCATCATCTATCGTCCGGTGCGCGACGCCTCGCCGGTGTCCGTGTACCTCGCGTGGTCCACGAAGGATCCGCAGCAGGAGCGCGAGCGGATTGTGGCGTTGCTGACGCGGTTGTACGCATGATGACTGCAATCAGAAAGTGCTTGCGTCGATGACGAAGCGGTAGCGGACATCGCTGGCGAGTACCCGTTCGAATGCTTCGTTGATCTGGCTTGCGTGAATGACTTCCACGTCTGCCCCCAGGCTGTGGGCAGCACAGAAGTCCAGCATTTCCTGGGTTTGCCGGATTCCGCCCATCCTGGATCCACTGAGGTTGCGTCGGAATTCCACCAGCGACCACGCGCGCTGGCTCAGCGGTTTGGAGGGCAGTCCCACGAGGACCATGGTGCCGTCCAAGGCAAGCAAGGACAGATACGCATCCACATCGATGTCCGCAGAGACGGTGTTGATGATCAGATCCAGCTGGCCCTTCAAATATTCGAAGGTTGCGGGTTCGGATGTTGCGTAGTAACTGTTGGCGCCGAGCCGGACGGCGTCCTCCTGCTTTTTGAGCGATTGGCTGAGCACCGTGACTTCAGCTCCCAAAGCCGCAGCGATCTTCACGCCCATATGGCCCAGTCCGCCCATACCTATGATGGCCACGCGCTTGCCTGGCCCGGCCTTCCAGTTACGCAGCGGCGCGTACATGGTGATTCCCGCGCACAGCAGTGGGGCCGCCTCCTGGAGGTCTATGCCGTCGGGGATTCTGAGGACGTAGTTCTCATCCACCACGATGCTTGTGCTGTAACCGCCGGCGGTGGGCAGGCCGTCACGGCCGAAGGAGTTGTACGTGCTCGTGGCACCTTGCAGGCAATACTGCTCCTCGCCTGCACGGCAATTGACGCATTCCCTGCAGGAATCAACGAAACAGCCCACTCCCACGCGGTCCCCCACCGAATGACGGGTGACTCTTGGACCGATGGCTTCCACCACTCCGACGATCTCGTGGCCAACCACCAGGGGGTAGTTACTGGCCCAGTCTCCGCGTGCAGCATGGATGTCCGAGTGGCAGATTCCGGTGTACCTGATGGAAATCTGCACATCGAAGTCACCGGGATCGCGCCGTTCCACAGTGCCCGGCATGAGGTCCGAGGTGGGAGAAGTGGCTACATAGGCCTTCACGGTACTTGGCACGGCATTTCTTCTTTCGGGAATCAGGAAACAGGATCACGAGACCGGGACGAACCCAAGGGTTTTGTCCACGATGTTCTGCAGGGGTTCGCCCTGGCTGAACCGTCGCAGGTTGTCCACGAACAATTGCCCCAGATCGTCGAGATAATCCTCAGTGTCACCGCTCATGTGGGGTGTGATGATGACGTTCTCCATGCTCCACAGAGGATGTCCCGCGGGCAGCGGCTCGGGATGGACCACGTCCAGTGCGGCCCCGGCAATGGATCCGGAGGTCAGCGCATCCATCAGCGCGTCCGTCCGTACCAGCTCCCCACGGCCCACATTGATCAGGTGTGCCGTGGATTTCATGGCGGTAAGGACCTCGTCGTCCACGAGTCCCTTGGTCTGTTCAGTCAGCGGCGCCGCCAGGATGAGGTAATCAAAGTCCCCGGCAATCCCGGCCAGGTCCCGGGAAGAATGAATCTCGTCGAACAATTCATCCCCTGGACGGCTGCTTCGTCCGGCACCGCTGACCTGCAGACCCACGGCACGGAACAGCGACGCGATTTCCCGCCCGATGGAGCCAGTGCCCACCACCAAAGCGCGTTGGCCCTGGATCTTACGGGTGACCCTGTGCTGCCAGCGCTGCTGCTGCTGAAGCTTGAATGAGCCGTGCGCGTCTTTCGCAATGTCCAGGACGAAGCCCAGCGCGAATTCGGCAATTGCACGGCTCAGCACTCCGCGGGAGTTCGTGTAGACCACATCGCTGTGGATGAGCTCATTGAACAGGAGCTGGCTGACGCCCGCTGCTGTTACGTGGACCCATTTCAGCGATGACGCCGCGTCCCAGTTCTCCCGCAAGGCAGGGGAAAACGAATGCCACTGGTACAGGACATCTGCACCGTCCATTGCTTCAGCCAGTCCGTCGGCCTTGGTCAGTCGGACCTCGGCCAGGGCTTCGATCTCCTCCAGCCGGGGCGGCAAAGCCTCCCGGTACAGTGCCGCGACAACAGGCCTCTTGCGTTCAGCGGAAACCGTCATGACGACGCCGGTGCTCCCGCAGACTTCGCTGCCGTGCCGTCCAGGATTGAGCCCACCACGTCAATGACATCGATGGCGGCCAAAACAGCGGCAGTGAACTCCGACGTCGACGAAGGGCCTCCTACGTCGCGGGTCCCGAGGCCCTCGCGCAGTGCGGACTCGAAGGCCAGCTGCAGGTGTTCAGCAGCCTCCGGGTGGCCCAGGTGCTGGAGCATCATCACGCCGGACCACATCTGGCCCACGGGATTGGCCAGTCCCTTGCCTGCGATGTCCGGAGCAGAGCCATGCACGGGCTCAAAGAGAGACGGGAAATCGCCTTCGGGGTTCAGGTTTGCGCTGGGAGCCACTCCGATTGAGCCGGTGACGGAGCTGCCCAGGTCCGAGAGGATGTCGCCCAGCAGGTTCGAGGCAACAATGACGTCCAGGGTCCAGGGCTTGAGGACCAAGTGTGCGGCCAACGCGTCCACCAGTTCGCTGGTGAGCGTCACATCAGGATAGAGGCGGGTTGTTTCTTCCACTACCTCGTCCCAGAAAGGCATGGTGTGGATGATGCCGTTGCTCTTGGTGGCCGAGGTCAGCTGGCCGCGGCGGGAGGACGCGAGCAAGGCGGCATAGTGCGCGGCCCGTGATATTCCCAGGCGGGTGAAGATGGTTTCCTGGACCGCGGTTTCGTGGGGCAGCCCGCGGTACATGCGTCCGCCGACCTCCGAGTATTCCCCTTCGTTGTTTTCACGCACGATGAGGATATCGATCGGTTCCTTGTTCGCCAGGGGCGACTTCACGCCGTCGAGCGTTTTTACCGGCCGCAGGTTGATGTACTGCTGGAATTCGCGGCGGATGGGGATCAACAACCCCCACAGCGATTCAGCATCGGACACCTCCGGGGAGCCCACGGCACCCAGGAAAATGGCGTCATGCTGCGCCAGCTGCTCCAGGCCGTCCACCGGCATCATGCGGCCGTGCTGGGCGTAGTAGTCAGATCCCCAGTCAAAGTGCGTGAACTTCAGGTTGATGGAGTGGATTTCAGCGATTCGCTCAAGGGTTTCGATGGCCGCAGGGACCACTTCCTTACCGATACCGTCGCCGGCGATGACCGCGATTTTGTGGGTAGTCATGATGCATTCCGTTCTGAGGTGCCCGTCAGCTGCTGCCAGCGGGTGGCGGGCTCCGCCAGTTTGATAATGGTGCTCTTGGGTTCGGTCATTTCGCGGACTGCGTGCTTGACACCTTCACGGCCCACGCCGGACTTCTTGAACCCGCCAAAAGGCATGGAATCGATCCGGACGTCGCTTGTCTCGTTGATGACCACCGCCCCCACCTGCAGCTTGTCAGCAATTGCCAGGGCCAGGTCAATGGATTCGGTGAAGACACCGGCCTGGAGCCCGTATTCGGAGGCATTGGCCGCATGGATGGCGTCAGAGATCTGGATAAAGGGCATGATGCTGACCACGGGGCCAAACACCTCTTCAACGATGACTCGGGCGTCTGCCGGCACATCTGTCAGCACGGTTGGCTGGTAGAAGGCGCCGTGGCGCTGACCGCCCACACGAACGGTGGCGCCGGCCGCCTTGACTTCCTCCACCCATGCCTCCACCCGCCGGGCCTCCGCTTCTGTGATGAGCGGACCGATGTCGGTGTTGCGGTCCATCTTCGCTCCGACGCGGAGCGCGCGGGTTCCCGTGAGTACCTTTTCAAGGACTTCGTCGAACAGCGAAATGTGGACGTAAACGCGCTGGACGGACAGGCAGTTCTGGCCGGCCACGCCGAACGCCCCGGCGACGATCGCCTCAGCAGCGGCTGCCGGTTCGGCGTCGGCGCAGACGATCGTGGCGTTGTTGCCGCCCAGCTCCGAAAGGATCTTCTTGGCGCCTGCCGCGGCAGCAATCCGGTCCGCCGTCGCTGGCCCGCCGGTGAAGGAGATGAGGTCCACCTGGGGGTCGGTCACGATAGCCTCGGACACCCCGGGTCCGGACACGATCGCGGCAATGCGACCTGTCGGAACGCCGGCCTCAAGCAACAGCTGAACGAAAGCCAGTCCGGTCAATGGTGTGCGGCCTGAGGGTTTAAGCACGACGCCGTTGCCTCCGATCAGCGCCGGGCCCAGCTTGTGTGCCACGAGGTTCAGCGGATCGTTGAATGGCGTGATGGCGGCGACGATGCCAACAGGCTTCCGGCTGTACCAGCCGATCTTGTTGGCTCCCGCCATGCTGTCCTCAAAGCCGAGAGTCTCCCCCACGAGTTCGCTCGAAGCTGCCGCCGAAAGCCGCAACGTCTCGATGCACCGGCGCACTTCGCGCTCGGCCTCGTTGATGGTCTTGCTGCTCTCGGCGGCGATGATCTCCGAAAACCGTACCGACTGCTCAGCCAGGAGCACTGCGGCCCGTTCCAAAGCCTCGCGGCGTTCCCGGAGGGGCCATTCATCGTCCAGGAGGTGGCGGTGAATGTGGGCAACCGCCCGGCGGACATCCTGTGGGGTTGAAGAACACACAGTGCCCAGCAGCACGCCGTCTTCAGGGTCCCGGACTTCCAGGATCCTGTCGGCGGTCTCCCACAGGCCTTCGAGGAACGCGCCACCGGGAAGCGCCGCGACGCTTGCCCGCCTGTACGCCGTTTCCTCAGCTGTTTTTAGGCGCGCTCCAGCGACGGTTGTTGATGAACTCATGGGAACCTTTACCTTGCCTGGCTAGCGGAATGTCTACTTGATACGGTCGATGATCTTCGCGGCTCCGCCAATGAACGGCAGGAACCATGGCGGGCCGAAGTGGCCGGGAACCGGCGGGTTCTTCAGGTCTTCCCACACATTTGCCGACTTGTCGCCGGCCATGTAGTGGGCCATCCGCTTACCCATGTGGGCCGCCATCTGAACACCATGGCCGCTGTAGCAGAGGGAGTAGAAGAGGCCGTCATGCTGGCCGGCATGGACCATCTGGTCCATGGAGAGATCCACCAAGCCACCCCAGATGTAGTCCACCTTGGCCTTGGAGAGGTAGGGGAAGAGCTCAGTCATGGCCTTGTGCAGGATTTCGGCGCTCTTGACGTCCGAATCCGGGCTAGACAAGGCGAATCGGGCCCGGCCACCAAACAGCAGCCTGTTGTCCGGTGTGATCCTGAAGTAGTACGTCAGCATCTTGCTGTCAGAGGCCTGGCGCCTGTTGGGCAGGATACGGTTCACTACCTCTTCGGACAGAGGCTCGGTGCAGATGATGAAGCTGCCCACGGGGATCACGCGACGCTGCAGCCACGGGGTGATGTTGCCGGTGTAGCCGCTGGTGGCGACCAGGACCTGCTTGGCCCGGGTAATTCCACGGGTGGTGTGCACATCGTGCACTGTCCCCGAGACCTTGTTCAGTTCGGTGACGGATGCGTTCTCGCAGATGGCTGCGCCGTTGTCAGCTGCCACCTTGGCCAGACCGTGCACGAACTTCCCTACGTGGAGCCCCGCACCCAGCGGATCCATCATGGCACCCTGGTAGAAGTCCGTTCCGATTTCGCTGTGGATCTCGGACTTGGGGATGACCTTCACGTGGTGATCAACCAGGTTCGCGAGCAGCTCCTGGGACTTCAGGAAGCCGTCGTAGTGGGACTTGTGGAACGCGAGGGAGAGCTTGCCGAAGCGCTTGAAGTCGCAATCGATGCCGTTGTCGTGCACCAGCTTCTCGATGGTTTCGATGGCGTCGTTGTATTCGCGGAACATCTCAACCGCACGGGGAGCCCCATAGCGCTTGACTGCCGTGCTGAAGCCAATGGCCAGACCGGTCGTAGCCATTCCCCCGTTACGGCCCGAAGCACCCCAGCCAACAGTGTGACGTTCGAAAACGGCCACGCTGGCGCCCTGCTTGGCGAATTCAAGGGCTGCTGAGAGCCCGGTAAAACCGGCACCGATAATTGCAACATCAACGTTCTCCGGGACCGGAGTGCGGCGGTAATCGCCGGAAGGCTCTGCAGTATCGAGCCAGTAGGGAACAAGTTTCACGGTATGACCTTTCGCCTGGAAGTCTGTTTAGAGACCGAGGTGCTTGTTGAGCTCGTCCAAGGACGTAACAGTGTTGAGGTCGTAGCCCTGGCCAATGGGGTCATAGCCGCGGTCCAGCATCCAGAGGTTACGGAAGCCCATGTCGTGCATCGGGTGCATGTCGTACCTGGTGTGCGAGGAGACGTGCAGGAAGTCCTCCGGCTTGGCGTTCAGGGTATCGAGCATGTACTCAAAGGCCTGATAGCGCGGCTTGTAGGCCTGGGCCTGCTCAGCGGTGAACACGGCGTGCCACTCTGCACCGAGCTTGGGAATACTGATGTCCAGGAAGCTGGTGTCGGCGTTGGACAGAGCCACAAGCTGGTAGTTATCGCCCATGAGCTTCAGCGGGGCCGGCACGTCCTCGTGGGCAACCCAGCCGCGGACAGCCTCAGCGAACGCTGCGCCGGCACCTTCGGTGGGCCCAATGCCCCAGCGCTTGCACACGCGGTCAAAGGAATCCTGAAGGATCGCCTCATACGGCTTGTAGTCGCCAAGGACCTCGTCGAAGCGGTAGCCACGGAACTGCTTCTTGAACGTAGGCCACTGCTCTTCGGAGATACGTCCATCAAGCAGCCGCCGGGTGGTGGGATCGATGTCGAAGTTGATCAGCGTGCCGTAGACATCGAAGGAGATGTACTTCGGCCGGAAGTTGGTCTCTGCCATGGGGTTTCCGTTCTTTTAGGGAGATGGAAGGGGAGGCTTGTGATTCGACTCTAGGGGGGCAAATTGTAAATTGTCAACAGTTTCTAGGCGGTATTTAGAACGGTTCTCAACCAAGGACCTAACTGAAAAAAGTTTCTGTCAATTGTTGACAATCTACTGTTGAGGGGGTTGCATTGCAGTAGATGACGGAGAGATCCGGATCACATTACAACCTAGAACTTCTCCCTCCCCCGTGACCAACTCCCTCGAAGGGAAGCACCATGAAGATTCGAACCAAGGCCCAGACTGCAGCTGCAGGACTTGCCGTACTACTCGCACTGAGCGCCTGCGGCGGAACAGCCAACAGCAGCGATACGCCAGACAGCAAGACTTCAAACACCACTGACATCTCCGAGGGCGTCCAGCCCGACGAAAAGGCCGTGAGCCTCCTGCCGGCATCTTATAAGGACAAGGGCGAGCTGACGGTCGCGATGGACCTGCACTACCCGCCGACGACGTTCCTTGCCGAGGACAACTCGACGGCGATCGGCCTGAACCCGGACATCGCCCGCCTGGTGGCCAAGAAGCTCGGCCTGAAGCTGAAGTTCCAGGACACGAAGTTCGACACGATCGTCCCCGGTCTTGACGGTGGCCGCTACGACTTCACCGCCACGACCATGTCAAAGACCGATGAGCGGCTGAAGGTCCTGGACATGATCGACTACTTCAAGGCCGGCAACTCGGTGGCCGTGGCCGCGGGTAACCCGCTGAAACTCACCAACGAGACGCTGTGCGGTAAGAACATCGCCGTCACCCAGGGCTCTACCGGCCAGCTCAAGCGGCTCCCGGCCCTTAACGAGCAGACCTGCACCTCCAAGGGACAGCCAGCGATCAACGCCGTGACGCTGCCCAACGTCCAGGAAGCCCTGACCCAGCTGGCGTCCAAGCGCATCGACGGTATCTTCTACGACACGACCTCCCTCGCCTGGGCCGAGAAGCAGCAGCCGAAAGCCTTCACGATCCTGACACCGCAGGTTAACGTTGGCTCCAGCGACCTCACCGCTATCGGCGTCAAAAAGGGATCTGCCCTGACTCCCGCACTCCAGGCCGCCATCCAGTCGGTCCTGAACAGCCCGGAATACAAGAAGTCCCTCGCCAACTGGGGCCTCGAGTCCGGTGCCATCACGGACGCAAAACTCAACTAGGAGAGGTGCTCCCATGGTGCAAACCATCAGTAACGGAAGCAAACCGACAATGAACGGAATCGATCCGGCACTCAAGCCCCGTCTTCGTCGCAGAAGTACCTTTGAATACGTCGCTTGGGTGGTTTCCATCCTGCTTGGCGCGGGCATCCTCTTCTCGGTCTCCACCAACCCCAATTTCAAGTGGGATGTCGTGGCCAAGTACTTCACCCACGAATCGATCCTCCGCGGGCTGATGCTCACCATCTTCCTTACGGTCGCCAGCATGGCCTTGGGCACCCTCCTGGGCCTGGTCATTGCCATCATGAGGTCCTCGAAAGTCAAACCGATCGCGGCCACAGCGGGCGTTTTCATCACCCTGTTCCGCGGTACCCCGGTCCTGGTCCAATTGATCTTCTGGTTCAACATCTCCGCCTTGTACCCGAACCTGACCATCGGGATCCCGTTTACCGACATCGGCACCGCGATCGACACGAATGCACTCATGGGACCGATCACGGCAGCCTTGGTCGGCTTGACGTTGAACGAAGCCGCGTACATGGCAGAAATCATCCGCGGCGGGTTCTCCTCGGTGGGCAAGGGCCAAATCGAAGCCGCGGACTCCCTGGGAATGAGCGCCGCTACGAAGATGCGTAAGATCATCATTCCGCAGGCCATGCCCTCGATCATTCCGGCCACCGGTAACCAGGTCATCGGAATGTTCAAGGAAACATCCTTGGTCAGCGTCCTGGGTGTTGCGGAACTTCTCCAGAGCGCCCAGCTCATCTACGCACGCACCTACGAGACCATCCCGCTGCTGATCGTGGCGAGCCTCTGGTACCTGGTAATGACGTTGGTGCTGAGCTACCCGCAGTCCAAGCTCGAACAGAAATACTCCCATACCTCCGCCCGGGTCCCCCGCAAGGCCAGGAAAGTCCAACTGACAGCGCCGGAAGGAATCGCACGATGAGCAACGACGGCACGATCCAAGCCCGCCGAATTCGTAAGTCCTTTGGGCACAAGACCGTTCTCCACGATATCGACCTCGATATTGCCAGCGGTGAAATCTGCTGCATCATCGGACCCAGCGGTTCCGGCAAGTCCACCCTGTTGCGCTGCATCAACGGCCTGGAGACCGTGGACTCCGGAATCCTGAAAGTCAACGGAGATGATTTCGGCTACTACGAGACCGACAACGCTTACCACGCGCTGCCCCCCAAGAAGCTTGCCCAGCAACGTACACGGGTAGGCATGGTCTTCCAGCAGTTCAACCTGTTCCCGAACATGACCGCCCGCGAGAACGTCATGTCAGGCCCCGTGCTCGTCAAAGGTGCCGACAAGAAGGAATCCTCCAAGCGCGCCCAGGAACTGCTCACCAGCGTGGGCCTCGGCGCTTTCGGCGACCGCTACCCGGCCGAACTTTCCGGCGGGCAGCAGCAACGCGTGGCCATCGCCCGGTCTTTGGCCATGGATCCGGAAATCATCCTGTTCGACGAACCCACCAGTGCCCTTGACCCCGAAAAGGTAGGGGAAGTCCTGGCTGTCATGCAGGACCTCGCCAAAAGGGGCATGACCATGGTGGTAGTCACCCACGAGATGGGCTTTGCCCGCGAAGTGGCCGATTCCCTGATCTTCATGGACGAGGGCTACGTGGTGGAACGCGGCGACGCCCGGGAAATCCTGAAGAACCCCAAAGAAGCACGCACCCAGGCCTTCCTGAAGCAGGTGCTCTAAGCGATGGATGGAAAACTCGCCGTCATCGGCCTGGGCAGCATCGGAAGCATGGCACTCTGGCAGGCCTCACGGTTGTCCGATTCCGTGGTCGGCTTCGAAGCACACGCCCCCGGGCACGGCAGAAGTGCGGTAGGTGGCGACACCCGCTTGTTCCGGATGCTTTACAGGGGAAGGCCGGACTACTACCCCATCCTGGAGCGCTCACGGGATCTCTGGGCCGAGCTCGAAGCAGAAACGGGACAGGATATCCTCACCCGGTGTGGCGGACTCTCCATCGGCACAGTTGACGGACCCTACATTCCCAAGCTGCTGGAAACTACCCGGATCAACGGAGCGAGCCACCAAATCCTCACTCGTGAGGAAATGGCGGAACGCTACCCGCAGCACAACCTCCGGGCTGATGACGTAGCCGTTTACGATCCCTTCGGCGGCGCACTTCGCACGGATCGGGCAGTTACCGCGGCGGTTTCAGCGGCACAGGCAAACGGGGCAACCGTCCTCAGCAATACTCCTGTCAGCAGCATCACGGAAACCAACGACGGCGTTGTCGTCACCTCCGGCGAACAGTCCTGGACCTTCGAACGGGTGATCATCGCATCCGGTGGGTGGTCCCAGCAGCTCATGCCCGAGTACCTGAAGGCACACACGGAAACCCGCAGGATTTTCCTGAGCTGGTTCGTCGCCCGCGACGCAACCCAGTTCACGCCGGAGAAGTTCCCCGTCTTCATCAGGATTTCCGGCGATCGCTCCATGTATGGAGCGCCCGCGGTGGACGGCGTCACCGTTAAAGCCACGCTTGATGGCCGCGGGGCACCAACCCCGGCTGCAGACTCAGTGCCCAGGGAGCTGACGGAAGCGGAGATTGCGGAGACCACTGAGACGGTTACCGAATTCTTCCCGGGTTTGGTCCCCAGCATCGTCCGTTCGGATGCCTTCCCGGACCTGTTCACCTCGGATTCGCAGCCCCTTCTGGGCTTCTTCACTGAGTCCGGCCGGATCTACTCCGCCACCGGTTTCTCCGGAGCCGGCTTCAAGATGGCTTCCGGCTACGGCCAGATTGCTGCCAGCGAGGCACTGGGCAAGGGCGGCTTTGACGGCCTGGACTTCGTCCGTCCACAGAGGTTCAAGAACTAGGCATCACACGATTCGCGGGCTAATGACCCGCGAATCGCGTATTGTTGACAATCTACAGTTACTAAGAAAGTATGAAGCCATGGCAACACTTAGCCCCATCCTGAAGCAGGCCACTCCAGTGGTCGTGGACTACGCGTCCGGTAGTTGGATCCACGCCACAGACGGCAAGAAGTACCTGGATTTCACCACCGGAATCGGCGTCACCAGCACCGGACACTGCCACCCCGATGTGGTGGCCGCAGCCCGCGAACAGGTGGGCAAGATTGTCCATGCCCAGTACACCACCGTGATGCACAAGCCCCTCCTGGAACTCACGGAACTGCTGGGTGGCGTCCTGCCACAGGGCTTGGACAGCGTCTTCTACGCAACCTCCGGCTCTGAAGCAGTAGAGGCCTCCATCCGTTTGGTCCGCATGGCCACCGGACGGCCCAACATCATCTCCTTCCAGGGTGGGTTCCACGGGCGCACCGTAGCGGCCGCCTCCCTGACCACCGCAGGAACCAAGTTCCGCTCAGGGTTCTCCCCCATCATGGGTGGCGTGCACGTTGCCCCGTTCCCGCACTGGTACCGGTACGGCTGGGACGAAGCCACCGCCGTCGACTTTGCCTTGAAGGAACTCGACCACCTTCTGATGACCATCAGCGCCCCGAGCGATACGGCCGGCTTCATCATCGAACCCGTACTGGGTGATGGCGGGTACATCCCCACGCCTGTCGCATTCCTCCAAGGCCTGCGTGAACGTGCCGATAAGCACGGCATCGTTCTCATCCTGGACGAGGTCCAGGCCGGAGTGGGCCGCACCGGCAAGTTCTGGGGACATGACTGGGCCGGAATTTCCCCAGACGTCGTGATCACCGCCAAGGGACTTGCCAGCGGCTTCCCCATCTCCGCGATCGCCGCGTCCGCCGATTTGATGGGCAAGGCATGGCCAGGTTCCCAGGGCGGAACCTATGGCGGAAACGCAGTCGCGGCAGCAGCCGGCGTCGCAACTTTGGGTGTGATCCAGCGGGAGAACCTCGTGGAGAACGCCTTGCTGCGCGGTGACGAACTGCGGGCAGGACTGGACAATCTGCAAACGGAATTCTCGGGAATCGGCAACGTGCGTGGCCGCGGCCTGATGCAGGGCGTCGAGTTCACCGCCGCCGACAACACCCCGGACGCGGCAACTGCCCTCGCCGTCCAACAGGCAGCCATCAAGGAGGAACTCCTGCTCCTCACCTGCGGTCCGCATGGCAACGTCATTCGCCTCATCCCGGCCCTGAACGTCAGCAGCGATGAAATTCAGCAGGGCCTGTCCAAATTCACCCAGGCGCTCAAGACGGCCACCTCCTAGTCCCCCTGATCACTGAAAGAGCGACCATGACCACCTCCTTTGACCCCACCACCATCCCAACGGACCTGTTCATTGACGGAACGTGGCAGAAAGCAACCAGTGGAGCCACCTTCGCCGTTGAGAACCCTGCCACGAACGAAGTGATTGCCCACGTTGCCGACGGCGGTCCTGAAGACGCTGCCTTGGCTATTCAGGCAGCGGGTCGCGCCCAGGCGGAGTGGAGCAAATCCACTCCGCGCCAGCGGGCCGATATCCTTCGGCGCGCTTTTGAACTGGTCATCGCCAACACGGACCGGCTCGCGGCCATCATGACTGCGGAGATGGGCAAGCCACTCGCAGAAGCGAAGGGTGAGGTGGCGTACGGTGCCGAAATGCTCCGCTGGTTCTCGGAAGAAGCAGTCCGCATTGGCGGTGACAGTGCCAGCTCCGTGGATGGAAACACCCGTATCCTCATCACTAAGGAACCGGTGGGTCCCTCGGTTCTGGTCACTCCGTGGAACTTCCCGCTTGCCATGGGCGCCCGCAAGATCGCCCCGGCCGTTGCTGCCGGCTGCACCATGGTGTTCAAACCTGCTGAGCTGACACCGTTGACGTCGCTGGCCTTGGTCGCCCTGTTCAAGGAGGCCGGTCTTCCCGACGGCGTGCTGAATGTTGTGACAACGTCCACCGCCTCCACGGTGGTCCGGACCTGGACTGACAGTGGCATCGCCCGAAAGATCAGCTTCACTGGCTCCACGGAAGTGGGCAAGGTTCTGCTGAAGCAGGCGGCGGACAACGTGATGCGCTCTTCGATGGAACTCGGTGGCAACGCCCCGTTCATCGTCCTTGCCGATGCAGACATCGAAAAGGCCGTGGACGGTGCCATGAAGGCCAAGATGCGAAACATGGGCGAGGCTTGCACGGCAGCAAACCGCTTCTTCGTCCACCGTTCGGTGGTAGAGGAATTTGGCGAGAAGTTCTCCAAGAAGATGTCAGAATTGCAGGTAGGCAACGGCGCCAAGGCTGGTACCGACGTCGGGCCCCTCATCGAACAGAAGGGCCTGGAAAAGGTCGAAAGCCTCGTTGCAGATGCAGTATCCAAGGGAGCACGCGTACTGACCGGCGGAAGCCGTCCGGATGGCCCCGGCTATTTCTACACCCCCACTGTCCTGGTGGATGTGCCCACAGACGCCGCACTCATGAGCACGGAAATCTTCGGCCCGGTCGCAGCAATCACCGCGTTCGACAGTGAGGACGAAGTTCTCCGCCTGGCAAACGATACTGAGTGGGGCCTGGTGGGGTACGTGTTCACAGAGAGCATGGACAAGGCACTGCGGTTCTCCGCGGAACTGGAAGTCGGAATGGTCGGCCTGAACACCGGCCTGGTTTCCAACCCCGCGGCACCGTTCGGCGGCGTCAAGCAATCCGGGCTCGGACGCGAGGGCGGAAAAATTGGAATCGAAGAATTCCTGGAGTACAAGTACACCGCAATAGCGGTCTAATAGTTTCAAAATTGCCGAAGCATGAAATGAGGGGATGTCAATGGCGGCACCGGAGGGAATGTTCGTATTGGAAGGCCGGCCCACGGCCCAGCTGATCGCTGACCAATTACGTGAGCTCATTGTCCAAGGGGCCTTCAGACCTGGCCAGCAGGTCAATGAATCTGCCTTGGCCAGCCAGCTGAGCACTTCGCGGGGTCCGCTTCGCGAGGCTCTGCAACGGCTTTGCCAGGAAGGCATCCTGGTGAGCAAACGCAACCGCGGTGTCTTCGTGCTGGAGCTTTCCACGCAGGATGTCAAGGAGATCTACGCTGTCCGTGAAGCAGTGGAGTTGGCCGCGGCAAACACGCTTTTGGACTCGGACGCAGAGCAGGTGGCGGACACCTGCCGGGAGCTCAAGGGCATCATCCGGAACATGGCCAAGCAGGTTGCGGCCTCGGACTGGCAGGCCATTGCCCGCCTCGACATGCAATTCCACACGGCCTTTGTTTCAGGCACTGGAAACACGCGGCTCATACGTATTTATGAGACTCTTGCTGCCGAATCCAGGATGTGTATTTTGAGCCTGGAGGTGGCATATCCCCGCATTGATGCACTTGTGCAGGAGCACCAGCAGCTCCTTGACCTCCTTGAGGCCCGGGACCGCGATGGACTCCAGCAGGCCATCAAACGCCATATGCAAAAGGCCGTGGAGGACCTTACTTCCAGCCCGGAAGTAACGGGAATTACTGCTTAGGCGGGAATTACTGCCTAGGAAAGTCCCTATACAGGAAGGGCCCGGTTCACGTGAACCGGGCCCTTCCTGTATGCAGTTAGCTTGTGGGAACGTCCGTGACAACCCACATCTTCCGCAGCGTCTCGTGGATGGTCCAGGTGCCCGTCCATCCTGCCGGAGTAACGAACAACGTTCCGGGACCGATGTCGAAGCTGGTTCCGTCTTCTTCAGTGATGGTCGCCTTGCCACTGAGGATCTGGCAGATCTCGTCATAACCCGGGCGGGTGCTCTTGAACACGCCCGGCGTGACCTCCCAGATGCCCGTCTTGTGGTTGTCCCGGGCCCACAAACGGAACGAGACCTCAGTCTGGCCCGGCGTGCTGGTGGTTGCTTTAGGGATGTGCTCCCCCGGATCCTGCGTTGTTGCGTCGCTCATGACAGTGGCCTTGATCATGGATTCTCCTTCTGGGCTGCGCCCTTTTGAACGTGCCTGCCGTCTTTGGAAAGCACAGTTTCCATCCTAGCAATTGTCAACAATCGACGATAGACGTCATGCCGGAAAATATTCACCGGCCCCCTGCTAGCCCCGGCAAGCCAGCAAGAGTACCGTCGAGGTGACGATGTAGCAGGACAGCCGGGAGCCCGGGAGAGGGACTGGCCGTCCTTGGTTCTTAGAGGAGCCATGCAGTGGCTGGATGGAATGCAGATACAGCAGCCGGACCCCTCGGCGCCGGGACTGTCACCTTGGTGGAAGGCACGTCCTTCTGCATCTCCCTGCCCAACGGCGATATTCACCCGGATCATCCCCACGGCATGTTTTTCCAGGACACCCGGATCCTCTCCGATTGGGTCCTCACCATCAACGGCCAATCGCTGGAGCCCCTGACTGCCCAGACGAAAGAGCCCTACAGGGCAGCCTTTGCCGGCCGCGTCACACGATCCGACGGGTATGCGGATACGCCGCTGATCGTGGAGCGCTTACGGGAAGTAGGCGTGGGAATGGTGGAGCATGTGACCGTCCGCAACCATTCGATGGAACCCGTGGAATGTTTGGTCGAATTCGCAGTCGGCTCGGACTTCGCGGACGTTTTCGAAGTCAAGGAAGCACGGGTCCAGAGGCAGTGGGAGGAGTCCCGCGAGTACCACCACAACACACTGACCATCCGCTCCAGGTGGCAGGATGTGCGGAAGTCCGTCGTCGTAAGTTCCGATGTTGCCGAGGCGACCCGCGAGGGCCTCAGATATCAGACCACTATCCCTCCACGCGGGCACTGGAGCACCGTGGTCACCATTGCTCCCGGAACTGAGGGAGGGGCGCCTGCAGCGCCTGTGGTGCGTCCCGCCGTCGGCGAGCTGTCCCGCAGCGATCAGCGCCGCCAGGAATGGGTGGCCAAAATTCCCGTGCTGCACATGGGTAACCACTCCATCGAGAGGACACTGCGGCGCAGCTATGACGATCTCGGCGCCCTCCGCATTGAAGACCCCACTCACCCGGACAGGGTGGTTGTGGCAGCAGGAGCGCCGTGGTTCATGACGCTGTTTGGCCGTGACTCCCTGTGGGCCTCGGAGATGGCCATGCCCGTTGATCCGTCACTCGCCCTGGGCACGCTGCAAACGCTGGCTGATCGGCAAGGCAAGGTGGTGGATCCCATCAGCGAGGAAGAGCCCGGGAAGATCCTGCATGAAGTGAGGCTGGACGTCTCCAGCGGCCTGTCGCTCGGCGGCAAATCCGTTTACTACGGCAGCATCGATGCCACTCCGCTGTTCGTGGTGTTGCTGGGTTCGGTCAGCCGGTGGGGGTTCGCCAAGGACACTATCGCGGCCTTGCTGCCCAATGCGGACAGGGCCCTGGACTGGATCCGGGACTACGGCGACAGGGACGGCGATGGATTCGTCGAGTATCAGCGGCTCAACGACCGCGGGCTGATCAACCAGGGCTGGAAGGACTCGTGGGACGGCATAAATTTTGCGGACGGGCGTCTGGCGGAGCCGCCAATCGCACTCTGCGAAGTTCAGGCGTACGTCTATGACGCGTACATGGCGCGGGCGTGGATAGCCTACGACGCCGGTGACGCACCTTTGGCCCAGGAACTCGCGGATCGGGCGGCGGAGTTAAAGGTCCGGTTCAACGAGCAATTCTGGATGCCGGACCGCGGCTATTACGCCATCGCTTTGGACGGCAAGAAACGGCAGGTTGACGCATGTGCCTCGAATATGGGGCACTGCCTGTGGGTGGGGTTGGTGGACGAGGACAAGGCGCCACTGGTGGCCGAACGGCTGATGTCTCCGGAGATGTTCAGCGGCTGGGGCGTACGCACACTCGGAACCGACATGGGCGCCTACAACCCGGCCAGCTACCACAACGGTTCTGTGTGGCCGCACGATAACGCCGTGATTGCCGCCGGCCTGATGCGCTACGGGTTCGTGGAAGAGGCCCAACGAATTTCGACAGCGTTGCTCGAAGCGGCCGACTACTCCGAGGGTCGCCTGCCGGAGCTGTTCTGTGGCTTCAGTAGGGAGCAATACAGCGAACCCGTACCGTACCCCACCGCGTGCTCGCCGCAGGCGTGGGCAGCAACTTCGCCCATCCAACTGGTCACCAGCCTCATGAGGTACGACGCCCACGTGTCACGTGGCGGGTTCTGGATGGATCCCCAACTGCCGGCGTCCTACGGCGACCTGCATATCACCAACGCTCCCATGGGTGGCGGCCGGGTAACCATCGATATCGCTGATTCCGTTCCCACCGTGCAGGGGCTTCCGGAAGGGATGGTCTTCCACAGAGGACACCGGCCCTGGTTGACCGAGCTCGTGCAGCAGGCCGGGCTCCGGAAGGAGGGCTGATTGCCTACGAAGTTGCCATCAAATCGGCGGCAGGGCGGGAACCCTGGCTACCGACTGTTTCGCGCATGATCCAGAGGGCCGGCGTGCCGTGCAGGGCAGGCATCACTTCGCCCTTGGTAATGAGACGCGTGGCCCTCGGATCTCCGGCAACTGACCACCATCCGGTCTTCGGGCAGTGGTGCCCTGTGCGCGATGTTTCAACGAGCTCTGGAGCCAGGGTAGCGGGGCGTCGCTTCTTCATGGGAGGTCCTTCACGCAAGGGGGCTTCGGCGGATGCTTGGCCCGGGGTTCGGGTGATGAACCAAGCGTAGCAATTGTCAACAATTGACGATAGTACCTAGCGAGAGGAATTTCAGGCATGGCCGAGCGAACAGTTTCGGATCTCATCGTGGAACGCCTTCAGGCGTGGGGCGTGGACAGGGTTTTCGGCTACAGCGGGGACGGCATCAACGGTTTCATGGGCGCGCTCCGCAGAGCTCAGGATGCGGTGGAATTCGTGCAGGCCAGGCACGAAGAAGCAGCCGCCTTCATGGCCGTCGGACACGGAAAGTACACCGGCGGCGTGGGGGTGGTGACTTCGACGCAAGGTCCCGGCGCTATCCACCTGCTCAACGGGCTCTACGACGCCAAGATGGACGGCGTTCCAGTGGTGGCGATCATTGGCCAGCAAAGCACCACAGTCCTGGGCTCGGCCTACATGCAGGAAATCGACCTGCTGACAGTGTTTAAGGACGTTGCCGCACAATTTGCACAGCTCGCCAGCTCCCCGGAACAGGTTCCCATGCTCCTGGATCGCGCGTTCCGTACGGCGCTGGAGACGAAGTCCCCGTGCGTCGTGATCATCCCCCACGACATCCAGTCCGCCGAGGCACCCGAACTCGAACATGAGCACGGAATCGTTGTCACCGCCCCTGTATGGCACCCCGCACGGGTGATGCCGCGGGAGGAAGACCTGGATGCCGCCGTCGAGATCCTTTCCAAAGGTGAGCGGGTAGCGTTCCTGGTGGGCCAGGGCGCCCGGGGTGCCCGCACCGAGGTCCGGGCGCTGGCCGAAAAGCTGCAGGCCGGCCTCACCACCAGCCTGCTGGGAAAGCCGCACGTCGACGAGATGCTGCCTTTCGCTGCCGGCACCATGGGCCACCTCGGCACTTCCGCGAGTGCCTACGTCCTGAACAACTGCGACACCCTGCTGATTATCGGCTCGAACGATCCCTGGACCGAGTTCTACCCGAAACCTGGAACTGCCAAAGCTGTCCAGATCGACGTTGATGGCCGGAAGATCGCCAACCGCTACCCAGTGGAGGTTGGTTTGGTGGGCGACGCGGCAGAGACGCTGGCCGCACTCACCATGCGGCTCGATCAGCAGCCCAACCAGCCCGAAAGCGCACGCGCCCAGTGGCGTTCCGACGTCGAAACCCAGGTCCGCGCCTGGCGTCACCTTTCAGAGGAACGCGCCAGCATACCCGCCGATCCCGTGAACCCGGAACTAGTGATCCGCGAACTCAACGGCAGGCTTCCGGACAACGCACAGTTGAGTATCGACGTCGGCAGTTGCGTTTACTGGTACGCCCGCCAACTGACCCTTCCGCCGGGGGTCCCGGCCCATCTAAGCGGCACGCTCGCCAGCATGGGCGTCGCAATTCCCTATGGTCTGGCTGCAAAGCTGGCCCACCCGGACCGGCCTCTCGTGGCACTAGCCGGCGATGGCGGGATGCAGATGCTGGGCGTGGCCGAGTTGATCACCGTCGCGCACCGGTGGCGCGACTGGGCCGATCCCCGGTTCGTGGTGTGCGTTTTCAACAACCGCGACCTTGCTGAGGTGTCCTGGGAGCAGCGCGAAAACGAGGCCGAACCACGGTTCAACGCCAGCCAGGAAATCCCGGACTTTCCCTACGCCGCCTATGGGGAGCTGCTGGGCCTGGCCGGGATCCGCGTCGAGGACCCGGCCAAGCTCGGCGACGCGTGGGATTACGCGTTCTCAGTAGACCGCCCTGCCGTCCTGGAGGTCCTGACAGACCCGGGCATCCCGCTGCTTCCGCCATTCCCTGCCGGTGAAAAGAAACTGGAAGACATGCGGTCCGCGCTGGCAGATGAAGGCGCCGACGGCGAGCGGGCCCGGAAGCTATTGGACAGCTATGCGGAGGCGGAGTCCCAATGAACATCCAGCAGTGGTGGACGCAGTTGAGTCCCATGACCCGTGAATGGTTGATAAATAACAACGGCGCCGCCGTGCCCCCGGAAATCGTTGCCGAGATCGCGGGGGCCGGCGGACCACAACCGGCTGATTCGTGGTGGGTCGCAGAGGAGGATAGTCCGGGACTGCAGATGCCCGACGAAGCCATCGATTGGATCGAGGCAATCGCCAACGAAGAAGCGCCCGAACAGTCCTAACTGACCCTTAGAGGTTCTCCACCAAAGAGACGTCGCGCACGGCTCCCTTGTCCGCAGACAGTGCCATGGCAGCGTAGGCACGCAGAGCGGGCGAAACGTGGCGCTCGCGATCCTTCGGCTTGTAGCCGCCGTTGACTTCGAGCTTTTCGCGGCGTTCGGCGAGAATCTCGTCCGAGACCTGCAGCTGAAGGGAGCGCTGCGTAATGTCGATGCTGATGATGTCGCCATTCTCCACCAAAGCGATGGCGCCGCCGGAGGCAGCCTCCGGCGAAATGTGCCCGATCGACAAGCCGGAGGTTCCCCCGGAGAAGCGGCCGTCCGTGATGAGGGCGCACTTCTTGCCCAGGCCGCGCCCCTTGAGGAACGACGTCGGGTACAGCATTTCCTGCATGCCCGGGCCACCCCTGGGGCCTTCGTAGCGGATGACCACCACGTCGCCTTCCTTGATGGTCTTGTTCAGGATCATTTCCACGGCTTCGTCCTGTGACTCGCACACAACTGCCGGGCCTTCGAAGGTCCAGATGGACTCGTCCACGCCCGCGGTCTTCACCACGGCGCCGTCCACTGCTACGTTGCCGCGCAGCACAGCCAGGCCGCCGTCCTTGGAGAAGGCGTGCTCCACGGAACGGATGCACCCACCCTCCGCATTGGTGTCCAGGGACGTCCACTCGTTCGACTGCGAGAACGCGGTGGAGGAACGCACGCCACCAGGTGCCGCGTGCCACAACGCCTGCGCCTCTTCGGTGGCCTTGCCCCCACGGATATCCCAGTCGTCCAGCCAGCCGTCCAGGTCGGTGGAGTGAACGGAGTGGACGTTCTTGTGCAGGAGGCCACCGCGGTTCAGCTCACCCAGCAGCGCGGGGATGCCACCGGCGCGGTGTACGTCCTCCATGTAGTAGGTCTTGTCTCCGGCGACGTTCGGGGCCACCTTGGCCAGGCAGGGCACCTGGCGGGACTTGGCGTCCATCTCTGCCAGGCCGTAGTCCACGCCTGCTTCCTGGGCTGCGGCCAGCAGGTGCAGGATGGTGTTGGTGGAACCGCCCATGGAGATGTCCAGGGCCATGGCGTTGTCAAAGGCCTCGGCGGTGGCGATGGAGCGCGGCAGTACGGAGTCGTCGTCGCCGTCGTAATAGCGCTTTACGAGATCGACGACGGTGGCGCCGGCCTTTTCGTACAGCGCCTTGCGGGCTGTGTGGGTCGCGAGCACGGAGCCGTTGCCCGGCAGGGCCAGGCCGATGGCCTCGGCGAGGCAGTTCATGGAGTTGGCGGTGAACATGCCCGAGCAGGAACCGCAGGTGGGGCAGGCGTTCTCTTCGATGAGGTTGATGTCTTCATCGGAGATGGATTCGTCCACGGCGTCGGCGATCGCGTTCACGAGGTCCAGGGAGCGCACCGAGCCGTCGGTGAGGGTCACGCGGCCGGCCTCCATGGGACCGCCGGAGACGAACACTACCGGGATGTTCAACCGCAGCGCGGCCATGAGCATGCCCGGGGTGATCTTGTCGCAGTTGGAGATGCAGACCAGGGCATCGGCACAGTGTGCGTTGACCATGTACTCAACCGAGTCGGCGATCAGGTCGCGGGACGGCAGGGAGTAGAGCATCCCGGAGTGGCCCATGGCGATGCCGTCGTCCACGGCGATGGTGTTGAATTCGCGCGGCACAGCCCCGGCGGCGAGGATCGCGTCGGAGACGATCCGGCCCACGGGGGCTAAGTGGGTGTGGCCGGGGACGAATTCCGTGAAGGAGTTGGCCACGGCAATGATCGGCTTGCCGATGTCCGAGCTAGCGACGCCGGAGGCGCGCAGCAATGCGCGGGCGCCGGCCATGTTGCGGCCGTGGGTGACTGTTCTGGAGCGAAGTGCAGGCATAAGTACCATCCTGCTGTTGTTCTACGACGGGTGGAAGACGGTACTGCTACTAGTAGTGAAAGTACCAGAGTAATAGTGTTGAGTCCGTGAAAGATGAGAGGCGCAAGGAACTGGGACTCTTCCTCAGGACCCGCCGAAACCAAGCCCTCCGCTCCGACTATGGACTTCCCCCTGTGGGGCGGAGCCGCGAACGCGGCCTCCGCCGGGAAGAGATCGCGTTCCTGTCCGGAGTCAGCGTCACTTGGTACACCTGGCTTGAGCAAGGGCGGGATATCAGCCCTTCCCGGCAGGTGCTGGAGGCCGTAGCCCGCACGCTGCATTTATCCGACACGGGTCTGAGCTACGTCCTGTCCTTGGGCGGCTACTCGTCCGCCATGCCTGCCCGTCCGGTTGCCGCCGACGCCCCCGCCCACGTGCAGCGGCTATTGGACGCGTTGGATCCGAACCCTTCCTACGCTCTGTCCCCCGACTGGGGCATCGCTGGGTGGAATCGCGCCTATGAGGCGCTGTACCCAAACATCGGTACCTTCGACGCCGTGGACAGGAACCTGCTGTGGCTTGTCTTCACCGACCCCTACATCCGCGATCTGCTTCCCGATTGGGACGTCACCAGCAAGAGATTCCTTGCCGAGTTCAGGGCAGAGACCGGGCAAAGGCTGGGCGATCCCGATGTTGAGTTCCAGATTGAACGACTCAAGCAGGACAGCCCGGAGTTCCAGGAAAGCTGGGACCGCTACGACATCTTGGGCTTCGAGTCCCGTGAACGGCTTTTCCATCACCCTGCCGTGGGCGTGCTGCAGCTGGAGCACCACCAGGTCTCGCCGTCGGACAGGCCCGATCTCCACATCGTGGTCTACACACCGGCGCCCGGGAGCGATGCAGGCGAACAGATGCAGCGGCTAATGAGTGTGGCGGGCTAGAGTGCATGTCGGCAGCAAAACGTGTCGCATATTTCCAGCAAATATTTTCCGTGTGTAAATTGGCAGCTAACGCCCTCGCCTATGTAAATAGATGCATTTCCTCCGACTGTTGACAACAACCACGGCAGCCCTTGACACTAATCGCAGATAGTTGTCCGGCTAAAACGGAAGAAGCACCCAAATGAACGCGCTAAGACCACATTTCGTATTTACGGCATTGGCGCTAATGGCTGGACTCATTTCTTGCGCATCCGAAGCGCCCAAGCTTGGCGAACATGAGTCAAATCAGCAAGCCAGCGCGTCCACATCAGCAGAATCCAATGATGCATATGCCAACATCCCCAAGGACCAAATTCAGGAAACTGGGACGGATGTTGACTTCCTATGGGATCCGACGGATCCATTTTACGGATATAACAAATATCCACTTGTCGCGCGAGTGTATGTCGATTCTATCGACGGCGGGCGCACATTCAGTCCGGTTTCCAATCAAAATGTTTTCCCGCAGACTATTGGCAGGATGACGATCCGCGAAGTTTATAAGGGTGATATCAAGCCGGGCGCGCAAGTAAGCTATTCACGCCCGGGCGGGATCGTTACCCGCGATGATTACTGGCACGGCCTCAATCAGGCACAGAGGGACAAGATCCTTGGCCTGAATAACGGCGGGAAGCCCAATGACACAAAATACGTGGAAGTCAGGATCGCGGACGACATCGATATTGAAGTGGGCAAAGAATACATAGCACTCCTCTCGCCGCAGTCTTCAGACGATGGAACCGTCGTCGAATATTCCATAAGCGGATATCACTATGGCCTTCGAGAGGCCAAAGGCTCCGGCGGCGGGACAACGGCCCTCAACAACCAGACGCAAACCTGGGAGAGCCTTGGCAGCTTTGTAAAGCTGCCCTAGCCTGGAGCGCAACTCCCCGCGTAACAAGTTGCCCCACTCTGTGAGCCATGCCATATTCAATCCATGATCAGCCTGTTGGACAGCTGGACTGCTGGACAAACCAAAGTCGTAAGGGTCGGTGCCGCCGAGGCGGTGCTTGCCACCCTGAGGGCTGCCATTGAAGACGGCAGCCTTCCAGTAGGTTCACGCCTGGATTCGGAAGCCACATTGGCGCAGCAATTCGGTGTCAGCAGGACGATGGTCCGCGAGGCCCTGAAGTCCTCAAACGCCTTGGGCCTGACCGTAACCCGGACGGGCAAAGGCACATTCGTCATCGCCGACAAAGTTGGCCAGGACCTGAAACTGGGCAAGTACTCGGCGCGCGAACTCCTGCAGGCACGGCCTCACATTGAAGTGCCGGCCGCCAGCTTGGCCGCGGAACACCGCAGCGAACAGGATGTTGAATCACTCCGGGAAATCCTGCGGGCCATGGACGGAGAAGAGGACCTGGAACAGTGGGTCATCCTCAATTCCGAGTTCCATGCGATCATCGCCCGCAGCAGCGGCAATGGCGTCTTCGCATCGATGCTTTCCGATATCGATGAAGCCATGGCCAACCAGTCCAGCACCTTGAACCAGGTGGTGGACCGGAGGAAGGAATCCGGACTTGAGCACGCGGCCATTTTCGAAGCCATCGAAAAGGGCTCGGCCGAGGATGCAGGGATCGCCATGATGCGGCACCTTCATGGCGTAGAAGGATCACTTGGAGCTGTCCTACCGGTCTCGGCGCCATAAAGCCCCGGATCGAACACCACAGCCCACCACACCATTCGGACGGGTTCAACGACGAATCCCCACCGTCTCATTGCGCCCCGCGGGGTGCCCGACCATAGGAAATGATGACAAAAAAGTCGACCGCTTGGACACGGCCATGACAACGACTTCCATCAAAGCCCCCACCCGAACCACGAGCAAGACCCGAACCCAACTCACCAGAAGCCAAATCCTCAACTTCCTTGCTCGCAATGGCGCAAGCAAGGTTTCAGATATCACCCACGGCGTCACAGCTTGCAAAGATACCGTCAAGGCCCGCCTCTCGGAACTGGAGGAAGAAGGATCCATCCGGGCCAACGTTCCTGCCGATATCCGCGGAAGAACCACGCCCTACTACTCACTCACCACGGCCGGCCTTCCGCCGGAGATACCAAAAATGGTCATCACCGTGCACATCAAGCACGCTGCTGACGGCCGGTTGACGTTGGAATTCGACGACTACCCGGGGCTCACCACCACAGCCCGGAGCTTCATCGATATACCGGCGGCCACCCGCAACGCCGCCTCACGTTACACCGGGCACCCCGAGGACAGCTTCGCAGTCCACATCCGCTTCTGAAACAACGACGGCGGAACGCACCTTCCGCGAGGTACGCGCCATGGGTGCGGGCCGCCGTCGTGCGTCATCTCCGGCGCCGTTCCGCGCCAGTTGACACATCAAACCCATGGCTTTGCGCCGCAGGAGAGCGCAATATGGGGGAATGAACGCCCCGAGCGCCGATGGTCCGGCGCAGGGTGGTCCTGCCGCATTCGGGACCCGCCTGCACCCGTGGAGCCGCTACGTGGCCATGGGTGATTCTTTCACCGAAGGGGTAGGCGATCCAGAGCCCGGCAGCCCGGGCGGACTAAGGGGTTGGGCTGACAGGGTTGCCGAAGAGCTGGGCGCCGGACACGAGGACTTCGCCTATGCGAACCTCGCAGTGCGGGGTCGGCTGCTCCACCAGATCCTGGAGGAGCAAGTGGTCCCCGCCCTTGACCTGAAGCCGGATCTCATCACGCTCAACGCCGGGGGAAATGACCTGCTGTTCCACAGGAGCGATCCAGACAAACTCGCACTGGAGCTGGATGCCGGCGTGAAAGTTCTGGCCGCCACCGGCGCAACAATCCTGCTGTTCGCGGGCCCGGACTGGGGTGCGACCCCGGTGCTCGGACATACCCGCGGCAAAGTAGCCATCTTCAACGAAAACATGCGCATCATCGCTGCCCGCCATGACGCCGTGATCGCCGACCTCTGGGCGCTGCGCCAGCTCACCAACCCCCAAATGTGGGATCCGGACCGGCTGCATTTCTCCCCACTAGGCCAGCACACCATCGCCATGATGGTGCTCGATACGCTCAATGTCCCGCACACCTTGGAGCCGATGATTCCCAAGGCACTGCCTCCCCGCAGCTGGCGGGAGGCCAGGGCGGACGATATCGTCTGGGCGCGCGAACACTTGGTTCCCTGGGTCCTTCAACGTCTCACGCAAGGGCTGGCTGAAGACCACGGGCACCCCAAGCGGCCGGATCCCGGGCCTGTTTTTGGCGCCGGGATGCCGCCGGGGACGTACGTGGGTACCGACCCGCACAGTGAAGGTGGAACCTAGGAAACTAGCCCGTCGGCTGGGCCTCGGCTTGCGCGCGAATGCTCCAGGCGGACCAGTCCAGGGGGTGAACAGAGGGTCGTCCGAGCAAATATCCCTGGGCGGCAGTCACTTTTAAGGCCGTGACTTCCTTCAGTTCAGCAGGTGTTTCGATGCCCTCCGCAACCACCGCAGCTCCAACTTCGCGGGCAAGCTCGACCACTGCCCTGGCCCGGATCCGTTGTCCCTCGCTGCCTTCGATGCCTTCAATCAGGTGGCGATCGAGTTTGATGATGTCCGGGCTCAGCTCGCTTAACCTGTCCATGGAAACGAAGCCTGCCCCGGAAGCGCTGACGGCCACACGCAAACCGAGGGAGCGCAGCTGGCCAAGTCCGTCGTCGCGCGTTTGACCTTCAACTGCTTCCAAACTGCCGGTAAGTTCAACGATGATCCGTTCCGGGGCCAGCGACGCACCTGCGAGCAAGTTCCGCACTCTCGGGTCACGGGACGTTGCCGGAGTGAGGTTCAAGGCAACGTACATGTCGTTGGGGACGTCCTTGGCGGCAGTCAGCGCGCAGTGAAGGGCCGCGATCTCCAATTCGGTGCCCAAGCCTGCTTCCGCCGCCTCGCGGAACCATACGTCGGCGCCCGCGCCATCCTCACCGACGAACCGGGTCAGCGCCTCGACGCCGACTACGTTTCCATCCGGCAGGGCGTGGACAGGCTGGAAGGCTGTCAGCAAAAGCTTGTCCGCGAGGATTGCCTGGATGTCTTCCCGAACGTCCTGACTGACAGGAACAGTCACCGTGCGCGCTGCGTCGGAGGACTCAAGGTGGACACTCGAAACCTCCTTCAGAAGCGGAACCGCAGGCTCTGACGCCGAGGTCTTCCGGGTTTCCAGCAGGTGCTCCAGCAAGGCCCCCTCGGGATCCTCTGGACGAGCTTCGACGAGCCGGCGAAGTTTGTTCCTGGCCCCTTCACTCTTGGGATCAGAATCAGCGAGGATGGCATCGATGATGTCCATTACCTGTTCGCGCATGGTCATGTCCTGGGCAAACGGGGGCGCCTCGACGTCCTCCGCTGATGTGTGGTCAGCACCGCCGCCCGGTGGAAAAGAGCCCGCTTCTTGAGCCATTGAATATTCCTTTATGAGTGTCCCCCGCTGGCTATGCCAGACATGACCTGACCCGGAAAAGCATGGGCCCTGCCACGAATCTTACAGAGAATTCGCCCATTCCAGTTATGGGTCTGAGGCAGTGTGGGAAAACCGTGTCGTCCGGCGGCCCGCACTGACATGCTTGAGGTGTGATGTCGACTTCCACGGAATCCCGGACCGTGCTCACTTGGAAGCTTTTGCCAGCAGCGCTTCTCTCTCTGTCCGGCGTGCCGCTTTTCGCCCTGGGAAACGATTTTCTCGGTTACGCACTCCTGGCGGCCAGTCTTGTCACCGCTGCGTTTATCGACTACAGCTTGATGCGTCATCTCGCGTTGGTTGCAGCTGGAATGGCCACGATCAGCCTCGTGCCGCTGAACGCGGATCTGAGCATCGAGCACATGGTGCTCATGGGCGGGGCCCTGGCCTTGGCCGTGCTGGTTCCGTGGCTTGTCTCCCGCTTGCTGTACGGCGAAAAGATCATCAAGTTTCCGGTCAACACAGGCCGTCCATGGCCGCTCGCCGCCAAGCTGTACCTGGTGGGCGTCGTAGCGCTTGGGTACTTCATCCTGCCGGCCTACCTGATCGGGACCGGCGTCTACCAAAACTGGCCGGACGCTTCAGATCCCACCGTCTTCTGGCGGCTCTTCCTCGGAGTGAACGCGGTGGGCATTTGGGATGAGCTGTTCTTCATCTGCACCACGTTCACGCTGTTCCGCCAACACTTCCCCGACTGGCTGGCCAACCTCCTGCAAGCTGTGGTCTTCTCGTCCTTCTTATGGGAGATCGGCTATCAGGCCTGGGGTCCACTGCTGACATTCCCGTTCGCACTGCTGCAGGGCTATACGTTCAAGCTGACGAAGTCCTTCACGTATGTGGTGTCAGTGCATCTGCTCTTCGATTTCGTTCTCTTCCTGGCTTTGGTACACGCGCACAACCGTGGTTGGTTGCCGATCTTCCTGTATTGAACGATGCGCCCTGAAGCCGCTCGTTGAACCATGACCTGGATCGGGCGAAAATGGAGTGCCTAAAAACTACTTTTCGGTATGCCTAACTTTCGGTTATCCTCAGAACAGACTTCCACGATGATGAGGATGAAAACGATGACCGCCCCCACCCTGCAAAGACGACCCGCACCGGCAAAGGTGTGGTCGCGGCTACTCCTGCTCGGCCCTGCATTCGTAGCGGCGATCGCCTATGTCGATCCCGGCAACGTGGCCGCAAACCTGACGGCGGGAGCAAACTACGGTTACCTGCTCGTGTGGGTGCTGGTGGCAGCCAACGCCATGGCAGTCCTGGTGCAGTACCAATCAGCGAAGCTCGGCCTGGCAACCGGCCTGAGCCTTCCGGAAATTCTCGGCAAACGGCTTGGAACCAAGCGGCGGCGCCTTTATTGGGTGCAGGCCGAGATCGTTGCCGGCGCCACGGACATGGCCGAGGTGATTGGCGGTGCGGTTGCGCTCAATCTTTTGTTCGGGCTTCCACTGCTGGCCGGTGGCGTCATCGTTGGCCTTGCATCAATGATGCTGTTGGCGCTGCAGTCCCGCCGCGGACAGCGCTCCTTTGAGTACGCGATCCTGGTATTGCTGGGAATCATCGCTGTCGGGTTCGTATCCGGTTTGTTCGTCAATCCTCCGGACGCCGGAAGCGCACTGGGCGGTTTGCTGCCCCGCTTTGAGGGCACAGATACGGTCCTGTTGGCCGCAAGCATGCTCGGTGCCACCGTGATGCCACACGCGATCTATCTACACTCGGCCTTGGCGAGGGACCGGCACGGCTTCTCCGAGAACCCGGCCGTGCGGACGCGGCTGATCCGCGCAACCCGCTTTGACGTTGTTGGCGCCCTATTGCTTGCCGGCGTGGTGAACATTTCGATGCTCTTGCTGGCTGCTTCCAGCCTTCGGGGCATTGAGGGAACGGACACGATTGCCGGCGCCCACGCGGCCGTGACATCGGCACTTGGGCCGGCAATCGGCATCATCTTCGCGATTGGCTTGCTGGCCTCCGGCCTCGCGTCGACGTCGGTGGGCTGCTATGCGGGTGCCACCATCATGGGTGGCCTCCTGAAGGTCCGCATCCCCTTGCTGACACGCCGTGTAATCACCCTGATTCCAGCGTTGATCATCCTGGGAGCAGGTGTTGAGCCCACCCTGGCACTGGTGCTGAGCCAAGTGCTGCTTAGCTTCGGAATTCCGTTCGCGCTGATCCCACTCATCAGACTCACCGGCAAGCGCGAGGTCATGGGTATCCATGTGGACTCCAAGCCATTGAAGATAGCGGGCTGGACCAGTGCCACCTTGATCGTTGGCCTGAACATAGTGCTCATTACTCTGACTATCAGCGGCCATTCCTAACGCCCTACCCAGCCCAGGTCCGGCGCTGCCGCCCTGCCGCGTTTATGGGGCGACCAGCAGTTCTCTGACCTGCTGAACATAGGCCTCGGATAGCCTAACTTCACATGCTAAGCTTCTAGCTAGCTTATCTAGCAATATTGAAGTAAGGGCGCCGAGGGAAGGCGTGTAGTGAACGCGACAGAAATGGTCGTCCTTCTCGACGACGCCGGCAGGCCCATCGGCGAAGCCCCCAAGGCCGGGGTTCACACCCAAGACACCCCGCTGCATCTGGCATTTTCCTGCTACTTGCTCAACGGCCTCGGCGAGCTCCTCCTTACGCGTCGTTCCCCCGAGAAGAAGACATGGCCAAGTGTCTGGACCAACAGCTTTTGCGGGCATCCAGCTCCCGGCGAGAACCCTGAGGATGCGGTTCTCCGACGCGCCCGCTACGAACTGGGAGCGGAAGTCGGGCGGATCGAACTAGTCCTCCCCAGCTTCCGTTACCGCGCTGTGGACCCTTCAGGCATCGTCGAGAATGAGATTTGTCCGGTCTATGTTGCCCGGATCCTTGGACCGCTCAGGCCAAATCCGTTCGAAGTCGCTGACTACGCATGGATGACGCCGGGGCTCCTTGCACAAGCCCTGGAGAGGACTCCTGCTGTCTTCAGCCCATGGCTGGTACTGCAATTTGCCCAGCTCATCCAGGAGCCGAACTTCATGAAGCGGTAAGTCCCGGGTCCTTTTCGTCACTCGGGTCTTCATCAGTTGGGTCTTCGTCGATCGTGTCCAAGGCCTCGCGCATGTTCTGCAGGAAGTCCATCACCACGCGCGCTTCTTCTGGGCCCAGGGTGCTGGCAACGTCCAAAATGCGGCGATGCATTCCGCCCAGCGTGTGCCGGACTTCCTGATCCGATCCGGGAGTAGGCCGCAGAATCAGGGCCCGGCGATCCGTGGGATGCGATTCCCGCCGGATGTGGCCCGAGTCCACGAGGCGATCGATCAGTGTGGTCATTGACGCCGACGTGATGCCCAGACGGTCACCCAGGTCCTTTGGTTTCATCACCTTGCCCGCGGCCTCGGCTTCGAAAAGGTAGCGCAAGGCCAAGAGGTCCTTTTCACCCATGCCCATGGCCGAACGCGTCCTTCGACGCATAGCCTGTTCCGAGACACGATAATCCCGCAGGGCATTCAGGACGTCAACGGCAACGGCTTTCTGTCCAGGGTCCTTGCCGTACCAATAGCCCTTCGCGTGGCCGTTTGCGTCCATCCCCAGATCCTTCGATAAACGTGAAGCTTGTTTCCCTAGCATCTGATCCTAATCCACAGTGCTGGATGGCGGAGGATGGCATGGTCTGCGTGATCTGCACAAGACATTCGGGGGTTTTCCACATAGGCACATTGCCCAGCAAATAAAGTCTGTGGCTGCTGGAAGAGTATGGGTATGGAGCGGAATCGGGAGTGCCAAGCAGGCGGGGTGGCTTCCGCTGAGCCTGTACCTGGGACCGCCGATTCCGCCGGCCCTGGCTCCCGTGGCTCTAACGCTGAGGAGCTGCTCGCCGGGGTTGCCTCTTTCCGGGTCGGCTCAGCCAGCAGTGAGTTGATCGATCAGATCCGTGGCTTGGAAGAGGTGAAGTCAGCGATCGCGGCCGTGCAGGCGCGAGCGTCGGTGGCGTTTGACCTTGCCCAGCGCCGCGAACAAGCCTCTGCCGGAGTCCCCTCCGCTGAGCAGGGCCAGGGTGTTGGCGCGCAGATCGCCCTGGCCCGGCGTGAATCACCGAACAAGGGGTCCCGGCTCCTCGGTCTGGCCAAGGCGCTGGTGTCGGAAATGCCGCGCACCATGGCAGCCCTGGAAACCGGGCACTTGAACGAATGGCGGGCCACGCTGCTCGTGAAGGAAACAGCCTGCCTGTCCGTCCAGGACCGGGCCGCCGTCGATGAGGAACTCGCCCCCGACACCGGAACGTTCGACGGCGCCGGAGACAAAACCATCATCGCCGCCGCACGAGCCGCAGCCTACCGTCGGGACCCCCGCTCCGTGACCCAGCGCGCAGCCCACGCCGCCTCTGAGCGGTACGTCAGCCTCCGTCCGGCTCCGGACACGATGACCATCCTCACCGCGGTGCTCCCGGTCGCCCAGGGAGTCGCCGCGTATGCAGCGCTCACCCGCCACGCCGACTCCGCCCGCTCCGGCGGGGACACCCGGAACCGGGGCCAGGTCATGGCCGACACCCTCGTCGAACGCCTCACCGGCACCCTAGGCGGGGTCACCGGTATTGATCTGCAGCTCGTGATGACCGACCGGACCCTCTTCCAAGGCGACAGCGAACCAGCCCGGCTCCAAGGCTACGGAATCGTCCCCGCACAATGGGCCAGAACGCTCCTCACTGGAGGGCAGGCTGCTCCAGACGCAGGGGTGAAAGGCGGAGCCGAGGGGCAGGCTGAGGTGAGCGCAGAGCCCAAGGAGGGTAATGACTTTAGGGTCTTGCTCCGCCGGCTCTACACCGCACCCGCCTCCGGTGAACTGTTGGCCATGGACTCCAAAGCCCGGCTCTTCCCACCAGGGATGCGGCGCTTCATCGAAACCCGGGACGACACCTGCCGCACCCCCTACTGCGACGCGCCCATCCGCCACATCGACCACGTGCTTCCCTGGCATAACGGCGGTGCCACGAGCCTGACCAACGGCGCCGGGCTCTGCGAAGCCTGCAACCACACCAAAGAAAACCCCCGACGGAACGTCAGAACAACCCCCGACGGCCGACATGAACTGGAAGTCAGCACACCAACAGGACACACCTACCAATCCAAAGCCCCACCCTTGCCGGGCCACACTCGCTCCCCAGCAGCGTCACCGCCACCGCCTTCACCATTGCAGTCAGCAGCACCCACAACAGCTTCGTGGTTACCAACTTCGCCTGTTACCAACTTTTCCATGGCGGGGATGCTGTTGGAGAACGTCGTGCTGCACCACCGCAGTTGGAACTGACACCAGACTGGGTCCCTGGTACGGCTCGATCCCCAGGTACGACTCGATCCCAGGTACGAGGACTATGCCGAACAAGCTTCCTTCAATGCCTGGACCGACTCAGCCGGGACCTCGTCGCCTGCTTCGGCAATCTGGTTCAGCGGAGTCGTGATTTCGGCGGGAACACCGGCGGTTCGGGCAGCAGTGACAAGCCCGCCGAGTACCTGCTTGTCCTCAACACTCACCAATCCGTCCTGGACCACGGCGCAAATTTGTTTGTTGACTTCCTCGGCAGCAGCAGCGGCCACCTTCGAGGCTGCTTCGCTGGCAGCGTTCCCGGCAGCTTCCTCCACGGAGCCGCAGCCGGCGAGGAGGAGAAAGAGGGGCACGGCGGACAATGTTGCAAGGCGGCGATTCATGCATTCCAGCCTAACAATCCCAACCGGGGGCTTAGATTTCCGTGAGCCGGTACACCGATACGTGGCTTCGGGATTCTGCGGTGAATTCGCTGCGGTCCCAGTCGGCCCATCGGGATTCGAGCTCAAACCCGGCTATCCGCGCCATGAGATCCAGCTCGCTCGGCCAAATGTATCGGTGTGGTGTCCGATCGATGCGTGCGGCCCGCCCGTCGGATAGGTCGGGGCCGAATCGCACGTGATGCGAGATGACGTGCTGCTGGAGCACGTCATAACTGTCCACCAGAAGATACCCGGGCTCGCTCACTTCAACAGTTCCTCCGTGTCCGGGTGGGAGCGAACGAAGCTGTGGCACCCAGAGCTCAATGAGGAAGCGGCCGCCTGGTGCAAGATGGCGGGCAGCATTCTGGAAGCACCGGATCTGCTCATCCTGGGTCAGCAGATTGGCGATGGTGTTGAACACCAGGAAGGCAAGCGAGAAGTTCGTGCCCACCCCCGCCAACGTCATATCCCCCTGAACCACTGGAATCCGGTCCTCACCGGCTTTCTCCCGTAATCGGGCGATCATCGCGTGGGACAGTTCGATGCCGCTGACCCGGACGCCCGCCTCCGAGAGGGGGATGGCCACCCTGCCCGTACCAATGGCAAACTCGACGGCGGGACCGTCTCCCGCTAGGTCCGAGAGAACCTCCACCGTGGGGCCGAGCACCTCTGGGGAGAACATTCCTTCCCCGGGGGTGTCGTACTGAGTGGCGGCTTCCTCGTCCCAGAGTTGTTGCTGGTTGATCATCTTGCCACTATTGCAGATCACGTAATCATTGACATGACATAACTCACATTCTGTAAGCTGGATTGAAAGTCACGCAGCCGGCTTCCCTCGATCTATTTCGGGAGGTCCGCATGGCCCCCAATTCCCTCAAATCCGAGATCCTCCTCGCACATGGAGGCGTATCTTCCGCGGCTGCTGTCGCTCGAAGAAGAGCGGCAGGACACCATGTTGCGCCCAACAAACCTGACGCCCTCCTCGGGGCGATAGCCGTACGGCAACTGTTTCACCGCTGGCCTTTGGTTCCGTCCCGCGAACTCGAACGCATCCGCCACGTCCTCATCCATTGCGATCAGCTGGGCTCGGCTGATACCCATCACTTGTCCGAGCCTGCCCAGGCGCTTCTTGAGCTCATCAACAACGAGCTGGATCGGCGCCAATCTGCTGGCCATCCGCAAGCGGACGACACACAGGCGGACAACACGCATACGGCAGACGCAATGCAGCCGGGTGCCGCTTAATGGCAGGGCATTTCGAAGTCGTGGACGCCACTGGCGGCGACTGCAGGGTCCGCCTCGTGGATGACGACGGAATCGAACTCGCGCTCACCGTCACCTATAGGGACAAAGGCGCAGCAGCGAAGGCCATCTACACGCTGAGGGAAATCGCAGCTAGCGGTCTCATTGAGGACCACACGTCCACGTTTCCCTCGCCCAACTGAGACAGCCCAACTGAGGGACAACCCAACTGAGAAGCCAGTCCACGTGCCGGTCTATGCCCGAACGATAGGCAGTCCTGCCGTCGGGAAGACGCTGGGAAAGATCGACGGCGGCGGGACGGGTACCGTGTCCAGCGGCACCGTGATGGTGTCCGCGCTGACGGTGACGTCGTGATCCCGAACCCGGATGGGCAGTTGCTCATCGCTGTAGCCCGAACCTGTCAAGAGCGCCAGCGCGATGGATCCTTGCATGAGCTCCACAGACAGCAAACGGCCACGGACCTTGAGCCGGAAGGAGAGGCCCTCCCATTCCTCAGGGAGCCGCGGATCGAAGCGCAGTACCTCGCCTTGATCCCGCATTCCGGCAAAACCGCAGACCAACGAGCTCCAAATTCCGCCGGTGGAGGCGATGTGGACGCCGTCGATCGTGTTGCCGTGTGAGTTGTCCAGGTCAATGAACAACGCTTCGGTGAAGTGCTTCAGCGCGACGTCGCCATACCCGACTTCGGCGGCCATGATGCCCTGCACGCAGGCGGAGAGGGTGGAGTCACCGGTGGTAATGGGATCGTAGAAGTCGAAGGCACGCTGCTTTTCCTCGGCTGAGAAGTCCTGCCACTGGAGGAACATGGCCAGCACGGTGTCGGCCTGCTTAAGGACCTGGTGCCGGTAGATCACCAACGGGTGGAAGTTCAGCAGAAGCGGGTACTTGGACTTGGGCGTATTCCAATCCCAGGGCTCCAAGGTCATGAAGTCGTTGTCCTGGCTGAAGACCTCCAGGTGGGGATCGTAGGGCAGGGACATGCGCTCGGCAGCTTGGCGCCACACCAATCGTTCGGTGTCAGCGATGCCTTCGTGCTCCAAGGCAGCTGCGGCACGGAGGTTAAACCGGGCCATGACGTTTGTGTAGAGGTTGTCGTTGACCACGGCGGTGTACTCATCCGGCCCGGTGACGCCGTGGATGTGGAAGAGGCCGTCCTTGCCGAAGAAGCCCAAGGAGACCCACATGCGTGCCGTCTCAATCAGCAGGTCGGCGCCGATGTCGGAACGGAAGCTCGCGTCGCCGCTGGCCCATTCGTAGCGGTTGGCGGCAAATGCGATGGCTGCTGCGATGTGGAACTGTGCTGTTCCGGCCGCGTAGTAGGCACTCGCTTCCAGCCCGTTGATGGTGCGCCACGGGAACAGGGCTCCGTCCACGCTGAGTTCCTTGGCGCGAACACGCGCATCCGGAAGCATGGCGTGCCGTGATTCGAGCACTTTCCGGGCACCGTCGGGGCTGGTGTACGTCAGGTACGGGAGGAGGTAGACCTCTTGATCCCAGAAGTAGTGGCCCTCATACCCGGAGCCGCTCACGCCCTTCGCCGGAATGCCGGCGACGCCGGCGCGGGCTGTTGCCTGCGCCAGCTGGAAGAGTGCCCACCGCACGGCCTGCTGGAGTTCGGGCTGCCCACCGATGGCGACATCCGCGGTGGTCCAGTACTGGCTGTAGTGGGCATGGCTCTGCGCGAGGATTTCGGAGAACGGCACCAGATTGGCCTCGGCGTCTGCGGCCAGACTCTCGCCGCCGTCGTCATCGGCAGTCAGGGCGCGTCCGGCCACGACGTAGCTGACCGTCTTCTCCAGACGGAAAGCTTCGCCGCTGCTGATAGCCAGGACGTAGCGGACGGAGGACTCGTCCTCTGCCACGACTGTCTCGAAGGGCTGGCCTTCGGCGGAGATCCAGTGATCCACAGCCATCGCGATGCGCTGGCGGGATTCCGAGGTCTCCCACGCCAGGCGCAGGGAGCCATCGGCTCCCTGAAGGTGCAGCGGCAGCAGGACACGGCCGGCGTGCCGGCCGGATCGCCGGGGATCATGGACAGAGTGGTCCTCCACAGGCTGGTCCTGCCGGTTTACGACGCCGGAAACGATGTCCGCGGACACGTCGCGGTCAGCGCTCACGGACAGTTCCAGGCCAAGACATCCGCGCGAATCGAACCCGACGGCCCGCCGCTCCACCGTAGTGACCGTAGCGCCGGAGCGGCACGCCCACGTGGTGGTTTCCTCATAGACACCTGTGGAGAAGTCCACACTCCGGTGATAGTCCAGCACCGTGGATTCGGCCAGGCTCAGGGCCTCGCCATCGATTGATACCGTGAAGTTATTGGCGTCCGGGACGTACACAATCCGCTGGCCGGTCCGCGCAAAGCCGTACGCATTCTCGGCGTGCTTGATGTCCCAGATCTCGTGGAATCCGTTGATGAACGTGCCGGGAAGTTCGCCGTCGCCACGCGTGGAATGGGCGCCACGGACGCCAAGGTGGCCGTTGCCAAGGGCGAACAGCGTTTCCAGGGTTCCCTCGTCACCGGGGACGTGGATACTTTCCACGAGCTTCCAAGGCTCGCAGGGAAAGCGCAGCCGATCAGAGCTGATGAGTGCCATGGGCTAAAGAGGTCCTTCGAAAAGTAGGGTCAGAGAAGATCGTTGAGGTCGTCGACCACCAGCGTGGCGCCGGCGTCGAGCAGTGTTTGGCGGCCAGCGCCGCGGTCCACGCCGATGACGGCCTGGAAGTTGCCGGCGCTGCCGGCCTGCACGCCGGAAACGGCGTCTTCCACCACGATGCATTCCTGGGTGGGGACGTCCAGCAGGGACGCCGCGTAAGTAAACGTGGCCGGATCCGGCTTGCCGGGAAGTCCGACGGCGGCCGCTACCTGACCATCGACGACCACCGTGAAGTGGTGGTCGAGTCCGGCTGCCTTCAGTACCGCGGGCGCGTTTCGTGAGGAGGACACGACGGCGACCTTTAGTCCCAGCTCCAGCGCGGCATTGATGAACTTGACCGAGCCGGCGAAAGGCTCGACGCCGCGGGTGTCCACGATCTCGTTGAAGATTGCGTTCTTGCGGTTCCCCAGGCCCTGCACGGTTTCGTTCGTGGGGGCGTCATCCAGGGGCCCTTCCGGCAGTGTGATTCCGCGCGAGGTCAGGAAGTCCCGGACGCCATCGAAGCGTGGCTTGCCGTCGATGTGATCGAAGTAGTCGCTTTCCTGGTAGCCCTGCGGGTGGCCGGCCCCGGCGAGGTAGGAGTCGAACAGCTCCTGCCAGGCCTGCTCGTGCACCACGGCAGTGGGCGTCAGCACGCCGTCGAGGTCGAACAAGAGCGCCGAAGCGCCAGTCCAGGCATTACGAAGATCAGTCATGTGCATAGGTCCGTTCAGCGCTTGTGGCGCGTGGTTTTGCGTTCGATGAGCTTGGTATCGAGCAGATGAGTGGAGGGTGGGTTGGGGGGATCTGTATTCAAAAGTCGTTCGCACAGCAGGTTCGCGGCAAAGGCACCTTGGTCGGCAACGGGTTGCGCCACAGTGCTCAGTCCGAGGAACCAGCTCATGGGATGGTCATCGATTCCGATCACGGACACGTTTTTGGGCACGGACAAGCCGTGCTCCCGCAACGCCATCAGCGCGCCGAACGCTGCTTCATCACAATGGGCGAACACTGCAGTGGGCCGTGCGCCGCGGGTGATGAGTTCGGTCATTGCCCGGCGGCCGTCGTCGATGCTTGGCCCAGCAGCCACCACAAGGTCCGGGTGGACGGTGAGGTGGTGTTCATCCAGTGCACGCCTGAAGCCGTGGAACCGTGGGGTCTCAGTGGCAACGGAGTGTTCATTGCTCGAAAGAACGGCCAAGTCCCAATGGCCCAGCCCCAGCAGGTGTTGGGTGGCCTGCCAAGCTGCGTGCTCGTCATCGATACCAACATTGTCCCACGGAACATTCCGCATGCCCACGCTGGCGACTGCCAGTCCGGAAGCTTCCAAAGCTCCCACTTCCTCCGGGTCGAGGTCAACATTGAGCAGCAGCAGCCCGTCCACCCTTTGCGCCAGCCGTTCAAGATCGCCGAAGATCTGCTTCCGGACGCTGGTCTTGTTGCGAAGGCTAATCAGGACGGTGTCGTAGCCGCTGTCGCCGAAGACTTCTTCTGCTGCTTCCACGGCCTGTGCGAAGAACCACGCTGTGGCGGTGGGGGCGATGATGGCTACGGAGCCCGTGCTGCCACCGGCCAGTCTTGATGCTGCAGCCGAGGCTTTGTAGCCCAGCTTGTTCGCGGCTTCCGCCACTTGCCGTTGAGCCTTTTCGGAAACGTTGGGGAGGTTCCTCAAAGCCCTGGACACCGTACAAATGGACAATCCGGAGAGGACTGCAACGTCCTGGATCGTCACCCTGTGAGTCCTAACCATGCAACACGGCCTCAACCCTTTCCATACTCGATGACACGTTGGGAGAACGGCACTGCGCCCCGGGATGACTCCACATTGGGACGGCCGCAAGCCAAAAGTGTAAGCGCTTACAATTTTGTCATTCAATAGTGTGTGGCCGAATGCGAATTTGTGACGCGAATCTCACGGGAAGGTTGATTCTGACGGGCTGATGCCGTCTAATCCGGAGCCTGTGGCAGTGCCTCAGCGCCCGTTGAACACCGTCAGTGCCCGTTTAACACGTAGTACCTGAGGAAGGCGCTGACATCCACCAGCTCCGGGGGCTCGATCCTGTGCCCCATTCCCGGGTAAGTACGCGCGGTCAGGGCTACATTCGCTTCCAGCCACTCTTGAGTGTGGGCGATAGCGTCTTCGTTGATCACCGGGTCCGCCTTGTCCCGACCCCAAAAGAAGGGCGGAGGCGATTCAAAGGATTCGCTGAGCGCCAGGAGGTCGTTGTCCAGGACAAAGCCGGACAAACCAACCGTTGCCTTGAAGGCGTGTGGTCGCAGCCGCAGGAGCGTGCTGGCCATGGCCATTCCCTGCGAGTAGCCCAGCAGGCTGACGCTGCTGTGGTTCTCCTTCACGGTGTTGATCCAGTTGAAGACGGAGTTGGTGGAGGTGATGACATCGGCGAAGTCGTTCGTCAGGAAGTAGTCCAGGAGGAACCAGCCGTAGTGGTCGCCGATTTCCTTCGGGCCGCGAAGGGCGGCACAGGTGAATTCCGCTGGAAGATACGGAAACAAGTCCACCATGCGCTGCTCGCTGGTGCCGTAGCCGTGCATCATCACCAGCAATGGGGTGCCCCTGCGCTGGTTTTCGGGCTTCGACCAGACCACTGAATCCATGGGACGAGCCTAGTAGACTGGCCCCATGACACCGCAGGAACTGGCCAACCTGGCCCATCTGCGGCGCGCCCGCGATTTCATCGATCGCGAGTACGCGCGGCCCTTGGATGTCCCCACGATGGCAGCCGGCGCCCTCATGTCCCCCGCGCATTTCTCCCGCCAGTTCAAGGCCGCGTACGGTGAATCGCCCTACAACTACCTCATGACCCGGCGCATCGAACGGGCCATGGCCCTGCTGCGGACCGGAACCAGCGTTACTGATGCTTGCATGGAGGTGGGCTGTACATCCCTGGGTTCCTTCAGTTCACGCTTCACGGAGATCGTCGGCATGACGCCCAGTGAATACCGCTCACGCGAGCACCATGCCGTGAAGGCGATGCCCACCTGCATCGCGAAGCAGCAAACGCGCCCTGAAAGAAACGGCAATAAGAACCTGAGCAGGATTGAAGAAGCGCCCGCCTCACAGCTGCAATAGCGTGTGAGACATGAACATTTCATTGAAGTACGCACACGTCACCGTTAACGATGTCGATGAGTCGCTCGCCTTCTACCGCGACGCCCTCGGCCTGGAAGTCCGGAACGACGTCGGCTCGGACGGCCAGCGCTGGGTTACCCTCGGCAGCGAGGCCCAGCCCGACCTCGAACTCGTTCTGTCCCCTCCGCACGCCGGCCGCTCGCAGGCTGATGGCGACGCCATTCAGGAGCTGCTCACCAAGGGCGTCATGCCCATGCTCGTGTTCAACACGGACGATCTCGACGCCACGTTTGAAAAGCTGCGCGCTTCCGGCGCCGAAGTCCTCCAGGAGCCGATTGTTCAGCCCTGGGGTCCCCGCGACTGCGCCTTCCGCGATCCGTCCGGCAACATGATCCGCATCAATCAGGGCTAAGGCCCAAGCATAAGTACGACGGCGACAGGCCAGCCGTAGACTTACGGGACCTGTCGCCGTCGTGCTTTCCGCAGTACGTCAGTCCTGAGTTAATGCCTCACCAGCCCAGCGCTTGAGCGTTCGCCGTACTCATGCGTCGAGGCGATAGCGGCAGAAACGACGTCGGACAGCCGAAGCCGCCGGCCGTAGGCCTGGCGCTGCAGACGTTCACCCGTGCCGCGGCGAAGGATCTTCGCCACACCCGACCGTGCGAGTGCCAGGTCCCCGGATTTCGTCAGCGCCCCGCGCACGTGTCGCAGCAAGGCCCCTGCCACATCCGCGGCAGGATAGGGCCGCTGGTCCATCGGATGAATCAGTTGATCGTTGACACCAAAGCGGCTGGACCGCCAGTTGGCCATGCGCAACAGGCTGGTCAAAGCGTCCGACGGCGGCTCCCCTTTCCGCCATTGTGTCGCCGCAGTCTCCACCAAAGCCCGGGCAATCACCGCGATGGTGAGGGCATCTTCGGCGTAAAGGCAGACGTCCGCGATGCGGAGTTCAACGGTGGGATGGCCTCTGGAAAGACGGGCATCGAAGTAGATCATGCCCTCATCCAAGGGGACGCCCGTGCCCAGGAGGTTCGCGAGCACCGAGCGGTAGCCTTCTGCCGAGCCGAAGACATCCATAGGTCCGGCAGTGGGCCACCTGTTCCAAATTTGGGTCCGATAACTGGCAAAGCCTGTGTCGGCGCCCATCCAAAACGGGGAGTTCGCACTCAAAGCAAGGAGCACCGGGAGCCATTGGCGCATCCTGTCCAGGACGCCCACGCCTTCATCCGGCGATTCGATCGCCACGTGGACGTGGAATCCGCACGTGAGTTGCTCGCGCGAAATGAGGCCGAACTCGGTACCCATGGTTGCGTACCGTTGGTTGCCCAAAGTGGGCGTCGCGTGGAACTCCGGGGGCGTGGCCAGGGCGGCTACCCGGGCCCCCACTGTCCGCGCGGCCGAGTCTGCCAACGCCCGCCCGAGGCGGATCTCATCGCGAAGCTCCGCTGCCGTCCGGCATGGCCGGGAATTCACCTCAATCTGTTCCTGTTTGAACTCGGACTTGAGGGAATCACCGGCTTCCGGATAGCTTGCCGTGTTCATGTGGGGTTGGGCAGCTATGTCCAGGATGCCCGCAGCAAGCGGAAGCGGCATCCCGTCAACGGGATCTGCGATCAGCAACTCTTCTTCGACGCCAAACGTACGCATAGCTACCCTCCCCGCAGTAATGAAATTAGAGTCCGCGGTTATCCGACGTGGCGCGGAACCTCCATCTGGAAACCGCAGCGGCAATGGAGCACCTGCGTTTGCAGGTAGACCTCAAACAGGCTCGGGCCGTCCAGGTCGTCAGTGCTCCTGGGTGGCTCGATGATGCTCTCCGAGGGGCGTCCCAAGGTCATGGGCTCGCCACAATGCGTGCAGCTGAACCACAGGCCGGATGCGGACGTAGACAGGAATTCGGTTTGGATCTCCGGCACGAGTTCGGCCAAGGGCACGGGGTGGGCGTAAAACGTATCGCACTCACTGCAGGTGTAGCTGACTTCAACGATTTCGGACTGGTTCGGCTCTGCTTCTACAACGGTTTCAACGAAAATGTACGAATCAGTATCGCAAACTGTGCACCAAGGCCGGGTGGCGGTGTCAAAAGTTGCGGGTTTCGCCCCAAGCGCAGGTTTCGGGGCGGGAATAGGGGATCCAAGCGTCATTGCCATTCTCCTTTTATGCACGTATCCACCGTGAGGTGGTTCCGACGACATATCGCATCGCGTCGGGAGAAGCTGATTGCTCCTCGAGGAGGCCTGCATGGATGCACGCGGCGAGCCGGCCGATAGTGGCCACAGCTTCAGGTGCAGTTCTTGGACCATCTTGGATGGCTCCAAGTCATGAGTCTCCAAGGGCTATCTGCTTAACCCACCTATGAATGTAGTTCATTAGTGGCGGGCGTCACAAGTATGCAAGGTGGGGCGGGGCCTTTAGGGACTGCCGCCCTAGGGCTCAAAGTGGGCCACGGGCGCTTCGTCCGCCACAGCCTTGATGAGCTGCTCAGCCACATCCCTGAGTTTTTGGTTGCGGCCATTGGACGCCTTGGTGAGGATCCTGAACGCCTCATCCTGGCTACATCGGTTTTGGCCCATGATGATGCCGCATGCCAGATCAATCACAGTCCTCGACTGCATTGCAAGCTGAAGATCATCGGCGTGCTGCTGCTTGATGCCAATCCTCACGGCCAACCTCAGTGACCGTTCGGCCTGGCTGGCGTACAACTCACAATTCCGGATGGTCTCATCGTCGTAGACATGGGCTTTCGGCGCGAAGAAGTTCAGGGCCGCCGTAGCTCCCTCATCCAACTCCAGCGGGACGCACAGTGCCGAAAGGTGTCCGCGTTCGGCGATGACAGTGCAGTAGTCGGACCACCTTTCCTCGGTGGAAGTATCGGGAACATGCACTGTGCCGTGGCTTCGCATAGCCTCCAGGCACGGGCCGTCACCGTAAGCTTGCTGAACTTCATCGATCAGCCTAGCTTCGTGGGTACTCCCTGCCACAGTGGCAGTGCGGCGTCGCCTGCTCAAGGTGATCCCGCACAGGACATCCAGGCCCACGGCTTCAGAAACGGAGGCCGCGGAGAAGACGGCAAGATCATGCAGGAATCCCGACACATCATCGCTGTCGATCACCAGGTCCTGAAGCTGTTCAGGCACCGAAACATCGTCGAGTGATGGGACACTATCCGGCGGGGCTGGGACATCGTCCGGCACCGCGAAATCAACGTGCATTTCGTCCATGATTCAGTTTACGATCGTCCGGACCCAACTCGTTACCCCTTGAAGAACAAGCGGCAGAATCCTTGCATCTGCCGTGCACCTATGTGCACAATCTAGCTAGAGTCCGCATTGCCGGACAGGTTTTACAGCTCATGCAGACGGGCACCCGCATTAACAATGCAGAGGTGAATCCCATGTCGGCACAGCCCGCGTCCAGAGTTCCGGACGAAGCCCACCAACCAGACGAGCCCCTATGGTGTACGCGCTGCAATTCCGACCAGCATCTGGTGGTGGATTCGATCCAATCCCACTACCCTCCCGCCCCCAACACGGTGGACGTTGCCTACGAATGCCGCGCCTGCAATTACTCCTACGACCAGACCGCCAGCGTCCAAAGGGTGGCCGTCGTCCTGAACCGCCCCGGGGTTTCCCAAGGCATATTGCAATTTGGTGGCCAGTATTTGCATTGCGGGGAACCCATGAGGACCAGTAGTTGCGAGCTACGGCGGATCCAGGCCCCGCTTGTCCTGAAGCCCGGCGGCCAACTACGCATGTACGAGGTCACCATCAACACGCGGGTCCTCGGCTGCCCCTGTGGCTTCCACATGGAAATCCCGGACTAGATATGGTGACCAAACGCCATGAGCAACGAAACCAGTTTTGACAGAGGCAAACGCACAGGGAGGGAAAACATGCAGACCGAATCAAAGAGGGACGAGTCTCCAGTTACCGATTCTGATCACAGGCCGGCCAGAAAGCACAAGCTTCCGGATCCACCGGACCCGGACAATCTTCCCATCGACTACCTCGCCTCCGGGTGGGACACCAGCAGGTACTCCCCAAGTGTCACGCGCGAGCTTCATCGGCGTGCTCCCCACGTACGGAGCGCTTGACCTTGAGTGAATTCCCGCCGGACCCTTCGCATCCCGACCCCACCCGGGAGCCTGGGCCAACACCCGAGCCCGTTCCCCTGCCGGAGCCGGGGCCTCCCCCGGTCCCTGAACCCACTCCCGGGCCCACGGTGCCGTCACCACCGGCACCCCCCGGTCCCGGACAACCACCTGGACAACCCCCTCTTTAGAGGGTTTCCAACCCTATAGACCGGATCCCAGTCAGGATCCGATGGAAGGGCATGTCGCACTACAGGGAGTGCGGCATGCCCTTTGGCGTGCACAAAAGCTACCCATCAGCGGAGCATCCCACCAGTGCGATCTTTGTTTATGTTGGTTTCTATTGACTTACCAACATAAACAAAGATAGAGTCAAGCAATTCCACATCGTTGTGACAGCAGTCACCTGATGTGGCTGCACTGACAAATGGCTTTACCGCAATGGAGGGTAAGTGTTCGCTGAAGAGCGCCAACAACTGATCTCCGCACTCGTCGCCGAGCGCGGACGGGTGAGCGTCACTGACCTCGCCGACCGTTTCAGCATCACCACTGAGACCATCCGCCGGGATCTCGCGGCTCTCGAAGTTTCGGGGAGCCTGCGCCGCGTTCATGGTGGGGCCGTCCCTTCGGACCGCTTGAGCACCCGCGAGGAAAGCATCCTGGAGCGCGCCATCCAGCGCCAATCCGAGAAACACCGCATCGCCGCTGCGGCACTTGCCCTGATACCCGAGCTCACCACCGGCAGCATCCTGCTGGACGCAGGTTCCACAACGGAGACCCTCGCAGACCTGCTCGCCCAGCGCACGCCTGCAGCCAACGGCAACGAAGAGCTCGTGGTCATCACCCACGCCATTCCCATCGCCGGCAAGCTCTCCTCCACAGTCGGTATCGCCCTCCAAATCCTGGGTGGCCGGGTCCGCGGACTGACCCAGGCCGCCGTCGGACAGTCCACGGTGGAGGCCGCCTACAAACTCCGTCCGGATATCGCCTTCGTCGGCGCAAACGGCATCCACTCCGTCTTCGGGCTCAGCACGCCCGATCCTGAAGAAGCTGCGGTAAAAGCCGCCTTCGTCAAGTCAGCCCGCCGCGTTGTGGCACTGGCCGATTCTTCCAAGCTGGACGCCGAGACATTGGTCCAGTTCGCCACCCTGAAGGATGTTGACACTTTGATTACAGACAGTGAACCCTCCGCTGAACTCGCCGCGGCCCTGGCCGAAGCCGGCGTTGACGTGGTGATCGCATGATCGTCACACTGACGGCCAACCCAAGCCTGGATCGCACAGTGGAGCTTCCCGCACCACTGGCCCGCGGCGAGGTACAGCGCGCTGTCGCCGTCCACCAGGAGTCCGGGGGAAAGGGCGTCAACGTTTCCCGCGCCCTGGTGGCTTCCGGCCTCGAAACACTGGCCGTCCTTCCGGGCGCCGACTCGGATCCGGTCCTTTCCGGACTGCACGACGCCGGCGTGCCGTTCGCTGCGCTGCCCATCGGTCAGGCGCTACGCAGCAACGTCACCCTCACCGAACCGGATGGCGTCACCACCAAGATCAACGAACCCGGACCGGAGCTGAGCGATGAACAGCAGGAAGCCCTGATCGGGCTGCTGCTGGAGCGCTCCCGTGGCGCCAGCTGGGTGGTTCTCGCAGGCTCGCTCCCACCAGGAGTGCCCGCGGATTTCTACGCCACAATCGCTCGTCGGCTCCGGTCGAACGCGGATGGAGCGGCCATTCCCGGCATCGCCATCGACTCCTCCGGGGCTCCGCTTGCGGCAGCTTTGAAAGGCGATGCCGCAGGAAAACCCGATCTCCTCAAGCCCAACGCGGAAGAGCTCGCAGAGCTCGCAGCCGCTGCCGGTTTCACCATCGTCTCAACCGCTGACGAACTGGAAGCAGACCCGGCAAAAGCCGCCCAAGCTGCTGCCGCCGTCGTCGAAAGCGGTGTGGGCGCCGTTCTGGCAACACTCGGATCCAAGGGCGCAATCCTGGTGACGGCTGATGGGGCGTGGCTCGCCACGCATCCCCCCATCCAGGCCGTCAGCACGGTGGGTGCCGGCGATTCTGCACTGGCCGGCTACTTGCTGGCTGCTACCCAAGGCGGTTCCGCCCAGGACTGCCTTCGTCAGGCCGTGGCACATGGTGCCGCTGCTGCTTCGCTGCCGGGCTCCACTGTCCCTGCAGTCCACCAGACAACCCCCAACGCCGTAACCATCACGGCCCTCCAGAAGGACTAACAGTGACCCAGCTGATCACACCCCAATTGGTCATCCTCGACCAGAACCTGGGCGACTCCCCTGCCGACGTCATCCGCGTCCTGGCTGGCAAAGTCGCCGCCGCCGGCCGTGCTTCCGAGGTTGAAGGGCTCTTCACGGATGCCTTCGCCCGCGAGCAGAAGACCGCAACCGGCGTGCCCGGCGGCATCGCCATTCCACACTGCCGCTCGGCCGCAGTCACAGAGCCCGCCCTCGCCATGGCCCGCCTGTCCCACAAGGTGGACTTCGGCGCCAAGGACGGCCCGGCGGACCTCATCTTCTTCATTGCTGCCCCGGACGGCGCTGACCAGGAGCACCTGAAACTGCTCTCCAAGCTGGCCCGCTCCCTCATCAAGAAGGACTTCACGGCAGCGCTCCGCGCCGCTTCTTCCCCTCAAGAAATAGTGGACCTCGTGGACGGCGCTATCGGTGACGCTCCGAGCACCAGCGGAGCCGGGAATGGGGGTCGCGGAGTGGTTGGGCATCGCGAAGCGGGCACGAGCCCCATTGCCGGCGAAGCGGCCGCTACCTCAGCACCCAAGCGCATCGTCGCCGTGACAGCGTGCCCCACGGGCATCGCCCACACTTACATGGCAGCTGACTCGCTCGTTGCCGCCGCCCAGGAAATGGGCGTGGACCTCCAGGTTGAGACCCAGGGTTCTTCCGGCGCCAAGCCGCTGGATCCGGCCATCATTGCCGCTGCTGACGCCGTGATTTTCGCTGTCGACGTCGACGTCCGTGGCAAGGAGCGCTTCGCCGGGAAGCCGGTCATCAACGCTCCGGTCAAGCGCGGCATCGATGAGCCCACCAAGATGGTCCAGGAAGCGTTGGCCGCTGCGGATGACCCGCACGCCCGCCGTGTCCCGCACTTTGGTGCTGAAGAGCAGGCAGAGCGTGCTGCAGAGGAAAAGGGCGAGCACATCGGCCAGAAGCTGAAGCGCGCACTCCTCACGGGTGTTTCGTACATGATCCCCTTCGTCGCCGGTGGCGGCCTGCTGATTGCCATCGGATTCCTGCTTGGCGGCTACGAAATCACGGGCTTCGCTGACAAGATGCTGGTTGAGAACAACATCTTCAACCTGCCCACCGAGTTCCCGAACAACGCCTGGGGTCCGCTGGGCGCCTATATCGGTGCTGTGCTGTTCAAGATCGGCGCACTGTCCCTCGGATTCCTGGTTCCCGCGCTGGCCGGCTACATCGCCTACGCCATCGCTGACCGTCCCGGTATTGCCCCCGGTTTTGTTGCCGGCGCTGTCTCCGGGTTCATGGGCGCAGGCTTCCTCGGGGCCATTGTTGGTGGTTTGCTGGCCGGCTACATCGCCTTCCAGATCGGCAAGCTCGATGTTCCCCGCTGGCTGCGTGGCCTGATGCCTGTGGTCATTATTCCGTTGCTCGCCTCCCTGGTGGCCTCCGGCCTCATGTTCCTCATCCTCGGCGCGCCGATCGTGGCACTGACCAAGGCACTCAACACCGGCCTTTCGGGCCTGACCGGCGCTGGCGCCATCCTCCTCGGCATCATCCTCGGCCTCATGATGTGCTTCGACCTCGGTGGCCCTGTCAACAAGGTTGCCTACTCATTCGCTGTTGCCGGCCTCGGCACGGCAACTGTGGCAAACCAGGCACCGTGGCAGATCATGGCCGCAGTGATGGCAGCGGGCATGGTTCCGCCGCTCGCCATGGCCTTGGCTACTGTGCTGGACAAGAAGCTGTTCTCCTTGGCTGAGCGTGAAAACGGAAAGGCCGCCTGGCTTCTGGGTGCATCGTTCATCTCCGAGGGCGCTATCCCGTTCGCAGCTGCTGACCCGCTCCGTGTCATCCCTGCCAGCATGGTGGGCGGCGCCGTAACCGGTGCACTGTCCATGGCATTTGCGGTCACGTCCAAGGCTCCGCACGGTGGCATCTTCGTGTTCTTCGCAATCGACAACTTCCTGTTGTTCTTCCTGTCGATCGCTGTCGGTGTGGTCATCACCGCCCTCCTGGTGATTGCCCTCAAGCGCTGGGCTGTCCGCAAGCCGGTTGAGGCCGAGGCAGTTCCCGTCCCAGCAGGCGTGTAAGCGCCAGCAGATACTCCGTCAGCCCAACAGCACCTAAGCAACCAGAGGACCAGATACATGCAGACCTTCTCAGGCGTAGGCGTAGCTCCCGGGCGCGTCCTGGCACCGGTAAAGCAAATGCCCAAACCGGTCCAGGAACCCGCATCGCAGATGCACGGGACAGTCAACATTCCTGCCGACGTGACGGTTGAATCGCAGGGGCAGCGCATCAAGGACGCTGCCAAGGCGGTTCAGGCGGAACTGAGGGCCCGCGCGGCTACGGCCAACGGAGAAGGCAAGGAAGTCCTGGAAGCAACGGCTTTGATGGCCGCCGACCCCATGCTGGTGAAATCGGCCATCAAGCTGTTGTCTCCCGAGGCTCCAGGCGGTGCACGGACTGCTGAACGTGCGATCTGGGAAGCTGGCGGAACGGTGGCTGAGACGCTCAAGGGCCTTGGCGGGTACATGGCCGAGCGCGTGGCGGATGTCCTCGACGTCCGGGCACGAATCGTGTCTGAGCTTCGGGGCCTGCCGGCACCGGGAATCCCGGCCTCCGATGTCCCATTCATCCTGGCGGCGGAGGACCTGGCGCCTGCTGACACTGCCACGCTGGACCCATCCAAGGTAGTCGCGCTTATTACCTCCAGCGGCGGACCGCAGTCGCACACAGCCATCCTTGCCCGTGCTCTCGGCCTGCCCGCCGTCGTAGCCGCCCTGGGCGTGGATGAGATCGCGGACGGCACCGAGGTATATGTGGACGGCGCCGCGGGCACCATCACTGCTGAGCCCGGGGAAGACCTGCGGTTGGCTGCCAAGGCGTGGGCCACCCAGGCTTCCACGCTGGCGGCCTTCAGCGGGAACAACACCATGGCCGACGGTTTCCGGGTGCCGTTGTTGGCAAACGTTGGCACTGGTGCGGACGCGGTCAAAGCGGCCGACGCCGGCGCCGAAGGCGTTGGACTTCTGCGGACGGAATTCTGCTTCCTGGATCGCGACGACGAACCCACTGTGGAGGAACAGATCGCCGCCTATGGAGCGGTCTTCGCAGCCTTCCCGGGTAAGAAGGTTGTGGTCCGGACATTGGATGCTGGCGCGGACAAGCCGCTGCCGTTCCTCACCAACGCCGACGAACCGAACCCTGCGCTCGGTGTCCGCGGATACCGCACGGACCTCACGTCCCCCGGCGTCCTCGAACGGCAGCTCGAAGCCATCGCCGCCGCCGAAGCAGCCAACAACGCTGAGGTCTGGGTCATGGCACCCATGATCTCGACGGCGGACGAGGCCGCGCGGTTCGCCACACTTTGCGCCGCTGCCGGGCTCAAGACCCCGGGTGTCATGGTGGAAGTCCCGTCGGCAGCACTGACCGCGGCCACAGTTTTGCGCGAAGTCAGCTTCGCCTCGCTCGGCACCAATGACCTCACCCAGTACGCCATGGCAGCGGACCGTCAGCTCGGGCCGCTCGCCACCCTGAACGATCCCTGGCAGCCTGCAGTACTGCAGCTGGTCAAGCTAACGGCCGACGGCGCCGCGCAGGTCAGCGGCGAAAGCGGCACGGCCAAGCCGGTTGGCGTCTGCGGTGAGGCAGCAGCGGACCCGGCCCTCGCCGTCGTACTCGTTGGACTCGGCGTCGCGACGCTATCGATGAGTGCGCGGGCGCTTGCCGCCGTCGCAGCCGTGCTTGCCACGGTGACTGTTGCCCAGGCGCAAAAGCTAGCGGCAACCGCTCTGGCGGCACCCAATGCAGCCGCGGCACGCAGCGGGGTCCGCGCCCAGCTTCCCATCCTGGACGAGCTCGGCCTCTAGAATTCCCACAACCACCCACATCTAAGGAGCACCAATGCCTGAACGTACCGCTACCATCGCAAGCCGCGTCGGCCTCCACGCCCGCCCGGCGGCAATCTTCGCTGAAGCCGCAGGCGACCTTGATCTCGAGGTCACGATCGCCCGTGAAGGCGAGCCGGCCGATGACGCCATGGACGCAGCAAGCATCCTGTCCCTCATGAGCCTGGGCGCCTCCCACGGCGACGTCGTAGTGCTGCGCGCCGAAGGCGAAGGCGCAGAAGCAGCCCTGGACACCCTGGTGAAGATCCTCGAAACGGACCACGACGCCGAGTAAGACCGCGAAACCGCTCAGCGACACGGAAAAGGCCTGACGTCACCCGGATTTGGGTGGCATCAGGCCTTTTCTCTGTCTTGGACCTCCGTGTCTTGAACCGGAATGCTCTAGCTCTGCTTCCCAACGAGGAAAGCGGCAATTGAGGCCTCGGTCGGATTCACGTCCTGCAATTCTCCGGACAGATAGGCCTCCACGATCCTGGGATCCACATAGGAGGTACGCGCCACGGTGGGGGTGTTACCCAGCAGTTGGGCAGCGTCCTTCATGGCCTTCACCAAAGCCTGGGGCCGCGTCATGGTGCCTTCGGACTTCAACAGGGATAGGGCTGCCGCCGCGGTCCCCTTCCAAGTACGGAAATCCTTGGAGGTGTAGGCTGCTCCAGCAATGCCGCGCAGGTACTCGTTGATCATCGAAGCATCAACGGAAACCCATGAACCGTCGGATTGGTAGGCCAGCAGGCGTTCCTTGCCGGGCCGCCGCGCCAGTGGCTCAAGGAAAGCTGCCAGCGCGGGATCCTGGATGGAAGTGTCCCACCACTGTCCGCTCTTGCCGGGAAACTTCAGGCCGACGGCATTGTCTTTGATTCGGGCGTGCCTGCACCTGAGCGTGGTGAGTCCATAGGAGCCGTTCTGACGCATGTAGCTTTCAGAGCCCACGCGGAGAGCGCCGAGGTCCATGAGGCGCACTGCCGCCGCCAGGGTCTGTTGCCTGGGAGACGACGCGTCTTTCAAGTGCAGCGTGACAGTTCTTCGCACCGCAGGGAGCACGGAGCCCAATTCCGCGGCGCGCTGGAACTTCTCCGTGTCTTTACGTTCGCGCCATCGCGGGTGGTAGATGTACTGGCTTCGACCCGCGGCGTCGACTCCCGTGGCCTGGATGTGCCCATTGCTATCAGGACAGATCCACACTTCGGTCCAAGCAGGCGGGATCGCCAGCGCATTAATGCGCTGGCGATCCTCTTGGCTTACCAGGCTCCCGTCGGGATACCTGTAACTGAACCCTTTGCCTGCCCTGCGGCGTTCAATACCGGGCTTGGAAAGGTCGCTTCGCCGAAGCCTTGGCATTTTCAGTCCGAGGATCGCGTCTTCTCTCGCCGGTTAGGCTTCGTCGGGATCCGTGACAGCGGCTCCCGCGCTCATGATTTCGGCGTTGATCATCCACACGAGCTGCTCCAGGCGGGCGATGAATTCGTGCAGGAGGTCCGCGGTAGTGGGGTCTTCTTCATCCACCTCGTCATGGACGTCACGCATGGTCTGGACGGTGCGTTCCACGCGCTCGGTCACCAGCTTGACGGCGTTCTTGGTGTTGACCAGCCCGCCGGGGAATTCTTCAAGGCGCGTGCCCGCCGAGATGGTCCCGCTCCGGCCGTCCGGCAGGGCGTGAAGGGCCCGCATCCGCTCGGCGGTGTCATCCGCGAATTTCCGGGTGGCGGCGACGAGTTCGTCCAGCTGGAGGTGGAGGTCGCGGAAGTTCGGACCAACGATGTTCCAGTGCGCCTGCTTGCCCTGGAGCTGTAGCTCGATCAGGTCTGTCAGGACGATTTGAAGGTTGTCTGCAAGCTGCTGTGACGCTTTCATGTGTTCCTCTCCTTGGACGGTCGGTGCAAGCGAAAAACCCTTGTGTCGAATTCCTTCAACGTAGGTCAATCATCAAGTGGCGACATCAATAACTCTTTCATAAGGATGCTTAGTAGTACAATGAAGAGTGTCGCCGTTCATATCTGGCGAACTTCGCCCCTCGGCGAAGGCCGGAAGTGATAGCGATAAAAGGCACTTGGAGGCGGTGGAACGCTTCCAAGTACCGGTAGAAGTAAATCGAAGTAAAGAGGAATGCATAGTCAGGAATCCAAAAGATTCTTTGCGGATTCCCCCAGAAAGGAATGTGCTGACCATGAACACGCTTCTGATCATTGCTGGTGTAGTTGCGATTGTCCTTCTCTTGGTGGGCGGCTTCTCGTCGGCCCTGAACTGGCTGCTGTGGGTAGGCGTCGTCCTCCTCGTCATCGCAGCTATCGGCTGGCTGCTCAGCTTCATGTCGGGCCGCAGGGGACACACGGTATAGAGCGCGCACCGCGACAATGACCCGAACCGGCCGAGCACGATGGTCGGACTGCCGATGAATATCCGCGGAATGTGAGGGCTGTCCCACTGCAGTTGAACCTGCAGGCAGGGGGCAGTCCTCCGGCGCATCCGGCACCCGGATACATCTACCGAACAGGCGCTTTAGCCGCCGTGCTTTAGTCGCCCGCAGTGGAAGGGGGCGCCGCGTCGGGATCCCGCGGAGTGGGGAATTCGTCCGGGGACTCCGGAACAGGAGAGGTATCCGGGTCTTCCGGGGTGGGGCTGCCCTCAGGTGGTTCCCCCGGTCCGGGAGGCGTTCCTGGCGATGGGCGTTCCGGTGTTTCACGCTCCGATCCCTGTCCTGGCAGTTCCTGCTCAGGGGTTGGCGTGCCATAGCCGCCGGCAGCGTCTTCCGGATCAACGCGGTGTTCGTCCTGACTCATTTCTTCCTCCTTGGAAATCCTTTGAGGCCCCGAAATTGTTCGAGGAATGCTGACAGTTCGACCGTAGTCCGGTGTAGTGTCAGCGTCCACCAATAGCTATCTGGAGGTGTACGAATGGTAGAGCCGGATCAGGTTCCCAGGACCGGCAGGAACGAATCCGTTGAAGAACGGATGGACCGCAACTGGATGGAGTTGATCCAGGAACTGCGGGTGCTCCAGACTGGAGTCCAGATCCTGGGCGGCTTCCTGCTGACCTTGCCTTTCCAATCGCGCTTTGAGCACCTGGACGACTGGCAACGCGGCCTCTACCTCTTCAATGTCATGGCAGCGGCCCTCACAACTGCCTTGATCCTGCTTCCGGTCAGCGTGCATCGCCGCCTTTTCCGCCGGGGACTCAAAGCCACTCTCGTCTCCAGCGCCGACGCCATCACCAAATGGGCATTGGCCGGCGTAGCCATCTTGATCGTGGGTTCAGCCACCTTGGTCTTCGATGTCACAGCCGGCCGAACCGCAGCAGTGATTGCCGGTAGCTTCATCATCCTGGTCCTGCTGGTACTCGTGGTGGGGATGCCCCTCTGGCTGCACCGGCGGGCCCTGCAAAACGGCGGCGGCAACAACGGGAATGCACCATGAGCAAAATGCTGAGACCAACAAAGCATCAGGAAATCTCCAGGAAGGGGCAACCAGTGCGTCAATGGATCAAGGACCACGGCTTGCTGCTCGCGAACGTCGGCTTGTTCGTTGCGTTCCTGGGCGGAATGGTAGTTTCCGGAGCATCGAGCTACAGCGAGGAACAGCAGACGCACGGTGAGCCAGCAGTTGGCATCCTCGAATATCTGGGTACCGGACACTTCGTGGAAGCCGTCTTTGAAAACTGGGAGTCGGAATTCCTTCAAATGGCCATGTATGTGGTGCTGACGGTGTTCCTGTTCCAAAAGGGCTCCTCCGAATCCAAGCCTGTTGGGAAGCCTGCCCCGCAGGACGAAGACCCGCGGGAAGCCAGGAAGTCCGCTAAGACACCGTGGCCTGTGCGGCGCGGGGGCTGGGTGCTGAAAGTCTACGAGCACTCACTTTCGGGTCTATTGGGCCTGCTCTTCCTGGCCTCGTTCACTTTGCACGCGATCGGCGGAACGGCCGCCTATAACGAAGAACAACTCAGTCACGGCTCGCCCGAGGTATCCACGTGGGAGTACCTCGGATCCAGCCAGTTCTGGTTCGAATCCTTCCAGAACTGGCAGAGCGAATTCCTCGCCGTGGCAGTGCTGGTAGGCGCATCCGTATATCTCCGCGAACGTGGCTCGCCGGAGTCCAAACCCGTGGCCGAGCCACATTATGAGACAGGCGCATAATCAATACCCGAAAGGAAGCGCACCATGCCTGGAAAGAAGAATTCGAGTCTGAAGGACCCGAAGCTATATGAAGAACTCCGCGACGATGGCGCCTCCAAAGAAAAGGCAGCCCGCATTTCAAATGCCGCCGCCAAGCAGGGGCGCAAGGAAGTAGGCCGAAAGGGAGGCGAGTCCGGCGACTACGACGATTGGACAGTGGACAAACTGAAATCCCGCGCCAAGGAACTCGGAATCAAGGGATACTCCGGCAAGAAGAAGTCCGAGATCATTTCACTGCTGCGGAACCACTAAGGCACGCCAGTCTAATCCTGCAGCCTCGGGGCAGGCCGCAACTTCTTCAGCCAGGACTCAGTCTGGGCAATATGCGCGGCCGTCGCGGTGGCGGCCAACGTAGGGTCTCTACGCGCTATTGCGTCCACGATTGCGCTGTGCCCCGCAGTGCTGCCTTCTCGGACTTGGGCCCCCACCGTGCCGTCGAAGATATGGAAGTGTCCACCGCGAGAGCGGAACAGGCTGACAAGTGCCGCGAGAGTCGAATTGCCGCTCGCGCGGCAGATTTCTTCATGAAAGCGTGAATCAAGTTCGGAATATTCGGCAGGGCTATCCGTAGCCTCCATAGTTTCAACGAGCGCCGTTAGCTTGGCCAGGACCTCTGGCGTGACATTCGCCGCGGCAGTTGCTGCAGCGTGTGATTCCATCAGCCTTCGGATCTCGAAGAGTTCTAACAGGCCGTCCAGCGGAAGCAGGTCCACCAGAAGGGCAAAATTCTGGAGGATAACCGTCGGCTCCAAGGAAGACACATAAGTTCCCGAGCCATGCCGTGACTCCATCACGCCCAGGGCAGACATGGCCCGCACAGCCTCCCGAAGGGAGCTCCGCGATACACCAAGCTGGGCGGCCAACTCGGCTTCTGGCGGGCATTTCTGCCCAGCCGCGAGTTCGCCAGAGGCAATCTTGTTTCTTAGGCCCTGCATGGCCGTTTCGACAGCACCCAATACGTCGCCTCCTTCCGATACTCGTAACACGCTACCCCACGCTCGCGGCGCGGGGCTCTGTAAGTCTCATTGTCATACCTCAAAGCACAAGACATCGTACCTATACACTGAGAATCCCGGAAAATCGGCACTTATGTCCGCTGCAATCCCCAAAGTCATCTTATGACTATTTTGGATTGTCCGTTGTCTTGATCGTGTCTGTGATGTAACTTACAGAGCGTTCACTCCTCTCCGACCACGAAGGACATCGTGCTCCCAGTGCCGCTCACGGCCCCGCATCCCATGTTGACCCCCGAGGGCGAACCCTCAATGGCCGACTGGAGCCTCACGCCGTCCAAAGTCCACCTCAATCACGGGTCCTACGGCTCCGTCCCCCGTGCAGCCCAAGCCAAACAGCTCAGCCTCAAGGGACACATGGAGCAGAATCCGTGCCCGTGGTTTATGACTCAGTTCGAACTGGTGGCCACGGCGAGGACAGAGATCGCAGAGTTCCTCAACGTCAAGGCTCAGGACACCGCCCTCGTGCACAATGCCAGCGCGGGCGTGAGCACCGTATACAACTCGCTGAGCTTCGAGCACGGCGCCGAAATTGTGACCACAAACCATGCCTATGGGGCGGTGTTGCAGGGCGCAGAGCGCGTTGCCCGCAGGAACGGTGGCCGGGTGAGGATCGCCGATATCCCTCTCGACGCGGATGCCGGGACCGCCTGCGCTCTCGTCATGGGCGAGGTCACCAGCAGGACGGCCCTCATCGTGGTCGACCAGATCACGTCCGCCACGGCCCGTGCCTTCCCCGTCGAGGCGATCGCCCAGGCAGCCTCGAGCCTGGGGGTGCCGGTCCTGGTGGACGCAGCCCATGCACCGGGTGTGCTCGAGTTCCCCGTACCAGACTTCGAGGGGTTCTGGGTAGGAAATCTCCACAAGTTCGCCTGCGCGCCGCGGGGAACAGCGGCGCTCATGGCACGCGGCCCAGCCGCGGCGACGCTGGAACCAATGATCGATTCGTGGGGCTTCCCCTACGACTTCCCGGAGAATTTCGACCATGTCGGGACGCAGGACGTGACCGCTTGGATGGCCGCCCGCACCGCGTTCGACACCATCGAGGAGCGTTACGGCTGGGCAACCTTCCGCAGCTACGCCCGTGAACTGTGTGACTACGGCCAGACCCTGATTGCCGGCGCCTTTGCCGACGTCACCGGCGAGGATCCAACGGTCAAGGTCGGCATGCCGGTGGGGCCCTTGCGCCTGGTCCGGCTGCCGAAGGGCCTCGCCACCACGCATGAGGATTCGCACGCCGTCCGCGCCTACATTTCGGATCGGCTGGACATCGAAACGGCCATCACGACCTTCGACGGCGAGGGCTTCCTGCGGCTCTCGGCACACCTGTACAACTCGCCCAAGGACTACGAAACCTTTGCGGAAAGGGCGGTCCCGGAGCTCGTCCGGCTCGCGCGCTCCCGCTAGCCGCCACCGCAGTCACCACCGACTATGCCGCCCCACCGGGGCAGCGATTACCCACGCTCACCAAGTCATTGGAGGATCCACGTGAAATCAAGATTCATCATGTCTGCCGCAGCCGGTCTCGCGGCCGTTCTTGCACTTGCCGGATGTGGCGGCACCGAGCCCGCCAAAGACGGAAAAGTCACGCTGAAGATGGTGGAGAGCCTCACCAATCCGACACGTACGGACACCTTGAAGAAGCTCATTTCCGGCTTCGAGCAAGAGAACCCGAACATCAAGGTTGACCTCATCTCTCCGCCAACCGATCAGGCGGACCAGAAGATCCAGCAGATGCTCCAGTCCGGCAAGGGAATCGACGTCGTCGAGGCCCGTGACATCACCGTAGGATCGTTCGGTGCCAACGAGTGGCTGTACGACATGTCGGCCGACCTCAAAGGGTGGGACGGCTGGGACAACCTGACGGACAACGCCGTCAAGTACTCGAAGCAGAACGGCAAGACCTACTACATTCCTTACGGCTTCTACGGCCTCTCACTGTTCTACCGTTCGGACGTCGTCAAGGAAGCCGGCTTCTCCGGTCCGCCTGCCAGCTGGTCCGAGATGCTGGAGCAGGCGTCGGCCATCAACAAGCCTGCAGAGAACAAGTTCGGCTACGCGTTCCGCGGGGGCACCAACGCCAACTCCAACGCAGTCGCCATCATCGAGGCCTACGTGGCTGACGAGATCGACAAGGAAAACGCCTTCAAGCTGACCAACGGCAAGACGATCTTCTCCTCCCCCAAAGCGCAGGAGGCCATGGATCTCTACATTGATCTCTTCAAGAAGGGTTCGCCGCCGTCCTCGGTGGCCTGGGGTTACCCGGAAATGGTGCAGGGCTTCAGCAACGGCTCTACCTCGTTCCTGCTCCAGGACCCTGAGGTCATCGCTACCGTGCGGGAGTCCAAGTCCATCAAGGAAGACCAGTGGAACGTGGCTCCCCTGTTGGTAGGACCGAGCGGGAAAGCCATTCAACCCGTGGCATCCGCCGGCTGGGGAATTGCTGCCGCTTCCACCGCCAAGCCTGAGGCCGTGAAGCTCATCAAGTACCTCGCCCAAGGCGACGCTGCAACCACGTTCAGCAAGGACAACAGCTTGGTGCCGACCCTGAAGTCCGCCGCCCAGGACAGTTTCTACAGCACCGGTCCCTGGGCCGCCTACGTCAAGATGACAGAAAATCCGGAGACGTATGTCTCGGCTGTCCAGCCGCGAAGCGTGTCCTGGTGGAGCGAGTGGATCAAGAAGTCCGACGGCGAACTCCAGCGCGTGCTGACCGGGAAGATGTCCACCAGTGAGTTGTTGTCCAGCTGGGACACTTACTGGTCCCAAAAGTGGGCGGGCTAGGTTCCAGTGAGCCTCGACACCAAACTCCCCGCGAAGAAGGCCGATGCCGGGTCCGTGGCCGCCGCGGGCCATCGGTCCAAGAAGCGGTTCAATCCCAGGACAGCCATCACTCTGCTGATCTTCCTGGCCCCGGCGGCAGTGTTCGTCGGCATCTTCACCTACTACCCGATGATCGCCGGCAGCCAGATGGCGTTCCGCAACTGGAACCTGAACGATCTTTCCGACACCTCGTGGGTAGGGTTCGGCAACTTCGTAAGCCTGCTCGAAACGCCGGAATTCTGGGGCATCGTCCGGAACACGGTGGTGTGGGTGGTTGGGTCGTTGGTGCCACAGGTGATCATAGGCTTTGCTGTGGCGCTGTTCCTGAAGCGAAAGTTCAGGATGCGCGGTGCTTACCAGGCCATGATTTTCTTCCCCTGGGCAGTGTCCGGATTCCTGATCGGCATGCTCTTCCGGTGGATGTTCAACGCGGAATTTGGCGTCGTCAACGACTTGCTGATGAAGGCGGGGATCATCAGTTCGCCCATCCCGTGGCTATCGGATCCCGGATTCGCGATGACCGCCATCATCCTTGCCAACATCTGGTACGGCGTCACGTTCTTCGCCATTATGATCCTCGCCGCACTGCAGTCCGTCTCCGACGAAATGTACGAGGCTGCTGCGCTTGACGGAGCCGGGAAGGTACGCACGTTCTTCAACATCACGTTGCCAAGCATCGCCACCACCTTGGCTTTGACCATCTTGCTGAGGGTGATCTGGATCTTCAATTTCCCGGACATCATCTTCGCCATGACAGGCGGCGGTCCGGCCGACCAGACGCACATCATCACCACCTACATGATCAAAATTACCCAGGAGGGTGACTACGGCAAGGCTTCGGCCCTGGGGCTGATTGTGGTCCTCACGCTTGCCCTCTTCGCCGTCTTCTACCTCATGGCTGTCCGTCCTCGAAAGGAAGCACGATGATCGATCAGCAGAGTTTCGTAGGGCGCGTGGGTAAGTTCGTTTTCCTGGGAGCATGCCTCGTTGCCACGATTTTCCCGCTGTACTGGATCATCCTGACGTCCTTGAAGGAACCCGGCGCTATTTACTCATTGCCGTTGGACTACTGGCCCCGGCAACTCTCCTTCGAAAACTACATCGGGCTTTTCACCAAGTCGGATTTCGGCCAGTACATGCTCAACAGCCTGGTGGTTGCCTTGGTGGCTTCGTCAGTGGCAACGCTGATCTCATTGCTCTCGGCGTATGTCCTGGCCCGGTTCCACTTCTCAGGTCGCGGCGCGGTGCTGGGGGCCTTCTTGATCACTCAGATGATTCCGGGCTTCATTGCCTTGGGACCGCTGTATCTGATGATGACCAATCTGGGCCTCGTGGATTCAAAGACCGGGCTGATCCTTATTTACATTGCGATCTGCATCCCGTTTTGCACCATCATGCTCCGGGGCTTCTTCGAGAACGTTCCTGACGCTTTGGAAGAAGCCGCGATGATCGACGGTTGTTCGCGGCTGGGAGCGTTGTTCAGGGTCCTGGTTCCCGTCATGCTGCCGGGCGTCGCCGCGAGCTTCGTCTTCAACTTTGTCAATTGTTGGAATGAACTCTTCTTGTCGGTGACCTTGATGAACAGCGACAGCAACAAGACCATCCCGACGGCGTTGGCCGGGTTCATCTCGAGCTTCAACATCGACTGGGGGTCGATGTCCGCCGCCGCAGTCCTCACCGTGGTCCCAACGCTGGCCATCTTCGCCTTTGCGAGCAAGTTCATTGTCCAGGGACTAACGGCCGGCTCGGTCAAAGGCTAGTTCCTGCTTGTCCAGAACCGTCGGGCGTCGCAAGACGCCCGACGCCGGGTCACGCCTTTTTCTTGGCCCGCGTCTTTGGCTTGGTGGTCGTTTTGCTGGCGGCAGCGTCGTCGTCGGCCGCTTTTTCCTTGCCGCGTTTCTTGTCCAGGCTCCGCTTCAGCGCCTCCATGAGGTCGATGACGTCGCCGCCCTCGCCTTCGCCTTCCGTGACACCGAAGGTGGCTTCCGTATCCAGCGCCTCGCCCTTTTCCAGCTTGGCCTCGATCAACGTGCGGAGCTGCACCTGGTAGTCGTCGGTGTATTCCTCGGGGTCGAAATCGTGGGCCATGGAATCCACCAGCGCGGAGGACATTTCGAGTTCTTTATCGGAGATCTTGATGTCCGTCTCAAGCGAGGGGAACTTGGCTTCGCGGACTTCGTCGCCCCAGAGGAGGGCCTGCAGCAGGAGTACATCCCCGCGCACACGAAGTGCGCCGAGACGGGTCTTTTGCCGCAGTGCATATTGGACAATTGCGATCCTGTCCGTATCTTCAAGTGTCTGCCGCAGCAACATATAGGCTTTGGGGGACTTGGAATCCGGCTCCAGGAAATAGCTGCGCTCGTACATGATCGGGTCCAGTTGCTCGGCAGGGATGAATTCCACTACCTCAATTTCGCGGCTGTTCTCTTCCGGCAAGGACTTCAATTCGGCCGCCGTGAGAACTACTGTGCGGCCTTCCTCTTCGTAGGCCTTGTCGATATCTTCATAAGCAACAACTTCGCCGCAAATTTCACATTTCCGCTGGTACCGGATGCGCCCGCCGTCTTTATTGTGGACTTGGTGAAGGCCAATATCGTGGTCCTCCGTGGCGCTGTAAAGCTTCACTGGTACGTTGACCAGACCGAACGCGATAGATCCCTTCCAGATGGCCCTCATGCACCCAGTCAACAGCACAAGACAGCAGAGGAGAAGAGGTGGCAGGCAAGCAACAGGAGCGGGTGAACGTGGAAGGCCACGAGCTGACCCTCACCAACCTGGGCAAAATCATCTACCCCGAGACCGGGACCACCAAGGCCGAGGTCCTGGAATACTACGCCGCAGTGGCGCCTTTCCTCATTCCTGCCGCCGCCAACAGGCCCGTCACCCGCAAACGCTGGGTCAACGGGGTGGGCACCGCCGAGCACCCGGGACAGGTGTTCTTCCAGAAGAACCTTGAAGACTCCGCGCCCAAGTGGATCCCCCGCACCGCCATTCAGCACTCGGACCACACCAACGTCTACCCCATGGTCAACAACCTCGCCACGCTCACATGGATGGCACAGATCGCGTCCCTGGAAATCCACGTCCCCCAATGGCAGGTGGACGCTGCGGGTAATTCGCTCCGGCCTGACCGCTTCGTCCTGGATCTTGACCCCGGTCCCGGCGCAGGGCTGCCTGAGTGTGTCGAAGTGGCCAAGCTTGCCCGCTCCATCCTGCAGGACATGGGCATGGATCCGGTGCCGGTGACCAGCGGCAGCAAAGGCATCCACCTCTACACCGGGCTGGAGGGGACGCTTAAGTCCGAGCAGGTCTCGGCCTTCGCCCATGAGCTCGCGCGCGCCCTTGAGTCCGACCACCCCGAGCTGGTGGTCAGCGACATGAAGAAGTCCCTCCGCCACGGCAAAGTGTTGGTGGACTGGAGCCAGAACAGCGGCAACAAGACCACGATCGTGCCCTACTCGCTCCGGGGGAAAGCCCACCCTACCGTCGCGGCGCCGCGCACGTGGCGGGAGCTCTCTTCGAGCACCCTGGACCATCTTGATTACACGGCGGTGATGAAGCGGGTCAAGACGGGCAAGGACCACTTCGCCCCCATCTCCTCACGGCACCTCCCGCCGCACGGAGAGTATACGGATGACGACGACGGCGCTGCTTTGAGCGGGTCCGGCCCTTCCCGCGAGCGCGTGGTGACGGTAGAGAACCGTCTCGCGAAATATGTTGGGATGCGCGATCCGGGCAAAACCCCTGAGCCGTTCCCGGCGTCGTCGGCTGCTTTTGCCTCGGCGTCGCCCGGAAGCTCCTCGTCAGACCAGCCCAAGCCGGGTGACCCTGCACCGCCCGGCGGGATCTTCGTCATACAGGAACACCATGCCCGGCGCTATCACCTGGATCTGCGTTTGGAGCACAACGGCGTCCTTGCGTCCTGGGCTTTGCCGCGTGGTGTCCCCGAAACGCCCGACCGGAACAACCTAGCCGTACATACGGAAGACCATCCGATGGAATATGCGGACTTCGCCGGCATCATTCCCAAAGGTGAGTATGGAGCAGGAACCATGACCATTTGGGACCGCGGCGAGTACACGTGCGAGAAATGGCGGGACGGCAAGGAAGTGATCGCAACGCTAACCGGCCAGCCAGGGGGTGGGCTGCACGGGACCAAGCGTTTGGCACTGATCAACACCGGCGACCGTTGGCTGATCCACTTGATGAAGGAGCAGCCGGGTGGCAGACGGGTTGCCAAGGCTGCTGCGGCACCTAAGTCGGCATCCGTTCAATCCCCTGCTCCCCAGCCAATGCCCAATTACACCCCCATGCTTGCCACTTCCGGCACCGTCGCCGACCTTCGTGGCGACGACTGGCTCTACGAACTGAAGTGGGACGGAATCCGGGCCATCATCACAGGCACCGAGGGCAGGATCCGTTTGATGAGCCGCAACGGCAACGATCTCACTGCCACCTACCCCGAACTAACAGATCGATCATGCTGGCCCGACGGCGATTTCGTGGCCGACGGTGAAATCGTGGCACTTGGCAAGGGTTCACGGCCGGATTTCGGCCGGCTGCAACTACGGATGAACCTGGTGAAGACCGCAGACATCCAGCGGGCCCGGGCTTCGGTCCCGGTGCAGTTGATGTTGTTCGACCTTCTGTACGACGGCGGCACGGATCTGAGCGGGCTGGCTTTCCGTGAGCGCCGGGAGCGGCTTTCGGCATTTGCTGGGCGCTTGCGCGCGGACTGCCCGCTACACCTTTCAGCCGTGTTGGACCACGACGTCGACGACCTCATGACAAGCGCGGCTGAACTCGGCTTGGAAGGAGTGATGGCCAAGAAAGCAGATAGCCGATACGTGATTGGCCGGCGTAGCCGTTCGTGGATCAAACTCAAGCTGGAGCAGAGCCAGGAAGTGGTTGTGGGCGGCTGGCGTCCGGGCGCTGGTGCCCGGAGTGGGACTTTTGGCTCGTTGCTGTTGGGCGTTCCGGATGGCGGGAAGCTGCACTATGTGGGCCGGGTCGGCACCGGGTTCAAGGAATGGCAGCTGAAGGATGTCATGGAGAAACTGGAGCCCCGCCTGGTAGCTGATTCCCCCTTCGCCGATATCCCCCGCGAGGACGCAACAGGTGCCCGGTGGGTCAATCCGGAGCTAGTAGCAGAGGTGACATTCGGCGAATGGACCGGCCCAGGCAGGCTACGGCATCCCGTGTGGCGTGGGTGGCGTCCGGACAAGTCACCGGAAGACGTAAGCCAGCCCAACTGACTGGCATTAGTGGTTGTTCTCAGCGCTCATAACAACCACAAGTGCTAGTTAGTTGGGCTGCCTACGTGGGTCGGCTCGGGTCGCAGCAACTAGGAGGAGTGCGGCATCTGCGGGCGGCTGGTCCGGTGGATCGCCGTCACGGCCGCACCCTGGCCCATACGTCCGCGGGCTTGGTCCTGGTCCTTCGGGTGCCGGCGTTTGCCGCTACCGTCCGGCCAGTGCTGTTCCTGCTCCAAACCCAGAGATACGTCAATGGTTGCCGGTTCAGGCATGGGAGCCATGTCCATGGCCTCCACCAAGTGACTGGCAACCTCGGGATCGATGTTTTCGGCTTCATTCTTTGCAGTCATGGTTCTTCCTTTCCCTATGAAACGAAGGAATTTCAATACTAGGTGGGCCGAAGATGGTTGTCTGCAGGACTTACCTGCGTCCAGGAATCACCAACGGACCTTCTTCTCCGTCTTGGCCTGCTTGCCGCTGGCGGACGTGGGTTTGTGGCCCTTGCCGGTGCTTTGCCAGCCAGCGGGAGCGCCGCCGCCGGACTTGCTGGCGAGCATCGCTTTCTGGGCATCGGTCAGTTTGGACTTGATGCCGCCGGTGGCGGGCTCTTTACTTCCCGACGCAACGGGGTCAGTTCCCGAGGCAGCGCTGTCAGGGGTGTTGTTTTCGGAAGGATTGGCAGTCATAAAAGTGGACTCCTCTTAGATGTGAGTCCTGAAGAAGCACCAAAACCATGGCGTTGCGGTTCGAAAAAAATAGCGTCGACAACGGGAACGGCATGGAGGCAGGGCCTCAACAGGCGTGGATTTTTGTCAGGTGAAACTCGGCTGTGCCATTAAGGGCGGAGGGCCGCTAAGGCGGAGGCCGGTCTACTCAAAAATCAGTGTTCCCATGCGTCATACCCTAACCAAGAATCGACGCTTTTGTGAACCCCTCGGCTAGCATGGCACCCGTGATCTGGAGAATGTCCGTCGCCACCACCCTCCGCGATGCCGGATGCGTTTTCGCGGACGACGAAGCGCAGCTCTTGATTGATGCCGCCACGAGTCCAGACCATTTGGACTACATGGTGGATCAGCGCGTCAAAGGAATGCCCTTGGAACACATCCTCGGTTGGGTGGACTTCTGCGGGAGCCGCATGGCTGTTGAACCCGGCGTTTTCGTCCCACGGCGTCGCACGGAGTTCCTGGTGCGCCAGGCGGCGAAAATCGCACTGCCGGGTGCCGTCGTCGTCGATCTTTGCTGTGGTTCGGGGGCGATCGGTGCGGCACTCAGCGACCTTTTGGGGAGCTGCGAGCTGTACGCCGCTGACATTGATCCGGCCGCGGTGAGCTGCGCGCGCAAGAATGTGGAGCCGCGCGGCGGGCGCGTTTTCGAGGGCGATCTATACGACGCCCTCCCCCCTGAACTTCGGGGACGCGTGGACGTGGTGCTCGCCAATGCGCCGTACGTACCTACGGGGTCCATCGGAATGATGCCGCCTGAGGCGCGCTTGCATGAACCGATGGTGGCGCTCGACGGCGGTACTGACGGTTTGGATGTCCAGCGCCGGGTTGCCCGGCACGCTGCTGAGTGGTTGTCGCCCGGCGGTTGCCTCCTGATTGAAACCTCGGAAGACCAAGCGCCCGAAACCGCCAGGATCATGGACCAGTCCGGAGTGCGTGCACGGGTGGTGACGGATGACGATCTGGATGCAACGGTAGTGCTGGGTATCGCCCGGGCAGAAAGCCAAGCAAGGACTCCCGATCAGTCAGCTTTCGACGCCAAAAACGCCCCGTTTCATGGGCTCAGCTAAACAATTTGGTAACAGCGTGCTCAGCAGGGCAAAAACCCTGCCGATTCCGCGTCATTGCAGGGCAAGACCGGGCAAAAAGATGTAAGACGACTAGGCAAATTGCCCCCTGAAACACCCCATAAATCGGATCTCAACTGGGGTTTGAGGGGGAAACCGCGTAAAATTGAACACCTGCCCGGAGCGGGGCAGCCAGAAGTCGCAAGCAAATGACCTCCCTAGGAGAAGCCCAAATGCCCATAGACCAAAGCAACACCGTCTCTCCGCCAGGCGCAAGGAACGCCACTGGAAACCAGGTTTCGGCCGCTACAACGGCCGCTGCCAACACTGTAAAGAACCCCAAGAAAACGAAGCTCCGCACCAAGCGCCGGTTGAAAGAATCCGACGTCAACGTTGTGGACCAGCCGATGCTGAAGAAAGCACTCGGCGGCACGATCGTCGGCAACACCATGGAATGGTACGACGTCGGCGTGTTCGGCTACCTCATCACCACCATGGGCCCCGTCTTCCTCCCGGAAGCGGACAAGTCCGTCCAAACACTCTTCCTCCTCGGCACCTTCGCCGCAACCTTTATCGCCCGCCCGCTTGGCGGCGTCGTCTTCGGTTGGCTCGGCGACAAGGTGGGCCGCCAGAAGGTGCTCGCAGCAACACTGATGCTGATGGCGGCAAGCACGTTCGCCGTCGGCCTCCTTCCCGGCTACGCACAGATCGGCATCTGGGCCGCCGCGCTGCTGGTGATCCTCAAGCTCGTCCAGGGCTTCTCCACCGGTGGTGAGTACGCCGGTGCAACAACCTTCGTCAGCGAATATGCCCCGGACAAGCGCCGCGGATTCTTCGCCAGCTTCCTGGATATGGGCAGCTACATCGGCTTCGCCCTCGGCGCCGCACTGGTTTCAGTCCTGCAGCTCACGCTCGGACAGGCAGCCATGGAGGAATGGGGCTGGAGGCTTCCGTTCCTGATCGCCGGTCCTCTTGGCCTGATCGCCGTGTACTTCCGTAGCAAGATCGAGGAATCCCCGCAGTTCCAGGCCACCCTGGACGCACAGGAAGCCATCGCCAAGGATGCCGCAGCGCAGGATGTTGACGTCGCCAAGGGCCCGGTTGGCATCATCAAGGCCTACTGGCGCCAGATCGTGCTGGCCATGATCCTCGCCGCCGCAGCCAACACTGTGGGCTACGCGTTGACCTCCTACATGCCTACGTACCTCACGGATTCCAAGGGCTACGACCCCGTTCATGGAACCCTGCTGACCATCCCGGTCCTGGTAATCATGGCCCTCTGTATCCCGCTCACAGGTAAGTTGTCCGACCGTATCGGCCGCCGCCCAGTGCTCTGGATCGGCGCCGGCAGCACCATCGCGTTCTCCGTTCCTGCGTTCATGCTGATCGGCATCGGCGATATCTGGTCCACGCTGGCCGGCCTCGCCCTCATCGCCTTCCCGGTGACGTTCTACATTGCCAACCTGGCCTCGGCCCTCCCGGCACTGTTCCCGACGTCCAGCCGCTACGGCGGAATGGGCATCGCCTACAACTTCTCGGTGGCCATCTTCGGAGGAACCACTCCGTTCATCGTGCAGGGCCTCATTGAAGGCACCGGCGATGACATGATGCCGGCCTACTACCTGATGGGAACGTCCATCGTGGGCGCCATTGCCATCTACTTCCTCCGTGAATCCGCCCAGCGTCCCCTGCCCGGCTCTATGCCCAGCGTGGACACTGCCGCCGAGGCCCGCGAACTCGTTGCCACCCAGGACACCAACCCGCTCATCAACCTGGACGAAATGCCGTTCGACGGCCAGCCCATTGATGACGAAGTGTTCGGCCGGCGTGACAAGGACCTGGACCTGACCCCCGCCTAGGGATCACGTGCCTGTAACTTCTGCGCAGCGATTCAGATAGTTCGCGGCAACCCGCCGCCCACCGTAGCCACCAAGACCAAGGCGCTCTCCTTGGGATTGGTGGCTACGGCTGTTAAGGCTCGACGGCGGCACTCGCCTACGCGACGTCACTCGCCTAACCCGGCAGCAAACCCTTGACCGCGTCGCCGATAATCCGCGCGCCCTCGGGAAATCCGCCGGGATTCGGACCGGCGTAGTTGAGCCTGATGTACGGACCTTCAGGTTCCGCAGGGAACCACTCCGTTCCGGCCGCAATGAGCACCCCGGCCGCTTCGCAATCCTTGGTGAGCTGATCGACGTCGAACCCGTCCGGCATGCGCAGCCACAAGTTCAAGCCGCCTTTGGGCAGGTGGCTGAGGTGCGCCTGTGGAACATGCTCGCGAAGGCTGGTGACCAACAGGTCGCGGCGCGACTGAAGTTGATGACCCAGGCCGCGAAGGTGCGTTTGCCAGCCAGGCTGGGTGACGACGTCCAGCGCTGCAGCCTGGAGCAGGCCGCTGACGTACATCGACTCAGCGGCTTGCGCGCCCATAATTCGTTCCCGGGCGGGACCGCGGGCGATAATCGCTGCCACGCGGATGGACGGTGACACACTCTTGGTCAGGGAGCGGATGTACACCACGTGGCCGGAATCGTCCTTGGCGGCGAGCGGGACGGACTGCGCGGTGATACCGAAATCATGGGCCCAGTCGTCCTCCACAAGGAAAGCTCCGTGCTGACGGACAATCCGTAGGACCTCCTCGCCCCGTTCGGGAGACCATTGGGCACCTGTGGGGTTGGCAAAGTTGGGCTGGGCGTAGAACATCCGGGCCCCGGATTCCTCGAAAGCCCTTGCCAGCTCGTCGGGATCGGGCCCGTCAGGACCGGACGGCACCGGAATGACGCGGACCCCGGCCTGGCCAGCGGCCAGCAGCGCACCCCAGTAACTGGGCGACTCCACCAGCAGCGGTCGCCCATGCCCCACCAACCCGCGGAAAATGGAGCTAAGTCCGCTCTGGCTCCCGGGAAGTACGACGACGTCGCTCGGCTGGGGCGGCGTGACGCCAACCGGCGTCGAGGTGCTGAGCTCGTGCGCGAACCAGGATTGCAGTTCAGGAAGTCCCTGGGCAGGTGGCCGCGACAGCGCAGCGTCGCCGCGGGCAGCCCTGGTAAGTGCGGCTCGGACGAGCCGCTCCGGCAGGAGTTCCCGGTCCGGATAGCCGGAGTGGAAGGCGATGACATCATTCGAAGCGCTGCGCATGGCACCAGAGTTCAAGAGGCGTGGCGTTTGGGCCGCTCGGAGCGCAGCAGTCTGCCAGCCGTAATCGGACGGCCTGGCAGTGCGGTATGCCCGGATGAAGGTGCCAACGCCGGGGCGGCTTTCTATCAGGCCTTGGGCAGTGAGGGTCCTCAACGCCTTCTGCACCGTCACCGGGCTTGCCTGGTACTCCGCCACGAGTTGACGGGTGGATGGCAGCTTGGCTCCCGGAGCGGACCCTGCGATCCATTCCTTTACTCGCGAGACAATGCGGGAACTGCTATCGTTATTCATGAGTCACAATAGTAGCGCTACTACAGTTTCACGGCCAGTGGTATCCAGACGGACGTCGACAGGCGTCTGGTGGGGGCTTCTTGGCGTGGTCGCATTCTCGTTCACGGTTCCCTTCACCCGCGTAGCTGTTGAAGGGTTGTCTCCCCTGTTCATCGGCGCAGGCAGGGCCGTGGTTGCGGCCATTCTTGCAGCATTGGCCTTGGGCCTGACCCGCCAACGCTTTCCGCAGGGCATCCAATGGGTTCGACTGGCTGTGGTGGCCGGCGGCATCGTTGCCGGGTTCCCCTTGCTGACAACCTTCGCTCTGACGTCCACCACCGCCAGCCACGGAGCCGTCGTCATCGCGCTACTGCCTGCGGCCACGGCAACGGTAGCGGTAATCCGGGGCCGTGAACGTCCCCGGCCCCTGTTCTGGGTCCTGACTGCCATCGGCGTTGTAGCCGCGCTGGTGTTCGCGTTGGTTCAGTCCGGCGGCTTTGGTTCGCTTCACTGGGCTGACCTGCTGCTGCTCGGTGCGGTGATCGCCGCCGCCATCGGCTACGCGGAAGGAGGGCTCCTGGCGCGCGAACTCGGCCCCTGGCAGACGATCTCGTGGGCGCTGGTGGTTGCCTCCCCCGCCATGCTGCTGTTGACGTTGCTTTCACTGGGTTCGGGAGCGCCCTCTGCTACACCGGTTCAGTGGTTGTCCTTCGCTTACCTGGGAGTTGTGAGCATGTTCCTCGGATTCTTCGCCTGGTACCACGGCCTGGCGATCGGACCCATGGCACAAGTCAGCCAGATCCAACTGGTCCAGCCGGTCATGACCATCGCGTGGGCAAGCCTGCTCCTGGGAGAATCGATGACGTGGACCACCGCGGTCGGCGGACTCGTCGTGATCCTCTGCGCAGGTGCCGCTGTCCGTGTAAGGCTCAACCCGCCGTCGAGCCCCTGACGGTGCCACCCGAGGGCCCTGATCTCGTAGACTCGGCCCATGCCTGACGCAACTGTGGGTTCGATCCATCACCTTGAGATCTGGGTGCCGCACCTTGAACGAGCCCGGGAGGAGTGGGGCTGGCTCTTGGGCGAGCTTGGTTACAAACCCTTCCAGGACTGGCCCACGGGGTGCAGTTGGAAGCTCAATGGCACGTACGTGGTGGTGGAAGGCACCGATGCCATCACCGCAACCGCCCACCGCCGCACCGATCCCGGGCTCAACCATGTGGCCTTCCATGCCGGCACCCGTGAAAATGTGGACCGGATTCGCGCACTCGGTGCCGACGCCGGTTGGTACGAGATGTTCGAGTCGAAGTACCCGCACGCGGGAGGTCCGGATCACTACGCCGCGTATTTGATCAACACTGACAGCTACGAAGTTGAGCTGGTCGCTGACTAGTAGCTACGTCGGCGGAACCACCGGACGCCACAGGGCGACCCGAGGCCAGCGGGTCAGCCCCAACTCAGCCTCGTGCTCCATGAGCCTGGCCAGCTCCGGCCCCCAGCTGCCGGCGTCGAGCGTTTGGAACCCCAGGCGCCGGTAGTACGGCGCGTTCCACGGCACGTCGCGGAACGTGCTCAGCGTCTGGCGCTGCATGCCATGCCCCCTTGCCCACACCCGTGCAGCATGCAGCAGCTCGCGGCCGAGTCCTTGGTGCGCTTGATCCGGGTGCACGCTTACCTGTTCCACGTGCGCATTGCCATCAACAATGTCCGTCAACAAGTAGCCCAAGGGGTAGTCCAGCCCATCGACCCACACCCAGGCACGCCCGGCAGCCACGTAGACATTCATCTCGTCCAGGGAGAAGGGTTCGTCGTCCGCGATCTGGTCCATGCCCAGGCCCCGGAAAGCTTCCCCAGCTGCCCGTTCAATGTCCTGCAAACGCGGCAGATCGTCAGTTCGAGCTAGCCGGATCACCGTTTATCCAGTGCGGGAGGTGCCTGTCCGACGAGGAATCCGTTGCGGGTTTCGATCAAGTCCTGCAGATATCTGGCCAGAACCAGCTTCTCCAGCAGGCGGCCCAGCGGCCCGAACGGGGCACCGAACTCCACGGTGTCCACCATCAGCGTCCCGCTGCCGTCCTGCCGGAACTCGTGCGTATGGCGGAGGTACTTGAAAGGGCCGCGCACCTGCTCGTCAGTGAACGACGCCGGTGCCTCCATGCGCGTGATGCGGCTGGTCATGCGAAAACGGACTCCGAGGTGCCACGCCTGCCACGTGACCTGCTCGCCTTCAGAGATCAGACCCGTGGTGACGCCATCTATGGCTTTTTCCCTGCTTTTGGTCATCGAGCCCACGTGGGCGTCGATGTTTCGGGACAGGTCGAACAGCTCCTGCGGTGACATGGCGGAGCGGGTTCGGCAGACGAAAGCTACGGGCATACCTTGATCTTCCCAGACTCTGCCGGGCAGCGCTCCAGTGTTGCTGTTACCTTCCCACGAGGCCCATGTGGTGATCGTTGTAGCGGTTGCCCTGCACCCCGATCCTGCTGGCCACGGCATCCAGATCGGCAACTTCATCGGCGGAGAGCGCAACGTTGGTTGAAGCAGCATTCTCTTCGAGCCGTTCCCGACGTCGTGTGCCCGGGATCGGGACAATCCATGGCTGCTGCGCGAGAAGCCATGCCAGCGCGATCTGACCGGGCGATGCACCTTTCGAGGCCGCAAGTTCGGCCACATGATCCACCAGGGCCTGGTTGGCCACCCGGTTTTCTGCGGTAAATCGAGGGATAGTGCCGCGGACGTCACCCTGCGAGAACTGCGTGGATGGATCAACAGTGCCCGTGAGGAATCCCTTGCCGAGTGGGCTGAACGGGACAAAGCCAATGCCGAGTTCCGCGAGGGCTGGCAGGACCTCCGGCTCCGGATCCCGGGTCCACAACGAATACTCACTCTGGACAGCGGTCACGGGAAAGGTTGCGTGGGCTGCACGAATAGTGGTGGCGGAGGCCTCGGACAGGCCGAAGTGGCGTACTTTGCCCGCTTGGACCAGCTCACCCACAGCACCTGCGACGTCCTCAATAGGCACCTTTGGATCAACGCGGTGCTGATAAAAAAGGTCCAGGGTCTCCAGGCCAAGCCTGCGGAGCGACTCGTCCGCGACGCGTTTGATCCGTTCAGGAGAACTGTCCAAGCCAACGGACTTGCCGTCTTCGATGCGCCAGCCGAATTTCGTGGCAATGACCACCTGGTCCTTGATAGGAGCAAGCGCCTCGCCGACGAGTTCCTCATTGACGAACGGCCCGTAGACCTCAGCCGTATCAAAGAAGTTGATTCCAATGTCCACCGCCTCACGGAGCACCTTGCTCATCGCCGCCCGGTCCCCCGGATTTGGGCCGTAGCTTTGGGACATACCCATGCAGCCAAGACCGATGGCCGAGACCTCCAGACCTTGCCCAAGTGTCCGTGTGTGCATGATGCCTCCCTTTGCTTCAAGTAACTCGATTGGTCCAGTCAACAACCTTCTCAACACATATGGGAGGTACTGACGTAAGGGGTACTGCCAGTGCCTTACTACGGGTTGTGACCCGGCTTATGGCGGCCCACCCGCCGCTCCTGATAATTTTCGATACAGATAGCTCGCCCACAAGCCCTGAATGATTGGTGGTGTTTCCCCTGCCCGCATTCATGGCGCATGCCCGCGAGCTCCACAAACTTGGGCCGGCGAACAACGACCGTCTCTCCGCCGTTCGGGTGGCCCTCAGCGTCGCAGTTCCGGGTCTGGTCCTGATTCTGGTAGGCCGTCCGGACCTGATGATGTATGCGGTGTTCGGCGCGCTCACTGGAATGTACGGACGCAATGAAACCCACCAACTCCGGCTCAAACACCAAGCCCAGGCCGCGCTGGTTCTGGTTGGCGGACTCTCCATTGGCACATTTCTTTCCGTCAACCACATCCACTCTTGGTGGCTGGTGTTGGTGGCAACGCTCTTTGCCGGTGCGGGTTCCTTATATGCAGATGCCGTGCGGCTTAAGCCGATCGGGCCTTTCTTCGGCATCCTCGCCTTGGGCGCGTGCGCTTCGGTCCCCACCAGCGTTCCGTTCCTGACTGCGGTGCTCATCGGTACTGCTTCAGCGGCGTTTTCGATTCTGGTCGGATTCGCTGGCTGGCTTCGGCACCGAAGGTGGGAGGCGGGCGCTGCCCGCGATGTCCCCGTGCTCCGCGGGCCCCTACGGCAATCTGCCCTTGTTCACGCGGCCCGCTACACCCTCGCTGTCGGTGCCGCTGGCGTGTGTGGAGTTCTGAGTGGGAGCGGCCATCCGCATTGGGCCATGGCCGCAGCCGCCGTGCCGTTGGCCGGTGCGGACCTCCCGAGCCGCGTCCACCGAGGCATCCACCGCATCGTGGGGACGTTCCTCGGGTTGGCGGTGGTCGCCGTCGTACTTTTCCCAACTCCGTTGTCACCGCTGCAGTATTTCCCGGGCCAAACGGCCATAGTCCTGGCCGTTGTGGTGGTCCTTTGCCAGTTCCCCACTGAGCTGTTCATGGCGCGGCACTACGGCTGGGCCATGGTGTTCTTCACGCCCGTGGTCCTGCTGATCGCCCAACTGGCATCGCCCATGGACCCGGGTGTGCTGGTGATGGAGCGGGCGGTTGAAACGTTCGTTGGAGCGGTGATTGGAATCGCGGTAGCGGTGCTGGTCAGGGCACCTGGCGCTGCAGTTCTTAAGGCTGCAGGGGCCGGCGCGGCGGGCCGGAAGTAAGCTTCGCCGGCAAGATACGCGCAAAGAAGCTCACCACTTTGTATCGACGCGTCGGGATGGAAACAGCCTTGCCCTTGGCGTTGTCCTCCAGCCCTTCCCGCACCACGCGCTCGGCGGTGAGCCACAGGAACCGCGGCGCCACGGACTTATCCATGCCCATGCGGTCGTGGAATTCGGTGTGGGTGAAGCCAGGGCATACAGCTGTAACCTGCACGCCCGAGTTCCCATACGCGATGTTTGCCCAGCGACTGAACGTCACTTGCCAGGCTTTGGCCGCCGAGTAAGTGCCCCTGTTGGCGAAGGCTGCGACGCTGGCAACGTTGATGATCCGGCCTTTTCGGCGAGCCAGCATGACTCCAAGGGCCGCATGGCACAGCTCCATGGGTGTCTGCACGTGGAGGCGGAGATGCCGCCTTTCGTCCTCCAACTCGTTCTGCTCGAACGACTTCAGCAGTCCGATTCCGGCGTTGTTGACCAGGACATCCACAGGTCGAGCAGCGTCCCGCAAGCGGTCGGCCACCAAGGAAACCCCGACGTCGGTGGTCAGGTCGGCGGACAGAACCTCCGCCGAGATACTAAAGTCGCGTTCGAACTCCTCGGCCTTTTCCTTGAGGCGTTCTTCATCGCGGGCTACCAGGACGAGGTGGTGTCCGGCTTCGGCGAGCTGGCGCGCGAATTCCGCACCGAGCCCAGCCGTGGCACCAGTAACCAGGGCGGTGAGTTCATTGGCTCGAGTCGTCATGCGCCTAGACTATGCGCTGAACGCCTCCGGCGCCCTGTCTTTTCTTCAGAGGGTCGAGTGCTCTTCGTCAGAAGATCAAATGCTCTTCGTCAGAGGGTATCGCCTGCTCTTCGTCAGAGGATCGCCTGCGCGGCTTGGTGGCGATGATGGCCAGCGCTATCGAGCCGGTGATGCCAAGGATCCACCAAGGGAATCCGGGGTCTGTTGTGGTGGACGGCAACGTGCGGGGTCCGTCAGCGCTGGTGGGTGCAGTGGTTCGTTCGCCACGAACCAGCAGTCGGTGGCTGTTGATGCCTTTGGGCGTGCAGGTAATGAGGGTGAGGTAATCCTTGCCCTCAACTTTGCGCAAGGCCTCGGTTTGGTCGGGCAGGACCGTGAGGATTTGGTCGACCTTGTAATAGAGGGTTTCATCCAGCACGTTGATGCTGAAGACGTCGCCTTCATGGACTTTGTCCAAGTCGTCGAAAAGAGTGGCGTTGACGAATCCTGAATGGGCACTTAAGACACTGTGAGTGCCCTTGCCGCCTACCGGCAGCGCTGACCCGAAGAGGTGGCCGGCGCCTTTGGAGAGGGTGTCCTCGTCCGTCCCATGAAAGATGGGCAGATCTGCGTGGATGGAGGGAATGCTGATGCGGCCCATCATCCCTCCAGGCCCGACAGCCAGCATCTTCTTGTAAGCCTCGGAGCCGGCACCAATGGTGGTTTGTTCGCCTGCTTCATTCAAGGAGTAAGGGTCGCGGAGGGGTCCTGAGGGAAGTTCTTCATTGAACTCCCGTGCCTGGTCCAGAAGGGACTTCTTCGCCGAGGGGTTCATCGTCTGGACGGAGTCTACGTAGCCGCTGATCTCGGTGGCATGGATCCGGTCCGAGAACCAGGCTGCGGCCGAGGGATAAAGGAGGATTCCGACGCCGATGACTGCCACCAGCACGATCAGGAGCCGTTGCCGGCTCCAGGGTCCGGTCAGATGCCGGAGTCCAGGACGGGTGCGGGTTGGTGCCTGTGTCATCAAAATCCTGTAGCTGGGTGAGTCGGTTGGAAGAGTGCAAAGGGGAATGCAAGTGGGGAAGAGCGCGTGGTTGGCGTTCTTCCCCACTTGGGGTCACTGCGGGGGCCGCGGGTAGCGGCCCCCGCAGTGTTGCTACCAGTTAGTGGTGCTACCGGTTGCGGTGGTGTTGGTGTTAGTTGTTGCTGGTGCGGCGGTTGCGGACGAACATCAGGGCTGCGCCGACGACGAGGAGGGCACCGGCTGCGTAGAGAATGCCGGTTCCCACGCCACCGGTCAGCGGCAGCTGGAAGCCGCTGTTGGAGGGGATGTTCTTCACGCTCAGGTCGATACCGACCGTGGTGGTGGCGGCGTTGATCAGGAAGGAGACCGGCTCGGCGAGCAGTTCATAGCCTGCCGGGGCGGTGGTCTCTACCAGGTAGTACGTGCGGTAGTCCGGGGTTCCGGGTGCCACGGCTGCGCCGTTGGCCCAGTCGGAGTACCGCAGGCCCGAGATCGTCAGCGTGCCGTCAGCGGCGACGGTGAAGACCGTCTGGCCGTTGAGGTCAACCGGGTTCGTCCCGGCCTTCGCGTCGGCTTCGTTGGTGTAGACGGAGAACGCGGCACCGGCAAGGGCTGCACCGTTCTCGTTGACCTTCTGCAGCGTCATTTCGCCCCACTTGGTCACAACCGGGGGTGTGACGATCGGGCCGCCGGGCTGGCCCGGGGTGGTAGTGAAGCTGGCAGCGTTCGGGTACACGAGGGCTTCGTTTTCGATCTCACCGATGGTGTTGACCTTGGTGTTGACCATGACCTGCACACGGGTGTCGGTGTGTGCAGCCAGTTTCGCCCGGCCGGCGGTAGTGAAAACAACTGAGACGGTGTTGGTCGCGGCGTCGAAGCTCACGGTGTAGTCCGTGCCGGCCGTGATGGGCGTGCCGTCAACGAGGGTCGCGGACGCGCCGACGTAGGTCAGTTTCGGGTCCAGGACGTCCACGATTTTGTAGCCATCGATGACCGCTTCGTTCGGGATGTCACCGGTGATGGTGAAGTCGATCTGGTCCCCGAGTTTGACGTCAGGGGCGTCCGTGACGGTCTTCTCGGCCGCGGCAACGGAGTTCTTCGGGTAGACGTGGACGTCGTAGATCCAGTTGTCCTTGTTATCCGGGTCCGTCAACGGCACGGACACCAGGAACGGTGCCGACGGAGTCACACCGGCGGGGTAGTTCGTTTCGGTCACCAGGTACAGGCCTACCGGCAACGCGGTGAAACCGGCGGTCCCGGCAGCGTCGGTGGTCTTCGCCTGGGCAGCGCCCAGGGTGTACCCGGCGCCGGTGATCGAGCCCGCCGGGTTGGCCGGGGCGAACACGCCCGAGAGGTTGTGGGCCGCGTCCCAGCCGGCGTTGGTCGAGAGGTCGATGGTGTTGACCTGCTGGATCGTGAACTCGATACCGGCCAATGGTGTCAGGCCGGTGGTGTCCACGGACGTGCCATTGTGCGGCAGGCCCGTCGGAGTGGAGGGGCGTTCGAACTTATGGACCGTGATGGAACCGGTCTTGTCCCCATCAACCAGGGGCGCAGCCGAGGCCGGGGCCACGGAGAAGGACATCGCCAACACCGCCCCGGCGATCGTAGCGGCGGCGGTCTTCCAAAGCCGCCCGGTGTTGTGATTACTCACTTGTTTCCTCTTTCATCGTGATGGTTTTCATGCTGGTGGTACTCGGAGATGGACATGTACCGCCCGGCCCCGCAACACTCGCGGGGCCTGGGGGAACTCTTCTTAGGTAGTGATCGACTCGTGTCAGGTAGTGATCGGCTCATGTCAGGTAGCGACAGGCTCGTGCCGGGTAGTGATGGACTGGTGTCAGGTAGTGATGGGCTCGTTCCGGCGGCGGCGGTTGCCGGCCAGGGTCAGTGAGAGGGCGCCGACCAGCAGGACGGATCCGGCGGTGGTGAAGGGCCACCAGCCGATGCCGCCGGACTCGGGCAACTTCAGTGCCGGCACGTCCCGGACCGTGAGCAGGAAAATCCCGTCCCCGTCAGCGTCGGTGCTGGTCACAACCCCGCCGCCTGCGCCTTGGCCGAGGGTGAGGGCACCGGTGGTGGCGATGGTGAACTTCACTGGTTCGGCGAGCAGGTTGAACCCGGCCGGTGCCTTGGTTTCCTTCAGCCAGTACGTTCCGGGCTGGATTCCTTCGAGTTGGAACCGGCCGGTTTGCCCGGCCACGGCGGTGACGGCCGGGCTGGCCAGGAGGGCGCCGGGGGCGCCGTTGTTGTCCACGTGCACGGCCCAGGTGGAGCCGGCCATCGGCACCCAGGTGCCGCCGGAGGACTCGCCGATCTTCTCGATCAACACCTTGCCCGGGGTGCGGTGCGTGGTGGTGCAATCAGGAGCCGGCCCGCTGGAACCTGGTGCACACGTCTGGGGCGGGCTGGTGGTCGCCGTGCCCGTCACCATGTTGACAAGCTCCTTGTTCCACGCCCCGGTCTTGACCACGACGCTGTACTTCAGGGTGGCGGTCTGCCCGGCAGGCAGGGTGAATGCCGCCGTCGTGAGCAGAGTGGAGGGCGGCACCGGGTTGGCCACCGCCACCGGTGTTCCCGTGCCGATCACCAGGGTCGCTGACCCGGACACGAACGTCGCGTCATCCAGGACCTCCCCCAGGTTGTCCTTCAGCACAACCCCGGTGATGGTGCCGCTGATACTGGTCGCCGTGACCGTGTACACGATGGTCTGCCCCGGGGTGACGGACCCGTTCGCGGGAACAGCCCCGTTGACCGTGGCGGTCTTTTTGATCTTCCACGCCGCCGGTGCGGTGACCTGCGCGTCATCGACCGCCGTGACGGGCAAACCCAGGGGCGGGTTTCCGGTGACCTTCGCCGTGTTGGTCAACAACCCCGTGGTGACATCCGGCGCCGTGACCACATATGTCGCGGTCGCGGTCACGGACTGCCCCGGCAAAAGAATCCCGGGAAGGCCCGGCCAGGTGTAGGACAGGGCGGACATCGTGCCGGTTCCGGAGAACTGGGTCTCGGTGATGACCACCGAGGTCAGCGTCACGTTGCCCGTGTTTTTCGCCACGAACGTGTACGTGGCGGTTTCACCGGCCACCAGGGTGGTCTTGTTCACCGTCTTCACCAGCGTGATCGCCGGAGCAGCGGCCGGAGCGACCGTGAAGATGTAATCCTCCACTTCGCCGGAATCGGAGGGTCCGATCGGGAGCTGGACCTGGGCGGTGGCGTAGCCGATCCGGAACCGCGCATACGTCGTCCCCGCAGTCACGGGAGCGATCGACGTCCAGGTCAGTGTGGCGGTCGTGGCACCCGCCAAGAAGGAAGCGCAGGCGCGCTCGGCAGTGTTATTGAAAATCCCGTCCTTGTTGAAATCAATCCACCCACAGGTCATGCCTGCTTTACTGGCCCCGCTGATCGCCACCGTTGTCGAGTAGCTGGTAGCACCCTGCACCATCGGAGCCAGCACCACGCCGTCGTCCATCAGGTCCTGGGCCGCCGTCAGACCCGCATTCGGCGAGGCGGTGCCGTTGGCAACCGTCGCGTTGTCCTCAGTGACGTTCGGCCCAAGAGTCACGTCCGACAGAACAGCCCGGGCAGCACTGCCTTGGTCATAACTGGCGGGAGCATCACCGAAATCCTGCAGAGCGCTCATCGCAATGACGAAGTTGTCCTGGTTGTGGTCTCCGATGTGTGTGATGTCGTTGTCGGTGTAACCGGGCATCGTGCTGCTGACTGGAATGAAGACGCTGCTGATGTTGAAAGTCAACGTGGTCACGATGCCGTTGATGCGGACCGATCCACATCCTGCCGTAGCCTGTGCGTCGACAGGGTCGGGTGTGCCGGTCTGCACACTCGTATTACACGCCGTTCCGGCATTGTTGTTGCTAGTAGTGATGGCGTTGTTTGCCACCGAAAGGTTGCCACCCGACAGCTTGGTCATCGTCAGGCCTGGGGTTGCGAGGTTAAGGACGGCGCTCAACTGGGATTGTCGGTCGACACTCCCGTTGTCAGTTTCATCCAAGTCGACCTCTCCGCCGAGGCCAGCGATGTTGAGCACGGGATTCCTCACCGGCTGGCTGAACGCGATCGTGACGGTCCCCAAGCCGCTACAGGGGCCGGTTGCCGCGCAATTATTGACTGCGTGGGTGGCGAATTCAACAGCAGGGGCCCCGGTTCCTACGTTTTGTGAGAAATCAGAGGCCACATATCCACGGCTGCCGATCGTTGATCGGCCCACCATGTAGGTATAACCCGACTGGCCATAGGTGGTGGTCAGACCAGACCCAGGCATGGAAAGTGTGGCGACAGTACCGGGACCATTGAGGGTCGCCGGGGCGGTCGCGATCTCGTAAGCCTGAGCCGGTGTCCCGAAGCCCAGCGTCCCGAATGAAAGCCCTCCCAGGACCATCATCAACGCGGCAACGAACGCCGTAATCTTCCCAACCGGATACTTCAAGGGGTTCCTTCCAAAGAACAGTGACCCGGTCGACCCCTCAACCGACGAGCAAGACAGTTACATCAAGAGAGACCATCCATTTGCGTCCGGCAGGGTTGGTCTCCAGTCAATGAGTGCGGCGTGGGAAAAGTTCATGCCGCAAAAAACGAAAACTTTTTCTGGCCGCGGATGGAACCATGTCCAAGGGAGAACGATGTCCAGTATTTGGACGAAATTGCGTCATGACTTGGCGCTCAATGGCACTCATTGGACATGAAAGATCAACGCGCTCATCTGAAAATCGAAAGCAGGTCCTTACAGCTCCGTGGGCGCTGGCGACAACGTAGTGAGCAAGCCGGATGGCTATTCCCGGGTGATTGGCTCGTTCCTGAAGTCGAGGACATGCTGAAGACCCAAGCGGAGGGTGGTGAGCTGCAAATGTCTGCCAAGAATCTCGGGGCGTCCCGTGCTTATCACGGCGTTGGAGTCCGCGAAACCATGCAGGATTTCAGTGCCTTTTTCGAAGCGGCAGGCGTGCCGGCTGATGACGGCTCCATGCGGGATCTCGTCGAGGGATGGGCAATGGAAAATGAACGTCTTGAACCGTTCTCCTGCACCGACGTCTATACAGGGCTTGCAACCATGGCGCACTTCGAAAGGCTGATCCATGAAATGTCGCTCGGCCGCAGCGCCGGGCGGAGAAGCCACACGATAGCAACCCTGCACCTCGGATGGTCTGAGGGCGGCAAACTGCTTAATTGGGACATGTTGGCGGAAATGGGAAACATATGCCGAGGCGAATTAGCGGCAGTGGACGCCACTGCCGCCTACCATCGCGGCAGCATTCACACGTTGATGACCCGCAAGCGGGAGAGCTACAAGGCGTTGTTTCGCTGTCTGCAACTCATTGACCGGCTACACGAGGGCATTGGGCGGCGCACGCTCCTGGAATTTTTGGATCTTCCCAGCTCCCGAGCTGAGTGCGACCGGGCCATGGCAGGCCTCCGCTATAGACGGTCAGCCTGATAAAAGGAATGACACGGAATTAGGAAATGTCGCGAAGTCGTGCCCATTTTCGCAACACGATTCAGTGGCAACTCGTACTACATAGGCGTGGCAGCTGCCTGGGGTCGGATCAGGCAGCCAGTCATGAGGAGGCGCCGCCGGATGAAGCAATTTTTCCCGGCGGCGCCTCCGCCAATTTTCCGCTTAAGCGAACTTTGCCAGGGGGTTGACCAACCGGCCAGCCATCTGCAGTCCACCGGACGGATCCGAGATATCGAGCATCTGCTGGTTGTTCCGCAACTGCAGCCTGTTAAGGCAGGACAACTCGAAGTCCGCAGCGAACAGATCATGCATAGCGAATTGGTCCGCTAGTTCCGGATGCCGTTCCTGATATTCGCGAACCACGGCGGCGGCAGTCCCCCAGAACTCGTCTTCACGCAGCATCCCGTGCTCCACAAGGATGGCCCCGAGGAAACGGAAGATGCAGTCGAACACGTCAGTGAAGATCGCGAGGACCATTTCCTCGGCAGGGATCTCAGCCTTGATGCGGGAGACTTTCTCGGGCAAGTCCAGCCGGTCCCCCATGACCACGACTTCCTCCGCGATATCCTTCATGATCGCCCGTACCGGCACACCGTCCTCGAGGATCAGGATGACATTCTCGCCATGAGGCATGAACGCGAGCTCATACTCGTAGAGGCAGTGGACCAACGGAACGAGGTATGCCTCGAAGTAGCGGCGCAGCCACTGAGTTGGAACCAACCCGGAGCGCTGAATCAGGGCTGAGACCACTGACGCGCCGGAGGAATCCACGTGCAACAAAGACGCCATGGTGGCCAACTGCTGGCCTTCTTTAAGCAGCGTGAGAGGACTTTCCCTCCACAGGGCCGAGAGCATTTTCCGGTACGGCGAGCCCTTGACCGAAGCAGCTTGGTAGTAGTGGTTGTGGTAACCGATGGCCGCCGTTTCACGGATCATGGCCAAGCCCCGGTTCTGGAGCTCCTGGTCATTGCCGATCAGTTCCTGCAGCCAATCGTTGATGGCCGGCGTTGCCTTCATGTACTGAGGAGAAAGACCGCGCATAAAGCCCATGTTCAGCACGGACAAGGCCGTCTTGACGTACGCCTTCTCCGGTGACGTGGTATTGAAAAACGTTCGGATGGACTGCTGCGCCTGATAGGAGTCCTCGCCGCTGCCCAGGTTCACGATGTGGCGTTTGGCGATTTCTGCCGCGAACGTCACGGTGAGCTTGTTGTCCCACTGCCACGGGTGGACCGGCATGAGCACGTAGTCCTCAGGATCAAGGCCGGAGGCGGCAAGTCCCGCGTTGAACCATGACAGCGTTGCAGCTCCAAGTTCGGCCTCAAAATGCGTCCTGTAATCCAACCCTGCGCTCGACGTAAAAACGGCTTTGCTGCGATGCACAGCGATCCACTGAAGCTTCACCACCGCACCGGTTTCCGGCGCGAACGCATGGTAATCGGCAATGCCAAAACCCAACCGGCCGTTGTTGGCAACGAAGCACGGATGGCCCTCGGTCATGCTGTGCTCGATCGCCTGGAAATCGGCCGACGGGTCCGAGCCGCGGGTGATGCCCGCCGCCAACTCGCCGGAGCAAAAAGTCTTGCCCTGCTTGTAGGCGTGGCTGGCCAACGTGCTGCTGATTTCCTCGAGGTAGACGGGCAGCATCTCCTGGCGAATGGCCAGCGCCTCGTGGAACTCGGTGATGAAGTCCAACGCATCCAGCGGCAGCTGGGCACCATCGCGGATTCGGGCAATGGATTCCGGGAAGACGGACCAGTGTTCAAGCGCCAAGAGTCGCGCACGGAAGCGGTACTCAACGGTGCCGTCGTCGCTGACAACCTTGTACAGTCCGACGCCGCCGTCCTCCTCACGGATCAGCTCCGGTACCAGGATCCGCTCGTGCGAGAACTCGGCAATGGCTTTTCGGATCAAGTGCCTGTTGGCCACGGCCCAACGCTCCGGAGTCAGGTGGGATACAGGCTCGGTTACCTCGTGGAGGGAAGTTTCAGCGGTAGTGGTCACAGGGAATCTCCTCTGGTCGCCGCGGCAGGCGCGGCCAGAATCGGGGTCAGGGTTGCGAGGAAATCCTCGCGCGTGCAGAAGCTCAGGAGCCCCTGCTTGTGGTCTTCGGCAGGATCGACGGCGGGAAGGGTCACCACTCCATGCGGGCGGAAGCCCACCTTCTCGTTCAGCACATGGATTTTGTGGTTGCGGGCGTCAGGCTCGACGACGACCCGCCGGGTTGCGGGGTCGGCGAACAGTTCGGCCATGACGGACTGCATGACGGCTGTGGTGTAGCCGGGCCGCGGCTCGCCACTGGGCGGAGACACCAGGAGGTGCATACCCACATCGCCGCTCTGGACCTCGTAAACGTCTGCCAAAGGCGACGACTCGGGACGATACCGCTCCATGAGGAAGGCGGGCACGCCGTCGTCGAGCCCCAGGAACACCTGATGGTGACCTGATTCGACGATTCGCGAGTACTCCTCCACAACGTCCTGCTCGGTTGCCGAAACCATGCCCCAGAACCGTGCATACTCCTGACTGACCCAGCTGTGGAGGACAGGTGCATCCGCTACGGGGTCGACCGGTCGGAAGGTGAAGCTCATACAGCGGCCCCCACGGTGTTCGGAGCTGTTGAAGCAACTGGGGCTGGCGCGCCGAACTGCTGGAACGCGATGCTCCGCTCGATCGGATAGACCTCACGGCCGGTGATTTCCCGCAGGATGCAGGAGTTGCGGTAGGCAGCCATGCCAAGGTCCGGCGTGACGAATCCGTGGGTGTGAAGCTCGGCGTTCTGGACGAAGATTTCACCGGGTTCGACGCCGGTTCCATAGTTTCGTTCGACGTCGAAGCGGCCCTTGGCGTCGCGGCGGATCCGGTCCTGGATGCCGGCCAGGACGGCGGGCTCCTTGTAGGTGTAACCGGTGGCGAGAACCACGGCTTCGGACTCCAGGCTGTAATCGCGGCCGTGTTCTTCGTGGTGCAACTGCAGTGTGTGAATGCCCGTGGCCGGGTCCCATTCAGCGGCTGTTAGCGACGAGTGGGTGTGCAGCTGAGTGTCCACCATGCCGGAGAGGCTCTTGGTGTACAGGAGATCGTAGATGTCGTCGATCAGGTCCGAGTTGATGCCCTTGTACAGGTTCTTCTGGCTCTTGATCAGGGAATCGCGCTGCTCCCCCGGCAGTGAGTGGAAGTAGTCCACGTACTCCGGCGAGGTCATTTCAAGGGTGAGCTTGGTGTACTCCAAGGGGAAGAAGCGGTCCGAGCGGGTCACCCAGTTGAGCTGGTAGCCGTACACGTCGATTTCCTGAAGGAGTTCGTAGTAAAGCTCCGCGGCACTCTGGCCGCCGCCGACGATGGTGATGCTGCGCTTGGACTGCAGCTCACTCTTCCTCGACAGGTACTCGGCGTTGTGGAGGACAAGTCCACCGCCGTCCACAATCCCTGCACAGGAGTCCGGAACATACGGCGAGGTGCCTGTTCCCAGGATCAACTTCCGGGCGTGAAGAACCTCAGCGCCTTCCGGACCCTGCACCGAAAGGCGGTACACGCCGTCGTCGTACGCCACATCCAGCACATCTGTGCTAAAACAGACCGACTCCAGTTGGCCGGCCACCCACTGGCAGTACTGGTTGTATTCCGCGCGCAGCGGGTAGAAGTTCTCGCGGATATAGAAGCGGTACAAGCGGCCGGTCTGCTTCAGGAAGTTCAGGAACGAGTAAGGCGACGTCGGATCGGCCAGGGTGACGAGGTCAGCCATGAACGGGACCTGCAGGTGCGCGGGCTCCAGCATCATGCCGGGGTGCCAGTCGAAGGATTCGCGACGTTCAAGGAAGACGCAGTCCAGGCCTTCAAGCGGCTCACTTAGCGCGGCGAGGCCCAGATTGAAGGGCCCGACGCCGATGCCAGCGACGTCGTAAATCCTGCTGTTGTCCGGGGTGCTCACGCTGCAGCCTCCGTGGTGGTCGCGAGCAGGCTGGCGCCCGTCCGGCGGATAAGTTCGATGATTTCCTCGATGTCCCTCAGGGACGCCTCGGCGTTGAGAAGGGTGAATTTGAGGTAGTGGCGGCCAGCCACCTTGGTGCCGGCAACCACGGCTTCGCCCGAAGCGAAGATTGCTGCCCGGATGGCAGGGTTGATGACGTCTGAGGCATCCTCGTCCAAGGTCACGCCGTCAACGGCCGGACGGTAGCGGAATACCAAAGTGCTCAACTGGGGTGTGGCGGCGAGTTCGAAGTCGGCGTCATCCACCAACAGGGTTCCCACACGGCCGGCGAGGTCGATTGCTTCGTCGAACAGCGCACCAATGGCGTCGGCGCCCATGATGCGCAAGGTGAGCCACAGCTTCAGGGCATCGAAGCGGCGGGTGGTCTGGATGCTCTTGTCCACCTGATTGGGAATTTCAGCCTTCGCGGCGCTCTCCGGATTCAGGTAGTCCGCGTAGTAGGTGACGTGGCGCATCATGGAGCCGTTGCGGACCAGGACCGCGCTGGAGCTGACAGGCTGGAAGAAGGTCTTGTGGAAGTCGACGGTGACGGAGTCGGCAAGGTGGATACCGTTCAGGAGGTGGCGGTAACGGCCAGAGACGATGAGGCCTCCGCCGTAAGCTGCGTCGACATGCAGCCAGGAATCATAGGCCCGCACCAAGGCCGCCAGTTCGGAGAGCGGATCGACTGAGCCGAAGTCGGTAGTCCCGGCAGTGGCCACGACCGCCATGGGTACCAGGCCGGCGTCGCGGGCTTCCGCCAAAGCAGCCGCAAGTGCGGTGCGATCCATGCGGTGATCGTCAGCGGTGGGCACGGAGACGACGGCGTCGAAACCGAGCCCGAGCATGGAAGCGGACTTCTGGATGCTGAAGTGGCTGTCTGCAGACGTGAAAATCCGGAGGCGGTCCAGAAGGTGTGGCAGGCGGGCGTCGCCATTCGTGGCATGGAGCTTGGCCACGGCGTGGTTGCGGGCGATCAGCAGCGCCTGGAAGTTGGACTGGCTCCCACCGGAGGTGAAGACACCATCCGCGGCGGCGTCAAAACCAATCCGCTCGGCAGTCCAATCGATGAGCCGGCGCTCGATCATGGTGGCGCCGGCACTCTGGTCCCACGTGTCCATGGAGGAATTCATGGCCGAAAGCACAGCTTCACCAACCAAAGCGGGAATGACCACCGGGCAGTTCAGGTGCGCCGCGTAACGGGAATCGTGGAAGTAGATCGCGTCCTTGAGGTAGAGCTCGTCAAGCTCCTCCAGGGCAGCAGCCATATCCGGCAGCGGACGTTCAAGATCGATCGCACCAACCCTGGCCCTGAGTTCTGCATGCCCGACGCCGGTAAACGGCCGGGCGGTGCGCTGGACTTTGGTGGAGACAGCGTTGACTCCCTGAAGAACCTGCGCCACATAGCTGGGCGAATTTCGTGCGTTGAACAGCTGGTTTGTGGCAGCGAGGGCCAGCTCCACCTTGGAGCCAAAGTCCTGCTCCTGAGCGATCCGCTCTTCGAGACTTGGTGACGTCACGTCAGCTTCCTTCCATCATTGGGCGCTAGTTAGCAAGGTAAGCCTTACTTAGGCTTACCTTTTCGTCAAACTTTTGTGATCTATTTCGCCTGATGCCCGTATTTTCGCCGAATGTGGGGGAAGAGGACGCGTCATTGACTTTTGTTGGAAGCTGGCCCCGTGGAAAATACCCCGGCTCTTGGGCGAGAGCTGTAGAGTCAACGGCACAGAAAACTCTTCGGTTGGGGGACCAGTGGCTGACGACGTACATGAACGGATCGGTTTCCGCGAGATCGATGAACACGGGAATGCGGTGCGGGCAGTAAGTCCACACGACCCGGAAGCCCCTGAACGGGGGCGAAGGCGAGTTCTCGTGAACCCCTTCGTCGTGGCCCTTTGGGTGCTGGACGCTGGGTTGGTGTGGTTTTGCTTCTGGGCTTTCGACGCCGTCGCGGCAATGACCGGTCCGACGGCGCCAAGTCCTTCAGCCCAGGTAAATTTCATGGTCCTGCAGTCCGTGCCCTACGTGATTCCAGGGACCATCCTGGTAACAGCCGCCCTCCTGTTCTGGCACGCCTGGCAGTGGCAGAAGAAACGCTCCAGTACCTAGACGTGCACCTGACTCCGGACAGCTTTGCGGCGTCCCATCACGAACAGGACCAGACCGGAAAGGATCAGGACAGCAACCGGCAGCAAGGTTAGAGTGACTCCCGTGTTAGCCAATGCTGCAGCCGATGAATTGGTAGCGGTCACGGACTCGCCGGGCTGACCTTGCTCCCCGGGCTGTTTCGAGACGGACGCATTCGGAACGGCGCGCGAAGAGGCCTCTCGTTCTGATTGAACTGCCAGCCGTTGGAAAGCCTCCGCAGTCTCCTTCTGCCCTGTCTGCGGGAATGCTATTGCCGTTGTGGCAGGATGCGTTGTTACCCGCCCGCCTGCCGACGACGTCCCCATAGCTGTTGCCACATTAGTGATGGTGCCTGCTTTGACGTCCCACCACGTGAGTTTGTAGCTTGCCGAAGCAGTCACAGTTTCGCCGGGCAGCAGTTCACCGGCGACTCCGGGCCACGCGTAGGCCAGTTGCCCGCGTCCAGGCACCTGATCCTCAATGGAGACGGCCTTGAGGGCGGCGTTTCCGGCGTTCTTCGCAGTGAAGTTATATGTGATGACCTGGCCCACCTGAGCTGGATCTCCCACCGCAGAGGCATCTGCAGTAGTGGAGAATTCAAGGCGTGCATCCGGCGACAACAGTGTATCCGTGGCCACCGGCAACGAGGCCGTGAGGCCGCCGGCGCCTGGAACGCCAGCGAGGGTAGCCGAGTTGGCGACCTTACCGGCGTCGAGATCTGCTTGGGTGATCCTGTAAGCAGCAACAGCGGTCAGTGTTTGACCCGGTAGCAGTTGGCCTGGGATTCCGGGCCACGAGTATGCCAATTCCGGAAGTCCGGCAAGGGTGTTGTTGATGACCACATCCCTCAATGGCACGTTTCCACTGTTCGTTGCCCCAAAGCTGTAGCGAATCACATCCCCCGCCTGCGCCGGCGAGTGGATGGCGGAGGCATCAGCGCCATGAGTAAACCCGAGGCCTGGAAGTGACGCAGCGGTGCCAGCCAGAATGCAGTTGATGTCTGCGCCAGCGACGGGTGTAAGTGCAAACGGCCGGTCAACCGCTGCTCCCGCAGGCAAATTCGGTTGCAGGCCAGCCGCGTCCGTACAGGTGATGCTCCGGAGGTAATTGGACGGGATGCCGCCCGCTTCCATGAGGTAGTAGGTAGTGCCTGCATTGGCCGTAGTCTGACCTGTGACACCACTACCAGCGGCGATGTCTGCCACAGACCCTGAGGTAGTGGAGTGATTGATGGCATTTACCACGGGACCGGTAGGAGACCCCGCACGGATCTCCATGGTGAATTGGTCCGAGACGGCAGCGCGGGCGGTGGTCAGCGCTTTGCCCAGCGTGATCCGGGGAGCCCGGACCACGAGGGACGCCTGAGCGGGTGCGTTCAAGTTTGTTGCAATGTCCGTGGATGCGCTGGAATACGTGCCCTCGGCTGCCACCGTCACATCCACCTCAACGGTGCACGAGGCCTGACCCCGACGGAGATCGCCGCCGGAGATCGAGAGACTTCCCCTGCCGGCATCTGCCAAACGAAGGAATGGATCGGTTCCGGGAACCTGAACGCACGTACCCCCGACGTTCGGATCTCCGGCGATCGTCAGTCCGGAAGGAAGCGCCTGGTTGATGGACCAGTCATGCTTCGCGTTGAGCTCGCTGGTATTGGTGACAGTGAGGGTGAGGGTGGATATCCCGCCGGGGCCCACCACTGAGGGTGTGAAGGATTGCTTCAATTGCGGAGTCACGTCCATCAGGCGCACATCGTCAAAGGCGCCATCGTTCCCGTTGGTGGTGCCATTGTTGTTCCACATTTCAAGCGACAGGGAGTTTCCGGTGGCTTGGATCGCCGTGTTCGACGTCATCGAGTTGATGTTGACGGTCCTGGTGACGGTTCCTGGAGTTCCGCCGACATCGCTGGTCACTTGTTGCTGGAAGGACTCCACGTTGGGATCGTCCGAGGTTTGGCACCCGTTAAGTGGATTCCCGATGGCTGTGACCGCCCCAGCACTATCAACCGTGGCGAATTGATAGGATGGATCGCCCGCAGCCAGGCCGCAATTCATGTACGCCGTATTCAGGCCAAAAGTGTAATAGTGACCCGCGGTCACCGGGATGGGGCTCGCCGTCCTGAACATGACTCCATCCGTGGGACCGGACGGGATGGCATCGCACGCCGACCCGCTGGAACTGCTGGACGGGCATTCAGTGTATGAGCTGTTGACGTGATTTGTACTGGGAGAAGCTGGGGTGAACTGTTGACCCATGGCCAAGGCCAACATGCGCATGTACTGATAGCTGCGAATATCCGCGAGCTCGGCACACCTGTTGTCATTGCCTTCGGCCGCCGTTCCGGACTGCGCCCATCTGGGCGTGGTCGAATTCCGGTAGCTCAGGATAACGCCATTGCACCTGGAGGCGTCGATCCAAGCTGGAGAACCTGTGTACGACTGGCCGCCCTTGCCAACATAATGCTTTGACCCGGGAGCGGAGTAGGACTGCGCACCCAGGGCGGAGTTGGGGCTACCGTGCTCGAAATTCTCCGAGAACACTACAGTGCCAGGCTGCGTAGCATCGGGCGTCGAGGATGTTGACGGGGTAGGTGGCTTTGATGGCGTTACCGCCTGCGCAGGAGAAAGTTGAAGGCCGCCCAGCGCTGAAGCAGCGGTAAGGGTGGAGAGAAGTATCACCAAGGTTCTGGCCAGGAGAGAATTCTTCACGGCTGTTGCTTATCTTTCCATCGTCCCCAAGCGCCCCAGGCTCAAGTCCCAGGCAGCTGCGCTTGGTGCTTCCGCTTCCAAGGAAGCCGATGCGCACAGATATTGTCAGCCTCTTAGTGTTGGCCAACGCCGAATCGTGACGGAGAAAATAGAAAAAGTTTTGGAAACCGCAAGCGCCTAGTGAAAGCCGTTGGCGAAGGACTTGGTAAGGACGTGTTGACCGCCGAATCGATAGCTCAACGTGCTGCCAACTTCCGGATTCCCAAGGGAAACGCCCATCTTGAATGCCAAGTTGGCCGGTTCGATGGACGCCGTGGCGCAGCGGATCAACCGATGGTCCGCAGCAGGATCTGAGCACGACCATCCGGTCGGTGCCGAGAATTTCCCCGGGATGAAGGTGGCATTCTCCGGCAAGCTGAAGGTTGTTTCACCGGAACCTGATGCCGGGCCTCCCAGAAGTGAAAAGCCCACACTGATATCGCGCTCGAGTACTCCGCCCCCAGCTTCCATGCCAAAAACAGCGTCGACCGTCGGTGACGGGGCAGCCGTTGAAGGCGTGGCCTCGGTGGTTGAGGACACTGTCCCGGAGTTCGTGACAACTGCTGCCCGCTGCTTGGCTATTTCCTCGGACACAGGATGCGACCGAACCTCTTCACGTACAAAAGGTTGCGGCAACTGAACCGCTGGCTGAGCTGGGGACGGCATGATGGGTGCGTCCCTTGTGGGGCTGGACGCCGTGGGGCTGGATGCCGAGGGTGACGCGGAGGTGCTTGGAGCATCGCCGGCGTTATTGACCTGGGCACCGGACTGCCCGAACCACGCGACCAGACCAAAAATCGCCACCCCTGCAGCAACCGCCGCAGCAGCAGCAACCTTCAACACGTGACCGAGGGATCGAACGGTTGCCGGGCCTTCCCCTGTGAGGGCGGAAGAGTTCGATGCTGAGAGCAATCCCGCAACCGCGCCAGGCGTCAACACGATGCCGGTCACCAGGGGGAAGAGAGCCGCCCGCATGGCCCCTTGGATGTGGTTGAGTTCAAACAGCAGTGCAGTGCACTTTGAGCACGTCTCCAGATGCGCAGTGACCTTTTCGTGCGAAGTCCGTTTCAGGGCGTTCCGTGCATATTTGCCCAATTGGCCGGAATACTCCGAACACTCATCGTCCGGAGCCACCACCACGTGGTTTTGCAAATAAGCCTGACGCAGTCCCTCCCTTGCCCGTATGAGCAGAGACGACACTCCATTGGGGCTGATACCGATGAACGGCGCAGCAGCTGCGGGCTTCATGCCCTCAATGTCCACATGCCAGAGCACCGCTTGCCAACGTTCCGGCAGCGACTTGAACGCCGCCGCCACGGCCGAGGATTCGAATTCCTTCAGGATGGGATCAGCATCGACGACGGCCGTATCCAGCATGGCGTCGTCAGGGGCAGACTGGGTGAGCCTTGCTTTCCGGTTCCGTGCATGCGCCGTCCGCTGCACGACTGTCAGCAGGTAGGCGCGAAAGAACTCCCGCGGTCCTTTGCCGCTGCTAAGGGCCTGGAACACTGATGCGAATGCCTCGGCAACGATGTCGTCGGCGTCACTCGGGTTATCAGTATTCGCCCGCGCAACGTATTGCGCAGCAGCCAAATGCCGCCGGTACAACGAGTCGAAGGCATCGGTGTCGCCTCCACGGACCATCGCAATTATTACCTGATCAGTGACTGGTCCAGCGGTGATGGTTCCGCCGCTGGAACCAGTATCAAAATCGCTCCCCATAAACCCAGTGTGACAGCAAATTCCGGGATGACTTGAATCGCAGGGTACTTACGACTAGGGGGTTAAATTACTCGCAATTTCAGCGACACGATCCGGCAGGAAGGTGCACTATTCAGTTGGGAGGCGTCCATTATCAGCGGCCCTGCAGGCGTCCAAAGAGACCCGGAAACCCTACTCGTTTTCCGGTTCGCCTACGGGCTTCTCGGCAGGCCAGTCGACGTCCTGCTCGTAGCCCTCATGCTTCTGCAGGTATGACGCGATGTACGGGCAATGCGGAATGATGCGCTTACCGGATGCCACCACATCGTCCAAGGCAAAATGTGCCAGCACCTTGGCCAGCCCCTGGCCTTTGAACTGCGACTTTGTCTCGGTATGGGTGAAATCGATGTGACCGGGCCTATCGATGAATTGGGAAATCACCGCCAACTCCCCGTCTACGCGGAGTTCATAGCGATGGAATTTGTCGTTTCGAACTGTGGTGACGCCAGCGCGGAACGAGTCTGCCAATGATTCAGTGTGCTCGGTCATGATTCGAGATTGGCACGTAAACCCTGCGCTGGCAATGTGGACCGCTTTACCCCGGGCGTTGGCGTCCCGTCCGGCCCGGACAGCGGCAGCACCGGCGTCGGGACCCTGCCAAGCAGCAGGACTGCGAGCGCGAAGCAGGCAGCTCCCCCGCCCAGGAGCGCCAGCGTCAGACCGTTGAAGGCGGCATCGGCAACGGGGATAAGGACCACGACGGCGGCGGTCACCACAGCGGTGCGTGAGGGACCCCGGGCGTGGCTGGCCGCCGTCGGACGGTTCTCGAGGCGGCCAAGGAGCAGCACCACCGGCAGCAGCAGGGCTATGACGGCGAAGAAGACGGGGATGCGTGCCCACCACCATTCCGCTGTGCCCGCGGCCGGTTTGGGGAAGTCGGCGAGCAAGAGGAGTCCGGACATGCCCACCAGGAGAGGAAGATGCCAGAGGTAAACGGTCATGGACCGGCGGCCCGCCACCGCGATGATCGTCTGGACCCAACGCACAGAGGCGATCCAGCGTATGCCTTTGCCCAGAAGTTGGAGCGTGGCAGTCTGTGAAATGGCCAGCAGAAGCAGGCAAAGATTGGGTGGGTTGATGTTCACCACCATGTTGCCCGGATATACGCCGACACCGGTCACCAGCCCGAGCAACACATTACTGACCAGGATCGCCCCTACCAGCCAGGTTCTGCTGCGACGCTCAAAAAAGCCGTCGGCCATGAGGAAGCCAAGCTGCTGGACTGCGCACCAAACAAACACCATATTGACGAAGGCAAGAACCGGGACGGCGCCGCGGAGGGAGTCGACGGTAATGATCAGCGCTACGAGGACGGCCAATGTCGGTAGCGGGGCACGTTGGTGGAGCCTGGCCATGAGCGGGATGCTGACCTGGGCTGTGAGGTAGGCGGCCAGGAACCAGAGGGGCATTGCGGCACCAGTGGTCATCAACTGGATCACCTGTGGATCAACGCCGAGGAGCAGTGCCGCCCAAAGCCCCGCCCACATCAGGGCGAGCAGGGCCATGGCGGGGCGGACCAGGCGAAGGAGTCGCAGCTGGGCGAAGTCGAAGCCTGTGCCGCCGCGTGCTTTCAGGCGTCGCCACGACTGCAACCCAGTGACACCGCCCAGGACAAAGAACAACGGGACGATCATGAGCACCCAAACCACCGGCGTGAACCAGCCTTGCTCCATGAGCGTGTTTTCCGTGGTGACTTTCCCGTCCCTGTGCAGAACGGGACTGACCATCATGCAGTGGGCTGCGACCACCAGAAGCAGGCAGATGAAGCGGACAAGGTCGATTGCTGGATCACGCTGCACAGTCGGTTGCGGCTGCACAGCCGGTTGCGGTCCCACAGCCGAAGCTCCCGGCACAGCCGCGCTCCGGCTGGCGGGAGGCGGAACCGGCTTTGCCCGCTGCATGGCCCTCCCTACAAATACACGCCCCTGCGTGTTGACTCCATTGTCCGCCCCGGGTGCCGTGGGGACCAGCGGTCGTGGCGTTGGCAGGTGCTAACAGCCGAAGTGACAACGAGTACGGAGAAAAAGATAGTCTAGTGTCAGATGAGCAGCAGCTCATCGCACTGTTTAAAGAACAATGGACCCGACGTACAACCCGGTCCTTGTTCAGCGCAGTGCGCTCATTGATGCGGTAGAGGGCCATAGAACCTCAACACGCCACATCCTGAGTCGATGGCCACAAATCTGTCGGCGGCCTCTGTCCGTTATCCACAACTGCCTGCCGTGCTCTGGACGGGATGACGAAACACCGGCAGGATCAAACCCATGACTACGTCCATTTTCGTGAACCTGCCCGTCAGCGACCTCGAGGCGTCCAAGGCCTTCTACACGGCCCTTGGCTACTCCATCAATCCAAACTTCACCGATGAGACAGCGGCTTGCGTCGTCTTCGGCGACACCATCTACACAATGCTCCTGACGCACGACAAGTTCAGTCAGTTCACTGATCAGCCCATCGCGGACACCCGGAACTCGGCCGGGGCAATTGTTGCCATCTCCGCCGACAGCCGCGAAGGTGTTGATGCCCTGGCCACTAAGGCGGTGGAAGCCGGAGGTTCCGAGACGTATGATCCCAAGGACCTCGGGTTCATGTACAGCAGGGCGTTCCGCGACCTTGACGGCCACCACTGGGAGGTTGTCTATATGGACCAGGCCGCAGCGCAGAGTGGCCCGCCGGAGCACTAAGGCGCATCGGCCCCGCCGGCTCTAGCCCAGCGCCAAAGCCAGCACGCCAAGCACGACGGCGAGCAACGGCGTTGTCCCCTGGAGAACCGCAGGGTGCAGGTACTTTTTGCCGCTCGCTGCGAGCACCAGCGCCGCAAGGAGCATGGAACCGCAGCAGCTGAATACGAGGGTCCAGCCAACCTGGGGTGCACCCATGGCCACTGCGATGATGCCTATCAGTGCGCCAATGGCCAGGAACAGATTGTAGAAGCCCTGGTTGTAGGCGAGCGGCTTGGTGGTTTCGGCATCAGCCTGCGACGTGACGCTGAACCGCTTCCACGTGGCTGGCTTGGTCCATGTGATGGACTCCATCGTGAAGATGTACACGTGGAGCAACGCCGCAAGCAGGGCAAAAATCAGGGAGGCCAGAATCATGGTCTGATCCTAGCCTCCCTGCGTTACAGAGCCTGTGAGGGCGGGGTTGTGTCAGTCACTCAGCATCGCCAGCGTTGCTCCGGCGAAGGACCACGCGGAACCATTCCATCGAGCCAGCAGGCCTTGGAGGTTCTCACCGTCCGCCCGGTGCGCGGGGGTTTCGGCCTCAAGGGTGGCCAGGATTCCGGTGCGTAACTCCGTGTTGAAGTTCACCTTACCGACCTGCATGGAAGGAGCCTTTGCGAGCTGCTCAGCCGGGATGCCTGAGGCGCCATGCAGCACCAGAGGCACGTCCGTGCGCGCAGCAACTTCCTGGAGTACGTCCCAGCGAATGTTGGGCTCACCCTTGTACTTTCCGTGCACGTTACCCACGGCGATTGCCAGGAGTTGGGCACCAGTGCGTGCAACGAAGTCCGCCACCTGCGAAGGGTCAGTCAGCCCGGCGACTGAAGTACGGGCGTCGGGCGCTGAACCTTCCGTACCGAAAGCCTTGTCTTCGTCACCGGCGAGGCCGCCAAGTTCTGCTTCGATCACGACGTCGAACGCGCCCTGGGCATCCAAGGCGGCACGGACTTCGCGGACCAAGGCGATGTTGTCCTCGTAGGCCAGGGACGAACCGTCGGCCAGGACCGCATCCGCCCCGGCTGCCACAGAATCCTTGATGACCTGCAGGTCCGAGGCGTGATCCAGTTGGACCGATACGGGAACGCTGGCGTCGTCGGCCAGGCCGCGAAGTGCTGCGATGAGCCGGAGTCCGTTGGGAGTGGATGCCGTCTTGGGTGCTACCAGCAGGATCACACCGAGCCTGGCTTCCTCCGCCGCCGAAACAACGGCCAACGCAGTGGTGAAGTCGTAGCAGGTGAAAGCCGGAACAGCAGAGCCATCAGCGAGGGCGGAGATGACCAGCTGATCGAGTTTGGCGCGCATTAGTGGGCCAAACCTCCCACCAGGATCCATGCGACGTACGTCAGTACGAAGCCGGCCAGGCCGAGGATCGTGGTGAGGACGGTCCAGGTTTTGAGACCGTCGGTGACGGTAAGTCCGTAGTACCGGATCACGGTCCAGAAACCAGCATCCGTCACGTGGGACAGCCCCAAGGCGCCGAATCCGATGGCGATCACGATCACAGCGATCTGGGCGGGCGTGTAGCCGCCTTCCATCACAGCGGAGGTGAGCAGGCCCGTCGTCGTGACAATGGCAACGGTGGCCGAACCCTGGGCGGCGCGGAGTGCCAGGGAGATGATGAAGCCGAGCACGATAACCGGCAAGCCCAAGCTGTCCAGGGTGTGGGACAGGGCGGCGCCGATGCCGGAGGTGCGGAGGACTTCACCGAATACGCCGCCCGCTGCGACAACCATGAGGATTGACGCAATCGGAGGAAGGGCGCCTTCGAAGATCTCACCGGTTTCCTTGAGGGACCAGTTGCGGCGGACGGCCAGCAGGAAGAAGGAGAGGGCTACAGCTACAAGGAGCGCGAAGAACGGGTTGCCGATGAACGCGGCCACGCCGTACCAGTAGTTGTCTTTGGCAATGGTCAGCGTTCCCAGGGTGCCCACGAGGATCTGGACGATCGGAGCTGCGATCAGGAACATGATCAGGCCCGGACGGGGAGGAGCGATGGCGCGGGCGCCGGGGCCGTCATGGCCGACATGCACGAGGGAGTCAGCAGAACCGAACTCGTCCACCTGCGCCTTGACACCCGGGAGCAGTTCGTAATCTTTGCGGTTCATGATGCTGGCTACCCAGTAGGAGAGGAAGCCGAGCGGCACGCAGATGATCAGGGCGATAAGAGTGATGAGCCCAATGTCGGCACCAAAGACACCGGCGCCGGCAACGATTCCCGGGTGGGGCGGCACAGCCACGTGGATGGACAGCATGATGCCGGCCATGGGCAGGCCGAACTTGATCGGGTGAACGTTCGCGATCTTGGCAAAGGCGTAGACAATCGGGACGAGGACGATGACGCCAACCTCGAAGAACACCGGAATCGCCACGAGGAAGCCCACGGCCGTCAAAGCGATGGCAACGCGTTTGGCTCCGAGCTTCTCAGTGAAATGTGTGGCCAGCGACTGCACGCCCCCGGATACCTCGATCATGCGGCCAAGAATGGCGCCGAGGGCAATCAACAAAGCAACCTTGCCCATGGTGCTGCCAACACCGTTGGCCACCACAGTAAAGATGTCCTTGAGCGGAATCTGGGCCGCCACACCTACCAGGATGCTGACAGCCAACAGGGCAACGAAGGCCTGGATCTTGAAGCGGATGATCAGCACCAGCAGCAGGGCAATGCCCGCGGCGGCGATAGTCAGCAACAGGGGTGTTCCCAGTTCCACTGCCGGTTTGATAGCGGGGGCGTCAGCAGCCCGGACCATCAACGAGTTGATGAGGGGATTCATTGGGGGTGTCTCCTTTGACAAACCAGTCTAAAAGACCGGCGGGAGGTGGCGACGACGGCGAAGGGGGGACCGCCGTCGTCGCGGGTTTTTGTTGGGTTAGTTGGTGCGCTTTGTGGGCGCGACAACCTTGATGACGGCGGAGTCGTCGGCGGCGGCGAGGCCTTGGGCCTGGCCGAGGAGGTAAAGCTGTTCTGCGGCGGCAGCAACGGGCGCGGCAAGGCCGGCAGCGCGGGTGGCCTTGCCGACGATGCCCATGTCCTTGACGAAGATATCCAGCCGGCTGAGGACCTCGGCTCCATCTTCGGTATAGGCCTCCAGGATGCGGGGGCCGCGGTTGGAGAGCATGAAGGAGCCCGCAGCGCCGGCTTCGAGGGCGGCGAGGGTCTTCGCCTGATCCAGACCCAGGGCATCCGCCAAGGCCATTGCCTCGGCAGCAGCGGCGATATGTACGCCACAGAGCAACTGGTTGACGGTCTTGAGCGCCTGGCCATCGCCGGGCTTGTCGCCCACAATGCTCAGGGTGGAGGCCAGCAACTCCAACGCGGGGCGGGCCTTTTCGAGGGCCTCTGGTTCGGCTCCAACAACAATCAGCAGGTCACCTTCACCCGCGCGCTTCGGGCCGCCGGACAGCGGAGCATCCACCAGCGCGACTCCATACCCTGCGAGCTTTTCAACAGTGGCCGGGATGGCTTCGGTGCCTACGGTGCTGCCGAGGATGACGACTGCGCCGGGCTTCAGAACCGAGGCAACGCCGTTTTCGCCGAACAGGACATCGTTAAGCTGCTCACCGTTGCGAACGGCCAGGAGCAGCGCATCGGCATCCTGCGAAGCTTCGCGGGCAGAAGCGAAAGTCTTGATACCGGCTGCTGCGGCGAGCTCCAGGCGAGGTTCGGCGATATCGAAACCGTGGACGGTCAGCTCGGAGGCCAAGCGTGTGGCCATGGGCAGGCCCATGGCGCCGAGGCCCAGGACGGTGATGGTGTAGTTGCTGCTAATCATGGTGTTCTCCATTGAATTTGTGGGCTTCCAGGAGCTTAGAAAGTGGCGCTGAGTTTGCGGGTGACCCGGGCGAGCGACTGGTCATCGCCCACATTGCCGGCGAACACGATGTACGGGATGCCTTTCGCGGGGCCATCCACCGGTTCCCAGAGCGAGACGATGCCCGGCAGCATGGGCCCGCGGACGATCGCGTGGCGGATCTCCAAGCCGTGCGCCGCAACGTCCGAGGATGTGATGCCACCCTTGGCGATGACGAACCGCGGCGGGAAGGTTTTCAACGTCCGGTTCACTACATTGACGACGGCGGCGGAGACGGTGCGGGCGATCTTCAGGCTCGCTGCGGCGTCGTCTGTCTTGATGAGCAGGCGGCTGGTGTGGACGATCACGTCGCCTTGGTGGAGGGCATCGACGACGTCGGACACCACTGTGGCGATGTAACCGTCAGCCTGAGGAACCAGCAACTTCTCAACGTCGATCTCGATAATGCGCGCAGAGCTGTGCGCGGCCGTCAGGGCGCTGAGCTGGCGGGTGGTCACACCCACGTGGGAGCCGACCACGATCAGGCCACCGGCTGTGGAGGGAGTGTTTCCCGCGTACGCTTCTTCGGAGGTCAGCGCGGTGCGGATTTCCTGGCCGATCCGGCCTCGGACAAACGGGGGGCCTACGCGGTAAAGGAGCTTCTTGCCGCGGCGTTCGGCTTCTTCCAGGCCAAGCGCGAGGGCACGGAGGTCGTTCTCTGTGACGATGTCGGCCACGATCGGAGTCGAGTTGGTGGCGGACTCGAGGGCGTCGGCGATCGCTTTGGCGGAAATGGCGGGGTCCTGCGCGGAGGCCCCGGCGCGGATAATGTTCAGATCCAGAACGATCACGTCGCTGGCGGGGAACCGGCCGTGCGACTTCTCCTGCACATACTTGGCCATCTCGGAGTTGACGAAGCCGAAGCTGGCATCCTTGGCGAATTCCGTCTCTGCCACGGGGGTGAGCTTGCCGGCATCTTCTCCGGTGCCGCGCATGTAGTGCACGCCGCCGATGGTGACCCTGCCGGCGTCGGGGAATGCTGGGACAATTACTACGCCGTCAGTGGTTTCACCGGTCTCAGCGGCTACGGTGGCGGCGATGACATCGGGCTCCAGCGGGTAGTGGCCACGCAGGGTGGAGTCGCTGCGGCTGACGAAGCCCAGCTTCACGTTGCCGGAGGCTGCCGCCGTGAGGGCGTTGCGGACAATCTCTTCATTCCGCGCTGCCGCTTCGGCCGGATCCAGGCTGCGGGTGTTGGTCAGGACGTACACGGCGGGCTTGGTTTGGTTCTCCCGTATGTAGGCAAAGGCCCAGGAAAAATCAGCGACGTCCCAACGGGTGAGGACGGCGAGGTCCGAAACAGACTGGGTTCCGGTGGGATCGTCATCAAGGACGACCAGGACGCGAGGGGCCTCAGCCGAGGACGCAGCAACGGCGTCGGCAACCAGGTGGGCAGGAATCTGGACTTCCGCCGGGAAAGCGGCCAGAACGTCGGCTTCAAGGGTCACTGTGCACTCCATCGTGGGAAATCTTTGTAGCGGATTCGTGAATGTAAGATGTCAGACATCTAACATTTCATAGCCAGTGTGACACAGCGCTCTTCCCCACGCAAGATGCCGTGCGTCACTAGTCTGGAGACATGGCCGGCACTGCAGTTCCACTCCCCTTCGTGGAGGTTCGCACCCCCGCGTCTTCCTCCGACGAGCAAGTCCCCGTTGTGCTGATCCACGGCTGGGCTTCGGGCTCCGTGTACTGGGAACCGCTCGCAAAGATACTGCTCGACGCCGGACGCGAAGTTTGGATTCTCGACCTCCCGGGCTATCACCCGGGCCAGGATCTGCCGCCCGACTTCCTTTGGACGTTGGACACCGCCGCTGCATCGCTTGGCGCTGCGATTCCCGCCGGCACAGAAGGGCCGGTGCACCTGGTGGGGCATTCGATGGGCGGCAGCGTCTCGCTGACCCTGGCGGCAAAGCATCCAGAACTAGTGGCAACAGTGACGTTGGTAGGAATGGTTCCCGCGCCTCAAAACGAGGCGTTCAAGAAGCTCTTGGTGTCACAGCTGAAGCAGGGACATTTCGACGCCGACACCAAGCTGAAGCTCATGAACGCTTGGTACGGGGACCTCTCCGCGGAAGACATGGAGCTGCTCAGCAAAGGATTCGATACGCCGTTCCGGATTCTGTCCGCCAGCGCCTGGGCGGCCATGACCGGCGTCGAACCCTCAGTGCCCAGCCGCGTTCAGGCCCCGCTTCTGGTGATCGCTGGAACGGGCGACCGCGTGCGGTCAATCGAGCAGATGACTGCGTTCGTGGCGGCAAGCCCGACACGCACCCTGAAGGCAATTCCCGACGCCGGCCACAGCGTCCACTGGGAGCAACCGGAAGAATGTGCCAAGACTTTGTGTGAATTTTGGAAAACGAGCTGGCCACCGCCAGCGTAAGATGTCTGACAACCATCCGCGCCTGGAGGAAAACATCCATGAGGTGCCGGACGGTCTGAATCACAGGAAATGGGGATACATGGCACGCAAGTCGCTGGTGGGCGTCGTTGCTGATGAGCTGCTGGACCGGATCATCGCGGGCGAGTTTCCGCCCGGGACGATTGTCCCTGGCGAACTGGAGCTCAGCGCCCGGCACGAGGTGAGCCGCATGACCGTGCGCGAAGCCATGAAAACACTCGAGGCGCAGCGGATCCTCAGCGTGGAACGTGGCCGCGGTACGTTCGTTAATCCGCTGAACCAGTGGGCATCCTTGGAGGCCGTCCTGCGCGCCGCTTCCGAAGGAACCAAGGATGCGGCAGCTGCCGTTCAGCTCATCGAGCTACGCCGGATGCTCGAGACCGGCGCCTGCGAACTCGCTGCGGAACGTATCTCGGACAATGAACTGATCGCGCTCAAAGAGCACGTTGAAAAGATGCAAGCCGCGCACGAGGTTTATGACGTGGCCGCCTTTGTGGAAGCCGATCTCGCCTTCCACGATGTCATCCTCCATGCCTCGGGCAACGTGTTCGTGGCAGTACTGTTCGAGCCGCTTCATCGTGTACTCGAGGCACGGCGCACGGAGACCTCAGCTTTCGCTGACATCCAGGAGCACGCGATCGGCCATCACCGGAAAATCGCGGCGGCCTTGGACTCGCGGAATCCGCATGAGGCCCGGCTGGCCATGGACGCCCATATGCAGCAGACCTTGGACGACCTGAAGACGTACGTCCTGGAGGCGTAACCCAAGCGGCTCGGCCGATGTCTACTATTGTATTTATAAGTGCACAATAGTAGATCTGGGAGACACGATGCGGCTGCAGAACCCCTTGACGACCATCAGCCCCACGCTTGACATGGGTGTGCTGTACGTCTTGGCGCGGGCTGATGCCGAGTTCACAGCCCCCAACCTCTCCAACCTTCTTCCCGAGCGCAGTTCCCTTGCCGGCGTCCGCAAGGCCCTGATTCGCCTCGTCGCTCAGGGCATCGTCTTGGACAAGGTGGCCGGAAGAACGCACGTTTTCCGGCTCAACCGTGATCACCTTTTGGCCGAGGCAGTGATCGCGATGGCCTTCTCAAAAGATCGCCTCTTCGCCCGCATCCGGAGCGAAATCGAGATGTGGGAATTCTCGCCCATTGTCGTCACGATCTTTGGCTCAGCTGCACGTAATGACATGCGCAACGATAGCGATATAGACCTTTTCATAGCCCTCAATGACCCCAGTGACGAGTCGCAGGCTGACACCAGGATTGCGCAGCTGGCCGCCGATGTCAGTGCGTGGACAGGCAACGACACGCGGCCCCTGGTCTATCTGGAGTCCGAAGTTGCACCCTCCCCGATCTTCGATTCGATCATCACCGACGGGTACACACTTTTCGGCGACGCTACCTGGCTGAGGCGCGTACTACGCGCCGACAGCGTCGCGTAAATGAGGACCGCCCAAGGAAGCGAAGCCATCCGCCTGGGTCGTTTGAATAAGGCTGTGCAATTCCAAAAAGTTGCCTTGGACGCACTCGAACTGGCTGAGGAACACCATGGAGTGGCTGATGCCGTGGCAACACTCTGCGTCCACGCCGGCATTGCCGCCTCTGACGCCATCTGCATTGCCCGACTCGGACGATTCGCACAGAGTCAAGACCACAGTGAGGCTGCGGGCCTTCTGAGGACGGTAGATGAAGCTGCAGCCAAGCACCTAACCACTCTGCTTGGCATGAAAACTCGTGCAGGGTACGGGCACCATGCTGTCACCACGGAGCAGCTCAAGAAGGCCACCAGGGCCACGAGCGCCCTGTTGGAATTCGCCCGAAGATAGCACTCAGCGGCTTGCCGAGGCCTTTTCCACGGCCAGGAATTCTCCCCAACTGAACAGCAGCAGAGGCCGTTTTGAGCTTCCAAAACGGCGTCTGCTGCTACCTAATAAGAAACGGCTACGCGTCCACGTCCGTGTTCACGATGTAGACGTCGCACGGAGCACCGTGTGCCACGCTGTTGGCGATGCTGCCAAGGACACGGCCCAGGCCCTTCATCCGCTTGTTTCCCACGACGATCAGCGAGGCGTTGTTGGTCTCGGCGTAGTTGATGAGCGCGTTGGCCGGCGTACCGCGGGCTGCGAAGTACTTGATGTTGCCGCTGGGGACGTCAAGTTCCTCAGAGACCTTGCGGGCCACGTATTCTGCGGAGTCGGCCGAAGAAACCGTGATCCGGTCGCTGCCGCTGCCAAATTCTTCAATGCGGTCATCGGAGAACCCGCTGATGACATGCAACTCGGCGCCAAGGGCTGTGGCAAGCTTCGCTGCTGCCACTGCTGCGCGTTTGGCCGTTTCGCTGCTGTCAACGCCGACGACAATAACTTCAGACATGAGTACTCCTGGTTGTGGGAATTCACTGGTGGTGCTGCTAAAAATCTACACTCCATCACCATCCGCCGCCGGGACCTGGCATCTTCCAACCGAGTGTTTACGATCCGGTGTGTCCGGGTAGGGATAAGTCATCGGAACCATCACGCGACCGAAAGGCAAGGACATGAGCGAGGCATCATTTTCCCCGCAAACCGCCATCGTCACCGGATCTGACTCAGGGATAGGACGTGCCACGGCGGTTGCTCTGGCCAAGGCAGGCATGGATGTCGGCATCACCTGGCACACGGACCAGCAGGGTGCCGAGGACACTGCAGAAGAAGTCCGTGGTCTGGGCCGCAAGGCGGTAGTGCACCACCTGGACACCACCAAGGTCTCGGAGACCGCTGCCAGCATTGAGAAGCTGGCCGACGAACTCGGGGGCGTGGACGTGTTCGTCAACAACTCCGGAACGGGCGATGGCACAAAGTTCCTGGAACTGGACTATGACACCTGGATGTCCACCTTGGACACCAACCTCAACGGCGCATTCGTGGCTATGCAGGCAGCTGCCAAACGCATGGTCAATGCGGGCCGCGGCGGGCGCATCATCGCTGTCACCAGCGTGCACGAGTTCCAGCCGCGCGTTGGAGCTTCTGCCTACGACGCCTCCAAGCATGGCCTTGGCGGGCTCATCAAGACCATGGCTTTGGAACTTGCAGAGTTTGGCATCACCGCCAACAATGTTGCTCCCGGTGAGATCGCAACGCCCATGACGGGGCAAACGGACGAGGACCCCAGGCAGAAGGAGCGGCCGGGCGTGCCCCTTGGCCGTCCCGGTGACGCGCGGGAAATTGCCGCCGTCATCGCTTTCCTGGCCTCCCCGGATTCGAGCTACGTCACTGGCGCGTCGTGGCCCGTGGACGGCGGAATGCTCCAGATGGGACCTCATGCAGGATCGCACATCACGGGCAATGACTGGCGCGAAAGCTGAGCCCGCCCGACCTCTGGCCCGCACGGACGTCCGTGGGCTAGTCTGCAGGAACGGCCTGCCGAGCGGGCCAGCATTTTCAAAGATTCAGGGACGATGATGAGGAGCACCATGGCTGACCACACATATAGCGTTTCCGAAATTGTTGGCACTTCTTCCGAGGGCGTCGATGCGGCCGTCAGGAATGGCATTGCCGCCGCCTCCCAGACGCTGCGTAACCTGGACTGGTTCGAGGTGAAAGAGATCCGCGGTCATCTGCAGGACGGTGCAATTGCCGACTGGCAGGTGACCATCAAACTTGGTTTCCGCTTGGAGCGCTGATCCCCTCCCCCGCGAGATGACAGTTGACGCCCATGTTCAGCAAAAACATGGGCGTCAACTGTCATCTCGGCGGGCGGGTTCGGGGGCCGGCTGGATCGTTGCGGGTACCTCGCCAAAGCTGCTGAGCAGGGTCAAGGCGTCCGACGACGGCGAGCCCGCCTTCGCGGAATGGACCCTCAGCAGCTGGTCGGGATCGTCCGGGAGGCTTAGCGTTTCAAAGTTCAGTTCAAGATCGCCAACCAGCGTGTGGTGCAATCTCACCGTACCGGCAGAGCGTGAGGCCACCCTGTGCCCAGCCCACCATTGACGGAAATGCTCACTGTGCACTGCAAGTTCGCCTACGAGCTGGTTGGTTTGCGGATCGTTGGGGTGTCTGCCGACATCCATCCGCAAGGCACCCACTGCCTCGGCGGCCACGGTTTTCCAGTCCCTGAACAGGTCCTTGGCTGCAGGATCCAGAATGATCCAACGGGTCAGGTTCCGCTCAGTGGCGGGCAGCGCCGTGAAATCCGTGAACAGCAGATGAGCCATCCGGTTTCCGGCCAATACATCCGCGCGTCGCCCCAGGACCATCGCCGGAACATCCCCGACGGCGTCCAGCAGCTGCCGCAACGCGGGGCGCACCTTTTGGGCGGGGCCGGGATTGCCGGCCGAACTCGCGCAGTGCTCCAGCAGGTCCAGCATGTGCGCGTGCTCCCCCGCGTCCAGGCGAAGTGCTCTCGCTACAGAGTCGAGGACTGCCTTGGAGGGGTGGATGTTCCGGCCTTGCTCGAGGCGTGTGTAGTAGTCAGTGCTCACCCCCGAGAGCCTCGCCACCTCTTCCCGGCGGAGACCGGGCACCCTGCGTGAACCGGTGGACCCCTGGCCCCCGGCGTCCTCCGGCGAAAGGCGGGCTCGCATGACTTTGAGGAATTTTCCGAACTCGGCGCTTTGACCCATCCGTTCATTCTGCCGTTATCGCGGCGGGCATGACCAGAGCAGGACCACCGATTTGGGTAGGACTGCCAGACCTAGGAAAAACAGGATCAGGCTGGGTTGCTGACTCTCCGACGAAAACTGAATAGGCTCAGTACAGAGCCTGCCGAAAACGCTTTCTGGAAAACCGGCTTACCCGGCCGAACTCACAGGAACCAGGGCAGGCTTGGACATATCTACCTCGAAGGAGACCTCATGCCAGAGCTGACCCTAAACAACGGCGTCACCATTCCCCAGCTCGGATTCGGTGTTTTCCAGGTGCCTCCGGAAGAAACACAGAAGGTGGTGGAAGACGCTTTGGAGGCGGGATACCGGCACATCGATACTGCCGCCGCCTATCGGAACGAGGCCGGCGTGGGCGCCGCCCTCGCCGCATCAGGCCTTCCCCGCGAAGACCTTTTCATCACCACCAAGCTCCGCAACGGAGAGCAGGGCGAGGCGTACGACGCCTTCCAACGCAGCCGCGACGCCCTCGGCTTGGAGGCGGTTGACCTCTACCTGATCCACTGGCCCGTCCCTTCGCAGGGACTGTACCCGCAGGCCTGGAAGGAGATGGAGAAGCTCTACCAGGACAAGCAGATCCGGTCCATCGGCGTCTCCAACTTCCTCTCGGACCACGTGGACACCCTGTTGAGGGAAGCGAACGTAGTGCCGGCCGTGAACCAGATCGAGCTGCACCCTACGTACCAGCAGGCCGATCTTGCAAACAAGTGCCGCGATCTCAGCATCGCCGTTGAGGCGTACAGCCCGTTGGGGCAGGGCAAGGACCTGAACGCCGAGGTAGTGGCCCTGGTGGCTGCCGCACACGAAACAACCCCGGCACAGGTAATTCTGGCCTGGCACCTCGCGCAGGGAACCATCGTGATCCCCAAGTCCGCGGACTCTGCCAGGATGCGGGAAAACCTCGGCGCCGCCGATCTCACCCTGACCCAATCCGAACTGGCTGCGGTCACCGCCTTGGAGGCCGGGGCCCGCATAGGTTCCGATCCCGCCGTCGCGGCTTTTACCCAGCTCTAAATAGACAAAGTAGAGGACCAAAAACATGCAGTACACCAACCTTGGGCGCTCCGGCCTGAAAGTTTCGCGTCTCTGCCTGGGCACCATGAACTTCGGCCCCCAGACGGACGAAGCAACGGCGCACTCCATCATGGATTCCGCACTGGATTCCGGCATCAACTTCTTCGATACCGCCAACGTCTACGGCGGTTCGGGCCACCGGGGATGGACCGAGGAAATCATCGGGCGCTGGTTCGCGAAGGGCGGCGAGCGCCGGGAACGGACTGTGCTGGCCACCAAGCTGTATGGCACCATGACGGACCGGCCCAACGAATCCAAGCTCTCCGCCCTGAATATCCGCCGCGCACTGGACGCGAGCCTGAAGCGGTTGCAGACGGATTACATCGACATCTACCAGTTCCACCACATCGACCGTCAGACGCCGTGGGACGAGATCTGGCAGGCGATTGAGGTGGCTGTCCAGCAGGGCAAGATCCTGTACTCGGGCAGCAGCAACTTTGCCGGCTGGCACATTGCCCAGGCTCAGGAAGCCGCGCGCAGGCGGAATTACACGGGCCTGGTCAGCGAGCAGTCCATCTACAACCTCTTCCGGCGCGAACTGGAACTTGAGGTCATCCCCGCCGCGCAACAGTACGGACTCGGCTTGATCCCGTGGTCTCCGCTGCAGGGCGGTCTGCTGGGTGGCGTACTGAAGAAAGAGGAGCAGGGCGTTCGCCGCACCGAAGGCCGTGCGCTGGAGACGCTGCGCAAGCACGAGGATCAGATCCGTCAGTACGAGGATTTCGCTGACGAACTCGGGCAGAAGCCCGGCGACGTTGCCCTGGCTTGGTTGCTTCATCAGCCTGCCGTGACAGCGCCGATCGTTGGACCGCGCACGCAGGAGCAACTGGATGCCGCAATCCGCGCCCTGGACGTGACCCTCAACGAGGATGCGCTCAAGCGCCTCGATGACATCTTCCCGGGCCACCGCACTGCCCCGGAGGACTACGCCTGGTGAGCAGCCTCCTCCCACAAGCGGACACCGTCTCGCCGCGGAACATCCTGTTCATCGGCGGGACCGGGGTCATCAGTGCGGCGGCGGCTGAACGCGCCGTCGCGCTGGGCCACCGGCTGACCATCCTCAACAGGGGACGGTCAGCCGGGCGGCCGGTTCCCGAGGGCGCCGAGGTGCTCCATGCTGACATCCGGGACACCGGGGCTGTGCGGGAGGTACTTCGCGGAAGGGAGTACGACGCCGTTGCGGACTTCATCTCCTTCACTCCGGCTCATGCGCGGGCTGGCTTGGAGCTCTTCCGGGGGAGGACTGGTCAGTACGTTTTCATCAGTTCCGCCTCGGCCTACCAAAAGCCGCCCACCACCTTGCCCATCCGGGAATCAACTCCTCTGAAGAACCCGTTTTGGAAGTACTCGCAGGACAAGATTGCCTGTGAGGAGTTGTTGTTTGAGGCCTACCGCGAGCAGGACTTCCCTGTGACCGTGGTCCGGCCATCGCACACCTATGACCGGACCAAGATCGCGCTGGTGGGTGGTTGGACTGACATTCACCGGATGCGCGCGGGAATGCCCGTGCTGGTTCATGGGGACGGGACCTCGCTGTGGACGCTGACCCACAGCCGTGATTTCGCCAAGGCCTTCGTCGGCCTCTTGGGAAGGCCGCAGGCTGTCGGTGAGAGCTACACCATTACTTCCGACGAGTTCTTGCCGTGGAACCAGATCTATCGTCTCTTCGCCCGGGCAGCCGGCGTTCCTGAACCCGAGCTGTTTCATGTTTCCTCCGAGACCATCGCCGCCCATAGCAAAGAGCTCGGCCCCAACCTCTTGGGGGACCGCTCGCACTCGGTCGTGTTCGATAACTCCAAGATCAAGGCACTCGTGCCCGATTACCAGGCAACCATCCCTTTCGCAGACGGCGCGAGGGAGATCATTCAGTGGCACGATCAGCATCCGGAGCTGCAGGTGGTGGCGGAAGACTTCATGGAGCTGAGCGATCGGCTCTATGAGTGGTCTGCTCGAAGAGTGGCGGGGCGGTAGCTGTTGCCAAGCAGTCCGTGGCCAGCGTAGAACAGCAAAGAGACCCGCCCGTCGAGATTGAAGCATTAGAGGAGATCATGCACATGACACTTGCCCCGCTCATTGAACTCAACGACGGCTACAAGATTCCGCAACTGGGGTTGGGTACGTGGCCCCTGGATGATGCCCAGGTTGCTGACGCCGTCGTCGAAGCTGTTTCACACGGTTATCGGCACATTGATACGGCAGTCAAGTACGGCAATGAGAAGGGTGTGGGCAACGGAATCCGCGCCTGCGGAGTGGACCGGGGTGAACTCTTCATTACCACCAAGCTGGACGGCGGATTCCAGGGCTCGGGCAAGGCAGTGGCAGGGCTCGATGGTTCGCTGGAACGTCTGGGGCTGGAGTACGTTGACCTGCTGCTGATCCACTGGCCGCTCCCCCGCCGCGACGAGTTCGTCTCCACCTGGAAGACCTTCGAGGAACTGCAGGCCTCAGGCAAGGTTCGTTCCATCGGCGTTTCCAATTTCAAGCCTTCGCACCTTGACCGCCTGTTCAGGGAAACGGATGTTGTCCCGGCGGTCAACCAGATCCAGGTCAGTCCCGCCATCCCGCGTCCTGTTGCCATCGCGTTCAACGAGCAGCACGGGATTGTCACGGAGTCCTACAGTCCACTTGGTGCCAGCAGCGATCTCCTCAATGCCCCGGTTCTGGGAAGCATCGGCAGCAAGCACGGAAAGACGCCCGGCCAGGTTGTTCTGCGTTGGCACGTCCAGCAGGGCCTGGTTGCCATCCCCAAGACCTCCAACCCGAAACGGATGCAGGAGAACCTTGACGTCTTCGACTTCGAGCTGGACCAGGATGACCTGAGAAGGTTACAAACCCTCGACGCCGGACCTGATGCCGGCGTCGACTCGGACGTACAGGGACACTAGGGGATGGGGACGCTAAACATGGGGGAAGTGAATATGGAAACAGCAGGCACTGAAACACTGATCTGGACCGGCTCCTACACCGCGGACCGGAACGGAAATGGTGAAGGGATCGGCGCCATCACCCTGGATACAGACGGGAAACTCACTTCGCTTGGCTTGGCCGTCGCAGCGAACTCGCCATCTTTCCTGGCCGTCCACCCAACCCTCCCTGTGCTCTATGCCGTGGCCGAGGAAGGCAAGATGGTGCGGGCTTACCGCACTACCGGCACCGCTGAACTCGAGCAAATGGGCGAGCCGTGGACGGCGGGCGAGGCCGCTTGCCATGTCGCAGCGGATCCGCAGGGGCGATTCATTGTAGTTACCTGCTGGGGTGACGGCCAAGTGATTCTGTACGAACTGGACCACGACGGCGCCATCACGTCGCGTACCACTGCGGAAGCCGCCGTCGACCCCCATCAGACCGCACCCACCGACGAGCCGCGGCCCAGCCGCGCACACTCAAGCCTCATGCTTCCCGATGGTCGCGTGATGACCACGGACCTCGGACACGACCTTGTGCGGATTTGGCGGTATGAGCCGGGCAAGGGCCTGTTGCCGGACCACCACGTGATCCTGCCCAAGGGCTCGGGCCCGCGGCACATGGTGCGGCATCCCAGCGGAACGGTATTCATCGACACGGAATACTCGATTGAGGTTGCAGCTGTCAGGGCCGAACCCCAAGGAGTCTACCAACTCACCGCCGTGGTTCCGGCCAGTGTCAACAAAGCGTTCGACGGCGACTCCGCCGCCGAGATTGCAATGTCCACTGACGGCCGGTTCGTCTATGTGGGAGTCCGGGGCTCCAACCGGATCTGCGTCCTGAAGGTGGGCGGCCAGGGCACGGACGTGACGCCCCTGGCCGATGTGCCAAGCGGGGGCGATTGGCCACGGCACCACCTGGTCTACGACAGCTGGCTCCTGGTGGCGCATGAAGGTTCCAACGACGTCCTGAGTTTCAAGCTCGACCCCGAAACCGGCCTGCCCGACGGACCCGTAGGCAGGGTGGAGACGGGGTCCCCGAGCGTGCTGGTTCCGGCGGGTTAGGCCGCCCAGACCTGGACGTCGTCCGTTCCGCAAATCAGCTTGCGGCCAGTGGGTTCAAGGACCACCCACAGCAGTTCCTGGTGCTGCGAAACGTCGTCAACACGGCCGGTACCGGCACCCCAGGCGACATCGTAGATCCAGACGCGATCCCCGGCGCCCAGTTCAGTCCACTGGGTTGCCGGCACGTGCCGGTAGTCGGCGGGCCTGTTCAGAATGGAGCTGGTCATGCTGAGACTTCGCCAGCGGTCCGGCGCCGCCAGACAGTGGGCACTCCGTTGTGCGCCGGGAGGACGTGACCTTCGGCGAACACCTGGACGGCATCGGGGTCCGAGTCCGGGCTCCACAAACCCGAGGCCGGGCAGTGGGAACCGGTGGGCATGACACGGGTGGCTCGTTCGCGCAGGAGGGCGATGCTCTTCATCGTTGAAACTCATCCTTGGGTAGTTCAGGGCGCCGAATACTGGGAAGCAGCGCCTGGTGTGAAGCAGATCTCCTCAACCCTATGCAAGTCATGGACGGTTCGTTATAGGCAATTGCATAGCATTTCCGCATGGTGTCATGCACACGAACAGTAGGATTCCGGCCCGTTCTCCAGTAGGAAAGCGCGCCACCCGCCCAAGTAAGTCGCAGTAGAGCGCGTTTTGAGGGCTCAGAACGCGCTCTACTGCTACTCAGATGGGGTTATTTGTAGCTGACGCTCAGGAGCAGGGACTTGAGCTGGGCGTACTGCGTACTGCCCATCCAAGCCTTCGCTGCCTCGGGGGTGGCGAAGGTGGGTTGCTTGTCAGGATCGAACACAACGTATGCGTTCATGAATCCGTTGGGCATCCGGATCAGGTTGGTGCCAGAGCTAGTAATTCCTGGCTCCAGCTCGGACGACAACCGAATATCCATGGCGTAAATGGGAGGATCATCGCTGGGGCCGGAACGAGCTGAAGGCATGCCCTCGTAGGCCGGTCCGTCGTACGGGATGAATTGGATTTTGTTTGAAAAGAAGCCAAACTCCACTTGCTGGTCTGACATGTCCCTGATACCAGGAACCACTGCCCGGTCCAGGACTGTCCGATCCACCCGCCCCGCCGTGCCGTCTCCGTAGAACCCGCTGGACACAAAGGCGACCTTGTCCCCGGCGCTGTCCAGGATGGTGGCCCCTTGGGATGCGGCCTTCGTTTCCTCCGAAAGATATGGACCCTGCTCCGTCCGGACAGTCCAGCCGCTCGGGTAGTTGAAGGAGATGTGTCCATCCGGGAACGTGAATTTTTGCAAGGCTGCAACTGGTGGTGCTGTAGGTGTCGGCGTTGGTGCCACCGACGGAACGATCGCAGGAGCCGGCTGAGTGGGCGTGACCGGCGTCGGAGCGCTGGAGGGCGTCACTGATGCGCTGGCCGAAGGTGTGGCGGACATGCTTGGCGTTGGCGTTGGTTCAGGGGTTGTGACGGTGACTGCCGGCGCCGGCGTCGAGCTCACTGGCCCAAAGTTGGCCGCCACGAGGACGCCAGCCGTGACAGCTGCCGCTCCCAGCAACAACGCTCCGGCAATCCGGACCTTTCGTTTCCTGCGATCTTGGAGGGAGATCACGCCAGCCGGCACAGTGTCGCTGAAGACCCTGGGCCCGGTCAGCATACGAGCCAAAGCTTCTTCGCCGTTGATTTCGGCCTCTGGTTCCTGGGCAAGAGGGTCGATCGCGGAAATCTGGCTCTTGATCTGGTCCATCTCAGACTCCCATCTTGTGTGTAGTCGTTTCGACACCTGCAGGCATCTGTTTCCGGAAAGCACCACGTGCGCGGTGCAAGCGGACCTTGGCTGCTGATTCACTGCAGTTGAGTACCCGCGCGATTTCGGCACAGCCCAAACCATCCCAATAGGCCAGCTGGAGGATGTCCCGGTCCTGGTCGCGGAGGCGGGCCATGGCATCCTGTACAACGACGTTCTCGGAGTCGCCCCCGAAACGCTCCACCGCCGTCGTGCGTAGTTTTTCCTGCAGTGCCTTTTGCCGGTCACGGCTACGATAAGCATTCCCGACCAGATTGCGCGCAACAGCGAGCAGGTATGGAATATCGGGTTGGGAGTCGTCGTCCCATTTCTGCCAAAGGACCCGGAAAACGTCCGCCGCGATTTCTTCGGCAATTTCCGCCGATTCCACCCTGCGGCGGACAAATCTGAAAACGGACGGATAGCTGTTTTTGTGAATGGCGATAAACGCCAGTTCGCGCTCGGAAAGCACGATTTTCCCCCTGAAAGTAGTGTCCTGAACTGCAGGATACTTCTATAGTTTCCGGCCCACGTCCCGGGGTTACACGCGGCTTGAAGAATTTTCGATAGATTCGTCCCACCGAACCCGAGCGAAAGCGTGGAAGTCACATGGTGGAATCAGGTCCCGCAGCAGACTGGGCCCGCAAGCAGGTGGAGCAGGGGCGCGTGCCTGTGGCCGTGCTGGGAATCGCATCCAGGCACGGCATTGCCGACATTGTTGCCTTTGGGCACGACGGCGGCCGGAAGGCAGCCATCGATGATCACTTTGCGCTGTTCTCAGTCACCAAACCCATCAGCGCAATGACGGTGATGCGCCAGGTTGAGCTGGGGAAATTGTCGCTCGGCAATGCATTGATGGACGCACTCCCCGGCTTCGGCGCCCACCGCACTGACACGGTTACCCTCGAACACTTGTTGAGCCACCGGTCGGGAATCATGGATACAAAGCTCGACGGCGGCACTCCCCTCCGCGAGGACCTCACCTCGGCGGAGCAAGCCTTCTATGCTGGCTCGTTGGTCCAGTACTGCAATGTGGCTTTTGAAGGCGCTGCGGCAATGGCTGAATGGGCGGATGGACGCCCGTTCGAAGAGCAGGTTCGTTCATTGGCTGAGGACACCGGCGCGAAAGGCCTCACGTTCCACACGGACTGCAACCCGCACACAGTCCGTGGCGCAGAAGAGCAAGGCCTGGACGTTGAGGGGATGTACAGGAAGAAGCACCCTGGCGCTGGGTTGTTCGGCACCGCCACGGATCTGCTCAATCTCGGCACTGAGTTGCTGCGCGATTCCGGCAAGGCAGTGCGGCCCGCCACGCTTGCGGCCATGCGCCGGCCAAGGACCACCGGGGTTTCGCACATCAGTGTCCGGCCCAAGCCTTTGCGGCACACGGGCCTCGGTTTCCAGATGCCAGCCAACGAATCCGAGCTGATTGCCCAAGGGATCTACGGTCACCCCGGGTGGGCGGGCACGGAATGGTGGATGTTCCCGGAGCAGGACCGGTGCGTCGTGTTCCTGACCAACGTGCTGGACACCCCGGACCTTGGCGTGGACACCAATGAGCTCTTCAACGCAGTGGCGGCCTCCTGAGCCCAACTATGTAGCAGCACAGCGCGTTTTGAGCCCTCAAAACGCGCTCAGCTGCGACTTACTTGGGCTGGGGCGAGCGCATCACCCGGCCACGCCATGCGGAAACAGCCCAGACGATCACGAACAGGCCCACCAGGACGAGGCCTGCGTTGCCGAGGTCGATCCCTCCCAACCACGAAGTCAGCGGGTCCTCGAGTTCAAACGCGGCGTTGACGAATCCCCCGAGCGTGATCACGGAGATGAACAGCGCCGAGACAGCCGAGATGCCGGTAATCACCACGTTGAAGCCGAGCTTCCGCTGAGGGTCGTTGATGGCCGATCTGTACATTTTCATCATGGCCACGCCGTTGATGGAATCGCACAGTGTCATGGCAGCGGTGAACGCGAAGGGAAGCGCCATCAAGGCGAGCGGCGAGACGCCGGCGAGTGCCGCCGTCGTGGTGATAACCAGCAGCCCGATGGTGGTGGCCGTATCGAAGCCGAGGCCGAAGAGGAAGCCGATCACGTAGATATTTCGCGGCCGCTCCACCTTTGACAGGGGCTTGGCCAGCAACCGGGCAACAAATCCCTTCGCCTCGAGGTCTTCTTCTCGGATCGTTCCGCCGGCCTGGATGCTCCGGTAAACCTGCGTGGCGCGCAGGAATGCCGAGCCGTTGAAGAGCCCCATCCCCAGCAGGAACAACCCCGACACTCCGCCACCGATCAAGCCCAACACCTTGTTGCCCGCGGTGCCGTCCTCCATGAATTGACCTATCAGCGTTGCGCCTGCCACCACCAGGAGCCCGGCCAGGATCACCACGGAACTGTGGCCCAGGCTGAACGCAAACCCGACGCTCACCGGATCCTTGTGCTGGGCCACGAACTTGCGCGTGGAGTTGTCGATTGCAGCGATGTGGTCCCAGTCGTAGCTGTGCTTGATTCCAGCCACATACGCGGTCACCACCAAGCCGAGCGCAAGCGGCTGCGCCGCCCCTGCCGAACCCAGCAGCAAAAGCACGACGGCGGCAACGTGCAGAGCGGCCACCGCGCCGAACGTGAAAAGTAGCCGGGTGCGCAGCGGCAACTTCTCCCGGTCCCGGTATATGGCGGCGAACCCAGTCAACGCAGTCATCAATACTTCCTCAGATTCACGGGTCCCTGACCATACCAACGTTCACGGAGAACTGAGGTACAGGCGCCCAGCAGATTATTGAGTTCGTCGGTGCTGTTGGACAACGATCTCAGCACAAGTCCAGTGGTACCGCCAACACTATTGGTCAATGAAACGCCCGTGTAAGCATCATGGTCCCGCATCAAGTGGTGCAGCTCGTCGGCAAGCTCCTGATTTACCCGCGGATCCACAACCACCAACGACCCCACATGACTAAAGCCCTCCATGAACCCCATCCCAGTCACATCACCCAGCGGCGGCCTTATCAGGAGGTTATCGAGGACCAATAGCCGGGATCCCCCACCAGTCTCGACCTGGATCTCATTGCGCAGCCGCAACTCCTCATACCGGAACACCCCGCCGTCGGGCGACCACCCCGGCGTAATGACCTCAGCCATGACAAGGCTCGACGTCGGGTGGAGACTGATGCGCGAATTCTGCCGATAACTCGCCTCCCGATAGGCGATCAATTGGTCGGGCAGCAACTCCAACCGCGCCCCCTCCCCCAGCCGCACACTCATTCGCTGCTCAGCAAACGACCCCGGAGTCCGATACACCTTCGTGGCCGACTGAGTCGTCAACAGCAGCTCTGCCCCCGCCTGGACCTCCACATCAATAAGGAACAAGTCCGCCCCCAAATACGCCCCGCCAGGATTAACCATGACAAAGCAAACCTGCCCGGACCCATCCAAATAATGCGGCCGCAACACTCTCAAAGCGCCCTCATGAAATTGCCGGGAAGCAACAGACCTCCCGCCCCGCACACTAACAAAAAGCTCCAACCGCCCCCGCACCCCCCGCTCCCCAACCGCTGAAGGCAACCCTGCTTGCGACTCCACGTTCCCCCAAGGACCGACATCAACGGTCGGGACCACAATGTGCGTGCTCATAAGCCACCCACGCTAGGGGACTGGGCCGCCGCAGCGCTGGAGCTGGACAAGACGGTTCGTCGAATGAGCGGTGACCCGACAGCCGAGGCGGCGGAGCCGGATATTAGGGGCCGCGGCGTGGCGGGCATCGCGAAGCGGGCACGGCCCCTAATATCCGGCGAAGTCGCCGGACCCGTGGCGGGCGCCGCCCCCGGTGAGATCAAAGCGGCCTTGGGCACGCTCATGAGGCCAGATCAAGCATCAGGACGTCGCGCCGGATCCAGTTCAGGACGGCGTCCAACCCTTCGTCGGTTTTGAGATTCGTGAAGCAGAACGGTTTGTTGCCGCGGAATTCCTTGGAGTCCCGCTCCATTACTGAGAGGTCTGCCCCGACGTGGGGTGCCAGGTCCGTTTTGTTGATGATGAAGAGGTCGGATTTGATCATGCCTTGGCCGGCTTTGCGGGGGATTTTTTCGCCTTGGGCTACGTCGATGATGTAGATGGAGAAGTCGACGAGTTCGGGGCTGAAGGTGGCTGAGAGGTTGTCGCCGCCGGATTCTACGAAGATGACTTGAAGGTCGGGGTGCCGGGTTTTGAGTTCTTCGATGGCTGCTGTGTTCATGGAGGTGTCTTCGCGGATTGCGGTGTGGGGGCAGCCGCCTGTTTCGACGCCGATGATGCGGTCTTCGGGGAGGATGCCGTTGGCCGCGAGGATTTTGGCGTCTTCGATGGTGTAGATGTCGTTGGTGATGGCGGCCATGGAAATGTCGCCGCTCATGTGCCTGGTGATGCGCTCGACGAGTTGTGTCTTGCCAGCTCCGACCGGTCCACCGACGCCAATTTTGATGGGTTCAGACATGTGTCCTCCTGGTTAGCTCATGAACATGCGGGCGCGTTGGCGCTCGTGCCGCATTTGTGAAATTTCAAGTCCGGGGCTCACGGCCCCAAAGTCGTCCCAGCACAGTTGTGCTACAACCTCGACGGCGGCAGCAACGGCGTCGTGCGCGTGGCGTAGTACCCGTTGCCCGGCGTTCTGCCCGAGCGGTATGGCGCGGACGGCGTTCTGCGTCAGGGAAGTAACGGTGGCAAACAAATACGCTGCAAGCGCCTCCTCAAAAGGAACCTTCAGCGACCGCGCAATCACCCCAAAAGCCAACGGCTGGTGCCCCCCACACTCCCCCCGCCGAACCAACGCCCGATACGCCTCCAACTCCGCCGAAGGAAACACCTCACCACCAATCTCCAAAAGCCGCCCACCCATCTTCAAGGAAGCCTCCCGAACCTCCCGAGCCAACAACTGCGCAGAAAGAACAGAATCCAACAAGCCAACATCCACCCCCTCATACAAAAACCGCAAAGCCAACCCATCCGAATAAGTCAACTGCTGCCCCACAAAAACCCCCAACCACCGCCCAAACGACCCCTCATCACAAACCAGCTCACGATGTATGTAGCTCTCAAACCCCAAAGAATGAGCAAACGCCCCCGTAGGCAACGCAGAGTCCGTCAATTGCTGAAGAGCCAGCTGATATGAGCCGAGCTGTTGCCGAGCGCTCATCGCTGACCGCGCTGGAGCGGAGCTGGGAAGGGGGCCGCGGCGTGGCGGGCATCGCGAAGCGGGCACGGCCCCCTTCCCAGTGAAGCGCAAGCGCGCCCACCCGACTGAGCGCGCGACGAAGGCCTAGTGCGAATGCTCAGCATGGCGGAAAGGCACCGGCATGACCCGCTCCTGCCGCACATAAGGCACACCCACATGCTTCAGATAATCCTCGACCGTGTGGTCATACTGACAAACCATGACCTCGCCCCCGTACTCAGACACCGAGTCGAAGAATTGCGCCTGCAAATGCCGGTTGCCGAGGGAGTGCGCGACGACCCCCATTTCGTGGATGCTGCGCGGGGCAATCACGAGGACGTCGGTGGGCAGCACGGAGATGACGATGAGGTTGGTGTCGTCGGCGGCGAGGATGTCGCCGTCGCGCAGGTCGCCGGATCCGGTGGGGAGTCGGATGCCGAGTTCTTTGCCGTGGTCGGTGGTGACGCGTTGGATGCGTTTGACGAGCAGGGCGCTGGGGAGGACGACTTTTTCTTTGTGGTGGTCAGTGTAGGCGTCGGGCTGTTCGTGGAGGTTGCCGAGGATTTTTTCGATAATCATTTGGTCTCCGGGATGGTGTTTAGAAGAGGTGGTAGCGCTGCGCCATGGGCAGCACGTCGGAGGGTTCGCAGGTGGCTTCGACGCCGTCCACTGTCACCTTGTAGGTTTCGGGGTCGACGACGATGTCCGGGGTTTCGCCGTTGAACTTCAGGTCGGTTTTGCGAAGCTTGCGAATGCCGGTGACGGGCCGGATGATGCGTTCGAGTCCCAGTTCGGCCGGCACGCCGGCGTCGATCGCGGCTTTGGAGAGGAACGTGATGGACGTCTGCTGGAGTGCCTTGCCGTAGCTGGCGAACATGGGCCGCATGGTGCGGGGCTGGGGCGTGGGGATGGAGGCGTTGGAGTCGCCCATGAGTGCGTAGGCGATCTGTCCGCCTTTGATGACGAGCTCGGGTTTCACTCCGAAGAACGCGGGGTCCCACAGCACCAGGTCCGCGAATTTCCCTTCTTCCACGGAGCCGATGACGTCCGCCATGCCCTGAGCGATGGCGGGGTTGATGGTGTATTTGGCTATGTAGCGTTTGAGCCGGAAGTTGTCCGATCCGGCAGAACCGTGCACAGCACCGGAAGGATCCTGAAGAACCCCGCGTTGCCGCTTCATGGCATCGGCCACCTGCCAGGTCCGGATGATCACCTCGCCTACGCGGCCCATTGCCTGCGAGTCCGAGGACGTGATGGCGAAGACGCCGAGATCGTGTAGGACGTCCTCAGCTGCGATGGTTTCGGCACGGATGCGGGAGTCTGCGAAGGCCACGTCTTCCGGGATGTCCGGGTTGAGGTGGTGGCAGACCATGAGCATGTCCAGGTGCTCTTCGATGGTGTTCTTGGTGTACGGCAACGTGGGGTTCGTGGAGGCCGGAAGCACGTTGGGTAGCCCGGCAATCTTGATGATGTCCGGCGCGTGGCCACCGCCGGCGCCCTCGGTGTGGAAGGTGTGGATGACCCGGCCGTCGATCGCCTTGATGGTGTCTTCCACGAAACCGCACTCGTTGAGGGTGTCGGTGTGGATGGCTACCTGGACGTCGTATTCGTCGGCAACGCGCAGGGACATGTCGATGGAGGACGTGGTGGAGCCCCAGTCCTCGTGGACTTTGAGCCCGACTGCACCAGCGCGGATCTGCTCTGCGAGGGGTTCGACGGCGGACGCGTGGCCTTTGCCGAACAGGCCTATGTTGATGGGGAGCCCTTCCGCGGCCTGGAGCATCCGCGAGATATGCCAGGATCCGGGCGTGATGGTGGTGGCCTTGGTTCCTTCCGCCGGTCCAGTGCCGCCGCCGACCATCGTGGTGACGCCGCTGCAGAGTGCAGTGGGAACCTGTTCGGGGGAAATGAAGTGGATGTGGGTGTCGATGCCGCCAGCCGTGAGGATTTTCCGTTCGCCGGCGATGATCTCCGTGCTGGCACCGATCACGATGTCCACCCCGTCCGCGATCTGCGGATTGCCGGCTTTGCCGATCTTGAAAATGTGGCCGTCCTTGAGGGCGACATCGGCTTTGTAGATGCCTGTGTAGTCCAGGACGATGACGTTGGTGATGACCGTGTCAGGGATGTCCTCGGAGCGCGTCGCCTGGCCGTTTTGGCCCATGCCGTCGCGGATTACTTTGCCGCCCCCAAAGACCACTTCTTCGCCGTACACGGTGTAGTCGTTTTCAATTTCGAGGAAGAGTTCGGTGTCTGCAAGCCGGATGGCGTCACCTGTCGTTGGGCCGTACAGCTCGGCGTATTGCCGGCGGGGAAGCTCGAAGCTCACTTGGCATCTCCTTCCATAGCCACGCCCGGACGAGCGGTCCCGCCAACGCGAGCACCGCCGTCGAGCTTTCCATTGACGGCGTTACTCAAGCCGAAAACCTCCCGGGAACCTGCCAACTCCACCAGGTGGACGGTCTTCTTGTCGCCCGGTTCGAAACGGGCTGCGGTGCCGGCGGGGATGTCCAGACGCCGGCCGTAAGCGGCTTCACGGTCAAATTCCAGGGCGCGGTTAGCCTCCGCAAAGTGGTAGTGCGAGCCAATCTGGACTGGCCGGTCGCCTCGATTGACAACCTCGACGGCGATCGCCTCACGGCGGCTGTTGCACGCGATGGGCTCGGAGCGGAGCCTGTATTCACCGGGGATCATGGGGGCTCCTATCGAATGGGGTCGTGGACAGTGACGAGCTTGGTGCCGTCGGGGAACGTGGCCTCGATCTGGACGTCGTGGATCATCTCCGGCACGCCTTCCATCACGTCTTCGCGGCGCAGCAATGTGGTCCCGTAGCTCATGAGCTCCGCAACGGATTTGCCGTCCCGGGCGCCCTCAATGAGCTCGTAGCTGATGATCGCGATAGCTTCCGGATAGTTCAGCTTTAATCCGCGCGCCTGCCTTCGCCTGGCCAGATCGGCGGCCACCACGATCATGAGTTTTTCCTGCTCACGGGGCAAAAGATGCATCGATTCTCCTCAAAGCAGCTACTGGGGTGCACACGTACGGACAGTTTGTGATCAGCGTAAGGACTGGAAGTTTCAGCCACGTTTCCAGAGGGTCTCAGTCGGCTGTGGGTTTGGCCGCCCCTCGATGCTTTCGGATCTGCCATACGACCAGGATGACGACCACGACGGCGGCCACCACCAAAGCGGCACCGCGCCCCACTGTGCGGGCCAGTTCTTCGTACGAGTTCCCGGCGATGAATCCCAAGGTCACGAACAAGCCGCCCCAAAAGATGCCGCCTGTGAAGTTCCAGATGGCGAAGCGGCGGTATGGCATTCGGCTGAGCCCTGCGAGCGCGGGCATGACTGCACGAAAAAAGGCTGTGAAGCGGCCCAGGAACACGGCGAGGCCGCCACGGCGGGCAAGGAAATCCTCGGCTTTTTGCAGCTGGGCCCGTCTCTTGTCCAGGATTTTCAACCCCATGACCCACGGACCCAAGTGCTTGCCAATCTCGTAGCCCACCGTGTCACCCAGGATGGCTGCGGAGATGACAATCAGGATCATGCCCCACAAGGGAAGATCACCCCGGCTGGCGAAGACTCCTCCGACTACCGCTGCGGTTTCGCCTGGGATCACGAAGCCGATAAACAAGGCATCCTCGGCGAAGACCAACGCGAACACGATGCACATCACCACCAGTGGACTGGCGTTAAGGAGTCCGTCGAACAACGACTGCATGGGGTTGAGTGTGGCAGATCAACGGGTCTGTGGGGAGACGCTGCGGGCGCTGTTTTAATGACCGCCTATCCATAGACAGCCTAATACATCACTAATATACTAGTTGAGTACTTCACGTGAAAACTCGTGATCAGCTCGATGAGGAGTTAAACAGCACATGCAGAAACTCGCACACCGGCTCGAACGCCTGGGCACCGAAACTGCGTTCAGCGTGGCGCAGGCCGCTGCCGCCTGGAAGGCCAAAGGGAACCTGGTGTACCCCTTCCACCTTGGCGACATCAATATCCCAACGGCCCCTCACATCGTTGAAGCGATGAACAAGGCAATCACCGATGGCTACACGGGCTACTGCCCAGGCCCCGGTATCCCCCAGCTTCGGCAAGCCCTCGCCGAAGACCTCGGCGCACGGCGCGGGATGGAATTCTCCCCGGACAACGTGGTAGTGATGACCGGCGGTAAGCCTGTTATCACCAAGTTCCTGCAGGCCGTCATGAACCCAGGCCAAGAGGTGCTCTACCCCAACCCCGGATTCCCGATCTACGAATCCCAGATCGAATACCTGGGCGGCACCGCTGTGCCCTACCGTTATGTGCCCACACGTGACGGATTCGCGATCGACCTCGACCAGGTCCGGGCATCAATCACCCCGAACACAGCCGCGATCATCTACAACGACCTGCAGAACCCCATCTCGGCCGAATCGACGGCGTCCGAACGCGAGGCCATCGCCCAGATCGCGCAGGAGCACGACCTCTGGGTGCTCTCCGATGAGGCCTATTTCGAGACGCGCTATGAAGGAGTCTCGAGCTCGATCGCGGCACTTCCGGGCATGGCCGAGCGTACGGTCATTCTCTACACGTTCAGCAAGAAGTTCGCTATGACCGGCTCGCGACTCGGTTGTGCCGTTGCCCCGCTTGAAATCGCAAAAGTGCTCAGCACCCTGAACACCAACGATGAATCGTGCACCACTCACTACGTGCAGTGGGCCGGCATCGAAGCCCTCCGTGGCCCCCAGGAACCGGTACAGCAGATGCTGGACATCCTGAAGGAACGCCGGGATACCGCGTGCGGGATCGTGAATGCCATCCCGGGAATGAGCGTGGCAGTTCCGCAGTCCACGTTCTACCTGTTTCCCGACGTCACCGAAGCCATGCAGCGGCTGGGTTACACAGCAGTGGGTGACTTCGCTTCCGACGCCCTCTACAAGACCGGGGTTTCCTTCTGCACGCGTGAGCACTTCGGCCGGCGCCTGCCCGGCGAGGAGCGGCAGTACATCCGGCTCGCGTACTCGGGCATCGAAGTGCCGGACATCCGCGATGGCCTGGCCCGCCTGCGTGAATGGATCGAGACAGCATGAGCCGCATCGTCGTCACCGGACGCGTGCCGGAACCCGCGCTCCAGAAGCTCCGCGCCGAACATGAGGTGGATGCTTGGGAGGGCTCGGACTCCATCAGCCGCCAGGAACTCCTGCGGCGGGTTGCAGGAGCCGATGCCATAGTGAGCCTGCTGACCGAACGCATTGACGCCGAACTGCTCGACGCCGCGGGCCCGCAGCTCAAGGTGGTCGCGAACGTCGCCGTTGGCTATGACAACATCGACGTCCCCGCCTGCACCGAACGCGGGATCATCGCCACCAACACCCCGGGGGTGCTCACTGAGGCCACAGCCGACATCGCGTTCGGCCTGATCCTTATGGCCACGCGCCGGCTCGGCGAAGGCGAACGGCTCATCCGGTCCGGCCAAGCCTGGAAGTGGGGAATGTTCTTCCTGCTCGGCAGCAGCCTGCAGGGCAAGACCTTGGGTGTCGTCGGCATGGGTGGCATCGGCCAAGCCACCGCACGCCGGGCCAAGGCCTTCGGTATGGAGATCGTCTACCAGTCCCGCAGTGAAATCGACCCCGCCATCGCCGAGGAACTCGGTGCACGGCGAGTGGAACTTGATGAATTACTGACCATTTCCGACGTCGTGTCGCTGCACTGTCCGTACGGACCGGCCACGCATCACCTGATCGGCGCTGAGCAACTCGCCACGATGAAGAAGTCCGCCTATCTCGTCAACACCGCACGCGGACCCATCATCGACGAAGCCGCACTCGCCTTAGCCCTTCGCGAAGGACAGATTGCGGGCGCAGGCCTGGATGTCTTCGAACATGAGCCCAAGGTGCATCCGTGGTTGCTGGACCTGGAAAACGTGACGCTCGTGCCGCACCTCGGCTCCGCCACGGTGGAAACACGCACGGCCATGGCAGTACTCGCAGCGGACAACACGCTCGCCGTGCTCAAGGGCGAACAACCGCCTACTCCCATCAGCTAAGGGAACGGCAGTTGCTGTGGCGGCGGGTGAGTTTCTACCCGCCGTCACAGTACTTAAGCCCGAGAAGCACTAGTTGTTCCGGCCGCGAGCCGCGACCTTCCACGTATCCACCACGGCGCCCTCACGAACCACAGTGACCTCGTCCACGAGGTTCATGGCCAGGCAAACGTGGTTCGGGATGAGCCTGAGTCGCGTGCCCAGTGCCGGCAGTTCCTCAGAGTCCGGCCAAACAATGGTGGCGTGGTGTTCAGAGAGCGCTGTAATCCGGGCCTCCCGGTATTCGGGCAGGCGCCCGTATCCGGTGGCCCAGTCCGGACGGTCACTGCCCAGGATCTTGCTGCCCGCGTCCACAACCACCCGCCGGACGTTGCCGCCGTCGGACTCGTGTCGGCTGACCACAGTGGCAGCGACCGTCAGGGCAATGTCCTTCCACGTGCAGCGTTCGAGTTCAAGCTGTTGGGCATCACCGAAAACATAGACGCCGGGGCGCAACTCGGTCGCCAGCGTTTCGGCGTCGAGCAGCGCGGTGGGGGTGGAGCCGCCGCTGATGGTGCGGACCTCAAAGCCGGCGTGCTCCAGTGCGGCGGAAGCACGGCCAAGGGCCTCATTCTCGTTACCCGCTGCATCCCTTGGCATTCCGGGCTTGTAACTGTGTCCGGGGAATGTGAAGACGCCCGCAATGTTCAGGCCGCTTGCTGCGGCCGCGCGCGCAACATCCACCACTTCTCCGGGCAGGACTCCGCTGCGGTGATGCCCGCTGTCCACTTCGATAAGGACATCAATACTTCTGGCATCGGCGCCCAACTGGCGGCCCATCGCCGTCGCGCTTTCGGCTGAATCCGTGCCCACCGCGATGCTGCACGTTCTGGCAAGCTTCCGCAGCCGCTCTGCGTGGTGCGCCTCAACCCACAGCGGGTAGGCGATGAAAATATCCGTGGCGCCCCCGGCCGCAAAGACCTCGGCCTCCCCGATTGTCGCAACCGTGAGCCCGACTGCTCCAGCAGCGAGCTGCTTGGCCGCGATCTCCAGTGTCTTGTGTGTCTTCACATGCGGTCGGAGCCTCAGTCCCCTGCTCAGCATGCTCGATGCCATGCGTTGGATATTTCGGTCGAGGACATCGACGTCGATCATGATGGCTGGCGTGAGAATTCCGTCCGGGACTGCGTGGTTCATTCTTAGAACAGTAACGTCCTACGGCGCGGACTGCCTGACGCGCAGCGAGAACGCCGCCTCCGGCTGCTCCACCTTGTCCGCGGAACCCTTGCCTTCGATCCTGTTGATGAGTAGTTCGACCGCGCGCTCCGCAATTTCCGCGCGGCCAGGCTCCACCGTGGTCAACGACGGCGACGCGAACCGGGCTTCGTCAATGTCGTCGAAGCCAGCCACCGCTATTTCGTCCGGGACCGGTTTGCCTCGGACCAGAAGTTCGTGCAGCGCCCCCAAAGCAACGGCGTCGTTCAAACCGAACACGGCGTCGAAGCCAACCCCGCTGTCCAGCAGCCGGGCGATCGCGTCGGCACCGGCGTCGCGCCGCCACTCACATTCGATCACGAGCGCCGGGTCATACTCCGCGCCGGCGGCAGCGAGCGCAGCTTTGTAACCGTTAAGGCGCAGGCCGTTACTGCCGGTTGTGTCGCCGTCGTGCGCGCCCAGAACGGCTATACGACGTCGGCCTCCCGCCAGCAGGTGCGCGGTGACGGCTGCGGCTGCCTCATGGTTTTGGATGAGGACCATGTCCAGCCGCGGGTCCTGCACGAATTCGCCCAACAGAACCAGCGGTTTCTTGCCGGCGGCCTGGATGATTTGCTCGGCATCCAGTGACAGCGGGATGAAGAGGAGCCCGTCCGTGAGGCTGCGGAACTGGCCTTGAAGCGCAGACTTTTCGTGGTCCGCCTCGTTGCCGGACTGCTCAACGAGGACCCGGTAGCCGCGGGCCCACGCCGCCTTCATGATGTCCGACGCGAGTTCGGCGTAGTACGGAACCGAGAGGTCGCTCAGCACCAGACCGAGCATGCTGGTCTTGCCGGAACGGAGGCTGCGCGCGGTCAGGTTGGTTTCGTATCCGAGTTCTTCGATCGCATCCAGGACGCGCTGCTTGGTTGCGGGCCGGATGAATTCGTAGTTGTTGATGACGTTGGAAACCGTCTTCAAGGAGACCCCGGCGGCCCGCGCGACGTCGTTCATGGTGACGGCCATCAATGTGCTCCTTCAATCCCTCTGCCCCGGATCCGTTCGCCGGGGTTGCTGGGTACATCGTTGCAGATCAGCCGCCACTGTTGCGCTGCATGGCGCAGGCGTAGTGTCGGTAGTAGAAGATTTCGGGTGTGGCAAATGGTCCGGAGTTAACTATCCGGGCTGTGCGCGAACTCGAGCGCACTGCCGCCAGCCGGAGTCAATCGCTCTGGCATTGCCTGGAATGAGGCCGAATGGCCCAGAACGATGCAGTACCCACAGCGGAACAGTTGCAGGACCTGCTGTTGGAGAGCCCCGGCTTTACCGAATTCCTTCTGGGTCTGACCACCATTTCGGCTTCGTTGTTGGGCGGGGATGTCCCCATGCTCTGTGCTATCACCGTAGAGCGGGATGGAGGCCCTGCCACCGTGGCGAGCAGCACGGAGGCTGCTCAGCGCCTGGATGAAAAGCAGTACGAGTTCGACGACGGTCCGTGCCTTACGGCGCTCCGGGAGCAGCACACCGTCTTGGTTGAGGACCTTCAGGCAGACATCCACTGGCAACATTACGCCGACGCTGTTTCGCAGGAAGGTATCACCACCATGCTGGCGGTACCGATCGCAACAGACGACGACTCACGGGCGGCGTTGAACTGCTATTCCACCCAAGCAGGCACCTTCGATACAGAGACCGTGGCATCCATAGTGAAGCACGCAGAATCCTTATCGAGGATTCTGCGGCTGGCCCTTCGCCTGCACACCCCGGACCCATATCCCGTGCATCTGCGCTCCGCGTTGGAGTCGCGTGCGATAGTCGACGCGGCTATTTCCCTCATCATGATCCAGAACCGCTGCAGCAGGGACGCGGCCATCAGGCTCATCCAGTTGGCGTCGCGCAACAGCGACAGGCGGCTCCACGAAATAGCCGAAGACATTCTGAAGCGGGCCGGGCTCGAAGAAAAGGAGGGTAGGTAGCTCTATGAATGCCGAACCTTGGGAGGCACCGGAACACGATGGAAGATTTGACCAGCGCATGCACGCCGCCCATAGATTCCGGAACGGAAACGTCAGTCTTAACAGTCTGTGGACCTACTACTTCGGGATTGGAGGGGACGCCGACGAGTTGGTCTTGGACGCCTACCTCAACGGACTTCTGGTTCTTGCCCCGGGCCAGATGGAACTCGTAGATACTGCCTTCAGGGAACTCACCGCAGACGGCCGGACAGAACCGGCCGGCCAGCAGGGCCGAGGAATAGTAAGGAAAGACAATGACTGAAACCCAGCCATCACGGTACGTTAACAGCCCTCTCCCTTTCCCCGGTCCCGTTGAAGATCACGTGGATCTGACAGACTTCGTGGAACATCTGCAGGATCTCTTGGTGGAGAATGCCGATATCCGTGAATTCCTGCAGGACCTCGCCGCATTGATCGCAAAGAAGCTAACCAGGAACGGAAACACGATTGCCTGCGGAGTCACCGTCATCCGGCAGAAGAAACCGGTGGCCGTGGCCGATAGCGATACCCTTGCCAGGAAGTTGGACGACATCCAGAACAGCTTCCGCGATGGCCCTTGCCTTTCGGCCCTTCGTACCCGCACCATCACCCACGTTCCGAACGTCCACGACGAAGATCGCTGGCCCGAGTACATGAGGGCTGCCGCGGCCACGAATGTGGGTTCCATACTGGCCTTTCCCATGGAATTGAACAGCACCGCGGAGGCTGTGGTGAATCTCTACTCCACGCGCACTCACGGTTTTTCCCACGAGGACATTTTGTCGGCAGAGCGTGTCACGGCCACTGGCGCCAAAGCCCTCCATCTGGCGTTGAAGATCGGCCAGCTGCGGGATGCCCGCGAGAACCTCACCGCCGCTCTGGAATCCCGCACGATCATCGACACCGCCGTCGGAATCATCATGGCCCAGAACCGCTGCAGCAGGGATGCCGCCTTCCAAATCCTTGTCAGCGCGTCCAGCCACCGCAACATCAAACTCCGGGTAGTGGCGCAGGGGATCATCGCCCGTGTTGCCGGCGACCGGAAGATCACGGCAGCTTTTGAGGAATAGCAAGCAGCCTGTCTACATGCGGTTTTTCTGGCCCGAAACCCATTAGGCTGGATCTTGAACACGGGAGTCCAGCGATTCAAAGATTGTTTCAGTCGGCCAGCCGACCTGAACGGCCGGGAAGAAGATCATGACCAAGAAGCAGCTTCCTCTGGACGAGCTTTCGGGCGCCATCGGTCGGATTCTGGGCCTCTTGTTGACCGAGGAAAAGGTTGACCAAGCCGTTCATAGCCTCTCCCAGGCCATCAAGGAATCCGTACCCGGCACGCTCGGTGAAGGGGTCTCCATCCTCGATTCGCAGGCACGGAGGACCAGCACCGGATTCACGGACAGCATCGTGGAGCAGGCAGACTTCCTGCAATATGAGTTGGGCCAAGGTCCCTGCCTGACGGCGTGGGCTTCGGAAGAGCCTGTGCTGATCGAGGACCTGAGCACGGACCAGCGGTGGCCGGAATGGCGCACTGCTGTCAGCTCCCTGCCCATCAAATCGGTGGTCAGCGCGCCCCTCATCGCAAACGGGCAAAGCATTGGCGCCATGAAGGTCTACGCTTCCCAGCCCTTTGTCTATGACAACAACACGGCCTCCCTCATGGGCCTCTTTTCCTCTCCTGCAGCGACCCTTCTTTCCCATATTCAAAGCACCGAGACACCCAAGCGCATCAGTGAAGGCCTGCAGGCCGCCCTGCACAGCAGGGATCTGGTCAACCGGGCCTGCGGGATTTTGATGGAACGGCACAAAATCACTCATCAACGGGCCCTGCAGCAACTGATAGGGAACGCCCGAGACCAGAGCAGAACCCTGCAGGACGTCAGCACCGAGCTTGTAGCCGGGATCCCGGCAGACCACAGCTAAGGCCGCACGATATGGGCTTCGAAAGGAAAGAACCCGAGCAACGCCGAAGGCTCCTGGAAGCCCTCTCCGCGGCGCGTATCAACACAGGCGCGCTGTGGCTGCGGTACTTCAGCATCGGCGGGTCCGTGGGTGAGTATGAAGTTGAGGCTTATTTGCAGGGAATGCTCTCCATTCCCGAGCTGGAAAGGGACCTGCTGGCCATGGCGGCAAACGAGCTCCTGAATAGCCAAGCCGGCCCCCACGCACCCTATGCGGACGAGCTTCCGTCCTCGGGTTCGAACGGTTCCGAACCTGATTCCGCCGACTCGGAGCCTGGTTCCGGGACGGGTTCCGGGCCTGATCTTCCAGGCGACGAAGCCGATCCGTCCTAGCCGTCACACACCGCTCATCCATCTGCAACGCCCCGGCAACATGAATGCGGGAGGCTGGAGTCTCAAGGCCAATCGGCCCAAGAAGACAGCAGGCGGCTGAGGGGAGCAAACATGAGCAATGCAAACAGGGATCTTTTCCAGGCGCTGAAGACGCAGGCCAGCTTGGCACAGGCCTTCGGCACCTTGCCGGGCAGCAAGGAGGAGCCGCACCCTCTCAGCCCGGGCGAATTCATCGAGGCCTGGCACAACGGCCGCCTTTACCACCGGGGCACGGTGCTCAAGACAGTCGCAGGTACTGACCTGTTTTGGCTCCAGGATGCAGAAACCGGGAGCCGACGACTGCTCGATATGGAATCGATGGAAATCGTCGCCGCCGAGCAACCGGCCCCGCCGCCCGCAACGCAGGCGCCGGAGCCGGCCCAGGACGCACCATCAGAAGCAACGGTCACCCCAATTTCGCTGTATCCGATCTTCCAGGACGGCTCGCAGGCGATCGCCTAGGAATCCAGCGACAACCGGATCATGCTCCAGCTCACGGCCGGAAGCGCGGCGGTGAGCCGGCCGCCGTCGAGCGTTACACTGACGTTCTCTGAAGGCAGGACGGACGTCGAATCATCCGCGGTTGCCTGCCAGTACGGGTCCTTGTTCGTGTAGGTGACGGCCTCGATGACGCTGGCGGTCCCCAAACCCCCGACGGCGGCGTCGAGCGTTAGTGCCTCTGTCGCCGAACGGTTCACGGCGAAAACCACAACCTGCTTGGCTTCGGCGTCGTACGTTGCCACAGCTGACAACGAGTTGAAGCCAGCCGTCTTTTCGCTGTCCAGCTTCGGCGACTCGACAGCAAGGTTCAGCACCGTACCCGAGGCATGCTGGGAGGTGAGCGCGAACGGGTGGAACGTGGTCTGCTTCCAGGAGCGCCCGCCCGGCTCAGTCATGATCGGTGCGATGACGTTGACCAACTGCGCGAGGCTGGCGGAGTGGACGCGATCCGTGTTGCGAAGCAGTGCGATGAGCAGGTCACCCACCACCACCGCATCCGCCACCGTGTAGCGGTCCTCGAGCAGAACCGGCGCAACAGGCCAATCGTCGCCCGTGGGAGCCTTGGACTCGTCCCGGGAACCGTGCCACACATTCCATTCATCGAAGGAAATGTTGATCTGCTTTGCCGACTTGGTTGCAGACTTCACGTGATCGATGTGGGAGACGAGGTCCTTGATGAATGCCTCCATCCGGTGCCCGGCAGACAGGTGCTCCTGCAGGTCCCCGAAGTCCTCGAAGTACTGGTGCGCGGAAATCAGGTCTACGAGCTCGTATGTCTCGGTGAGGACAATGCGCTCCCATTCCCCGAACGTGGGCATAGTCGGACTCGAACTTCCACAGGCCACCAGCTCCAGGTCCGGGTTGACCATGCGCATGGCCCGGGCGGTTTCGGCGGCGAGGCGAGCATACTCGCCGGCCTTCTTGTGGCCGATCTGCCAGAAGCCATCCATCTCGTTCCCGAGGCACCACATCGTGATGTTGTGGGGCTCGACAGCGCCATTCGCCTTACGCTGTTCGGACAGGGCCGTGCCGCCTTTGATGTTGCAGTACTCCAGGATGTCCAGCGCTTCCTGCGTCCCGCGAGTGCCCAGGTTGACCGCCATCATGGGCTCAACGCCGGCCTTCTCGGACCACTTGGCAAACTCGTCCACACCCACCAGGTTGGGGTCGCTCGAGTGCCACGCAAGGTCAAGCCTCGTTGGGCGCTGGTCCACTGGGCCAACTCCGTCCTCCCAGCGGTAGCCGGAGACGAAGTTGCCGCCGGGATAGCGGACTGTGGAGACACCCAGCTCCTTCGTGAGTTCCAGGACATCGGTACGGAAGCCGTCCTGATCCGCCTTCGGGTGTTCGGGTTCGAAGATGCCCGTGTAGACGCATCGGCCCAAATGTTCGACGAAGGCACCGAAGGTCTTCCGCCTGACGGGACCGACGACAAATGCGGGATCGAGGGTGATTTTGGCGGTGGGGTTCTCTTGATTTCCCAAGGGGCGTCCTTGTCTGCTTGCTGTGGATGAGTCAATTTACAACGTTATAGAAACTATGTTGGTGGGAGCGGGGTGTGGGAGTCAAGAAGTTTTTTCCGGGGAACCCCGCCCAACGGACAATTCACCCCTGCGCGCGGCAGGGAATTGTCCGTTGGCGGGGGTCCGGGCGACTGGGAGTCCGGGAACAAAAACAGGCCGGAGACTCAACGTCTCCGGCCTGCAGAAAGGGTGGGCCCTGTGGGGATCGAACCCACGACCCACGGATTAAAAGTCCGATGCTCTACCAACTGAGCTAAAGGCCCCTCCAGCTGTTCAAACAGCCATGAATACTGTACCTCAACGTCAAGCCTGTCGAGGAACCCGCCCGGCCACGCGGCGTCGTCACCTCTTTTGAGCGAACAGCCGACGACGGCGCGCTGCGGCAGCGGCGTGTCGGCCCCACTCGCGGCGGCAAAGTAGGTGGGGAAGGCACGCGCCCAGCACGCGAACACCCCAAGAAACCGTTACTCGACCCCATCAGGGCACAGGAGTACGGTGAACTCATGAGCGAACAGCCAGGACCACGTGCGTACGGCGGAGCGAACAGGCACCACAAACCCAAGCCCTTCGCGCCCATCGATTTCGAACCGTTCGCCGGCGGGGCCGATCCCGCCCGCGTCTCCGAGGCTGCCCATCTGGCGGCGCAGGCGCTTGTAAAACGTGGCCGTGACAGCGACGACCCCAAGGTCACGCGCCGCTTGGTAAAGCTTGCGGATGAGCAAGGTCTCGAAGCCATCGCCGAGATGTGGGCCGAAAGCCCCGCCCGATCCCTTCCCGGCGCACTATGGCGGCTCTACGCTCTCCGCGCCGCCACGATCCAGAATCCCGAGCGCATCTCGGTGTACTTCAGGGCAGGCCGCGACACCGCCCAGGTATCCAACGTGGTTGCCGGGGCTGCGGAACCACCCGGAGCAGATGAAATGAAGACCATGGCGGACGCCATTTTGTCCGGCGCGTTCGACGGCGATTTCGACGTCGCGCTGGAACGTTCTGCTGCATTCTGCCGGGTCGTGGCGCTGGGCCAGGCGACCCTGGCAGACGGGGCGGAGCACAGCAATGAAAGCCATGCCAGCAAGCTCACACGCAATTCACACCAGCTGGTAAAGACGGCCGAGGACCTCGAACACGCCGCCAACGCATGGCGATTGGGAGAGCTGGATTAGCTCCTAAAAGCCCGGAATCTACCCACGTCCTGTCCGGCCTGTCAATGTTGACTTAGCCCCACCGACGTAGAACACTAAAACTGGTGCCGAACCGCGAAACCCCCGGGCTTCAACTTATAGCCGCTTCGAGCGGCCTACCGCCGAGAGGCGTATCCGGTTCGGCACCATTTTTATGCCCGGACCGAGATCCGGGCTAGCCACCCCTGAATGTAGCCGTGACCACACCCCCTCAGACTTAGCGGTGGCCGTCGTCGTACCGGTAAAGTTGGGGCCGAAGCGGGAAGCGTCAAGTCAAGCTACCCGCAGCCCATCCGTCCCCAGCCCGGAAGCGAAATGAAGCTGCGCCTTTTCCCCCAGGAACCTGCCGGGCTCGTACTGCTCGCGCAGATGGCCGGCGTCATTGTGGCCGCCACCGGAACGCTGTCCGAGATCCTTGGTGCGCAGGCCAGTCAGCACGAACGTCTGACTGAGGAACTTCACGAACACGAGTCGAAATCCCTGGACCTGCACTTTGCGCTCCTGACGCACATGCGCACCAGCTTCGTGAACCCGCTCCCCCGTGAGGACATGTACGCCCTGTCCCGCCACCTCAACGAGGCCATGGAGAAACTCGACGCCGCAGGCGAGTTGGTTGCCCTCTACAAACTGGAGCGGCTGCCCAAGCGGGCGGCCGACCAATTGGAGATCATCAGCCGCCAAGCCGAGCTGACAGTTGACGCCATGCGGAAACTCGAGGACCTTGACGAACTTGAGGACTACTGGATTGAGATCCTCAGGCTGGCGAAACGTGCCGAGCGAACCCATCGCACGTGGGTGGCCGAGATGCTGAAAGACATGAAATCCACGCAGTATGCGCGGCACCGGGACATCGCCAACCAGCTGGTGGAAGTGACCAAGGATATGCGGAAGATCGCCACGCAGGTAGGCAGCATCATCGTCAAGGAATCATGACGTGATCGTTGCATTCCTGATCCTCGTGGTGGGTTTGGCTTCAGGGTTCGCGTTCCTCAACGGCTTCCGTGACGTCTCGAATGCCGTAGCGCTATCCACGAGGACACGCGCCCTCACGCCATCCGTGGCAGTAATTCTGGCAGCTGTTTTCAACTTCATCGGCGCTATGCTCAGCGGCAGCTTTGTGCTCGCATTTACCCAGTCCTGGATCTCCCTGCCCAACGGCATTGGCGGGCTCTCGATGCTGACGTCTGCCCTCGCCGCCTCCATCATTTGGGGCGTGTACGCGTGGTGGCGGGGCATCCCTTTGTCCTCCACCCACTCACTTGTGGGCGGGCTGATAGGCGCGGGGGCTGCGAGCGGGCTGGTGGGCGGGAACTCCATCAACGGCGTGGACAACGTCCTCCTGACCCAAGTCGCTTTGCCTTTGGTTCTGTCCCCTTTGATCGCTTTCGTGGCCGCGTACTTGCTCGTGTGGCCAGTGACTTGGGCAGCACGCTATGCGCAGCCGAATGTCATCAACAGGCGTTTCCGCCGGGCGCAAGCTGTCTCTGCTGCTGCTGTGGCGTTTGGCCATGGACTCCAGGATGGGCAGCGCACCGCGGCCGTTCTCCTGCTGGCGCTGGTGGCGGCGGGATTGTCCACTGGGAGTGAATTGCCCTTGTGGGTCCTCCTTCTGACCGCCATCATGCTGACAGCAGGCACATTGTTTGGTGGCTGGAGGATCTCGCACACCCTGGGCTACAAGTTGATCCGCGTGGATCCTCTTCGAGGGTTCGTGGCGCAAACGGTGACGTCCGTGATGCTCTTCATTGGCGCCATCGGCCTGCAGCTACCGCTGTCCACAACGCACACGCTGACCGCGTCCGTGCTGGGTGCGGGCACGCACCAACGCTTCGCCACCACGAACAGGCGGCTTGTGCGCAGGATTCTCCTGTTCTGGGTGGCCACGCCGCCCGTCACAGCCGCCATGGCTTTCGTCCTTGAGTTGGCGTTCTCGCCCCTGGCCAAAACTTAACGCCTGACGCCGGGGCTCACCTTCCCGGGGCGCGCTCTGCTGCGACCTACTTGGGTACAAAAAAGCGACGGCGGCCGTACCCCCAAGGCGACGGCCGCCGTCGTTCATGACCGGCTCCCCCAAGAAAGCCGGAACCTGCAGACCCTTATCCGAAGCGGCCGGAGACGTAGTCTTCCGTGGCCTTCTGGGCGGGGTTGTTGAAGATGCTGGTGGTGTCTGCGAACTCGATGAGCTTGCCAGGCTTGCCGGTGCCGGCGATGTTGAAGAACGCGGTCTTGTCCGACACACGGGCGGCCTGCTGCATGTTGTGGGTCACGATCACCACGGTGTACTGGTCCTTGAGCTCATTGATGAGGTCCTCGACGGCCAGCGTGGAGATGGGGTCCAGGGCGGAGCACGGCTCGTCCATGAGGATCACCTGGGGCTCAACAGCAATTGCGCGGGCGATGCAAAGGCGCTGCTGCTGGCCGCCGGAAAGGCCGGAACCGGGCTTGTCCAGGCGGTCCTTGACCTCGTTCCAGAGGTTGGCACCAACCAAGGACTTTTCCACGAGGGCATCGGCTTCACCCTTGGAGATCTTCTTGTTGTTCAGCTTCACGCCAGCCAGTACGTTGTCCCGGATGGACATGGTGGGGAACGGGTTGGGGCGCTGGAAGACCATGCCAACCTGGGTGCGAACGGTAACGGGGTCAACGCCGGGGTCGTACAAGTTGTCGCCATCCAGCAGGACCTCCCCCTCGACGCGTGCGCCGGGAAGGACCTCGTGCATGCGGTTCAGCGTGCGGAGGAAGGTGGACTTGCCACAGCCGGACGGGCCAATGAAGGCCGTGACGGACTTGGCTTCAATGTTGATGTTGACGTCCTCAACAGCCAGGAAGCTGCCGTAGTAGACATTCAAGTCTTTGACGTCGATGCGCTTGGACATGGTGTTCCTTATTCCTTGGGGGTTTCTGGAAGTTTGAAGCGGCGCCTAAGAAGAGGCTACCGACCCGTCTTCGGTGCGAACAGACGGGCAATGAGGCGGGCTCCGAGGTTCAGGAGCATCACCAGGATGATCAACACCAACGCGGCGCCCCATGCCCGCTGGTCTGAGGGACCCGGGTTGGACGGCGACGTCGGGTTCAGGATCTGGGTGTAGATGAACGTGGGCAGCGAGGCCATCCAACCGCCAAACACATTGTTGTTGATGGTTGTGGCGAAGCCTGCGGTGACCAGGATCGGAGCGGTCTCGCCGATAACCCGAGCGATCGCCAGGGTGACGCCGGACGCGATGCCGGAGATCGCCGTCGGGATGACCACTTTGGTGATGGTGCGCCATTTACGCACTCCTAGCGCGTACGACGCCTCGCGAAGCTCGTTCGGGACGATCTTCAGCATTTCCTCGCTGGAGCGGACCACTACAGGGATCATCAGGACGGAAAGCGCGACGGCGGCTACCGCGCCGGTCTTGGTGCCCGGGCCAACAACCGCGAAGAAGAACGCTGCCGCGAAGAGGCCGGCCACGATGGAGGGGATGCCGGTCATGACATCCACGAAGAACGTGATGGCACGGGCCAAGGGACGGTCGTTGCCGTATTCCACCAGGTAGATTGCCGTGAGCAGACCCACTGGCACAGAGATGACTGTGGCCAGGAGCGTGATCTGGAGAGTGCCCAACAGCGCGTGGTAAATGCCGCCGAGAACCTTGCCGCCTTCCTCCGCTGCCTTGTTGTCGAAGGCACCGGTGACGCCGTTCATGGACGTACCAAGGAATCCGGGGGTTACCAGGCCGGGAATGCCGTTGATCAGCACGGTCCAGATGACGGAGATCAGCGGCAAGAGGGCAATCAGGAAGGCCCCGACGATCAAGCACGTTGCCAGCTTGTCCTTGGCCTTGCGGGCACCTTCAACGGCGGCGCTCCAGGTGACCAAGCCGATGGTGAACAGGATCGCGGAGACCAGGCCCCATCCGAAGGCGTTGAAACCGATGAGGGCCAGGATGGCTGCGCCCACGATCAGGGCGACGGCCAGGACGATGTAAGGAGCGAACTTGGGCAGCTGGCCCTTGGTGAGCGCCGAGCGCTTGCGGACTACGGTGGCGGTCATTTAGTTGGCTCCCGAGAATTCTTTGTGCTTGGTGATGATCCAGCGGGCAATCATGTTCACGCCAAGGGTGATGACGAACAAGACCAGGCCTGCGGCGATCAACGTATTGACCTTGAGCCCGCTGGCTTCCGGGAAGTTCAGCGCGATTTCGGCGGCGATGGTCTGGTTGCCGGACTGGATGAGGCTTGCAGTCAAGACTCCGGAGGACAGCACCAGGGCAACTGCCATGGTCTCGCCAAGCGCACGGCCCAGGCCAAGCATGATGGCGCTTACGACGCCCGGACGGCCAAACGGAAGAACGGCCATACGGATCATTTCCCAGCGGGTGGCTCCCAATGCGAGCGCTGCTTCCTCGTGCAGCTTGGGGGTCTGCAGGAAGATTTCACGGGACAGGGAGGTAATGATGGGCAGGACCATGACGGACAGGACGATGCCGGCGGTCAGGATGGTCTTGCCGGTGGCGGATGCCGGGCCCTGGAAGATCGGGATCCAGCCCAGGTTGTTGGCGAGCCAGTCGTAGGCCGGGGAGATTTCCTTGGCCAGGAACGCCGCGCCCCAGGCACCGTAGACAACGGAGGGGATGGCGGCCAGCAGGTCCACAACGTACCCAAGCCCCGAAGCCAGCCGGCGCGGGGCGTAATGCGAGATGAACAGGGCTACCCCGATTGCCACGGGGGTTGCGATGACGAGCGCGATCACGGCGGCGATGAGTGTGCCCACCACGATCGGACCGATATAGGCGAAGAAGCCGTTGCCGCCCTGGATGTCCGCAGGCGGGGCGACGAGTGCAGGGATTGCCTGCACCACAAGGAACAGGGCGACTCCGAAGAGAACCGCGAGAATCAGGCACCCTGCGGCCATGGCGGCCCCGGAGAAAACCTTGTCCCCGGCGCGTCCGGCGCCCTGGGAGGTTGTCAGGGAGTTGGTGGTCACTTCACGATCCTTCAGTCTGGAGTGAACTGGTCTTACATGGCTAAGTTCCCAATCCCGCGCGAACGGCTTCAGCCACTCCGCGCGGGACAGGGAACTTCAGTGTTTAGCCGGGTTCAGTCAAACCCGCCGGAAACCTTAGGCCTTGGCCTTGATGGTTTCGATGGCGGCCTTGGCCTTGTCCTGCAGCGACTTGGAAAGCGGTGCGGACTTGGCAGCGTCAGCGGCGGTCTTCTGGCCTTCGTCGGAAACTACGTAGCTTTCGAAGGCCTTGACCAGGTCAGCAACTGCCTTGGTCTCGTACGTGGTGCAAACGACGTGGTACGAAACGAGCACCACGGGGTAGGCGCCGGAGACAGTGGTCTTGCGGTCCAGCTTGATGGCGACGTCATTGGTGGCGCGGCCTTCAACGGGCTTGCCTGCTTCGACAGCCTTGGAAGCGGCGTCAGCGGAGATCTTGACGAATTCCTCGCCGACCTTGATGGAGGCGGTGCCCAGCTTGCCGGAAACAGCGGAGTCATCGGCATAGGTCACGGCGCCCGGGGTGTCGGTGACGGTCTTGACGACGCCGGAGGTGCCCTTGGCGTTCTCGCCCTTCAGGGTGGCCGGCCAGATGCCTGCAGCCTTGTCCGTCCAGACCTCGGGAGCAGCAGCTGCGAGGTAATCGGTGAAGTTGGTGGTGGTTCCGGAATCGTCAGAGCGGTTCACGGGGGTGACCTTGAGGTCCGGCAGGGTAACGCCAGCGTTCAGGGCCGCGATTGCGGGGTCGTTCCAGTTAGCGATTTCACCGCGGAAGATTTTGGCGACCGTAGCGGCGTCGAGCTTCAGGTCCATGACGCCGGGAACGTTGAAGGCCACGGCGATCGGGGAGGTGTACACCGGAATGTTAATGGCGCCTTCGGGGCCGCACTTTGCCTTGGAGCTCGCGAGCTCCTCGTCCTTCAGGTAGGCGTCCGAGCCGGCGAACTGTGCCGAGCCATCGATGATGGCCTTGCGGCCTGCTCCGGAACCGTCCGGGGAGTACTGCACGGTTGCGCCTTGGTTTGCGGCGGCGAAGCCGGACTTCCAGGCGTCCATTGCTGCGCCCTGCGCAGATGAGCCAACGCCGGTCAACGTGCCGGTCACCTTCATGCCGGCTGCCAACTGAGTGCTGGCCGGGGTGTTCGTTGCGTTGTCTGAACCGCAAGCAGTGAGCGCGAGTGCGCCGGCTGCGATGACCGCGATTGCCGCGTTGCGGCCGAAGTGAGTTGCCTTCACTTGGATGTGCCCCTTCCAGGGATTCTTCGATGCGGGCCGACGGAGATTTCGGCGTGCGCGAGCTGAGGACCTTTTGTTCCTTTACTGAAGGTATGGAGCGCAGGTAACGGGATCTGACGTGGAAGGTGAACGCAAAGTGAACGACGGCGGACCATTGGGTTATGTGGCGCGCGCCACCTTGAGTGGGACCGTGCCCGGCGTCCTACTCGTCATGGATGCCGGGGTTCGGCAAATAGACTGGAGGACATGGCTGCCGCGAAGGGATTTTCTGCAAGCAAGAGGTTCCTGCGTGCCAGAGTCCGGACGGGCTTGGTCCGTAGCCGAAACTCCCTGACTCCGGCCGTTCAAATGACCGTGTGTGCCGTGGGTGCCTACGCTTTCGCGGAATACGTCCTGGGCCACCAAGGGCCATTGTTCGCGGCCACTTCTTCGTTGATTGCACTCGGCTTCTCACGTGATCCGCGCCTGCGTCGTGTTATTGAGGTTGGACTGGGCTGCACACTCGGCATCGTGGTGGGTGACCTCCTGCTCCACTGGCTGGGCGCTGGGATCCTGCAGGCCGCCGTCGTGCTTCTTTTCTCTATCCTGCTGGCAAGGTTCCTGGACAGCGGGACCATTTTCACCACCCAACTGGGGCTCCAGTCGCTGCTGGTGGTGCTGCTGCCAGCGCCGGCCGGCGGGCCGTTCACGCGGAGCCTGGATGCAGTGGTGGGCGGCGTGTTCGCCCTGCTGGTGACTATTTTGGTGCCGAAGGATCCGCGCCGGGAGCCGCGGAAGGATGTCCAGAAGATCCTGCACGAACTTGCCGAAGTGCTGCGGGAGTGTGCCAAGGCCATGGTCGAAAGCGACTCCACCATCGCTTGGCACGCACTGATTCGCGGCCGTAACTGCCAACCACTGGTGGACAGGATGCGGCAGACGCTGCGGGCCTCGGGCGAGGTCGCGACTCTGGCTCCGGCCCACCGCAGGCACCGCGACGAGCTTGCCAGTTTGGAGCATTCGCTGGAATACATCGACCTTGCACTCCGTAACAGCCGCGTTTTTGCCCGCAGGCTCACCAGCGCCATCAACCATGCCGCGTTATCCGACGAAGCCATTGAAAGCATCTCCGAGGTCCTGCAGGAAACTGCCGCCGCGATCGATGAAATGACCATTGGCTTGGCGGAGCAGAGCGAGGGAACCCGTCGTGTCCATCTGCGTCACGCCCGCAATGAGCTGACCGACATCGCCTCGCGCCTGCACCCCAAGATGCTCGACGTCCAGAAGCTTGAGGGCGAAACCGTGGTGATGCTGTTCCGGCCGCTCATGGTGGACCTTTTGGAGGCGAGCGGACTGGAATCCGACGAGGCCCGGGACGTGCTGCCGGCTCTTTAGGGTCCGCGAGGCTAATACTGTCAGTCCCCCCGACTAACCTTGAACCCATGGCTTCCAAGACCTCCCGCGCATCCAAGACACCCGCTTACAAATGCGCCGAATGCGGGTGGACGGCCATCAAGTGGGTGGGCCGCTGCGGTGAGTGCCAGGCGTGGGGAACCGTTGAAGAGTACGGCGCCACGGTTGCGCGTACGACGGCGGCCACTACCGTTTTGGAGCCCGCCCGCCGTATCGCTGAGGTGGATGGGACAACGGCGGCGTTCTTGCCCACGGGTGTGGACGAGCTGGACCGCGTCCTTGGTGGGGGGCTCGTCCCCGGTGCCGTCATCTTGTTGGCGGGGGAACCCGGCGTCGGGAAGTCCACATTGCTGCTGGACGTTGCCGCGAAATTTGCCCGCACCGGGCAGGACGTCCTGTACATCACGGGCGAGGAATCCGCAGCCCAGGTGAAGCTGCGCGCGGAGCGGATCGATGCTGTCGCGCATACGTTGTATCTGTCCGCCGAGACCGATCTTGGACAGGCGCTGGGCCAGGTGGAGAAGCTTGAGCCGAAGCTGCTGATCGTGGACTCTGTGCAGACGCTCAGCAGTGCCGACGTCGAGGGCAGCGCGGGTGGAGTCTCCCAGGTGCGGGAAGTAGCTGCATCAATCATCTCCGCGGCCAAACGGCGGAACATGACCACGTTGCTGGTGGGCCACGTAACCAAAGAAGGAACGATTGCAGGACCGCGCTTGCTGGAACACCTGGTGGACGTCGTGTGCCAGTTCGAAGGCGAGCGCCATTCTCGGCTAAGGCTGCTCCGGGCTGTGAAAAACCGCTACGGGGCTACCGACGACGTCGGATGCTTTGATCTCAATGAGGCCGGCATCGAAGGGTTGGCCGATCCCAGCGGGCTGTTCGTTTCGCGGACCCGTGAACCTGTCTCAGGCACCTGCATCACGGTGACCATGGAGGGCCGCCGCCCGTTGCTCGCGGAGGTCCAGTCGCTGCTCGCCGAGAGTGCCAATGCCCAACCCCGGCGGGCTACCAGCGGGCTGGAGAGCTCCAGAGTTGCCATGTTGCTCGCTGTGCTTCAGCAGCGCGCCGGATGCATGCTGCACAAGGACGACTCCTACGTGGCCACTGTTGGCGGTGTAAAGCTGACGGAACCGGCCACCGACCTCGCCGTGGCGTTGGCCGTCGCGTCAGCCAAATCCCGCAAGGCACTCCCCCAACGGCTCATTGCCTTCGGTGAAGTTGGGCTGGCAGGCGAGGTCCGGCCTGTGCCCGGAATCAACCAACGCATCCAGGAGGCACACCGCCTCGGTTTCACGCACGCCATTGTTCCTGCCAGCCCGGCGGGTGCCGGCGTTATCCCGGAGGGCTTCTCTGTGCGGGAAGTGGGGCATCTGGCCGAGGCGTTGGAGCTGCTGATCACGTAGCGCACAAAGGCCGTCCTCGCGGGGTGTCGGGGCATCGCCGGGCTGCGTTTCGGCAAGGATTGGGCCATGACCAAAAGAACTGTGCTTATTGGGGGACGCTTTTTCTTTGGCCTTTTGACCTTGGTGGCGGTGGGAACGCAGCTGACGGTTCATTTGGGCATGGGCTATGACGTCTGGAACTTCTTCAGCTACTTCACCAACCTTTCCAACATCTTCGCGGCCCTGGTGCTGCTCATCAGCGGCTACAGGGTCCTCATCCGCAAACAACCCAGCGAGATCGACGACGCCACCCGCGGCACGGCGACCATCGCCATGGCCGTGGTTGGACTGGTATTCGGAGCTTTGCTTGCCGGCGAGGACCTGGGCTCACTTCTTCCGTGGGTCAACTTCGTGGTCCACTACCTGATCCCTGTGGTCATGGTGGTGGATTGGCTCTTCCAGCCGCCACGGGCAACGCTGACCACCCGCCACATCTGGTACTGGCTGCTTTATCCCATCGGTTACCTCGTCTACAGCCTGATCCGGGGTGCCTTGGTGAACTGGTACCCGTACTGGTTCATCGACCCCAACAGGGCAGGAGGGTGGGGTGGCGTAGTTGTCTTTGCCCTTGCGATTTCCGCTGGCTTCCTTTTGGTGAGCCTGGCGATGCTGTGGCTCGGTAATAAGTTGAAGCGGCAGGTGGATTACTAGAATATCTACACCAATTTGTTATATCGGCCCATGTCAACCACGCAAAAGCCCCAAACAGGCGTTGCCAAGAACGCCCGAAAGGGCACCTTCCGACCGTCTCCGTACGTAACGAAATGACCCACTTTGGGGCTTGCTGGTGCGGTTAACGGTGTCCGGAAGCCATATCATGGTGCTAGTCGTCATCAGGGCATTTTTCGAAGCGCCCGCGGATGCCGGATTCAGCTTGTCTGTGAGCCATGGCTTGCACCTTCGAAGGGAAACCCTATGGCCCGGAGCCCGGAAGAGTCGCTCAAGGCGACTCTGGCCAGAGTCGCACCCGGAACTCCCTTGCGGGACGGCTTGGAGCGCATCCTCCGTGGACGCACCGGCGCCTTGATTGTGCTGGGCTATGACCGCACCATCGACTCCATCTGTTCGGGCGGATTCGATATCGGAATCGACTTCTCGCCCACGCGCCTGCGTGAACTGGCCAAGATGGACGGCGCCATCATCTGCGACAAGGACGCCAGCAACATCGTCCGTGCCGCAGTGCAGCTCGTTCCGGATTCCAGCATTGAAACCCAGGAATCCGGGACCCGGCACCGCACAGCCGAGCGCGTTGCCATCCAGACGGGCGTCCCCGTTATCTCTGTCAGCCAGTCCATGCAGATCATCGCTTTGTACGTGAATGGCCTGCGCCACGTTTTGGAGGGTTCTGAGAAAGTCCTGGCCCGCGCCAACCAGGCCCTCGCAACGCTGGAGCGGTACAGCGCCAGGCTGGACCAGGTCACCAGCTCCCTTTCAGCCCTTGAGATTGAAGCGCTGGTCACCGTCAGGGATGTGGCTGTCACCTTGCAACGCCAGGAGATGGTCCGCCGCATCTCCGAGGAGATCGCACAATACGTCCTGGAGCTCGGCGAGGATGGCCGCTTGCTATCACTGCAAGTGGAGGAACTGACCATGGGCCGCGGCCCGGGCAGCGACGTCATCATCCGCGACTACTCGGACCCGGATGCCACCCCGGAGGATATCGATGAAGCCGTCCAGGCGCTCCTCAACCTCGGCCCCACCGAATTGATCGACCTCAGCCGCATCGCGCACATCATCGGCTTCGCCGGCGGTGTGGAACAGTTGGACGCAGTGGTCCAGCCGCGCGGCTACCGCCTCCTGTCCGGCCTCAAGTCCGTTCCGAAGGCCGTTGCCGATCGCCTGGTGGACTACTTCGGCGGTTTGCAGAACCTCATGGCAGCCACCATCGATGACCTCATGACTGTGGATGGCATCGGCGACCAGCGCGCACGCACGGTCCGTGAAGGTTTGAGCCGCATGGCCGAAGCAAGCTTGCTGGACAGGTTCCTCTAAAGCCGTGTGCCGCCGTCGGACACTCATCAAATCACCGTCCGCCGAAGGTTAGTTCAGCTGGAAGACGGCCTTGGTGCTGGACTTGTTCCCCAAGCGGGCCTCGAACGTGTAGTAGGCGCCCCCGGCGCCGGGTTTTGCGTTGATCGCGGCGCAGCCTTCAAGAGTCCGGTTGCGTTGCCAGGGGAAATTGGCGGTTTCGCTCTTGCCCGGCTGGATGGTCTTGACCAGGTCTTCACTTCCGGCCTGACAATCCTTGGAGGAAAAGATCCGGTCCGAGCCGCTCATCACCACGTACTCCATTTGCGATGTGCCCACGTTGACGTCACACGGCGTCGTCCCGCCGTTGGTAATGGTCATGGTGAGCAGTGGCATTTCCTCAGTCCCGTAGGCTGGCTTGTCCGTAGCAGCAGCCACTGTTACCAGGCTCAGATCGCATACAGGTGTGGGCGTTGCGGACGGGGAGGCAGTGCCTGCTGTGGGCGCATTCCCTTGAGTAGGCATCTGGGAGGGCTCCGCCGTGTTGACCGCCTGCGGCCCGGACTTACTTGCAAGCGCACCGCTGATTGCTATGGCTCCAGCCACCAGGAGGGCGATCACAACCAGTAGCGCACCGAAGACAAACTGCCGACGACGGCGGTAAACGGCGGCGCTCGGACGTCGCTTCTGCGCTGGGGAGCCAGGGCGGCCGGGACCGCCTGAATTACGGGCAGAACCCTTCGCCGGCGCTGATGTGCGCGCGGAAGACTGGTTCCTACCCTGATTGGCCATGTTTCTAGGCTAGGCGGGCCCACTCCGCAGCAGGCCACCACCACGCCGCCGGACGGCAAACCCGCTCAGTGTGACGTGCACCGCAGAAGCGTCGTCGTCCTGGTTTCCACTACAGTAGAGGGCAGAATTCCGGCGCTCCAGCGCCAGCCTAAACTTCAACAGTCCGGGAGATCTGACGCATGGCACTTCCCGGTTCCGACCAACTCGCCGGACTCCATCAGTCCTTGGATCAGTGGTTCGCCGAGACCGCCAGGGACCTTCCGTGGCGCGAGCCTGATTGCAGCCCTTGGGGCATTCTGGTCAGCGAAGTCATGCTCCAACAAACTCCTGTGGTCCGCGTTCTCCCCGTTTGGCGGGACTGGATGGAACGCTGGCCAACCCCCGGACACCTTGCCGATGAGCCCTCCGGTGAGGCTGTTCGTCACTGGGGCCGGCTCGGCTATCCCCGCAGGGCCCTGCGACTACACGCAGCCGCCGTCGCCATCCGCGACGAGCACAATGGAGACGTTCCGGATACCTATCCCGGGCTCCTGACCCTGCCGGGCGTCGGCAATTACACGGCCGCCGCCGTCGCCGCCTTTGCTTTTGGTCGCCGCGAAACAGTGGTGGACACCAACATCCGTCGCGTCCATGCGCGCCTCATCTCCGGGCACGCCCTGCCCGCTCCGGCGCTCACCGCGGCCGAGATGCGCTTGGCCGACACTCTGCTGCCCGAAGAACGGCCGCTGTCCGTGCGCTGGAACGCGTCCGTCATGGAACTGGGCGCCGTGCTGTGCACTGCCCGCACCCCCAAGTGCACCGAGTGTCCCGTGCGCTCAAGCTGCGCCTGGCTCGCGGCAGGTGAGCCACCGCCGTCGTACACGCCAAAGGGCCAACCCTGGCATGGCACGGACCGGCAAGTCCGGGGAGCCGTGATGGCCGTCCTCCGCGAAGCTGCCATCCCGATTCCGCGCGAGATGTTCGAACAGGCGCCGGCGGACCTCGGGTTCGCGCCGTCGGGCGTCGGGATTCCGCTGGCAGCACTTCACAGGCTCAACTCAGCGCCCGAGCAACTGGAACGGGCCCTCGACGGCCTGGTCAGTGATGGGTTGGCGGAAATCCACGACGGCGGTTTGCGGCTTCCGGCCTAAGCCGCGATGACGCGCGGTGTCGGTTCGGCAACAGGTCAGGGTGAGCCGTAACGATGGGGTGCCGATTCCCTTTGTTGCGGCGCCTCCTGCTGGGTCCAGTCCTACCCTGAAGCATGGGCAAGATTGGTTTGGCATTTACGCTAATGGGTACCTCTGCACTTCTTCCCAGCTGCTTCGCTGAGCCGGTACCTTGCCCGGCGATCGCGCAGGCGTCTGGCGTATCGATCACGGTCGCTGCCGACTACGTGGACACAGTTGCTTCATTGCGGATGAAGGCGTGCCAGGACGGGACCTGCACCGAAGCGAATGTGGTTTTGAACCCAGGCTCCATCGCCGTGGACCAGGGGTGCTCCCCTGAAGGCGTGTGCTCCGCAACGTCCTCGCCCGATGGCACCATGACCGGCTTCCTGGGACTGCCCACCCTCTCAGAAAGTCCGCTTGAAGCGACCGTATCCGGCACCTCTCCATCCGGAACCGCATTGCCTGTGCGGACGCTGACGTTCACGCCCAAGGCAGACTACCCGTTTGGTGAGCAGTGCGGCCGTTTCATCACCGCCAATGTGGTGCTCGACTCGAAGGGGCTGAGGCAGGGGTAACCGCACGATTCCTCTAGCGATTTGATTTTTTGACGGGTATTCTCATCTGACCTGCCTGATGATCGAATCCTGGGGGTGTTGTGCACCGGTCCGAGCAGCCCATCCGTGACACGTTTTCGGTTACGGCATCCATCCGTCCTGCCGTCGACGCACCTGCACCGAACGCAACTGCGGGAACCATGGACCTCACCGCGGGGATCCGCAATAAACATGGCAGCGAATTGAACGACCTTCGCGAGGCACTAATCGGGTCTTCACAGCGCGGGTCATGCCACAACGGCCGACGCCATTATCGAATGAGCCCCGCCTCTTCATTCGAAGACGAGAACATCAACGTGACGATCGTCGTGGAGACCGTGGAATGGGGATGGTTCGCCGCTGGGCCAACTCCACAAGGAACATGTGTCACCGTATCCATTGCTGCACATCGCAAGGACAGCGGAATACAGGCCCCGCTTTCGTTGGCCGAGTGCGACGCTTGGCTTCGAGCGCTCCTGCCCAGCCCGTGGATGCCCCACGTTTACCGATGCCGCTGCTCCCCCGGGTCCGCGAGTTCCGGCGTCGTTTCCTACAGGTTGTTTCTTGATGCGCGCTATAAACCGACGCCAAAGCCAGCGGAGGTGCTCGCGGAAGGCTGCCAGCCACTTCAACTTCACTAGAGTTTCCGCATCATGGAAACTCAGTTCCGATATTAAACACAATCGGGCATTGGAATTAGCACTTCCGAAACACTCGCCTCATAGCGTCATCTGTGACCCCGGCCGTGAGCCTTCACGGCCTCGCACAGATAGGCGCCATCTTGAAGACTCCCGCACTTGCTGTTGCTGTGAGCCCAGCGGCAAAGAAGCCCCTCTACAAATCCCTGTTTTTCCAGATCCTGGTGGCCGTGGTGCTGGGGGTCGCCATCGGCTCCTTCTGGCCCGATATCGGGTCTGCGCTTCGCCCGCTTGGCGACGGCTTTATTCAACTCATCAAGATGATCATCGCGCCGCTGATATTCCTGGTCATCGTCACTGGCATCTCGGCCGTGGGTGACGTAAAGTCCGTTGGCCGTGTGGGAGTCAAAGCCCTCGTCTACTTCACCGCCGCCACACTTTTCGCGCTGGCGTTCGGGCTGCTCGTGGCCAACATCGTCCAGCCGGGAGCAGGGTTGAACATTGATCCCGCTTCCCTGTCAGCGGAAGCCGTCAACGCCAAGACCACCACGGCCCCGCCCAAGGACGCAGGGCAGTTCCTGCTGGGCATCATTCCCACAAGCGTGGTTGGAGCCTTCGCATCCAACACGCTGTTGCAGGTCCTCTGTTTCGCCGTCTTCTTCGGGGCGGCCATCGTGGTGGTGGGACGGGAGAAGTGCAAGCCCGTCATCGACCTCATGGAGACCACACTGGAACTCTTCTTCAAGATCATGTCCTGGGTGATGAGGGTTGCCCCGGTAGGCGCCTTCGGGGCAATGGCATTCATCATCGGCCAGTACGGGCTGAGTTCGTTGAGCACCTACGCCCTGCTGGTGGCGGCATGCTACGGCTCGGCACTGGTCTTTATCGGCTTGCTGTTCATTGTGGCCTGGGTTTACCCACGCGTCCCGCTGTGGCAGTTCATCAAGTACTCCCGTGAAGAGTTCCTCCTGGCACTGGGCACGGCATCCACGGAATCAGTACTGCCGCGAATCATGACCAAGCTGAGCAACGCTGGATGTTCCCGCGCAACCACTGGGCTGGTGGTTCCCACGGGATACTCTTTCAACCTCGACGGCGCTGCTCTCTACCTTTCAATCTCACTGCTTTTCCTCGCCCAGGCATTCGGACACAACCTCGACTTGGGCCAACAGCTGGCTGCCCTCGGAATTCTGATGTTGACCTCCAAGGGCATGGCGGGTGTTCCCGGCTCGGCCTTCCTGGCCCTTTCCGCTACTGCCGGGGCTTTGGGAATCTTCCCCGTGGCGGGCGTGGCACTGCTCCTCGGAGCCGACAGGTTGATGGATTCCATGCGCGTCGTGGTCAACCTGCTCGGCAACTGCGTTGCCACGTTTGTGGTGTCCAAGTGGGAGGGGCAATTCGATCGCGAGGCGATGCTGGCCGCCTTCCGCGGGGAAATCACGACGCTGGAAACCACCACCCCGGAACCCACGACGCCGGAAGCCAGCAAAGCGGCGACGGAACCTTCGGTGCCCGTTTCTGCGTAGTCAGCAGCTTTGTCCCTGTCGGTGCCGGATGCGAAAATAATAAGTAGCCTGACAGTTATAGACTTTCTCCGGAACGAGATGACCGATGAGCTCCAATGAGAGGCAGCTGGCCCTTGTCACAGGTGCATCCACCGGCATTGGCTACGAGCTTGCGCGGCAGTTCCTCAGCAATGGATTCGACACGATCATCGTCGCGGAAAATGACGGGATCCATGAAGCAGCCCAACGCCTGGGAAACCTCGGCGGTGCCGTAATAGTGGAACAAATCGATCTCGCCGACAGGCAAGGTGTGGAGCAATTGCGCACGGCAGTTGCAGCCCTCGGAAGGCCACTTGACGCGGTGGCCCTCAATGCGGGGATCGGCGTAGGAGGGCCCTTTGCGGAGACGGACCTTGACCAGGAAATCAGGATCATCGATCTGAGCGTGACCTCAACAGTCGCCCTCGCCAAATGGGTGGTGGCGGACATGGTGGGGCGCGGTCAAGGAAGAATACTGTTCACCTCCTCAGTCATTGCCCGGGGGCCAGCACCGTTTCAGGCCGTCTACGGCGCATCAAAGGCGTTCGTGCAGTCCTTTGGACAAGCGCTGAGGAATGAACTGCGGGACGCAGGGGTCACTGTCACCACCCTGCTCCCGGGCCCCACGGAGACGGCGTTCTTTGAACGGGCAAAGCTGATGGACACGAAGGTAGGGACGGCGGAGAAGGACGATCCGGCGCAGGTTGCCGAGCAGGGCTTCAAAGCAATGATGAAAGGCGAGGGAAATGTGCTGGGCGGCTCCCTGAAATCCCGCATAATGGGGCTCGGCAGCAACGTCGTGCCGGATGCCGCGGGAGCGCAGTTCAACCGGCACTTAAGCGAGCCGGGATCGGCCGACAGCTAACTGCCAACAGCACGCCGGTATGTGCTCGGCGTGAACCCCAGGTACTTCTGGAAGTCGTTCGTGAGGTGTGCGTGATCTGCATAGCCTAGCTCGGCAGCGATGTCCGCAAGATCACAGGAGGGATCCAAACGAGCCCTCTCGGCGGCGTCCTGCAGGCGACGGCGACGGATCAGCACTGACGGGGTGAGGCCTATGTATTTCGTCGCAATTCGCTGGAGCGTCCGCCCCGAGACAGCAAGGCGCGCCGCTACGTCCTCAATCCGGACCACCTCCGGATCGGAGGCAATAGTGTCCATCATCCGGTTTGCCAGCAGGGCATCTTCGGAAGGTACGTAGTCCAAAGAATCCAGCCACGACGCAAAGGCGTCCACTGCCCGCTCACGGCGGGAGCCGCCGTCGGGCGCGTGCATGGCCTGCGCAGCAGCATTCATGGCCCGTGCGACAGAACCGTGGAGGTCCTCCAAAGGCAACACCACCTCGGCATCGCGCAAGCTGCCCGGATCGTCGGTGAACACCGGGACGGCCGCCGGGCGCAACAGCGCTCCCACTGCCCAGCCACGGCCGTTCAAGTCGCGATACGCGGCCCGGGTTGTGGGACCCGCGAAGACCACGTCATCCAACTGCACAACGAGGTTGGACGCGGGGTAGGCGATCAAGTGCTGGCGGGAAGTGCGGCCTGGCTCAACGTCCCATTCGGGAATCCAGAACCATTGGACAAGATGCGCGACCGACTCCGGTGCCGCTAAACGGTTGAACGTGGGAAGCCGCGCCGGGTACAGAATGCCCTTGAACGAACTATCCACGTGCCACCTCCCACAAAGTCTGTCGCAAATTTCCAAGCGCCGCAGCCAGCCCTGCCCGTAGCGTCGTGGACATGACAGATAGTACAAGCACAGAGTCAACCACGGCCGCCCACGGCAAGTACACCACCCACGGCGTCCCCAACGGCCTGACCAGCCTGACACCCTTCCTCGCCATACCCGATGCCAAAAATGCGATCGCGTTCTACCGGGACGTTTTCGGGGCACGGGTTGTTGGCACCACCGAGATGGGCGGAGTTGTGGTCCATGCCGAACTCGACCTCGGGAACGGCCACCTGCAGCTCGGCGAGCCCAACCCGGAATACCATCTGGTCCCGGCGCCCGGCGGCGATGACGACTGCTACTCCCTGGGCTTCTATTGCCCGGACGCTGACGCGCTTGTCCAACGAGCGGAACAAGCGGGCGCCATCATCCGTGAACCACTCACCACGTTCGTTTCAGGGGATCGATACGCCAGCATCCGCGATCCCTTCGGCGTCCGCTGGTCCATCATGACGCGCGTGGAAGATCTCTCCGAAGAGGAAAGCAACCGGCGCGTTGAGGAGTGGGCGGCAGATCAGGGTTAAGAAAGGCGCCGTATCAGGAAAGGCACAGGCAGAACGGGTGGCCAGCCGGATCAAGGAACACCCTGAAGGTGGTCCCCGGCTGGTGCTCAGCCTTGCGTGCCCCCAGCGAAAGGGCCACTTCCTCGCCCTTGTCCAGGTCCTCGACCATCAGGTCAAGGTGCATTTGCTGAGGAACTGTTTGCCCCGGCCATTCAGGCGCGTGATACGACTCGACCTGTTGGAAAGCAATGCAGTTGTTCCCATCGCCGGGGCGGATCTCGAACCAATCGGTTTCGCCCTTCACGTCCCAGCCCAGCAGTTCGCCATAAAAGGCGGCAAGGGCGGGCGCATCCGGACAATCAATAACAACACTCGGGTATCGGGCTATTGCCATTTTTGCTAAACCTCGTCTGCCGTTTTCTTCATTCGGGCCAGTGCACTCTTAGTGCCCCTTTGGGTAAGAACGTGGACCACTGCGCCAACACCCGCAGAAACCACAGCGAACACGAGCACTCCCGGCAAGGAATCGTTCAGATCAGTTCCGTCCTTGGGGGCAGGTTTTCCTGTCTTTTTCTCCCAAAGTCCTTCAAGCGTCTTGTTTGCCAGCACGCCAGCTCCAAGGCTGACTGCCAGGCCGAACAATTTCACCAGCAAATTCACGAAAGAATCCTCCATCTGATCGTGCGGGGTAAGCCCTGTCAAACACAAAAGGAAGGCGGGGCCGCTGCAACCGCAACGGCCCCGCCCGAATTCCTAGTCGTTCTTGAAAGCGTCCTTTACCTTTTCGCCAGCACCCTTGAGGTCGGCTTTTGTCTGCTCGCCTTTGCCTTCGGCTTCAAGGCGCTCGTTGTCGGTAAGCTTTCCGGCAGCTTCCTTAGCCTTGCCTGCGATCTTCTCGCCAGCGTTCTCCATCTTGTCGTCAGCACCCATGTCGCACCTCTTCCTTGTAGTGAACCTGTACCTCTACAACATCACTAATCAGTGTACTTAGCAATATTTGGGGTGGCGCTGCTTGTCGAAGCCGCCTGTTTAAAGCTCCCCGAACCCCTCGCCCACCAACCGCCCGACATATTGAACGGCCCTTGCGGCGTCCTTGCCACGGGCCTCCACGCGCAGGGTTGCGCCCTGCCCGGCGGCGAGCGTCATGAGCGCCATCATGGACGTCCCGTCGACGTCGTTGATTGTCACCTCAGCGTCAAGGCCTGAGAGTCCACCGGCTATCTTGGCTGCAGGCCGCGCGTGGATGCCCATGGGATTAATGAGCTCGAAATCGCCGGCAGCGTCCGGCCCGTCAGCAGCGACTGGCGCCTGAGTATGGGCCGAAGCCAGGAATCCAACCGCTTCGGCAGCCTTACGCACCTCCTCGACGCCAGCCCCGCCCTGGGCGGCAACGGCCGCGGCCACGAGCCCTTCAACCAAAGGCGCATCGGCAAGCAGTATGGCGTCAGGATCACTGGCGAATTCGATCGCAGACTCAGCTGTCATTACTGCCGAGCCCAGATCCGTCAGCACCACCACGCCATCGCCTCCCGCATCAATCAGCGACTGCTCGACGGCGGCCAACACCTTCTCGAGGCTGGTGCCAATCCGTGCGTCGTCAGTGCCCCCGGCGGCGACGAGTTCGACGTCGGGCGCCATCTGTGCGGCGAGTTCCACTGCACCTTCAGCGATCTTGCTGCTGTGCGAGACAACCACGATCCCAACTGTCATACGGCGTCGGTTCCCGTGTTTCCTGCGGAGCCGGCCGCTGCTGCTGCCGCGGCGCGCAAGAGCAGTGCCGTGGAGGCCGCTCCTGGATCGCGATGCCCTGCGCTTCGCTCCCCGAGATAACTCGCGCGGCCCTTCCGAGCCACCAGCGGATCGGTGGCCACAGCCCCCACTTCGGCCGCCTCGGCAGCAGCTTGCAGGACGGCGAGCACATCGCCGCCGTCGGACGCCGCGTTCTGCGCTGCCTCAACTGCCGGAGACCACGCGTCGATCATGGTCTTGTCGCCGGTCTCGGCTTTGCCGCGCGCCACCACGCCGTCGCGGGCAGCGGCGAGCGCGGAAGCCAGCGCCTCTGCATCAATGTCGGTGGAATCACCGAGGGAAGTGGCCGCCCGAAGATATGCGGTGCCGTAAAGGGGCCCGGCAGCTCCGCCCACCTTGGACATCAGCGCCATCGCAGCCGCTTTAAGGGCAGCTCCCGCAGTTTCCGGCGGCGTCTCGTCCAGCTTCTGCAGGACCGCCTGGAATCCTCTGTCCATGTTCTCGCCGTGGTCCGAATCGCCAATTGGCCGGTCCAGCTCGATCAGTTCCCTTCGATGTTCTGCCATGGCCTTCGCGGAGAGCTTCAGCCAGTCCAGTGCCCATTCAACGCCCAGCCCCATGCTCACGCTCCCCAACGCAGGGCAGCCGTATGAACCGGGGCATCCCACAAACTCGTCAATTCGTCGTCGAGGCGTAGCACGGACACCGAGCAACCTTGCATTTCGAGGGACGTCACGTAATTCCCTACCAGCGAGCGCTCCACTGTTGCGCCGCGCTCTGCGAGTACCTGGGCGGCCCGGCGATAGACGATGTAGAGCTCACTCTGCGGCGTGCCGCCCATGCCGTTCACGAACAGCAGCACCCTGTCGCCGGAGGAGAGGGAGAGATCCTCAAGCACGGGCTCCAATAGACGGTCGGTGATCGCGTCGGCGCTTTCCATGGCGATCCTGTGCCGTCCAGGTTCGCCATGGATGCCGATGCCGATCTCGATTTCGTCCTCGGCAAGCTCGAAGCTCGGCGTACCTGCGTGCGGAACTGTGCAGCCGGAGAGGGCGACCCCCATGGTCCGAACGTTGGCAGCGACCCGCTCCGCGATGGCGGCAACGGCTTCAAGATCGTCCCCACGCTCGGCGGCAGCACCCGCTATCTTCTCTACGAGGACCGTCCCACCCACTCCACGGCGGCCCGCCGTGTACAAGGAGTCCTCCACGGCGACGTCGTCGTTGACCAACACCGAACGTACGTGGACGCCTTCGGCCTGTGCCATCTCCGCCGCAGTCTCAAAGTTCAGGACGTCGCCTGTGTAGTTCTTGACGATATGCACGACGCCGGCACCTGAGTCGACAGCGACGGTCGCCGGTATGATCTGGTCTGGCGTGGGCGAGGTGAAGACGGCGCCGGGGACAGCGGCGTCGAGCATTCCGAGGCCTACGAAACCAGCGTGCAGCGGTTCGTGGCCGCTACCCCCGCCGGATACCAGGGCAACCTTGCCCGCAACAGGTGCGCCTTTCCGGACGACGTATTTGGGGTCGGGATGGACGTCCACGATGTCGGCATGGGCCATGCCGAAGCCTTCGACGGACTCGTCCACCACTGCGCGGGGATCATTGATGAGCTTTTTCATTGGATGCTCCTGGGCGTGCTGTGGCTGGTGCTCTGACCCTACTACCGGGCCCCGGGCACATGGTAGGCCTCCTCGCATGCAGAAGCCGCGAGCGCCCATTAAGGGCCGTAGGGACAGCACCGGAGAGCTGTCCCTACCGCTGTGACGCTTAATCCTGATGATGCCCAGGCTCCGCGGCGGTGCGTGCAGGAGTGGAGGCCGCTTCAGTCCGCGAATGGAAGTCGAGCCAAAATGCGGAGTACAGGTCCGGGTTGGCGTGGGCCGTCCCCGGCCAGAAGGATTCGTTCGGCCAGGAACCGTGGGGGATGTCTATCTGGAAAGCTGAAAAGTCCGGAAACGTGACGCGATCTTGCATGGTCCGACCCTTAACCGTTCAGCACGGCGTCGCCGCCGGCAGTGACCACGTCTTCGAGCAGCACGGTCTGATTCATAACAACCGGCTGTTCCGTGGTGGGAAGTCCCACTACGTGCCCGAAGCTGAACATGTTCTTCGGATCCAACTCCGCCTTGGCCTTCTTAAGACGTTCACGCGCACTGGGGCCCCAGGGCCGCTCCCTGTCCTCGGCATCCACAAAGTGCCCATGGAGGTTCACAAATGTGCCGGGATTGGCAGCGGGACGAAGGTCTGTATGGACGGCATCGAAAACTGCGGGCAGCATCTCAACAACAGGAGGCGCGGCAATGGCAACCATGTAGAAGCTGAACGCCGCGTCACGGCCGCCCACACTGTCCTCGCCCTCCGCGCTCTTGGCGAGGGCGCCGCCCAGCAGCCGGAGTTCGGCCAGCAACACCGGGCTCTCAACGCCCGGACCGAAGTGCCGGAGGATTGCCTCCGCTGCGTCCTCGTCCAAACGGTCAAGCAGGAAGCCACGCTCGCGAACGGGGACTGGCTGGTCCGGATCCTGGTGGATCGTGTCGAATTGGCTTGCTTCCAAGGGGCCGGTGGCGTCCATCATGAACGGGGCGCTTCGGCGCATGGGCTCCAGCAGGTCCGATGCTGCAGCCAGGTCCCCTTGGTAGGCGTAGCGGAGGTGGATCACAAACTTTCCCCGCAACGGCTCCGGAATCATCTCCATCTGCGGAAGGCGCAAAAACGCCAACGACGCCGACGCCTCCGCGGGTAGCGATGGCACCCATTCCCTAAACGCCGCCAGGACTTCCGGGGCGTGTCCGCCGTCGAAGTACACGCCACCTGCGTAGAGATCGGCGGCTGGGAAAAGGTGGAATTCCATGGCGGTCACAATGCCGAGATTGCCCTTGCCGCCTCGCAGGAGGAAGAACAGCTCAGGGTTCTCGTCCCTGGTGACCCTTTGCTGGGTGCCGTCTGCTGTGACCAGCTCGAAAGCGATGACATGATCCGAGGCGAAGCCGTACTTACGTCCCAGGATGGGCAGGCCCCCGCCCAGCGTGTAACCCACCACGCCGACGTCACTGGTGGAACCACAGAGACCCATCAAACCGAAGGTTGCAGCAAGCTCAACCACAGCCTTCCATCGAACACCGGCCCCCACCCTGGCAGTCTTCTCAAGGGGGTCGATGCTGAGTTCCAGCATGCGGCGGGTACTGATAAGCATCCCGCCTTCTATCGCGTTTGTTGCACCATGTCCCGTGGACTGGACGGCTACGGGCATTCCCCGTTCCGCCGCCCATCTGACAGCCGCCGAAACGTCCTCTGCGTCGAGGGCGCCGAAGGCAAGATCCGGCTGGTGTTGAGTAGAGAGGTTGAAGGCCGATATCTCGGCTGCGAAACCGGGGTCGGCAGGCGTGAACACGGGACCGCGCACGCTGAGTTGGAGTTCTGAAACGCTTGAATTACCAGAAAACGACGCGTGGGACTGCATGATCTTCTCTCGATTGACCGAATGGCGGAAGCTCCCCAGCAAGCCTCGATCAGTTTATCCATCAACTTTAGATAAGAGAAGGGTTTTAAATCACGCATAATGCGGGCAGGGTTGGAGTCCGCCTCAGTTAGCCCTTGTTGCCGGTCTTCTTAGAGGTGCTTGATCATGCGCGTATTGCCCAAGGTATTCGGCTTTACCCGGGCCAGATCCAGGAATTCCGCCACGCCTTCGTCATGCGAGCGCAGCAGCTCGGAGTACACCTGCGGGTCCACGGCCGACTGGTCCTCCATGACCTCGAAGCCGTGACGCTTGAAAAATTCCACTTCAAACGTCAGGCAGAAAACCCGGCTCACGCCAAGCTCCTTGGCTTTTTCCAGGAGATCCTCCACCAGCACGTGCCCCACGCCCCGCCCCCGCCACGTGTCCGCAGCGGCAAGGGTGCGGATCTCGGCCAGGTCCTCCCACATAACGTGCAGGGCCCCGCAACCGATGACGTCGCCGTCTTGGGACTCGGCAATCCGGAATTCCTGGAGGCTCTCGTAGTACGCCACAGTTTCCTTGGCCATCAAAATCCGCTGCTCCGCGAGAGGGGCAACCAGCCTCTTGATCGCCGCCACATCACTAGTACGGGCAGGACGAAGGCTAAAGGTCGAATTCACTCCCCCATCCTAACGAGACAAAGAGGAGCCCGACCGCGCATGACCTACGCCGGGGCTGAGCCGGGCGGCGCTGACGGACGCCATGGTCACCATTTAGTACCGGAGGGCCGCCGCGAGGCGCTGGTCCTGGGCTATTTGCGTAGCGTGCGTCTAAGCGAGGCACGAGCGAGCACGCGGCAAATGGCGCAGGTCCAGCGCCGGACTCACGCCAGACCCAGCAACGGACTAGATCCCCAACTCCTCCGGCAGCGCCACGTCCTCGCCCAGCACCTGCTTTGCCAGGAAGTGCTCCACGACTCCGTACCAAACCTTGGCGTGCTGCGGCTGTAGTACCCAGTGATTCTCGTCAGGGAAGTAGAGGAAGCGGTGCGGGCTCTGGCCGTTGTCGTCCGCGGGCAGCTGCGATGAGGACAGTAGTTCGTACCAAAGCCGCAGGCCCTCGCCGATCGGTACGCGATAATCCTTGTCTCCGTGGATCACCAGCATGGGCGTCTTGATGTTGCGTACGTTGAGGTGGGGCGAGTTCTCCATCGCCATCTCGACCGTCATTTCCTTCAGCCAGTACTGCGCTGCGTCGGTGGTGGGGCCGAACTGGTCCAGGGCCCACAAACTGGCGTGGGTCACGATCGCCTTGAAGCGGTCAGTCTGGCCTGCCACCCAGTTTGCCATGTAGCCGCCGAAGGATCCTCCCATCGCCGCAGTCCGTGACTCGTCGATGTCCGCCCGCTCGACTACGGCGTCGGTGATAGCCATGAGGTCCGAGAAGGGCTTTTTGCCCCATTCACCCCAGCCGCGCTGGATGAACTCCTGGCCGTAACCTGTGGAGAGGGCGGGGTCGGGCAGCAGTACGGCATAGCCCTTTGCGACCAGCAGCCAGGGGTTCCAACGCCAGGTCCAGGCGTTCCATGAGCCCAGCGGTCCACCGTGGATCCACAGCAGGAGGGGCGCCGGGCGGTCCGCGGATGCACCTTCCGGGAGCGCCAGGTAAGCCGGCACGCGCGAGCCGTCCTCCGCCGTCGTTTCCACGCGTTCGAGGTGGCCCTTGTACGTTGGCCGTTCCGCGGGTGCCTGCAACCTCACCACATCTCCGGAAGCGAGGTCGATCCGCACAGCTTCAGCGGGGAACTCGTAGGAGCTCCGCAGTGCGTACGCTGTGGTCCCGTCCGGCGAAACCACGACGTCGGAATACGCCGCAGCGTCTTTCGTCACCCGTGTTACTGCTCCATCGGCAACGTCGATCCGGAAAAGCGGCGACGCGCCGTCGTCGTCCGCTTTCACCAGAATGGCATTGCCTTGCGGGAGCCACTCCAAGGCAGTAGCCCAGCGGTCCCATTGGTGTGCGAGCGGCTCCAGGTCAGTCGTTTCGCTGCCCGATACGTCCAGCAGGTGCAGCTTGATCTGCGGAGCCTGGGTGGGCGTGGTGTCACTTTCGCTCTCCACAACCAACGTGCGGTTGTCCGGGCTGACGGGCCCAGGGAAGTAGCTCATTCCCTCGCGGTCCAGAAGTACCTTCACAGCCCCAGTGGCGACGTCGACGGCGGCAAGCACCTCACGGCTGTCGGCCTTGGCGAGGGCTTTGGTGAGGCTCGTGTAGATAGTCTTGCCGTCCGGACTCACCACAGCTTTGGCTTCCCGCAGCGAACCTCCGACGCCGGGCGTCAGGTTCCTCAGCTTAAGCGGCGTTGGAGTGTCAACGGTGGTTGGTTTGCCGGCTTCCTTCTCCTCGCCCGGTTCCACTGCAAACAGGCGCGGCTCGGCAGGACCCAGGTCCGAGTCCCAATAGCGGATCGGGTAGCCACTGTGCAGGATGGCGGACACTTTGTTATCTTTGCGGGTCTTGCGGCGTTCTTCGTCGTTCTCCTCATTGCTGGAACCTGCCAGAACCTCGGCGTTGACGAAGACGGCATCCGCACTCTTTGCCGCCAGGACGGAACTGATCCCGCCGGCGCGCGAGTGCACAACCCGGGCCTCTCCCCCATCGGCAGGGAGCAGCCACAGCGCGTTCACCGGATCGGCGTCGGGATCTGCGCTCTCGGGGTCGGGGCGGGAAGACGTGAAGTAGAGATCACCGTTGGCGGCAAAGGCGGCACCGGCCTCGCCTTTGGAACTCCGCGTGATCCGTCGGGCATGGCTTTGGCCGGTGGGGTCGATCTCCCACAGTGCGGTGACGAACTCGGTGCCCTTGCCGTTCAGGGTTGAAACGGTAGTGACCAGGCGCTTGCCGTCCGGGCTGAGCGTGAGACCACTGACCCTGGGGATGGAGAGGTAGTGGTCGATGTCGTGGAAAGGAGTTTCAGGTGGCGTGCCTGGGGTTGGGGTGTCAGTGGAATCCATGCTCCGATTCAACACGCATTGTGCCGCCGATCACAGGGTGGTTCACTCAGAGTGAAACAGTACTTTCAGATATGGCGCGATACTGGCGGTACGGGCGCCATTTGCCGCTTGCTGCTCCTTCGTCGCTTTGACGCAAGCTACGCAAATGCCTCTGGCGCCGCCAGTGGGAGGTCTCTTAACGCCGAAGCCCCGCCCACTCCTTGCAGAATGGGCGGGACTTGTTGCCTCGTTAGCTGAGTCGTGCACCTTTACGCGGTCGGAGCGATCTCCGGGATCCGCGGCTTGGCGTTGCCTGCAAACGTGAACTTGGCGTCGTCGCCTTCGCCGTCCACATCCACCACCACGATGTCACCGGAGTGCAATTCGCCGAAGAGGATCTTCTCGGAGAGCTGGTCCTCGATCTCGCGCTGGATGGTGCGGCGCAGAGGCCGGGCACCCATTGCGGGATCGTAGCCACGAGTGGCCAGAAGAACCTTCGCTGCCGTGGTGAGCTCGATGCCCATGTCCTTGTCCTTGAGGCGGCGCTCCAGGCGGGTAACGAACATGTCCACGATCTCGATGATCTCGTCCTGGGTGAGCTGCGGGAACACCACAACATCGTCAACACGGTTGAGGAACTCGGGGCGGAAGTGCTGCTTGAGCTCCTCCGTGACCCGGGCACGCATCCGGTTGTAGCCAGTCTGGGTATCCGTGCCGGACTGGAAGCCCGTAGCGACGCTCTTGGAGATGTCGCGGGTACCCAAGTTGGTGGTCATGATGATCACGGTGTTCTTGAAGTCCACCACGCGGCCCTGGGAGTCGGTCAGTCGGCCATCTTCCAGGATCTGCAGGAGCGAGTTGAAGAGGTCCGCGTGGGCCTTCTCAACTTCGTCAAACAGGACCACGGAGAACGGACGCCGACGAACCTTCTCGGTGAGCTGGCCGCCTTCTTCGTAGCCAACATAGCCCGGAGGTGCACCGAAGAGCCGCGAAACCGTGTGCTTCTCGGAGTACTCGGACATGTCCAGCGTGATGAGGGCATCCTCTTCACCGAACAGGAACTCGGCAAGGGCCTTGGCGAGCTCGGTCTTGCCGACACCCGTGGGCCCAGCGAAGATGAACGAGCCACCAGGACGCTTGGGGTCCTTCAGGCCTGCACGTGTGCGGCGGATAGCCTGCGACAGGGCCCTGATGGCCTCGTCCTGGCCGACGACGCGCTTGTGCAGTTCGTCTTCCATCTTGAGGAGCCGCGAGGACTCTTCCTCGGTGAGCTTGAAGACGGGGATGCCGGTGGAGTTCGCAAGAACCTCGGCGATCAGGTCTTCGTCAACCTCGGAGATGTCATCCATACCGCCGGACTTCCAGTTGCGTTCCTTCTCAGCGCGTTCGGCAATGAGCTTCTGCTCTTTGTCGCGCAGCGAAGCAGCACCCTCAAAGTCCTGGGCGTCGATGGCGGATTCCTTCTCCATCTTGACGTCGGCAATGCGCTCGTCCATGGCCTTGAGCTCCGGCGGAGCGGTCATGCGGCGGATACGCAGCCGTGCGCCGGCTTCATCGATGAGGTCGATCGCCTTGTCCGGCAGGAAGCGGTCCGAAATGTAGCGTTCGGCCAGCTGCGCGGCTGAGGCGAGGGCGCCGTCGGTAATCGTTACGCGGTGGTGTGCCTCGTAGCGGTCCCGCAGGCCCTTCAGGATCTCGATCGCGTGAGCGACGGAAGGCTCCTTGACCTGGATCGGCTGGAAGCGGCGCTCAAGAGCAGCGTCCTTCTCAATGTGCTTGCGGTACTCATCCAGCGTGGTGGCACCAATGGTCTGGAGTTCACCACGGGCAAGCATCGGCTTCAGGATGGATGCAGCATCGATCGCGCCCTCAGCAGCACCTGCACCAACGAGGGTGTGGATCTCGTCAATGAAGAGGATGATGTCGCCGCGTGTGCGGATCTCCTTGAGGACCTTCTTCAGGCGCTCTTCGAAGTCGCCACGGTAACGCGAGCCGGCAACCAGCGAACCAAGGTCCAGCGTGTACAGCTGCTTGTCCTTGATGGTTTCCGGGACGTCGCCGCGGACAATCGCCTGGGCGAGGCCTTCGACGACGGCAGTCTTACCGACGCCGGGCTCACCGATGAGCACTGGGTTGTTCTTGGTACGGCGGGAGAGGACCTGCATGACGCGTTCCATCTCCTGCTCGCGGCCGATCACGGGATCGAGCTTGTTCTCGCGGGCAGCCTGGGTGAGGTTGCGTCCGAACTGGTCCAGCACCACCGAACCTGCCGGGGTTCCCTCCGGCTGGCCCTGGCTGGAACCCGAACCGGCGGTTTCCTTGCCCTGGTAGCCGGAAAGCAGCTGGATGACCTGCTGACGGACCCGGTTAAGGTCCGCACCAAGCTTGACCAGCACCTGGGCCGCAACGCCTTCGCCCTCGCGGATGAGGCCGAGCAGGATGTGCTCGGTTCCGATGTAATTGTGGCCGAGCTGCAGTGCTTCGCGGAGCGAAAGCTCAAGCACCTTCTTGGCGCGCGGGGTGAAGGGGATGTGCCCGGATGGAGCCTGCTGGCCCTGGCCGATGATCTCCTGCACCTGTTCGCGGACGCCATCGAGCGAAATGCTCAGGGATTCAAGCGCCTTGGCGGCAACGCCTTCACCCTCGTGGATCAGACCCAAGAGGATGTGCTCGGTACCAATGTAATTGTGATTGAGCATCCGTGCCTCTTCTTGGGCAAGGACAACCACGCGACGGGCACGGTCCGTAAATCTCTCAAACATTTCGCCACACTCCTAGCTACGACGTACTTTGATGCTACGTGCCGGAGCCCGACTTTTGGAGCGTGTTCGCCACAGGGGAAACATGACGCCCGGCGGAATAAACCTGGCACCCCCCTCGCAGCCGGGATGCCCGCCCGCGGAACGCCTGTCGCATACCCGTGCCGGCCTCGTGAAGGACGTGGTCACGCCTCCTGAAGGACGTGGTCAGCCGTCCAGGGCAGCGGCAGGACTCGAGCCGCTCGGCTTGGCCAGTCGTTTTGACCACACGCTTTGACCAGTCCAAAAGGGCGGGATAATCCCCACTCCAGGCGCCGGAAGGATTCACGGAATATTCCAAGACCTGGTTCAGGCACCCCTGGGAAGGCTTGGCAACAAACTACGGGCTTAAAAACCTAATGCCCCGGCAGAAGCTGCCGGGGCATTGAAGGCGGGTGAATCAGGAATTGGCCTTCTGGTACGCTTCCTGAATTTCAGCCTGAATACGTCCGCGACTGTTTACGGTGTAACCGTTGTCACGGGCCCATTGACGGATCTGTGCCGAATCCTGGTTTCGAGTGGCAGTCGCACGGCCACGTGTTGCACGGCCCGAAGAGGTCTTCCTGGCCTTGGCTACGTAGGGCTCCAGTGCTTTGCGCAAAGATTCTGCGTTAGCGGTGGACAAGTCCATCTCGTAGCTAACGCCGTCCAGCCCGAAACGGACAGTTTCGTCCGCTGACCCTTCATCCAGGTCATCGACGAGGATGATTTTAACTTTCTGTGCCATGAGTAGCCTCTCTTTTGGAGGGTTGGATAATCAGAAATTTGAGGGTTCCTATTCCTGATTATCGTTCACGCCAAGCACACACGTCAAAGGCGCATTTGGGTTTCCAGCTAAGGACACCCAATTTGCAGCCTATTTAGCTGCCGGGCCTTCACTCTCAGGGCCGGAATTGCGCAAATTGGCCTCTGCTTGGGCGCGGGCTTCTGCTTGCCGCTCGGATTTGTCCGCATTGAAGATGGACTTCATGGCAAACCAGAAGATCAAACCAACAACGACCGATGGCGCCAGGACTGCGATGTATTCCATGATCAGTGTCCTTCGGGCTTCAGCAAGGGGAACAGAATGGTTTCGCGGATACCTGCGCCGGTGAACAACATGACAAGGCGATCGATGCCGAGCCCGATACCACCCATGGGCGGGGCACCGTATTCAAGGGCGCGAAGGAAGTCTTCGTCGAGTTGCATGGCCTCAACATCGCCAGCCGCAGAACGGCGTGACTGCTCCGTGAGCCGTTCGCGCTGAATAACGGGGTCAATGAGTTCGGAGAAGGCTGTGCCGCGCTCCATGCCCCCGATAATCAGGTCCCATGCCTCGATGAGCCGGCCGTCTTCGCGATGCGGACGGGCAAGCGGTTGAGCAGACGGCGGGTAGTTGTAGACGAAAGTCGGGTTCAGCAGTGTGGGTTCCACAATCTCGCCAAAGAGCTCAACCACGATCTTCTCCGCGTCCCACTTCGGGTCCACCTTGACCTCGTGCTTGGCAGCAATGGCCAGCAGTTCCTCCACGGTGGTCTCGGGAGTGACTTCAACGCCAACCGCTTCAGAAAGACCCGGGTACACCGCAACCCAAGCCCATTCGCCGTCGAGGTTGATCTCGCCGGCGTCGGTCTGGATGGTACGGGTGCCAACCACGTCCGCCACGTTGAGGATGATTTCCTTCATCCGCTCGGCCATGACGAACTGGTCAGCCCAGGCTTCATAGCACTCAAGGGTGGTGAATTCGGGGCTGTGCGTGGAGTCGACGCCTTCGTTCCGGAACACCCGGCCCATGTCGTAGACGCGATCGATGCCACCCACTACCGCGCGCTTCAGGAAGAGTTCCGTGGCGATGCGCAGGGTCATCTTCTGATCGAACGCGTTCATGTGCGTCTCGAACGGACGGGCCGTAGCACCACCATGGACCAGCTGCAGGATGGGGGTCTCCACCTCGACGTAGCCGTGGCGGTCAAGGGTGTCGCGGACAGACCTAGTGATGGCAGCACGCTTATAGACCATCTCGCGGGCTTCATCGCGGACCATGAGATCCACGTAGCGCTGGCGAACACGGGTTTCTTCGTTGAGTTCCGCGTGCAGCACCGGGAGCGGGCGCAGGGCCTTGGAGGCCATGGACCAGGAATCGGCCATGACGGAGAGCTCACCGCGGCGGGAGGAAATGACCTCACCCTTGATGAAAACATGGTCCCCAAGGTCAACCAGGGCTTTCCAATCGGCCAGCGCTTCCTCGCCCACATTGGCCAGGCTCAGCATTGCCTGGAGACGAACGCCCTTGCCGTCAACGCCACCTTCCTGGAGGGTAGCGAAGCAGAGCTTGCCAGTGTTGCGCACGAACACGACGCGGCCGGTGACGCCTACGATGTCACCGGTGGTCTCGTCGGCTTCCAGGTGCGCATACTTTTCGCGGATCTCGCTCAAGGAATGCGTCCGCTCAACGCCCACGGGATAGGCCTCTGTGCCACGTTCGATCAGCTTGGCGCGCTTGTCCATGCGGATACGCATCTGCTCGCTGGCATCGATGGGCTCTGCGGAGGTGTTCAGGGCTGGGGTGTTTGCGGAAGTCACAGTCCTTAAGTTTACCGGTGATTACGGGCCTCTGATTCCGGACATAGACTCGGGCTGTGGAGACGTGGACAGTTGAAACGGACGACGGCGGCGGGCAGCTTGAGGTGCACACGTTCCGGCCGGCGTCGAAAGCCTCGATTCCCGGTTCGCGCGCACCTGCGGAACCGTCCGGCGTCGTCGTGGTCCATGGCACTTTGGTGACCGATTCCCTTTACTGGCCCTTTGCGCGGACCTTGAGCCTCATGCTCGGGCGGCCGGTTCATTGCTACAACCGGCGCGGCCGGGGCCACTCAGCGCCGCAACCGCCCGGATACTCCGCTGACACCGAGATCGCCGACCTTCAGGCGGTGATGCGGAAGACCGATTCACCGGACGTCGTGGCGCACAGTTATGGCGGTTTCGTGGCGCTCCAGGCGGCGCGCAGCACCAGGATCAACCGCTTGGTCACCTACGACGCCGCTGTCTCGCTATCAGGAAATCTCCATGGTCGGTGGCGTCCGGAATTGGAAGCCGCAATTACGGCAGGCCAACTGGACCACGCATGGGCCCATCTGGTGCAGGGTCTGAGAACTGCCGGTCCCATCTCCTACCTGCCGATGGGCGCCTTGCGGATGCTTAGCATCCTCTCTGCACAGACGCGGCTGGGTTCGGAGATGCGCTCCCTGTTGCCCACCGCCGTCGCCGAAATGCGCGCGGTCCTCGATGCCGACGCGCATCTTCACGATTTCACCTCGCTCGTGACTCCGACACTCATGCTTAGCGGCGGCTGGAGTCCGTCCTACTTCGCCGAAACCGGACGCACCCTTGCTGGAGCGGTTCCAGTCATCGACTTCGCTATTGTGCCGTTGCAGTTCCACGAAGGTCCTCTTCGGCCAGGCAGGCGGCTTGCAGCCCGAATCGCCCGCTTCCTTTCAGGAGGCACAGCCCCAATGCCAGCGCGCCCTAGGATAAAGCGGTGAGGGAACGCACCATCAAAACGCACGACGGCGGCAAACTCGCGTTATACAGCTACGGCGCGGAAGACGCACCCGGGGAGCGCCGCGTGGTTCTGATCGGCGGCGCATTCCTCACGGCCCTGATCTATCGTCCCTTCTCCATCGCCCTCGCGAAGGGCCTCGGAGATGGGTGGGCCGTGGACGTCTACGATCGCAGGGGCCGCGGCGGCTCCAGCGATCAACCACACAACTACTCCATGGTCACGGAAATTGCGGATGTGCGCACCATCATGGATGCCACCGCTGCCAGGAACATCCTCGGCCACAGCCTGGGCGGGTCGGTGGCCCTCAACGCTGCGCAGGCATTTGCCGGCACAAGACACCAACCGGACAGGCTCGCCGTTTACGACGCCGCAGTTAATATCGACGGGAGCATGGACACGGATTGGATGGCGGGCTTCGAGGACTCCGTGAACAAGGGCAACATCAACCTAGCGCTTGCCCGCATGAAGCGTGGAATGCATCCCGGAACTGCCCTGGCCCGCGTCCCTGAACCCATACTGGTGGGTCTCATGGCTGTAGTCTCGCGAACCAAGGTCAACACAATGTTCCGTGAACTCATGCCATCCGGCGTCGGAGAACTCAAGGCTGCGTTCGAAGCCACGGAAACTCCGCGCGACTTCTCCGTCCTACCTCCCGGCACCCATTTCATGGTGGGCAAGAAGAGTCCCCAATACTACAAAGTGACGGCCGCGCGTTTGCACGCGGCCGTTCCAGGAAGCACCCTTGAAGTATCGCCAAAGGGCTTCCACGGTTCCGTTCCAGCCGCCGTGAAGGAACTAGTCATGGACATTTCGGACTACTTCAAAAGCTGATTGTTATCCACATAACGTCCTGCATGCTGCCTGCGTTCAGGTGGCTCGGTTAGGCTCAAGACATGACGCGCGAGATCATCACCACAACGGACGGCGGACACCTCGAAGTACTCACCACAGGCGGTGACCTGGCGGCGGCAGGCTCGGGTATTGTGGTCGTGCCCGCCTCAATGGTGACGGCCTCTGACTACACACGTTTCGCGCAGAAGCTGAGCGAGTCCCTCGGGCGGCCCGTACATACGTTTAACCGCCGCGGTCGTGGTGAATCATCCCCCCAGCCCGAGGACTACACCCTCGAAGCCGACATCCGGGATCTCGACGCGGTCATGAAGCACACATCCAGCACAGACGTTTTCGGGCACAGCTTCGGCGGTGCGGTTGCGCTGCATGCGGCGCGAACCTTACCCGTGGAGCGACTCGCCGTTTACGATCCCGCCGTGTCCGTCAACCACAGCGTCAAAGCCGACTGGACGCCGGAATATGAACGCGCGACGGCGGCAGGAGACTACGATCGCGGACTCGCCGTTCTCATCAAGGGAGTAGAGACAGGAGGCGCCTTCGCGCGCATGCCCCTGTCCATGTTGACGCTCGCCACGAAGCTGACGGCCGGAACACCCATGGGTAAGCAGATGCGGGAACTGATGACGTGCGGAGTCCGGGAAATCAAGGCAGTCATCGCTGCCGACATGCCCGCCGAGCCGTTCCTTGAACTGCCCTTGGAAACACTGATCGTGGTGGGCGAGAAAAGCCCCGCATACTTCGGTGTAGCGTGCGGCCAGATCCACGACGTCCTGTCCGGCTCCAGCTACACCATCCTCCCCGGGTTCGGGCACGACGGCCCAAACAAGGCGCCCGACAAGCTCATCGCAGAGTTGTCTGAGTTCTTCTCGGGCTAGGGGAGTTCGCCTCAGGGGTGGGCTTTCCCACCTTGCCGTGTCTGGTTTGTTGGTTAAATGGGGGAAGCCCCGACCGTCGTGGTCGGGGCTTTCCCTGTTAATGATTGTCCGGCGGTGTCCTACTCTCCCACACCCTCCCGGGTGCAGTACCATCGGCGCTGTGGGTCTTAGCTTCCGGGTTCGGAATGGGACCG
>NZ_JBFTJK010000007.1:0-206727 GCF_056395385.1 Paenarthrobacter sp. 10L420 | reverse complement strand
GCGCCAGGCGTCCAGGTGGTCTCCGGAGACGGCGATTTCCAGGCCGTCGTAGCCCCAGCCCGAGGCGAGGCGCGCGACTTCCTCGAAGGGGAGGTCGGCCCACTGGCCGGTGAACAGGGTGTACGGGCGGGGCATGTCAGGCTCCTTCAACTAGTAGTGTCTTGTGCTCGACGGCGGTGATGGTGCTTCTGTTGTTGGCTGATTCTTCGATCGCGGCGAGGACGCGTTGGACCTGCAGGCCTTCTTCGAACGTCGGCGAGGGCGCTTCCCCTGACTCGATGGCAAGGAGGAAGTCGCGGATCTGGTGGGTGAAGGTGTGTTCCCAGCCGATGATGTGACCCTGTGGCCACCACGCTTCGAGGTAGGGGTGTTCGGGTTCGTTGACCAGGATCCGCCGGAAACCCTGCTCCCTGACAGGGGCCGTGGCGTCCAGAAAGTTCAATTCGTTGAGGTTCTCCAGGTCGAAAGTCAGGGACCCAGCGGTGCCATAGACCTCGATCTTGAGACTGTTTTTCTGGCCGATCGCGACCCGGGATGCTTCCACGGAGGCACCCATGTCACCGGTAAGCCAGAAGGTAGCCCAGGCCGCGTCGTCAACCGTAACGTCTTCGATGCCATTCGGCCCAGGCCGCTGGGCAACAAAAGTCTTCAATACACCGGAGGCCTCCACAACGCTTTGCCCGGTCAGGAACTGGATCTGATCGATGGCGTGGGAAGCGATGTCGCCCAAGGCCCCGGAGCCGGCGGATTCCTTCCGCAAACGCCAGCTCATGGGAGACCCTGCGTCCGAAAGCCAATCCTGCAAATAAGCAGCCCGGACATGCCGGACCGTGCCCAGGCGGCCTTCGGCAATGAGTTCGCGTGCAAGCGCCAAAGCCGGAACGCGCCGGTAGTTGAACCCGATCATCGACTGCACGCCCTTGGCGCGGGCGGCAGCGGCGGCTGCAGTCATGGCTTCGGCCTCGGCGATCGTGTTCGCCAGCGGCTTTTCCACCAGGACGTGCTTGCCCGCTTCGAGCGCGGCGACGGCGATCTCGGCATGCATCCAGCCCGGAGCGCAGATATCAACGATATGGATGTCATCGCGCTCCATGACCGAGCGCCAGTCAGTGGCGGACTCGGCCCAACCATACTTGGCCGCAGCCTCGGCCACCTGGGCCGCGTCCCGGCCCACGAGCACCTTCTGCTCGAAAGCCGGGACGCGGAAGAAACTGGCCACGTTCCGCCACGCATTCGAATGAGCCTTCCCCATGAAGGCGTAGCCAATGGCGGCAACACCGAGAGGGCGGTCAGAAGGCAGGGACGAGTGGGTGGGGGTGGTCATGGTTCGAATCCTCGCTGGTTCTAGAGTGTTGCAGTTTCGGGGGCCCAGTCCTCCGGGACTGGTGCGGAAGCGGGCGCGTTGCTTGTGACGTCCACAAAGGAGCCCGAGTCCACGGATTCGGAGATCGAGACCATGGTGTCCAGCACGTGGTAAGCCAGCTCGCCGCTGGCGCGGTGCGGGGCCCCGGAGCGCAGGGCACGGGCCATGTCCAGCACGCCCAGACCGCGGCCGTTGGCCGGTCCGGTGGCCGGGATGATCTCGGGTTCTTCCGCGCCCGGGCGCCAGAGCTTGAGGTCGCCGTCGAAATAGTTCGGGTCAGGCAGCGAGAGCGTGGCCTCGGAGCCGGTGATTTCCACAAAACCCATCCGCAGGCGCGGGGACTCGAAGGAGAACACGCTGTGCGAGGACGCGCCGCTTTCGAACTGCGCCATCGCGGAGACGTGCGTGGGGACCTCGACGGCGAATTCCTCCCCGGCCTTCGGACCGGAACCAATGACCCGGGTCGCTTTCGCGGAGGACCCGACGGCGGCCACCTTACGGACCGAGCCGAACGTCTGGATGAGGGCCGTGAGGTAGTACGGGCCCATGTCGAACAACGGGCCGGCGCCGCGCTGAAACAAGAACGCCGGGTTCGGGTGCCAGGATTCCGGGCCCGGCGTCTGGAACGTGGTCATTCCCGTCAACGGAGTGCCGATGTCCCCGCGCTCGATGATCCTCCGGGCCATCTGCAACCCAGCACCCAGGAACGTGTCAGGCGCTGTGCCGAGGCGGATGCCCGCAGCGTCGGCCGCCTTCAGCAGGCCAAGCCCGGACTCGCGGTCCAGGGAGAACGGCTTCTCCGTCCAGACGTGCTTGCCGGCCTTGACCGCGGCCGTTGCAACCTCGACGTGCGCCGCCGGGATGGTCAGGTTCACGATGATTTCGACGTCGGGATGGTTCAGTGCCAGCTCGGGCGCACCGAATTCCGCGATCCCGTACTCCTTCGCGCGCGCCTCGGCAGCTTCGACGAAGAGGTCAGCGATCACCAGGACCTTCACGTCCGGGAACGTGGTGAGGTTATCCAGATAAGCCTTGGAGATGTTGCCCGCACCGATGACAGCGAGCCCCACGGGGCCTTTGCGGGTTGAGGGTGTGAAGCTCATGCGTTGACCCCTTCCGACTGGGCGTTGAGGTAGTTCAGGCTCTCCGTTATGCCTTCGAAGATGTCACCGGAGTAGTCGTCGAATTCCACCACGCCCACTTCCAGGGACTTGGCGGCTGCGATGACAGCCAGCACCGGAATGGTGCCCCGGCCGGCAGGCTGTTGCGCCTTGGCGTCAGTGTTACCGGGGCCGTCCTTGATGTGGATGAGCTTCACCCGGTCGCCCAGCCGCTCCAGCAGCTCCACGGGGTCTTGGCCCCCGACAGCCACCCAGTATGTGTCTACTTCGAGCACGACATCCGGGTCCAGCAGGCCCGCGAAGTGCTCCAGTGCGGTCCTGCCCTCGATGGTGGACTCCAGCTCCCAGGCATGGTTGTGATAACCAACGCGGATGCCGTACTCGGCGCCCTTCCTCGCTGCCGCGTTAAGCCTGTCCGCGCTGGACCTGATGTCCTCTGCGGTCAGCCAAAGTTCGGCGGGGAGGTACGGATCAATGACCGTGGCGATACCCAGTTCTTTGGCAGCGGCGAAGATCTCGTCCTGGTCCTGGCTCAGAAGCGGTGCGTGGCCGGACGGAGCGGTGAGGCCGTTGTCCTTCAACGCCGCACCAAGTTCCTTGGCCGTGGCCACGAAGTTGTACGGTTCCACCTGCGTGAAGCCGATCTCCGCGACCTTCCTGATGGTTCCCGGCAGGTCCTCCTGGATGGCATTGCGAAGGGTGTAGAGCTGGAGTGAGTAAGACATTGCGTTCCTTTGTTGTGTTGATTGCGTGGGAAGACCGGACCGTGCTTGCTGAAACGTCAGCCTTTGACCCCGGAGCCGACCGCAGATCGAATGAAGTAGCGCTGGGCGAAGAAGAAGATGAGCAATACCGGAATGATGTACATGACCGCACCCGCAGCCTGCACTGTCGGTATGACGTTTCCGTGCGGATCTTGGTACCAGGCAGTGATGGCGACCGCAAGAGTTGTGCGGTCGAGGTCGAGGAAGAGGGCTGGCGCTATGTAGTCGCCCCAGGTTCCTGTAAATGAAAGCAGGAACGAGGTAATCAGAACGGGACGCGAAAGCGGTAGGAAGATCGTGAAGAACATGCGGAGCCAACCGGCGCCGTCGATGATCGCTGCGTCTTCGAGTTCACGCGGGATCGCCGCGAAGAACTGCCGGAACAGGAAGACCAAATAGGGGGAGGCCGCCATACCCCAGAGCACCCACGGCCAGTACGTATTGACCATTCCGATACGGGAGAACAGGACATAGGTGGGTAACAGCGTCAGGATCTGCGGAATCATCATCGTCGACAGAACAACGACGAAAAGTGCCTTCTTTCCTGGAGCTGTCAGCCGCGCGAAGCCGAATCCAACTGCCGCGCTCGACAACGTCACCAAAACGGAGTAGACGGTCGCGAGAATCATGGAGTTCCCTGCGTAGCCGAGAAAATTCATATCCGTCAGTGCGGCGAAGAAGTTGCTCCATTGCGCATGCTCGGGCCAGATACTGATCGGCAGCGAGGCCCATTCCTCCGGCGTTTTGAGGGCGGCCAGCACCAACCAGAGGAAAGGGCCAACGAAGAAGACGCTAAGCGCAAGGATGAGGATATAGATGGTGGCGGGGCGGCGCCTGTTTTTCGCTGTGCGGCCAGTAGGAGATACTGCACGCTGGACACGTGGTCGGGTTGTGACGGTCATTTGGTGGCTCCTTCGCGTTCAGCATCCGTGTCAACCTCGTAATGGACCCAGGATCTGCTGGATCGCAGAAGCACCATCGTCAGGCCGAGGATGATGATGAAGAAGATCCAGAGCATCGCTGATCCGTAACCGAACCGGTTGCTGAGGAAGAACTCTTGGTACACCTGCACCATGTACATGCGATTGCTTTCCGGAACGGTCCCAGCTCCGGCGATACCGCTGGAGTTGGTGAGCAGTAGTGGCTGCACGAAGATCTGCAGGGAGCCAATGACTCCGGTGATCACTTGGAAGAAGAGGATCGGCGAGATCATCGGCACGGTCACATGACGCAAAACCGTCCATCGGCCGGCGCCGTCAACGACGGCCGCCTCCTCGAGTTCAACGGGCACGCCTTGGAGTGCGGCAAGCATGATCACCATGCCGCCCCCAAGACCCCAAAGCATCACGGTGATCAGGGAGTAGAAAACTGTCGGGTCCACCAGCCAATCAAAAGGTCCGATCCCCACGGCCCCAAGGACCGCATTGAGGATGCCGGCGTCCTTGTTGAACACCAATTTCCACATGATGGCCATCGCGACGACGGGAACGACTGAGGGCAGGAAGAAAATTGTGCGCCATAGGCCCACAGCTCTCAACCGACGGTTGATGACCAGCGCCAAGCCGAGTGAACCGGCGACGCTGAGCGGCACTACGATGGCGGTAAACGCCAAAGTTCTGCCTAGGGCCGCCCAAGCGTCGCCGTCATTGAACAGTTCGAGGTAGTTGCGGAGGCCGACCCACTTCCAACGTGGCGAACTGCCGTCGAAATTGGTCAGGCTCACAAGGAACCCGTACACCATGGGTACAGCCGTGAGAAGAACGAAACCGATTGCCCACGGCCCTATAAACGCATAAAACGCTTTCTTCGGGTAGCGGGTCCACTTGCGCGCCATGACTCTCATCTATCCAATCTGCTCTTTGCCGTGCGCGAGTGCCTGATTAAGCTCGTCGGTAAGCGCAGCACAGGCGTCCTTGACGCTCAACTCGTTCTTGATCGCCTTCTGCAGGTACTTGTCGATCGTTGTATTCAGCAGATCAATGGTGATGTAGGGCGAGTCGGGAAGCGGAACAGCGTACTGGAGCTCGTTCTGCGCGACGGTGTACGCGGCCTTCTGATAGGGAAGCTCCTGCGGCAACTTGTCCATTAGAGATTTCAAAGCCGGGAGTCCCCAACCGCTCGAGGCACGCGCTTGGGCAGGCGCCCCGGCCATGTAATACTCCATCAGTTTCCAGGCTGCATCCTTGTTCTTGGCTTGCTCCGGAATCCACCATCCCTGACCCGAGTAGGTTGGGTTGGCCCGCTTGTCACCCATCACGGGTGCGGGCGCCATTCGGACGGTCTTCAATGCCTCAGGTGCAGCGAAGTTACCGCCAAACCAATAGCCATCCTGGGAAATCGCCATCCGCCCAGCGGCGAAAGTAGAGTAATCGGACGCGTCCGGCAGCGGATTCAGAGACGTCGGACCCACCCCGGCATGGGCGAAGTCGACGTACCACTGGAAGGCTCGCCGGGCTTGGTCGGTGGTGAAGTCGATCTTGCTGAGATCGTCGTTGTAGAGATGTCCGCCCTGCTGCTGGATCATGGCCGACATCGGGCCGTAGAGCGTCCACGACCACTCCAGGCCGAGCCCGTAAGTCGTGGTTGTGCCCCCCTCTGTAACCGACAACTTTTTGGCGATGTTAAGCAGGTCGTCATAACTCGTCGCTTCCGTCTCGCTCAGATACGGCACGCCGGCCTTGTCGAACAACGCGGTGTTGTACCAGAGCGATGCGTCCTGGCTCCAGTCCTTGACGATGCCGTACAAAGGACCCTTTCCGCTGTGACTGCCGTCCCAACGGAAACCGTCATTGACGGGTTGCAGGTCGTCCTCCTTCAGTACTTTGCTCTTCTCCAGGAATGGCGTGAGGTCTGTCGCGAGTCCACGCGCGTTGAAGTTGGCGCTGCCTAGGGCACCACCGGCGACGATGTCGGGGGGACTCCCGGCGGCGAGCATCGTGTTGAGCCGCGTTGGGTCGGTCACGATGAGATTGATCTTCAGGCCCGGGTTTGCGGCCTCGAACTCAGCGATCTGCTTGTCACTGAGGTCTTGGGCGCCGGCCATCAAAGTGATTGTTGCCTCTCCCGAAGTGCTTCCGGAAGTGCCATCCGGGCTTCCGACCGTGCATCCGGCCACCAGCGGCAGGGCTGCAGCGATTGCCAGGCCGCGGATGATAATCCGTCGGCTGATTTGTGTATGTGCGTTCATGCGTACCTCCTTGTGAGCATGGGGGACTCTTCCTTAAGCCGCCCTTGGTGATGCACATTACACTGAAATTTGTACAACTGCTACAATTTCTTCAATGGCCCTCAACAGCACCACTTCCCACCCTCCAACACGGCAAGGACGCGTGGCGTAATATGGCACCGATGACTGCACATCAGCACACGCGGGCCCGTGGACCGTATGCCAAGTCGGCGCAACGCTCCATCGACATCCTCGATGCTGCAACTACGGTCTTCGCTACCCACGGGTACCGGGGAGGTTCGCTGCGGGACATCGCACGAGAACTCGACATCAGCTTGACGAGCATCGTGCATCACTTCGGCACCAAGTACGAACTACTTGAAGCGGTGCTCGAACGAGCCGACAGGACAACCACGGGCAATGAATCATTCGACTTCGACGCGGCGTGCGCAGAGCGCGGTGTCGCTGACGCAACTTTGGGGCGCGTGCGCTCGAGCCTTGAGCGTCCGGAACTGCTCAGACTTTTCGCGATCCTGGCGGCCGAGTCGTCGGCACCGACCCATCCCGCTCATGACTGGTTCGTGGATCGTTATCGGCGAAAGACTGAAGCGCTTGCCCAGGCTTTCTCCTATGATCAGAAGATGGGTCGAGTGGACCCAGAACGAGATCCGCAGCTACTTAGCCGGCTGCTCATCGGCGCTTGGGACGGAATTCAGCTCCAATGGCTGATCGATCCGTCCGCCGACATGAACACCGCCATGCGCGCATTCTTCGAGTGGAAGATTCCTGAGGCTTTGCAACGGACGTTATGATCCGTCGACAGTCCAAGGACAGAGGGAGGGGCACCGCCAGTGACCGACAGGGGTTTCGCTTGCGGTGTTCAGCTCTTGCCGGTTTCGGGTTTCCTTCCGGCGTTAGGTTTTCGGCTCGGGCCGTTTGTTCTTGACGGGCAAGGTTGGACCCGTCGAGTTCGATGAAGCGTTCGCGCCGGATTCTTGTTTAGCTAGGTTCCGGCCCCTTTTCCAGTAGCTTTGCTCTCCTACTCGTCTCCAGAAATTCCGCCGACGATCGCTTCCGCTGTCGATGGCACGATCCGACGCACCCACCAGCAAGTCCTACGAAGGCACTGCCGGTTATTGACATGCTTCTCCCGTCATTGAATTCAATCAAGCAAACGCACCGAGCCCAGACTGAGCCCACGATCAGATGAACACAAGGATGTTGAGCCCCTCAACACTTCACACCTCTGGCATCCAAGGCCGGTCAGCATGTCCAGATCACAGCCAATCATGCTGGTCAAGCTCGGTGGACTCATGAACGAGTGTGAATAGGAAGGCTTTAGACCCAGGTCCAGCAGAAACATGCCAGGAATTCCAGCGGCGCATCGACCGGCTCCTAACTGAGCTTCGGACACAAGCCGCAGACATCGAGCACCTTCAGACCCTCAACGAGGAACTCGAGGCAAGAACCAACCTGCTCCACAACGAAGTCTCGCGACTCAAACGGGCTCAACGAACGAACATTCAGGAACTCGCACATGTAGCGGCCGCCCTCGTGACTCTGTCCAAGGTGAAAAGCATGCCCCTGGACGCCACTACGGTGGGCATCCTTCGTCGCCGTGGCTGGCTGCCGTCCCGAGGTCGCACCAGAGCTGGACAGCCATGACCATGTCGATTGCCAGACTCTCCGCGCAGTCTGGCCTGAAGTACCTCTTCAAGTCAACCATGATGGACGACCTCGCCTGCACTCCCCCGGACACCGTCTCCTATTACATGAAGACTGGAACGCCACAGGGCCATTGGCTCGGCAGCGGGCTGGAGGGTATTGATCGTTCCGCAGGCGATAGGGTCACCGAATCGGACGCCAAGGCCATCTTCGAGCAAGGGGCCCACCCAGACACGGGAGCCGCCCTCGGACGTCCGCACGGCGAGCCGACTGTCGTCCAACGAAGTCAAGGACTCCCCAAAACGAGGCACGCCGTAGCAGGCTTCGACCTAACGTTCAGTGTTCCTAAGTCCGTCTCTGCGCTGTGGGCCCTCAGCACCCGGCACGTCCAAGATCAAATCCTTCAGACCCACCACGACGCCGTCAACGAGACGCTGCACTGGCTTGAGGACCTGGTCATCCACACCCGAGCAGGCAGAAACGGAATAGCCCATGTCGGAACTCACGGCGCGATCGCTGCCGCCTTCGACCACTGGGAGTCCCGCTCCGGGGATCCGCAACTCCACACTCATGTGGTGATCGCCAACCGCGTCCAGCGCATCACAGACGACGCATGGGTCACGCTGGATTCGCGGAGCCTGTACAAAGCAGTGGTCGCCGCGAGCGAGCACTACAACGGGCTGCTGTTCGATGCGCTGCACCAAAGTCTCCGGACAGACACCGATATCCGCATCCCGGCTCAAAGCACCCACAATCCAAGCCAGCAGCTGACCGGCATAGACGACGCACTCATCCGTGAGTTCTCGAATCGATCCAGACTCATCGACGTCGAGACCGACCGCCTCGTAGCGGAATGGATCGAGGAACATGGCGCCCGTCCCACGGCCACGACAACCGTCAAATTGCGACAACAAGCCACCTTGTCCACACGCACCGCGAAGGGCGACGCTGGCGCCCCACTTCACGAGCTATCTGCCAACTGGCGCAAACGAGCAAAAGTTAGAGGCTTGGACCCAGAGGCTGTTGTTGCCGCCACCATCAATCGCTCTCGTAACGCTCCATTCCACAGAGGCGACTTAACCCCTGACTGGATCGACGCCGTCGCGATCGTCACCCGCCAACGCGTCGCTGCGAAACGCTCCACATGGAACCGATGGAACCTTATCGCGGAAGGCGAGCGTGTTTGCGCCGAGGTCCGCTGCGCTACGCCCGCTGACCGGAACGCCCTGATCGACGCGGTCGCGTCGGCCGCCCAGCGTCAGTCTGTTCCGCTGAACGCGTATCGCTATTCCGCGCCGCTGGATGCTGAAGCTGACCTCGGCTTCGCGCGCCAGAGCGTCTTCGAGTTCCATGGTTCACGACTCTTTACAGATGAGGCGACTCTCACCTTTGAGGATGAAATCCTGGCAGCGCGGAACGACGACGGCGGACCGGCAGTGCGGGGTTTCGTCACCATGGATGTACTCGCCAGCCACAGAACGAGAGGCGGAGTTGAGCTCCACCAAGATCAACGGGCCGCCGCCGCGCAGGTGCTGTTGAGCGGAAACCGATTGGATGCGATCATCGGTCCAGCGGGTACTGGTAAAACGACTGCTCTCGATGCCATCAAATCAGCTTGGGAGACCGAATTTGGGGCTGGCAGCGTCGTTGGGTTGGCTCCTGCTGCGGCGAGCGCAGAAGTGCTTGCCCACGAACTGGCAATGACAACGGAGAACGTTTCCAAGTGGCTACATGAATCTGTTGGAACCGGAGCAATGCAGCGTGCGGCCTCGTTCGCTGAGGCGGAGAAGCGGCTCGGATCTTTGCCCCACGACGAATTCGTGGGCGCCAAACGGCTGGTGCAGGTGGTGGCCAGACTTAGTGCCGAGCAATATCGGTGGCGGTTCCGTCCTCGGCAACTCGTCATCATCGATGAGGCCTCGATGGTATCCACGGCTCAGCTTGCCGGGCTTGTACGCCAAGCATGCGAGAGCGACGCCAAGATGCTCCTGGTTGGGGATCCCGGACAGCTGGATTCCATCGATGCCGGGGGCGTGCTCGGCTGGCTCGATCGGCAACACAAGACTGCAAGACTGAGCACCATTTGGCGCTTCAGAGAGGCGTGGGAACAGACAGCGTCACTCAGGCTACGTGATGGAGATATGTCTGTTCTTACCGACTACGAACGGAATGACCGCATTCGACATGGAACCTATCTGGACATGCTCGATCGGGCCTACTCCGGGTGGCATGAAGACGTGCTCGCCGGGCGACTCTCGATCCTTATTGCACCCGACAATGACACAGTTGGGATGCTCAACGAACGAGCCCAAGCAGACCGCGTCGTCCAGGGCACTGTCGATGCGGAAAAGACCCTCGCGCTGAGGGACGGCCTCCGTGCCGGCCGAGGGGACATAATCATCGCCCGACGAAACGACAGATCAATCCTTGACGAGCACGGAGCCTTCATTCGCAACGGAGCACTGCTCGAGGTGACCGATGTCGGGAAAGGCCAAGTCCGCGCTATCCGAAGGGACACCGGGGCGAGCATCGCCTTGGACGCGTCCTACCTTGAGACGTCCGTCGAGCTGGGATATGCCACCACCGCTCATCGTTCCCAGGGCCTCACAGTTGATACCGGGCATACGGTGGTCACACCTGGCCGGCTAACCCGTGAACTCCTCTACGTCAGCATGACCCGGGGACGCAGCGCCAACATGGCCTATGTCAGCGAAAACGACCCCGATGAGGAAGAGACACTTGACCCACGGCTCCGGTCCACCTGGCGACAAATTCTGGGTGAAGTGCTGGCCGCCGAGGGAGCTGAAAGATCCGCCCACGAAGTGCAGGCAGCTGAGCGCGAGCATTCTGACAGTCTCGAACGGCTGAGCCGAGAGTATGACTACCTTGCCCAAATCGCAGCCGGATTGGATCTTGCACGGGTCGTAGAGGAAACGGCCCAGGGAGCGGCCGTGGCAATGCAGTCATCGCCTTCCTGGGGAGCTGCAGTTGCTTCCTGGCGGCGAGCAACGAACGTGAGTCGGACAAGTGCCGAACGTGTTTTGAGAGGGGTGTTCGCGTCAACAGATGGCGCGAGAGATCTGGCCGCAATCGTTCACTCGCGCCTCCGCCGCCTTTCGTCCGGTATGCCACTGGCGTCCTTTGATGCTTTGAACGAGGACCTTGTCGTCGAGCGTGCGGACCTCAACGCAATGCTTACTCAGGTAAAACATCGGATTAGTGACCGAATTGAGTTTGTTGGCAATGCTGCCCTCTTTGAGGAGCCCGAGTGGAAGATGGACCTCCTTGCGCAGCTTGGTACCGACGTCGATCCTTTCGAGTGCGCTTCACTAGTTCGGGACGCAGCTGTCTACAGAGATCGGTGGGGTGTCGCGGACTCCGATCTGGCCATCGGCACAATCCCGGATGAGTACGAGTGGGAACAAAGATTGCAGTGGGAAAACCTCCAGCGCACCATCCGAGAAGTTGCCCGCATCCCCGCCATCGATGCCGGCGAATTCGTTGATCAACGTGTCGCTCTTATCAATGTCGGCTGGCAGCTTTAAACTGAAGCAGCAAGCATGAACGCGAACCCAGCCCTGAAGCCCAAGGTGGCGACACCCCTGCTGATCGTTGCGAGCGCAGCGACCATTCTCTTCGCTGCTGTGATGCCCACTCTCGGACCGGACTCAATTCTGCTTCAATGGATGCTCCTAACCGTGGCATTGGCAGGCTCAGTAATTATCTTGTTCTGGGTGCATCGCGTGCACCGGCAACGCGGCTGGCAAGCTTCCGCTGACTCTCGGTGGAACGCACTTGAGCGAGCCAAGCGCGATCATGGCACAACAACCGAGATCACAGTGCTGAGTGTCGATGGCCTTCAGCCAACCGGTTCATGGATCACCATCAAGTGGAACCATTTCGATCACGTGCAGCCGGCGTGGATCGAGGCGCTGTCCGAACCCATATGGCCGGGCTCTGTATTGCTGATCTCGCCTGACCCGGCCCAAGTGCGTCCTGGCAGTCCCTGGCCGGCGAGCTACCACATCACGGCAGACCGCCTGCTGGCCTGGGCGCCACTCGTCTAACCCACCACGATGCTCCTATGGGGGTCAAATTTAGATCCGGCCGGGAGACGCTCCATATGGGCACGGGGTCATCATGACCGAGAATGACCTGCCAGGGGTGCCAGCGTCACCGACGACACGCTGGAGCTCTGACAAGTCCCCATCGAGCCAGGCGATATTTTTCGATGTCCTTCGGACGACGGCTTGTACCAATTAGCTCGACTTCCCGCGACGGAAGGCCGGGCTCATAGCGCTGCCAGACTCCTTCCTAGGCGATCGATTAGTTCGGCGGGGAGCATGTTCGCGGACATGGCGAGTACGGTCCCGATGGGAACGCTTCTGGCCAACTCCAGCTGTGGGCTGAGCGGCAGCTCGGGAATGATCTCATCGATCGTTGCGCGGGCCTCGGCGTCCTCGAGCAGATCGCCAAGCGTGTCTACGAGTGGATCGATTCGCCCCCATGGGCCGTAGGGGCTGTCGCCTGCAATGGCGGCGTCCTTGCTCCGCTGAATCCTGACCCGGGGCAGGGGCGTCGGATTAGGGACGCCCTGGATCCAGGTGTGCCGCCCCGGTCCAACTTTCGCAGTTGTGTCGTCGGGCAGGTAGACGCTTGCTGAGGTGCCCTCGGGCACGGTGACGCTCACGTTCACACGATCGTTCGTGATGGACCAGCCGGCGACAATCTCGCCGTGCTCTGTGCGCAGGCGACCTTCCGCGGAACCCATGTCAGGCCAAATATGTGGATGAACTTCAAAGGTGGCGTAGCCAGGGGTCACGGGGCGGATCCCTGCCACATACTCGTGGAGGAAAGTGACAAAGGCACCCTTTGAGTAGTGGTTGAGCGACCCATTGGCCGTTCCGTCGGGGCCGATGCCCGACCAGTCCTCCCACACGGTCGTGGCACCGCGTTTCAACATAGCGAGCCAACTTGGCTCCTCGGTCTGAAACAACAAACGGTAGGCAACCTCGGGATAGCCGTGATCAGCGAGTACTGGTAGAAGCATTCCGGTGGAGAGGAACCCCGTAGACAGCCGATCGTGGTTTTCCTCGATCAGCGCCACGAGTTGGGCCGCTGAGGCTTCGCGCAAATCGCGCGGGATGAGCCCGAATGCGAGGGCGCGGACGTAGTTCGCCTGCGTGGGCCTAGCCAGGGTGCCATCCGTAAGGAGGAACTCGGTGCGCCACGCCTCGCGGACTCGTGCGGCGAGTTGGGCGTAGCCCGTCGCGTCCTCGGCCTCTCCGAGGGTCGCCGCGACCTCAGCGACGATCCCGGCCGAGTGCGCGAGGTACGCGGTTGCCACGATAGTGTGATCGGCAGTTGGGTTGAACGACGCCCCTGGTTCCAGCCATTCACCCCAGTGCCAGCCGGTGTCCCAAAGATACTCCTCGTGATCCGCAGGCGTCGGCTCCGCCGCCTCACGGCGGGGATGCCGACCTGTGGCCGCCGCGGTGGCCGCGTAGTCTACCCAGGCGGTCATCATCGGGTAAAAGCGTTCAATCAGATCACGTTCGCCGTACGCGCGGTAGAGATCCCACGGCACGATCGTCGCCGCATCGCCCCATCCGGCCGAGCCGTCGAAGGAGGTGGAAATGAATGGGTTGGGCACTACCCCGCAGTTTGGAGCGACGTTGGTGACTTTTCCGTCCGGGGATTGGTCATCCGCCAAAGATGTGAGCCATTTGAGGGCAAATCCTCTGATGTCGTCGAGATACGCCGCCGATCGGGCGAAGATCTGGAAGTCGCCGGTGTAACCCCACCGCTCTCGCTGCGGGCAGTCAGTAGGAATGTCGCAGGAGTTGGCTTGCCAGCTGGCGACCGCGATACGGTGCAGGGCGTTGATCCGTTCGTCCCCAGAGATGAAGGAGCCGATGGGCGTGAGGTCAGTCCGAACGAGGAACGCTGTCAGGTCATCGGTGGTGAGATCTTCGGCGAGCCCGTCAACCGCGACATAGCGGAAGCCGTGCGTCGTGTGTCGCGGCTCGAATACATCTCCTTCGACACCCCGGGAGACGACATGATCCACTTGACCGACTCCGAGGAAGCCAGAGGGCGTCGTCACGTCGAGGTGAGTCAGTGTCAGATCCCCCTCAGTGTCGAGAGCCTCGCCGTGGGTCAGTGTCACTGCCGTTCCTGTAGGGCCTAGGCGGGACAGCCGCACCCAACCGTTCAGGTTCTGACCGAAGTCGACGATCTGCCGCCCCGAAGCAAGTCGCACGATCCGTACTGGCGCGTGCGCGCTAGTGCGTCGGACGGGAGGTGCTGGCGATCGGGTCAGGCGGGATCGGTCGAGTGTGAGAGGGTCCGTTGAGATGACCGCGGGACGCCATTCCTCCCGACCTGTCCGGCGAAGATCTGTCTGCTGACCGTCCATCAGGTCTGCGCGGACGATGGTTCCGGCCGCGACGTCCCAGCCCTCTCCCGTCGTGATCGACAACTCGACTCCCGCGGCCGTGAGAATCGAAAGGGAGGCGATGACGGCGACTTCGGTCCCGAAGCCGTCGGGAACGCGGTCGGGACCTGTGCGCCCCCGGTACCATCCATCGCTGACGGTGAATCGGATTTCATTGACTCCGGGGCGGAGGAGATAAGCCACCTCGTACTGCTGGACCTGAAGCGTTCGACGGTAGCTCGTGAATCCCGGTGTGAGCTCCTGATCTCCCACTCGGCGTCCGTTGATAAAGGCTTCGTAGATTCCATGAGCAGTAACGGTCAGCGTCGCACGCCGTACGTCCCTCTGAAGCTTTACTACTCGACGGAATTCATAGGCAGGACGAAAGCCAGCCGGTAGGTGGTGGTCCTGGACCGTGATCCAGTCTGCATTCTCGAGGAGCGGGACCGGCTGGCCGTGATCTGACACTGGCACAGTGGCGCTGTCGAGGATGGCGAAATTAGGCACGAAAGTCCGTCTCCGGTCGAAGTATGTTGGCCGATTGGAACCAATGCCACAAAGTCTATTGAAGGCGTTAACACGTGTCAATGAAGGTGATCGCGAACCCTGGCGGGCGGGCTGGAAGGACATCCCGGGTCCCACATGCACTTCATGCCGGCTACTCGTCGTCAGCCCGCTAGCTAGCGGAGCATACAAGCTACCAACGCGGGCAGCCTGCCCCTCCGGAAACCACTGCGCATGGTTTGCCACTCATAAGGTTTCGGATGCTTATGTCGGCGTCTGTCTGCGCCATCATGCGTGCGAAGGCGTTGGAGTCTTGCTTCGGTCTCTTAGGACAAGATTAGAACATATATTCGAATGCTGGTCGGCAAACAAAAGGCGGCCCACGTCTCGGAGCATGAAACGTGGGCCAGAACTTGCAGAGGGCGCGGATCAGAGCGTCATTTCACTCCCCCGCGCTGTGCCGAAAGGGGGCGCCTCCACAGGGCTTTTCGTTGTGACGTTGTAGGCGGGCCAGCCAGTCGCCGTCGTCGCTTGTGGCCCTGTGGCCTCCACGACGGCCTCGGGCTCGGCAACTGCTCGCGCGGAGCGCTGATACGTCGCTGTGCCAAAGCGAAGGTCCGGACCAATGGTGTCGGCGATGATCCGCCGAGCTTCGCGGCGTTCCCCGTCTTTGTCGTAGGAACGAAACTCAAGCTCTCCGGACACCGTCACGGGGTCGCCTTTCTTCAGAGAAGTGGAAGCGTTCTCCGCGAGCATCCGGAACGCAGACACGTTGTGGAAGACCGGTTCGCCGTCCCGCCAGGTGCCATCTGGGTTCTGGATCCGCTGGTTCACGGCAACGCGGAGTTTCGCGTGTGGTGTTCCGGATTCCCCAATGGTCAGTTCGGGATCTGCAACCAAGTTCCCCGCGATAGTGATGGGGATCTTTGTATTCATGATGGGTTACCTTCCTTAGTCGACGGGCCTCTCCCGACGGACATCTGTGCTTTCAAGGACCAGCAATCTCGGGACCATTCAATGAAGCGGTCGGTCCAGGGACGCCGGCATACGTCGGATTGTCCGCAACGGAACGGTCAGCACTGGCGGCAGCGAACTTCCCCCCGAAGCCAGGAGGATCCGAGACCGCAAGGATCCCCTTGCTTGCTGCGGTCACCCGCCCCAGCACCGACTTCGCGATGTCTACCCTCGACGTAGGCACCCAGCCATCTGAGGAGTCGTGCTTCAAGTCCTTCTCCGCGCGTATCACAGCATCGGCCCAGCCAGCCAGGTAGGACGCTGATTGCGGTCCACGATCGATACCGTGGGCCCGCATGACGGTATAGGCAACTGATTCGGCTTCCACTTCCGCCAGGCCGCGATGGTTCGCGCTGCTTCCATAAAGTCGCCCCAGGCGGTCGTCTGGTCCATGCAAAAGAACGTGGCCGAGTTCGTGGGCAAGAACGGCTACGCGTTCCTCGTCGGTCATCCAAGCGCCAACTTGAATTCGACGAGCATCAAAGTCGGTAAAGCCACTTGTGTAGCCCTGTTGGAATCCCGACACCTCAACCCGGAAACTGTGTTCCTTCGCTACCTCCCGTAGGGAAGTCCACAGATCACCAACGTCCACGCCAGATTGAGCACCCGCGCGAGGAACCAGCAGCGGTGTGCCCTCCGTTTGGGTGACGTCAAAGACAGCCTGCCCGCGCCAACCCGTGATCACGTTCTTCTTGCCTCTGCTGACAGCACCAACAGGTGCAGTCTGATTCGCTGGCAAGAGCTTGCGCTGCCCGTCGGCCAGAATCAGTTCCTGCATCGATGCTATCCGGGGCGCGATCACCCAGAGCGCGTGTTCTCCCCGCAGTACCATTCGCCCATGCCGGGCCCACTCCTTGTAGCCGGCCACCAGAGTCGGCTCTTGGGTACCGCGCTGTGCCATCTGCATCATCAGCAGGGCGATGTTACCCCCGGAGTACCGCCACAGGGTTGCGGAGGCGTCGAGCAGAACCTGCCAGCGCATGGGCGAATCAATGGCTTCCTCAAGTGCTGTGTGAAGTCCCTTGGTCAGTTCGGCTATGCGTTCCTCGGGCGACAGGCGAGCGTTCGACGGCGGCGCGGCGGCTTCTTCAGCCCCGTTTGCGTCAGCATTGAGTTCAGATGCAGAGGCCACGACAGCCACCCTTCGCGCTTCTAGACTGCCCCTGAGGGGATCACCTATTCATGTCGAGCGAACGAAGCAACGGCATGACGGGATCAGCTTCGGGTCTGATGGGTGCCCAGCTTCCAGTCCTCGAATTCCCGGTCTGCCGGAACGATTCTCAGGACCGGTTCCTTGTGGCTCTGCAGGCCGACGCATCCTGCCGTCCGCGTGTGGACCCGCAGACGTTCGACGGCGTGTGGCAACCTTTCGTGGAACGCCAACGGTCCGTAGCCGGCGTCGTCGGCCATATAGGAAGCCATTTCGGCTCGCTGCAGGGCATAGAGCTCGGCCACGATTTCCGTGTGACGCCACCAGCAGTCCGGCACCACCGACGTCGTCAGCTGGTAGGTCGCCACAAACCACCTGACCCACCCAAACAGGCTTTCCCAGGCCCCAACTGCCTGTTCGGGTGCCATGTCACGCCAACGATACGTACCACCCGAGCCACGGGATGGCGGCTGAAATGCCGATCGGAAGAGCTCTGCCGTCAATTCGTCGTCGAGTTCCGCAATTGGACCAACTTCAAACTCAGCGTCATCGGATGAGGTGCCCATCAATCCACCTGCTTGTCTATTGACTGGTTCTGCAGGTGGCCGGCGGCCAGCTCCCGTTCAGTTTCAATTTTCGAACGGCCCAGTTCGGCTGCATCCTTGCGTTGATGCCAGTCCCGAAGATCCAGGAGAATCGGCCTTGTACGGCGACCGAGCATCAGGGCAGTCCCGACCGGCAGCCTCCGGATCTCGTCCAACCGAATGACTGGGCTCTCCCTGATCTGTTCCCCGTCCTGACGGCCCTGAGATGACCAGGAGCGAGTGTTGAGGACGAGACTCCGCTCTCCCAGTAGGCCAGCCAGCGAGCGCAGGTCAGGCTCGTCCGAGCCGCCGCCGAAGATCACTTTGATGATCGCGGAATCCCAGATGGTGGCTGCTTCCTCGATCGACCATCCACTCCGTGCCTGTGAAAGGGACTGCAGAACCACGAGAGTTGAAATGCCGATGCCACCCCCATCAGAGAGCACCACAGGCAGACCAGGCCACGGAGACAAATTCGCTATCTCATCGAGGATCAGCGAAAGCGGAGGATCGAGTCGGCCTCCAGGCGAGACAAAGGCCAGTTCTCGCGCAGCGTTGTCGATGTCGTCGATCAAGGCCGATAGGTAAGGGCCAGCGGCGGCAGCTCCAGAGCGGGTGCCAATAAGGTAGAGAGTCCCCCGTTGCCTGATGAAGCTCTTGGGATCAAACTCTTGAGCTTCGTCTTGTGGGTCCAGTGCCGCCAACACCCTCGGAGATGAAAGTGGGGCCACAGCGGCTGAGACCCCAATCCATGAGTTGGAAGTATTCCGTGGGTCGTCTTCCAAGATCCCCATCAGATCTGCCTGCCACCCCAATGCCGCACCTGGGCGCCCCAGAATATCCAGCGCCTCTCTGGCTAACACTGGACTGGACGACCATCGACGGAAGGCTGCGATGCCCTGCCCTGACAGCGCGGCCGCATGGAGGAGGCACTGCAGCACGATCAGCGAGCGCTTTTGCCACGCTGCATTCTCGCCCTTCATCTCGGTATCTGCGGTGATGACGAGAGCCCGTCTGGTGGCGATGTCCGGGTCACCGCAACCACGCACCGGCGACCAACGGAGAGTCGATGGCAGGCCCGACATGCCCTGAGGGTCAAAGACTGTCACCGGCCGCCCATCTGACATCCGCGCTCGCATCGTGACCACCAGATTGTCGGCTCGCGTGGATGTTGTAACGACAGCGCCGGGCGCGTCGAGTATCGCGTTGATGACGACATATAGGCCCTTGCCCGATCGAGGAGCTCCCTGAATGACCATCGACTCTTCGGTGGACACATGGATTGTCACACCACGGGAGCGCCCGAGTGTCCACGACACATCATGAATGCTCGGCTTGCGGAGGCCCGGCCGAGTGTATTGCCCACGCTTGCGAACTGCTCTGGCTCCGAAGTCCCGAAGTATCTCCGCCCGGCCAGCCACCCCGTCCCGGCTCAGGATGTCCTGGCGTAACCACGCGCCGGACTGCTTCCAGGTTCTCCACGCGAGGGCCGCCGCGGCTGCGAGCGCTGCAAGCAACGTGAGAACTGCACCCACAATCCACCAGATTGCCCCGACATGTAAAGTGCAGCTACTTGGGGCACCCACGATCCAGTCCTGGCGGCCGGCGAACAGGCCGATGCCCGCAGCGGGGTTGAAGAACGACGGCGGCCTGCCGCCGCAATGACCAGCGCCAGCAAGGTGAGCGGCTGCTTGGACCAACAGGCAGAACCCCATGTAGCCAGTCAACGTCCAGAGTCCGGCCGAGACCAGGGGACTGCTGCTACCCGGTCGCGTCGTCCTCACAGGTGCATCCGGTCATCCGTGCCAAAGACTTCCAGTTCGTCGGTGGTCACTCTGTTGGCCACGATGAAGGAGCGGTTCCCAACCTTCCAGAGCCCAACGCCCTTGGGAAGGTTCTCGACGTGCTCGCATTCAGCTTCGGTGAGACCAAGGGCTTCCTTGGTCAGGCGCATGGCGTCATGCTTCTGGCGATAGATGATGCGAGTGTCCGCTTCTGTCAGCAGCCCCAGAGCCTTCTGTCTGTGGCCGCTCGTGCTATCTCCGATCTCGTTGAGGTCAGCCACTTTGTGCATGATGAGGAGATTCGCAATCCCGTAAGTTCTCGCAAGACGCCATTGCTCGCTCATCTTGGCCAACATGTAGGGATCGGCGAGCATCCGCCAACCTTCGTCGTACACCACAAGCCGCTTACCGCCGTCGGGGTTTGTCACTGCCGCCTCCAGCCAGGTCGCACTGCAGGCAGCGGCGAGGGACAACGCCTGCTCGGACGCGCCGATAAGCGCGGACGTGTCCATGACCATCATTGGCGCGTCGGCGTCGAAGGCCACTGTGGACGGCGCATCGAACATGCCCTCCAGGTCCCCGGAGACTGTTCGCCTCAGGGAGTGGCTGACTGCAGCTCCGCCGTCCTTGCCGACAAGGGCGAGCGTTTCTGCGGAAGGACTCAAGAGGTGGTCCAGCACCATAGGAAGGGTCGGCGTCGAGTTTTCGGCGGTGGTTTCCATGAGCGCCATGTCGAGAGCGGTGTGCTCAACCGGATGCAACGGTGTGCCCTGACGCATGAGCGACACCAACGCCACCAGCAGTTGCCGGCGCCGCTGCCGGACGACAGCCTTCCACTGGGTGTCCGACAGTGAAGCGGGCCGAGAACCTGCGTCCAGAGGATTCACGCGGGCCGTGCGACCAGGACCGACAGAAATAACCTTGCCGCCGACGGCCTTCGCCACTGACACCCATTCACCCTTGGGATCCGACGCCACAGCCGCTTTCCGTCCCAACGTTATGGAGCGAGCAACCAGCGACTTGCCACACATCGACTTGCCGGTGCCCACTGTTCCAATCACGACGATCGAAGGACCGCTGATGATTCCCTTGTCATAGAGAATCCAGGGATCGTACGAAAAGGCTCCCGAACCGAAGACGTCAGTTCCAATGTAGGTTCCTTCGTGGCCAAGTCCTGACTCCGTGATGAAGGGGTAGGCGGCCGCGAAGGTCATGGTCGAGGCGCGGTGAGGTGCCGGCCGCAGTCTATGCGGACCCCATAGCGACTGCGGTTCCCTGCTCCCCCAATCGCCGACAAGGCGCTCGCGGTCGCCGCGCCGCTCCAATGCTGCATCGATCCGCTGGCCGAGTTTGGGCTTCTGTGGCAACGTCTCATCGGTCGTCGCCCTTCTGAGACTCTTGCGCTCGGCGCGAGTGCCCGACGGCGTATAGGTCACCCCTTGGTTCTTGAGGCTCATCGCAATCCCCTTCCCAAGGGCAGTCCTCCCGCAATGAAGGCTGCCCACTGTTGGCCCGCCAGCAATCGAAGTTCGACGAACGCGCCGGCTGCCGCGGACTCCAGTTCGTGGCGGTGCCTGGCCAAGTCCTCCAAGGACGCTGCCGTTATCGTCACGAAAGCAGTCGGACGAACATCGCCATGACCGGCTACGATCTCTTCTTCCCGTTGCGCAACTTCTTCTTCCTCGGCTCGCTGCTCCCGTGTCGTCGGACGGTCGAACCGGGCGTTGATCCGGCGTCGGGTTTCGTGGGCTTCCTGAGCCGACCGGATGTCCCGTAGCGCTTCCAAGGTGGGAACAGCACGAATCACCTGCGTAACCGTGTGCCGGAAGTCGCCAACGTAAACCAGCGGGTGCAGGAATCCGGGATACACCTTTTGCCGCGGCCACTCTGCGACCCAGAAGGTTTGGTGGAAGCCGGAGTCCGTGCGGAGATAAGTCCAGTGCTCCTCTACGGCCATCGGGCTTGAACTCAGACGCCGCTTTCCGTTTAGCTGGGCATCCTGCGGCTCGCTGTCATTCTTCATCGACCCTCGGGAGACCGTTTCAGGATCAAAGGAACCCCTGAACACTTCAAGTAGTCGGGACTCCGAAAGCCACTCGTCCACCCGCACTCCATGAGTTGCCAGGGATGTGCTGATCGCCTGCACCTCCAAACGTAGAACACGCTCGAGTCCGGCTATGCCACCGCCCGATTCCTTGATGCGCCTCCTCGACTTGGCCGTGTCCACAACAACGGACAACAAGACGTCGTGACTCATGGCGGATCCAGCTGCAGCTATCAAGTCCTGGTAGGCCAACTCACCCCACGAATTGCCGCCCGGCCTGCCGCCGTTGTGCACGATGGTGTTGTTATAGAAGTCCTGAAGGGCAGACGAAGGATACGGAACTGTGTAATCCTGAACGGCGATTCTTGCTATGTCCGACCGTTGGGCGAGCCCGGCCTGGACACGTGACCATGCTTGGGCAGCCCACGCTTTGTCATCGTCGTCGAGGAGAGCGAATGACCTGGTGGTGCAGCGCATGACGACCGTTGCTTCCTTACCCTGCGGGTCAACGATGAAGCACTCTCCACGTCTGGTCGTCTGGAGTTTGAGGCTGCCAAGCCCACCTGGCAGCGCAAGCCTCCCCGCCTTCAACGCCTTCTCGGGGCGGGCGAGGTATCGGGTCTGACCCAGGATCAGTCGCACGAGGAACAGCGTGATGAGACTGACCCAGATGGGATATGGAATGCGAGCGTGCTGAAGCACTCCCATCAGCACGAACAGCAGCCAGATGGGACTCATTGTCGTAAGTCCGACTGGACCGCCAGCCGCAGAGGCAATAATCGCCGTTAGGATGCCGACGGCCAGCAGCACAAGCTGGTACCACTTCAGCCCCATGAAAATGCCGCGGCGCTCGTAGCGGGGAAACTTAACGGCCTCAAGGGCTCGAGAATCTTCAGTCATTGGATTTCTCCGGAGGGAAGTGCCCCTCAGAAGCCTTTGGCCTGATGGGCGGCAATTCGGATGACGGCAGAGCGCTGCCAGAATTTCGTACTTCGGGCGGCGGGGCGGTCCTCGGCCGGTTTGCCGTTGGCGGTCCGGCGTCCGGGGTCCGGCCTATCCTCGAAGGTGTATTCGACGAGGCCTGCTTACTCGACTCGGTTAGGATTTCTCCGGTCACCACACCGCCTTGCCTAGCGGCGCCTCCGCGGGCAGAGTTTGCCCCTTGGGGTACCGAAGCGTTTTCACCTGAGGTGGGTATCGGCGTCGTACTCGTCAGGCTGCGCGGTAAGGGCACTGAAGGTGGCAGTACGCGCGTGGGGATGTCTCTGCGACTTGAGGGAATTGGTCGAGCTAGTGACGATCTGCCCAACATTGAGGCAATCGTCATGCGCCCACCGAGCTGCCGACTGAACTGCCGGGAGGCAACGCTGCTGCTCCGAGCAAGAACGTGACCGCCGCCTGCCGTTTGAGCCGCTGCCGCGAGCTCGCCACCCGCAAAGCTCACCAGCCTCAGCGCCATCAATGGTGCTCCGCAGGCAAGAACCATGCCGACAGTGCCGGCTGCCAAACCTGCAAATGAGGTCGAATCCGCAAATAGCTTAATGGCCGCTGCGAGCACTGTCGCTGCCAGCGGTTTCGCCAGCAAGAGCGCGACGACGACTTCGCACCACCGTCCGGCCCAGGCCTTTGATTTCTCCCAGGGCATCATCATGAGGGCGACCGGTGCGACAGCCGCGAGGACGGCGAGGGCGAACGTCCTGAAGATCATCGAGCACATGAGGATGAATGCCAGGATCCACACGACGATAACCGCCATTGCTGTCACTATCGCGCCGCCGACGGCTCCGCCTTGATTGCCCGGCGCCAGGGAAATGACGTTCCATTCGCGCTCGGAACCCGCAGGAGCCGCTTCGAAGCCAAAGAGCCGCATGAACACGACGTACGGATCGGTTCCCATCGATCCCAGCAGGGCCGCCGAAGCCTCGTCGCTGACCCTGGTGAGCTGCCGAACCACGTAGACGGCCGCTGCAACTAGCGGCACTGCCGCCGCTCCCCCGACGAGTGCCCTCAGCAGTCGGCGTGGTTGCTGGCTGATCAGACCGGACAAGAGTTGCAAGATCATCACGACCACGAGTGGCGTCATCATCACGAGGACCCACCAGTTCGTCAGGCCGCCGATCGCGGCCCATTGGGAGTCGTCGACATCCGAGACCGTGAAGGCTCCCGTGATGAACCCCCACATCCAAGAGGCGATGTTCTGAAGTACGTTCGCGAAGATGGACGTGATGGAGCCTTGGACGCCGTCGTTGGCTTGGGAAACCAACCCGCAGCCGGGCGGCCACCAACCGTTGAGGTCACAATCAATAGGCATGATCGGAAGCGGCTAAAAGCCCAACGGAAAGGCCGTCTGCGACCAGAGTATGTAGCCGTTAATGCCACCGAGGATTGCCGCGACGGGGCCTGTCCACAGAAGGATTACGCCTCCGCCTGAGGCAAGCCGCGACGATTGGCTCAGCTTGCCGGCCAACAGCATCGCGGCGCCGATGATCGCCACAATCGCGATTACGATGAAGGCGCCGACGAGGATGCCCCCGCCGATCTGCTTGAGGGACTCAAGAAAAGGAAAGTTCGCGTTTGGTGTGATCCCAGGATCCACCGCTGCCAGTACCATCTGGTGCTCCATCCAGTCGTCTTCCAATGGAAATGAGCTGATTGAGCTCACGACTTCATGGGGGTGGAGGGTGAGGACGACATGACCCATCGTTGAACGTCCCTGGCTTGCGCAGTCGGCTGCTTCCAGTACGGGCATTATGTCCTCCAACGATGCCCGTCAACCCTGTTCGAGGCATAAGCACGAAAGACTCAGCACACGGAGTTTGATTGTTGTTGGACATGCTTCCGCTGATATGGCGGTCAGCCCAGCGCCGACACGCATGCCCGCTACCCCAACATATCTAGGGACCATTGAACCTAGAGTTCTGCGCGGAAACTGAACCTAGAGTTCTGCGCGGAAAACCCAACTCTGGAGCGAACTAGACCAAACCGCTCCACAGATGGGAAGTCCAAGTTGCCGTTCAGCCCTGTGCCGGCTGCCCACTGTGGTCACACATGCGGCGGACACGATGCAGAACGCTTAGAACCACACATGCAAACCGCATCCCGATTCGATTTCTTGGTATCGGCTGATTGGTAAGCCTGACGTTAGGGAACAGCCAAAACTAGTTAAGGGGGTTGCCGCCCAATCCTTCATAATCGAACTCTTGTTGCCTACCAGCGCTGATATGTTCCAGGACTTTGAGCACGGTGATAGAGGTTTTCGGTCTCGAAGATTTCTGCGTCGTGATGGTCTCTTGCAAGGTGACTCGGAACGAGTCGTGCTTTCCTATGTGGATGCGGCCGTTATCCACCTCGCGGGCAAAATCCTCATCGGCAATTGCAGCGAGGAAGGAGCGTTCACCGTCGCTAAGTCGCCACTTCTTGCCCTTTTCGAAGTTGATCGCATGTGGGCTCACAAGTGCTTTATAGGTTGAAGTCGTTTCCGTCGCTTCATCTGGGTCGGGAAGGTCAAAGTACTCAACTTCTTCGTTGGTAACAGTGAGTTCCTCGTCTTGAGAATAAAGGGAATCCGTGTGTCGGATTTGGATGTAGTCGATCCCTTGAGTAGAGGCCGGACGTACGGCATCTCGCGCGGCCTTCTGAAAGTTAGCACTTTCAGAAGCGGCCCACACAGCTGCCGGGATTGTGGCCACGGTTCCGTCCACAAACTCGATCCTCACTGATTCAGCGGCCACGATTCCGGTTATGGGATCCGGCTGTGCGTTAGGGGCTGCAACCCTCTCCGCTTTCTTGACTTTGCGTCCCCTTCTCCATTTCAGGAAGCCCATGGCAGACACGGTTAGGCCTACGATGCCCCCGAGGTTCGCCGCCGCCGTAGAGTACTTGCCGGCAAGTGCTTCAATGACGCTTTGCACGGCGCCAGACTCAACGACTACCGTGAGATCGACCCAGAAGCTGCCCTCGCCGGTCTCACGTATGTTGATGCTGGGGGCAGGAACAGAGTCGCTACGCACGGCGGCATGCGCTGATGTGATTGCGTCCGCAAGATTAACGAGCGAGAGCCCTAACTGTCGTGCATTAATGGTGCCATCCGTTACACCTGGCCCATCGAAGGTGACTCGCAGAGACTCCTCAGCCACGACACGCCGCTTCTTCAGCATCTCTCCAAGCCATCGCCCATTTTCGACTCTTGTTCATTTTTCCGTTCCGTGCCCGGATGATCGGTCGGGCTGCACCGCCTGCTAATTATCTGCAGATTTGTCCGCCGCTCTAGCCGCGCACAGATTGTCATCATTGCAGACCACTGGGTATGAAGGGAAAACGGGGCGGCACTGTGAACTTCCAACGCGTCAACCAAGCTGCACAGCCGTCGGGACCAGAGATTCTTGAGAAGTTGGCGAACTGCTCTGGGTCGTTCATTGCGCCCGCCAAATCCATATTCTCGCGGTGTTCAAGCCCAATCGACGTCTCTGTAGCCGGAAGGCACACTGATGGAAAACTTTGAGAAGGGTGTAAATGGAGTGAACGGGGTAAATGGGGTGAACGGGGTAAATGGTGTGAAGTATGAGGGTTCAGAAACTTTTCTCAGCAAACGGTCTCCAACGAGCGTGCCAAGGTACCTCTTGGTCGAGACGCTACAAACATCGTTATTATCCCACGCCAACCAACCAAGCCACTGGCCGCTGGGGGCAAACAGGTGCTCGTCGGTATCGCTAGTTCGGAAAGCGATCCAGCTTCCTCGTGAGTCGAAATAGTAGACAGTCATGGGTTTTCCTCAACGATTCGATTCGTATTTGTGGGTCTCGATCAGCATAATTGCTAGCTCCGACAAAAGCTGTGAGCGCCCTGAACTAGGCCAGCCGAGTAAGCGAGGCGGCAGACCACAGCGCGGCCGACTCGCTCTGAAGCCGCCGGCGCTGCCGTCGCGACGTCCCTTCATCTCTGAGTCTCACCCAAGCAGCGCAGGACGCGAGCAGCATATGATGGTCTCCAACACGTGATGTGGCGCCATAAGCGCTCAGGTTGTGTGCGCGAGACGTGAATTTGACCTGAGGATGTCACGACGCAGCTAACCCAGCAGGTCGAAGTAGGCGGTTCCGGGGTTCCAATCAATGGGATGCATGAGCGTCCCCGCTGACGGGTTCAATGCGCTGTACATCATTCCGTCGCCTGCGTAGATTCCCACGTGTCCCCAGTTATTGGGGCCCTGGGGGTTCTGCACGACAAGGTCCCCGACCTGCGGGCTATCCGTCATTCGCCCGACCCGCCACTGTTCCACGCGCGGGAGCTCGATTCCAACTTGGCGGTAGATCCACTGAACAAAACCAGAACAATCCCACGCTTTGAATGCCGTGCCGCCCCAGACGTAGGCACCACCCAGGCCCGCTTGCGTGAAACGCAATATGTCCTGTCTGATTTGAGACAAGCCTTCTGCGGAGACTCGATCCGGCCCCCCGCTTTCCCTCGCACTGCACGTCGGGACCGTGGTGACACCCTGAAGCAGGTCCACGATGGCTGTCGCCTGTGGTTCCCATCGAGCATAGAACTCGGGAAACGCTGAAACTTGGACAGCTTGGGCTGCTTGCCCTTTGCTCATGGCAGACCAGCCTGGCACATCCAGCAAGCCTTGAGGACTACCTTGGTTCGGTCCAGACGTCCCGCCATAGAATGCCCGTGCGTTGTAAGTGACATCCATCAGCTCTGCAACGGTCCCCCATCCGGCCGCTGGTCGCTGTTGTGCAGAACCTACAGAGTCGTGGTCACTCCCGACCCCGTCATGAGGATAGAGAAATGAGGCGGGGACGTTGGCGTTCGCGAGCATCCTAAGGGTCGACTCCTGGAGAGACATCATTATGGCGATCACCATCGCCTCCCGAGGAACGCCAAGTTGCTTCCCGACGGAAATGTACCCCTGCGCCACAGCAATCTGCCCTGCGGAGAGTCCAACGGCGTGACCATCAGGCCGAGATCCACTGTTCTCGAGGACGTTTTGTGTGACGGCGCCGCCGCTGGACGCACACCCGACAGGTGATTCCGGCCTATCCCCCGCCAGCGCTATAGCGACAGCACTGACTACGACGCCCAGAGAAAGCACAATCACGAGAACGACGGCGGTTGCAGCCCGCAAGAGCGTTGTGCGCCTGGCTAGGGCCATCACCAAAGCCGGATGCGGCATCAGTAGACAATTCTGCTGGCGGACGTATAAAAGCCAACCATCTGGCACCGATCTGGCGGCGCGGTGGCCGCCGGCGGGCAATTGACCATTATGCTGACCGGTGCTGTATATGAATTGCTGCTACTCACCGTGTGGTCAACGACCTTAAGCCGAACCGTACAGACATGAAGCCCCGCCCACGGAGCCGGACGTTCGCGAACCTTTACGAGTTCGTTGTCGCATGCCATGGATTCGACCGTTGCTACCCGGTACGCAGCTTGGCCCGCAAGCGAAGCGAAGGATCCCGCATTGATGCCCGTTGCCTCAAACTCCTGGACGAGCACAGCCAATGGATTCGATCCGTCAGGGAGGACGAACCACCAGCCCCGAAGTCGGGCATACACGTCCGAATAGGACGAAGTTCGAGTATCCCAGCCGTAGATGGCCACGGCAGCCGCAGATGCAAGCGCCCGGTAGTCGGCAGTCGTAGGCGGAACCGACACTGGCGCTTTAGCGAGCGGAGCTGCCGTCGTTGGTTTCGGCGTAGGCGTCTGGGAAATGCTCGGCAAAGCCCGCGGCGTCAAAGATTCAGCCGTTGGGACACCCGTCCCCGTCGTTGACGGCGGCTCTCGCGGTCCGACCAGGACGAGGATGAGGGTGCCCAGGAGTATTGCGAGAGTTAAGCCAAACGCCCACCGTCGAGTCGGCCGGCGGCGCGAAGGGGTTTCCGTCATGTCTGCCTCCTAAACCCCTTCATGGCTCAACATTCCGATAAGCACATGACTCAAGCAGTGGAGGTCATAGAACTGCGAATGACTCTCCATGCCGTTTGATACAAGCGACGGGCAGTGCCGATTTGAACCGCCACATATCGATCAGTGACTTTGAACTCCTCGGCAACCGCAGCTATGGCAACCTGCCGTTCGACGCCGTGATGTTCGGGCAGAACGATTGCTTCGGCCACTCCCCGCAGCAGCGGACTCGGCAGACAACCGACGGCGTGCCGGCACAGATCATGCATGTCTTGCACAGCCTCAGGGTCTACATCCAACGCTTGGCTTATTGTCTTTGCAGTCTGCCGAACCGCAGTGACTGCATTCCAACGGCGACGGTCTTGCGGCGACGGAGGTGCATATCGTCGCGGTTCGGTAAGGCTGCCCACGGCAAGGCGCCACACCGGAGCTGACACCGCGGCACGAGTCAGCCCAAGCACCATGTGCGCCCATTCCTGATCGATGATCTCCGCGACATCGCGGTAGTCTCGTGACACGACCAGCACCGTCAGCTGCTGGAGAACGTCCGAGCTCTCACCGTTGCCCGGATCTAAAAGCAGCGGCAGGGTCTTGTGCCCGAGTTCCTTACGGACGTGCGCGGCACAAACATTTCCCGTGACACCTTGCACCCAGGCCTCGAATGGAACTCCAGGGATCGGCCGGTAGTTTCCGCGTGCCACCCCGTCCCAAACGGCCATCCTGATGTCCTGCATGACATCGTCCACATCGCACGAGCGACCGATCCGAGCCAAGTGCGAGACGACGTAGCGACGCACGCCTTCGACCGCTCCCATCATTTGGTCGATGGGTACTGTCAGGGTGGGTGTCACCGGACTCAGCAGCGAAATATCCACCGGGGATGGGTTTGAGTTCTCTATTTCAGCGTTGCCTGCCAAGTGTTCCAGGCTCATGGCTCTCACCGCTTCGACTAACGGATTCGAATATCTCCAGCGCCACCAGATGTGGCGAATCAACGTGGCTAGTAGCGATCTGACCACAACACAAGCTTCTAACAAATATTGTCAAAGATAATTAAAGTATCGTCAAGACTCCAGTTCTTACTTTTTCTATGTTGTTCAGCAAGAATGGAGGCATGCCACGGATCACGCAGCCTCACGACGACGCCTGGTCGCCCGACGTTGAAGACGCAGTGGCGACGTTCGGGAACCGCTCCCGGAATGAGATTCTGAGATTCCTGACGGCAAATGGTCCTGCGTCCAGAGGGGACATCGTCGCAGCAGTCAGCGCCGGCGAGCCCAGCGTCGCCAAACACCTCATCGCACTTGAACAGGTCGGCGCAATTGAGGTCGATGTGGAAGCCGGACGGCGCCACGGCCGCTCCCCTCGCTACTCAGCGAATCCTGCGCGCATCAAGGAGTTACTGGACGCCCATCTTCGGTATGTCTTGGAGGAGTAGCTGCGGCCCGCTCGCCATTCGGATGCAACCCGATGTCCTTGTTTAGATACTCGGAGATGGCGCGCAGCGTTTCCGGCGAGACGTCACCGAGCGTCCTAACTGCGAAGGACTTTACCCGAGCTGCCCTAAGTGACTTCACGAACTCCAACTGCGAATCGATGCGTTCCGGAATGTCACCTTCGACGCCGTTCAGCAAATAGGAGGGATCGACGTCGAACATCTCGCAGATAGCGGCGAGCAGCTGCGGATCACTAACCAGGCGTCCCGTGCCGTCCTTCATGTAGAACCATCTGGCTCTCGAGATCTTGATTCCTCGAGCGCGGAGCCCGGCCTCAATCTCGCGGAAAGTGACGGGTGAACCCCTCTCGGCTACAACGACATCGAGCAGCAGGTTTAGCCGGCGGGCGAGGGCGGCCTGCGGTGACAACGCGCCGTCGCGGCTAAGGTCTTTTGCCGGCATGCTCCACCCTTTCGACTGCCTCGTTCGATGAGAAATGATGCTGCGCTGCCATCAGTATTCCGCGAGCGCCGTGGCTAGACAATCCACCACACATTCAATCTGTTCCACGGCTCACCTGAGGCGTATCCTGTTGCTGTAGACCCGTCTACAGCAAGTGTCCTCCACAATCCTGAGCCGTGGTTTGAATGTCGACATACATCTTGATGAACCGAACACGGAGCCAGATCCTTCGTTTCCTTATCAGAAGCGGGCCATCGTCCCCCTGCGTGCTGGCTTCAGGGCTTCAGACTTCTCAAGCAACTGTTCGGCATCATCTCTTCATCCTTGAGTCGGCTGGTTACGTTCAGGCTTTGGCTGACCAGCGTTACTCCGCCCACGCCTCAATCGTCGAGGGCCAGCTCATCGACCTAGCGGCCCAGTACTTCGTGCAACTGCCTCCTACAACTGCGCAGCCGCTTGCTCAGGACTAGTGCCGGCCAACGGGAGACTGTGGAACCAGTCCTCGACTGATTGCTCCCACTTTTCGGCGTCGACATTCCACTCCAAAGAGTGGCCCTGGGCTTCAAACTCCACCAACTTGATGAGGTCTGGCCTCAGGCTGGCAGCTTTCCTTGATGCTTCGAAAGGTGTTGTGTCGTCCTTCGCCCCATGGAGCACGAGGATCGGTTTTTTCAATTCAGATGCGCGCGCCAGCCAATCCAGGGAATCGAGACATATCGGTTCAGCAAGGCCGGTCACCCAGCGGAGGGCCTTTGATCGAAGAATAATGAAGCCAAAGTGCACAAGCGGCCGAGGTAGTCCGGCCGCTTTGGCGTTCGCTGCCAGGGTCGTTCGCCAGTCGAAGACTGGCGCGTCGAGAACCATCCCGGCTACTCGCGAGGAATTCGGAGACAGGGCCGCTGCTTGAAGGGCGATTGCAGCGCCGAGTGACCATCCAAAAAGGACAATGCGTTCAGCGCCATTGGAAATGGCGTAGTTGATCCCGGCCTCGACGTCGCGCCACTCGCCTTGGCCGAGGTTGTAGCGGCCGTCGTACGACGGCGGGGCGTCCCCGTCGTTGCGGAACGAGACTACCAGCGACGTCATTCCCAAACGTCCTGCGACTGGTATGCCGCGAAGAGTGCCTGCCCGTTTACCGCCCATGCCGTGGATATGGATAGCCCATGCTCCGGGAGTTGCGACACCAGCGGACGGGTCAAATCTCCACGCTGGGGCGACACCGTTATCGACTGGAATCTCAACGTCTTGGTACGGCAGACCAACCTGCCCAGGTTTCGAGTAGACATACCCGCTCCAGATACCAGCCCTAGCTTGTTTGAGGTCACCAGAGTCCACTCGTTCAACCTCCCGGATTACTGTGCTCCGGTCGTGATTAGACTGAACGACAGGTCCTAAGCACGCGTGACCCATTCCCTGATCGAACCAAAAGCTGTAGCGTCCATGCGCTCGGGTTTGTTCAGTGGCCGGAAGTTCAATTTCGAGAGATCCGTCGCCCCGAGTGTGCACGGTACGAAGCTTCAACCCCTCACGGCGGCTGTATTTCGGGACTACAACCTGACGAGCAAAGTACGTTGCACCAGCGACGCCGGCAAGCAGAGCCGCGGATGCAGCAAGAAGTCCAATCTTCACAACCCTATGGCTGGTTGCTCCCGGCATCGTTCACCCCTTCGGCTCTCTTCCGTTCGTCGATTATTTGGCGGAGTCTCATCAGGGTATCGGGAGAGATCCCTTCCAACTGACGAGCGGCAAAGTTCCTTACACGGGACTCACGCAGCGTACGGAGAAGTTCCAGTTGAGCGTCTACGAGTTTGGGTATTTCCCCGGCATCCTCGAGGAGGTAGTCACGGTCCACGCCGAAGAACTCGGCAAGATTCCGGAGCAGCATAGGATCATTTGCCAGCGAGCTGTCCCCGCTGCGCATGTAGGCCCAGCGGGAGCGGGAAAGCGGAGTTCCACGCTGACTCATATGCCGATTGATTTCGGGGTAGGTCAACGCCTCCGATCCCTCCGCCTCATAGAGGTCAAGAAGGAGGTTAAGCTTGCGCGCCAATCTGGTCTGAGGGCTTTCAGAGGAACTGGCATCATCCGTCATGTCGCCTGTTCCCGCTTCCGTCTACGAACTGGAACTTGGCGCACGAAGGGTCCGGCAAGATAGTTCTCGGCAGCGTTCAGGACATTGAGGTCATGAATGTCCAAGGAGCTGCCTAGACCGGGCTCGACTAACAGGGCGTCCTGTACTTCAACAAGCATTCTATGGAGTCTTTGAGCCCGGTCCACTTGGCTGATCATTTCGGTGTCTCGCACCAGCCGTACGTCTTGCCGCTGCTTTGTCGTCTTATCCCAGATCTTTGTGAGACCGCTGACCAGCTCCTCCTCAGTCACGGAATCCCTGTGGCCGAGAACTCGACGCGCTAAGGGCGGGATCGCCAAACCCACGCACAGGAAAGCCATCGCCGCAACGACTGCCGCATCATAGATTGGCGAAACCGCACGCATAGCATCCAGGCGCCCCAGCAAATGCAAAATATCCATGACCAGCACTAGCGATACGAGGAGAACGGCGAAGCTACAGCCAACCCCGATGCAGGTAAATGCCGTGCGGAAGTAGGGTCTCAACATGTCCCCACGAAACCGGAAACACGTAAAACCGGTAACGCTAACCACGTAGCCGATGTATCCAAACTGGATGGACGAGTAGAGGGCAGCAGACCACTGGTCACCGTAATCCACCATGAACCGAGTGGAACTGCTCTGGGTGACGATGGCACTGAAGCTGGCTGCAAGGCCCACGATCACCGCGGCCAGGATAATAATGTCAACCCTGTCTCCCCTCTCGACTGCCTCTTCCGGCGTCGCCGCCCGGATGATTGCTCTCGAGAGAAAGTAAATCCCAATGACCATAGAGACATTGGCCAACAGGTCAACGAAGTTACGGCCGCCCAGAACCGAATCGATGACACCGTAGACCTGATCGATGTTTAATGTCAGGGCTACTGAAATCGTGATGGCCGCCGTAAGCACGCTGTGATCACGCCGTCTCCGCAGGCCAGGCAGGAGGCAAACGACGAGTAGCCAAATTAAGACAGCAGCCACAACCTGAATCATTCGAAAACCCTCTCGAAGGACCTTGGCTCCCTTGCACTATTTCTGATCGCTGATGCGAAGAGATCCGCTAGCGACTCCGCTGCGGCCTCCAGCTCATCGGTGAAACTGCTTCGGGCTAGGACACGAGAGACAAGACCCACCGGAAGGTTCGGGAAGAGAACTCCTATGTAGTCGGCCGGAACGACAAGTTCGTCATGCCTCAAGACCATGTGCCCGAGTTCGTGAAGGACAAACTGTTGCCGGTGCAGTCCAGACGGACTAACGGCGTGCAAGATGATTTCGACATCATCCGTGGAAAGCCAGAGTCCGCAGACAGAACCGCCGTTGAGCAGTCCGGCAGCTTCAATGTGTATTGGACGATGCCGGACAGCCTCGACAATTTTCACCAGGCGTTCCAGATTCAGGTGAGTCGGAAGCGACAATGAATTGAAGGCAGTCGCTGCGCGGTCCGCAGGCGATTGCCCAGGGCTATATGGGTCTATTTTCATGGGCATCCCCAGTGATGCGTTTCCCCCGGTTCGTTGATGACGCCAGGCCAGGTGCCATGCCCCGAGCCAAGCGCGAACCCTCGAATCCATTGAACTCCAGGACTCTGGACATGTCCAGAGCCTAAGAACCCCCAAGCGCTCAGAGGACGTAAACATAGAGTGTCCCATTGTGAGGCAGGCGGTTGCCAAACGGGTTTTCCTTATGCAGACGCTTCCGGACGACGGCAACGGGGCAGGTCGCCGGCTTCAATTAGAGAACAACACATCGCGCGTGAGCTCAGGCGCCACCTCCAACACCAAACCGCCAACGTACCCTGAACGGTCAGAATCGCCCGGCTTGTCACGAATGCGCGACTCCGTCTGCCGGTGCTTCAGCCAAGGCTCCGCGCCGAACGCCATGCCATGAGTGTCAAGCCAGAACAAGCCCCGGGTCTCACCGCCCCCGCAGACGTCTGCCCTGGCCTGCCGCTTGCCTCATTTGGCCTCAAGATGCCTCGGTGCGCCCCGGGCATGAAGTCCCCTCCGAGGCCTAGGGGCGGGCCCACGGCAATGCCAAACTAGTTTGTCAGATTCCGCAAGAAGTTTGGGTCGCTCTGCGCTTTTGCAGCCCTTGTAGTCAGTTCTGGTGCCTGTAGACGCGGACTCGGCCTTCGCCCTCGAATGGGTAGCTGCTGACGACTCCGGCTCCGCGCAGGCGTTCAAGAATCGAAAGGTGAGCTTGATCATTTGGCAGAGCCGGGCGCTCCGGGCCAGGGCCGGCGATGAGTGCATAATCACCACCCAAGTCCCGGAGCAATGCCCGCATCTCTTCGTCACTTAGTAGTTCGGAAGACCGGCTCAGCAGTCGGACAACGACTTCGTCACCGGGCTCTGAACTGATCGCCATTTTGATCCTCCCGTAGTCCATCGAGATCTCCAAATGGTCCGCATAACGAGCTGCAGCGCGGAGTCCTGCGCGATGATCGACGGCATAGATGGGCAGGTCTTCTAGAACCATCCTTTTTACTTCCGGCGGGATCCTCGTGCTGGCAAAGAGTTCAGGTAGGTACTCCGCGGGAAGAACAGACGGAGTCATGAACTCCACGAATTGTTCCGATGCTTCGATTGCGGCCTCGAGGCTCGGCCAGTCGAGTAGGAGCGCGCTTGCGAATGCCGCCGGGTCATCACGAATGACCTTGTGCTCTAAAAGCAAGCCGATCAATTGCCCTGGCTCGGGCTGGACGTCTTCTACTGGGATTTGAAGGTCAGGACTCAGCAGGCTGACCGCGAGTTGGACACGGAGGCTTGGGTCCGGAAGGTCTTCTCGAGAGGCCAGCAGGGTGATGGCCAGTGCGGTCCGTTCAGAGTCCTGTACATCGTCGATGGGTGTGGCGATGACATTGGTCCGCTGCAGGAGGTTTGCGAGCCCTGGGCCGACTCCCCCAAGATTTTCGATCAACGCTTTTACGTTCCCGAAAGTCGGACTTGTCCGCTGAGACCCGGCTAGGACTTCCCATGCCTCTGGCGGCACGGTTTGAAGGTCTGCAATGGTACATTCCGAGTCCGCGTGCCGAATGATCGCTTCTAGATGATTCGGGTGAGCCTGCCTGACGACGTCGTTGATGACCTGGAAGAAGTCCTCTGGCGTTGAAACCGTGACGTCGCCGCCGCCTAGGTCGAGTACCGAAAGGTATTGGTCGAGCCGCTCCAGAACATGAATGTAAACATTTTCGGCATTCTCCAAGATATCGTTCAAAGCCAGGGACTGCTGCCCAGTAAGCAGTCTAAGGTTTTCTGCGGTGATCATGTAGCAGCCTTGGTCGGCCACTGCTTCAATAGTCTCGAGACTTAGTGGGGCCAGGGAAGGTATCAGCGCACCGCTCTCGGCAATGAGCGAGATAGCTCCGATGACGTCGCTCATGTTGCCGCCACTGGTGAGTGATGCTATTTCCCCCGCGTGTGCTTCGAAGTAAGAGCGGACCTCGTCGCCCAAGGTGTACGTCAGGCCGGGGTTCCCGCTGACCAGAGCGGCATCTACAAGGCCTGAAGTCTGGTCTCCTTTGGTCTTAACCAGCCATTCGAAAACACCCGGCGTGATCGGCGTAAGTTCCTCGATAAACTTCCGGGCCTGTGCACCCTGGTCGAGATAACTGTCAGCGAACGGCACTTCAGCTTTTCCCCAGGCGGCAAGCTGTTCAATCACGATCTTCGCGAGATGTGGCTTCTTCTCGAGCAGGTGGTCCATGACCGAACAGTTGTAGATACTCCGATCCTCTAGTATTCCCTCACCCTTCTCAGCAATGATTGCATCAACGTCCTCACCAGTGAGGAAGTAATTCGAGTCAGCCTCTCCCCTGTCGATATGTTGGACGATGTAGTTCTGCGCATCCAGGGTGAGGTGGTTTCCGTAATAGGCCGAGACATAAAGTGCAAAGTAATCATTGATGTAACCATTAGCGACGAGCTGGCGAGCTAGCTCTGATCGAAGGAGCCGTTTGGTCATATCCCGGAAAGCTTCGCCCTTAGAGCGGGCCGGAAGGGTGAATTCCGGCCTCACCGAAAGTGCCTGCCAGGAGTGGTGACGGAGGAAATGCCGGCGGTCCTCAGCCTCCTGCCGAGTGCGTTCAAGATCTACCCGGTCCGATTTTTTCCAGGCTTCGGGATTGACTTCCATCCCGAGAAAAGATGATAGATCCTCGAAGGGTATGACGTAAGGCTGAAGGTAGGCTGGGTCGAAAGCGATTCTCAGGTCGCCCTCGTTATTGATAAGTTGAGTCCAGATTGAACCATCACGAATACTGATGCCATCTAATGCAGTTCCACCTATCGAAACAGTCGCCTGCGCCCGCCCTCCTTGGTAGCGTCGACCCAAAGTTTGGGCAACAGCCTCCAATCGACTGCCAAGGGCTTCACTGCGTTCCGCAATGGAATCAAGGCTCTGCAGCCGTGAACTGGCCGCGTTCGCTACGTCGGTTTGGTAGGCGATGTTTTCGTTGACGAGCTTTCGCCACTCGCTGTGAAGTTTGTCTAGTTGGCTGTCGCCGAAGCGGATCTTTTCGAAATCGGCCATGTGCACGTTCTTGTACAGGATCATAGAGAACTAGCGGTCAGGGTCGAGTCCGCTCAAGCGTTTGTCTGCAGGCATGTCGAGGAGCTTGTTGTCGAACACGTCGTACTCGTTGCGCATGTTGTTGATCAGGCGCATGTCCGCGACGTGGCGCGCCGCAAGGTCAATCAACCTTCGAGAAACGCCCGTGCCTTTCATGGTTTCGGCCATGAGGTCGCGTGCGTTCCTGTGTGTGATGAATGGCACCACGGGGACGACCATTTCGAAGAACTTTGTTCGATTGGCGCGCTCGACTTCCTCCCTCGCCTCGTCCCACTTGTCTTCGGCTACGGAACTTTCACCGATTTTCTCGAAAACGCTGTCCCGCAATGCGTAAACGAACTTCAAGTCCCGCTTGCGTCCGACTTGGCTCGCGCCGTTGAGGAGGGTGTTAAGCGCCTTCAGCGCCTCAAAAATATGCACATCGTTGAATCTGTCGATGTCCTCGAAGATCACGATGTCCCGCCCACTGACCTCAAAGAAATAGACAATCTCATCGAGATACTGGTCAAAGTAGCTGGACGGCTGCGATGACAGAGAAACCGTGGCCGGACCAGCGGTCATTTTTTCCAGAAAAACCCTGTTGTGAGTCAGCCACCGAATAGCCACCACGGACCCAGAAAGCAGTACGAACAGCAGTCCGTGCGCCAGCCATTGCAGAACCGGGTCCGCACCAGCCATCGCCATGAACGGTTTGTCAAGGCCAGTCAGGAACAACACACCTAGAGTAATGAGCCCGACTACCAGCCCAAAGACTGACTGCCTCCACCACCGGAACCGGGTGACCCTGCGGAACCTCGATCCCCGAGTCCTGGAAGGATCTTCCATATACAGGATCTGCTTGACTATCTCCTTCTCAATCCGGTTCGTCGGCGTTGCGGTCTCATCCAACAAAGCTCCCGCGGGCTCTTCGCCAGCTTCATTCCGCGGAACAGTCCCGACGGTGGAAAACGAAACTTCCACTACGCGTTTCCGGTACCTGTCAGCGACTGCACGCAAGATGCTGCTCTTGCCTGTCCCATATGACCCAGTCAAGGCGATATTTCGCACCGCGGGCTTATTCTCGATCGCATCGACCAGCAAGTCGACGTACAACTTGTGCTGGACCTCATCAAAGCCCGGAGCCAAACTGCGAAGCTCCGTAGGGGAGGCAAGATGTCCCGGCCCCGAAACATCAGAAACAGCCAGCCAGTTCGTCACTCGTCCCAGTAGAACCACGAGTGATCCCCTAAGTTGTCTCAGCCAAGCCTGAACCCTCCCAGGCGGACGGTGAATCTGTCCAGTCACGTCCCCAACGGAAGCCCCCAATTTATCTATCATGAACCCCTTATACCGGCTTTAAACCGAGTACCCAAACCCAACGCTCGACACAAGACGGCTTCGTGCCTTCCTATACCGATACTTACCTTCCTTCCCCATCCCGAGACACAGTGACGCGCTGCGCGCCCTTCACGCCGTGGCCCCCGAACACACTGGTGATCTAGTCGCCAGTAATTTTCAGGCTAAATGTCTGGTGAATACCTTTGAAGGAAATACTGTCGTAATGCGCCTGTTTTGGAGCAGCTGGTGCGACCTATCAAACGGGTCGTTTGCCTTCGTCGGGGTGGCGTCGCTCCCCCCGGCCGGCCTCGATGTCCGTCCTGTGGCCTTTATTTGCTAGTCGAGTGGAAGCGACCCAGCGTCCTTCTGTTGAAGTTCACTCAAATACGATGGCGTCATGCGTGAAACGACTGAGGTAGACGAGAAGTCAAAGCCATGGCGTTGGCCAGGCGAATGGATAAGGGATGAGAAGTTCTGGAAGGACGTAGCTAGTCGAACTCTCTCCGGCGTCCTAGCTGTGGGGGTCATCTACGTCTATGGCCTAGCCGTCGGCTACTTCCAAACGCCCATCATCGTGGGCACAACATTGGCAGCTACTGGGATGATCGGGTTCGTTATTGTCCTTGTCACCATGTTCGTCGTTGTATTTAGAATTGGCATCAAAAAGATCACCGGCCACGAAACGTTTCTCAGAAAATTTGAACTGTTTCTGGCCATCTCTGGTGCCATTCTCATCATCGGCACCATCCTTCTAGGATTTAGCGGTGCCTTCGACGGCGTCGCCCTTGAGGATGTACTGCTCTTTAGCTAGGGCACTGGACATAGTCACGCTAGGCGACAGTGGCGGCTATGCCACAATGACAATACAAGCGCTCCTGACTATCTCTCCTCATGGATCGATTCCGCTGACGCCGTCAGCCCACATTGCGAAATATGGTTAGACGAATACCTTCGAAGCACCGAGGTTGTGCCCACGACATCAGTTCTCAGTGGCTCCTGTTACCCCTACTTCGGGCAACCTTGCCATGTCCACGCATTTCTAACTCCGAGAAAGACGGCGCAACTTCGTGTGATCGTGAACGACTTCACCGTTAGTGGATCCACCGATCATGTCCTTCCTCAAAGTAGCTGCCATGAAAGTCAAGACGGAACGATCACGAACGGAGAGCCGTGGACCTGGAATTCTTCGAACCTGCCGAAGCTGCAGCACTGATGCGCTGCAGCGAGGGTTGGCTGCGCGACGGCGCTGCGGCGGGCCGATTTCCACACGCCTGCTGGGGCAAGGGAAAGATCGTCTTTACGTCTGAGCACATCGCGGAGATCGCTAGGATTAGTGAAATATTGCCCCGCTCCCACCCGGCACCAGATGTCAGTGAGCGAAGCAACACCAACACTCGGCTCATAGGGACAAGAGCCCGTAACCGGATGGCTTCTTAGGGGGAGCAAGAAGCAACAGCGTCAGCGCATGAACGCTGACACCGAACGCTCCGTGGCATCCGCCCCGGCCTGCAATGCCTCCGGCATGAGGTGCCCGTAAACGCCCTCTGTAGTCCTGGTCGAAGCATGCCCCAGACGCCGCGAGATCGTAAAGATAGGAACACCATCCTGAATCAACCACGAGGCATGGGTGTGCCGTAGGTCGTGAATGCGCGGGTTCTTCCGCAAGCCGCGTTCCTGTGCCGCTTTCACCGCCGGCACCCAATAGTGATGCCAGAACAATTTGTGCACGATCCGCTCCCCCTTGGGCGTCGTGAACAGCAGATCGCTGCCCGGTCGTCCGGCCACCAGGGGAATCAAAAGGTCCACGAGGGCTGGATTCAACCCGATGGTCCGTTTGCCAGCGCCCGTCTTCGTCGGACCAATGTAGAACTGGTTCTTACCGTCACGCTTCCAGGCCTTGTTTATCCGGGCCGTCGCCGGCTTTCCCAACAAGTCAATGTCAGCAACGGTCAAAGCCGTGGCCTCACCAAAGCGCGTCCCTGTCATGACCAGGAAGTTGGCGAAGTCCCTGTACCGCTCCCCCATGCCGTCCATGATGAGTCCGAACTCCGCGTGGGTGAGGAACATCATTTCGTCCTCGGCCTTCTCAACGCTGGGCAGCTGTACGCCCCGGCAAGGATTGCGAGTGATGTATCCAAGCATTTCCGCAGTATTCATCGACGCAGAGATCAGGCCGTGCACATTTTTGATCGTCTTGGGAGAGCGCCCTTTTGCCATCATTGACTTCACCCAGTAGGCGATGAGTCGATAGTCAAGTTTGTCCACGGGAACGTGTCCGATGACCTTCTTCACATGCAGATCGAGCATGGTCTGATAGGTTTTCACGGTTCCACTCGAGGGCCGGATCAATAGGTCGATATGTTCCTGGACAACCTCAGCAACTGTCGGCACACGCTTGGCGTTGGTGAGGATTGCGTGCTGGGCGATTTCGAAGTTCTGCCCATTGGCGTCAAGCAGTCGTTTGAGCGTTTCTGCTTCGGATTCACTGGCCACAGTAAGGCCTTGGGCCTTGCCGGTCTTGGGGTCCCGCCAGCGCACCATGAAGGACTTTGAACCGTCCTTTTTGGTGCGTGCAGAGATGCTGGCCATGCATAAAACGCTACGCCGCTGTACACACTTTGGGGGGTTTTGTACACAGTCAGGGGCCATATAGGCCCCTGACCTGCGATAACACTGTGCCCGAGGTGGGACTCGAACCCACACACCTTTCGATACCGCATTTTGAGTGCGGCGCGTCTGCCAATTCCGCCACTCGGGCGCGGATTACCGGGAAGTTAATTCTCGCTGACTGCTCTCATTGCTGTGAGCAACGCGATCCTTTCCCAGCACGCGAAACTACTCTACATGCAGATAGGCTGTTTTTCAGAACTGGGCGCGCGAGTGCAACAAAATCATGTGCCGCAGCGGTCCACACTAAGATGGACATGAACCCGCCGAACCTTTTCAAGGAGATCCCGTGACCGAACAGACGGAGTCCACACCCGCAGCCCAACTGGCCCGACGCGTCGTCGTAGCCGAGGATGAGACCCTCATCCGCTTGGACATTATCGAGATCCTGAAGGGCGAAGGGTACGACGTCGTCGGCGAGGCAGACAACGGCGAGAAGGCCGTGCAGTTGGCCGAAGAGCTGAAGCCGGACCTCGTCCTCATGGATGTGAAGATGCCCGTCATGGATGGCATCTCAGCGGCAGAGAAGATCGTCAAGGCCCGCATCGCCCCCGTAGTTCTGCTGACTGCTTTCAGCCAGAAGGAACTCGTGGAGCGTGCCCGCGACGCCGGCGCCATGGCCTACGTTGTGAAGCCGTTTACGCCGGCTGACCTCATCCCGGCCATCGAGATCGCGCTGTCCCGCCACGAGGAGATCAAGGCCCTCGAAAACGAGGTTTCCGACCTCCAGGAGCAGTTCGCCACCCGCAAGCTCGTAGAGCGCGCCAAGAGCCTCCTGACCACCAAGATGGGCCTCACCGAGCCGGAGGCCTTCCGCTGGATCCAGAAGACGTCAATGGACCGTCGCCTGAGCATGCGTGAGGTTGCTGAAACGATCATCAACCAGGTCAACTAGCACCAAGCAGTCAACGACGGCGGCCGGTCACCTACGCGATAGGTGACCGGCCGCCGTCGTGCCCGTTAAAGGGCCAAAACAACGCAAAACAAAGCGGGCCCCACCAACAAAACGTTGGCAGGACCCGCTTCACTCAAGCCTGAGCCAGGAACTTATGCCCTGGTCTTGGACTTCTTTTCGGGCCACGGACCCACAGGCTCCTTGCGCGACGCGTCCACGGAGGACGTGTCGGCGAGGTCGCCCACCTTGTGGACCTTCAGCGAGTTCGTGGAACCGGCCTGTCCGGGAGGGGAACCGGCAGCGATGACCACCAGGTCACCTTCCTCGACGATCTTCATGTCCAGGAGGCTGCGGTCAACCTGTGCGGTCATTTCGTCGGTGTGGCCCACTGTGGGGACCAGTACCGGCTGGATGCCCCAAGTGAGGGCGAGCTGGTTCCACACGTGCTCAACCGGCGTGAACGCGAAAACCGGCTTGACCGGGCGCAGACGCGAGAGGCGACGTGCCGAGTCACCGGACTGGGTGAACGTACAGATGTACTTTGCGTCCAGCTGGTCGGCGATTTCGACGGCGGCACGGGTGATGGCGCCACCGCGGGTCTTGGGCTTGGTGCCCAGCGGGGGGACGCGCTCGAGGCCGTGTTCTTCGGTGGACTCGATGATCCGGGCCATGACCTTGACGGTTTCGATCGGGTACTGACCCACCGAAGTTTCGCCGGACAGCATGACTGCGTCGGCGCCGTCGAGAACTGCGTTTGCGCAGTCAGAAGCCTCGGCACGCGTCGGACGCGGGTTGTCGATCATGGATTCCAGGACCTGGGTTGCCACGATGACCGGCTTGGCCCAGCGGCGTGCCAGTTCAATGGCGCGCTTCTGGACGATCGGCACCTCTTCGAGCGGGAGCTCAACACCGAGGTCACCACGGGCAACCATGATGGCGTCGAACGCATCGATGATTTCGTGGAGCTGGTCCACGGCCTGGGGCTTTTCGATCTTGGCGATCACCGGAACGCGGCGGCCTTCTTCGTCCATGATTTCGTGGACGCGCTTGATGTCGGAGGCATCCCGGACGAAAGACAAGGCAACCAGGTCCACGCCACGCTTGAGGGCCCAACGGAGGTCGTCCTCGTCCTTTTCGCTCAGTGCGGGGACGTTGACGGCAACACCGGGCAGGTTGATGCCCTTGTTGTTGGACACCTTGCCACCGACTGTAACGGTGGCAACAACCTTGACGTCGTCAACTTCGATGGCGCGAAGGGCAACCTTGCCGTCGTCGATCAACAGGGCGTCGCCCACGTTGACGTCTTCGGTGAGGCTCTTAAGCGTAGTGGAGCAGATGTCCTTGGTGCCGGGGACGTCTTCGGTGGTGATGGTGAAGATGTCGCCAACAGCCAGCTCGTGCGGGCCGTCAACAAAGCGGCCAAGACGGATCTTGGGACCCTGGAGGTCAGCCATGATGGCAACGGGCTTGTGCAGTTGCGCCGCAGCCTTGCGGACATTCTCGTAGGTGATGTCATGCACGGAGTAGTCGCCGTGGCTCATGTTCATGCGGGCAACGTCAACGCCGGCTTCCAGCACTGCAAGAGTGTTGTCATAGCTGGAGATTGCCGGGCCGAAAGTTGCCACAATTTTCGCGCGTCTCATATACCTACCCTAAGTAGTGTGCTGCTGATTGAGTTAAAGATCATTCCTGCCGGCGCTATAAGACCGCGATTGCCCGGTCGGTGGGGGCGACCGGTGCCGGAAGGATTGTGCTTCCCATGAGGAACTTGTCCACTGCTGCCGCACACGCACGGCCTTCGGCAATGGCCCACACAATCAGGGACTGGCCACGTCCGGCGTCGCCGGCAACAAACACACCCTCGGTGTTCGTCATGTAGTAGCCGTCGCGGGCTACGTTGCCCCGACCGTCGAATTCTGCACTGACCTGCTCGGTGATACCGGCCGGTTCAGCACCGGTGAAGCCGAGGCTCAGGAAGACGAGGTCAGCAGGAATGATCCGCTCCGTCCCGGCCTTCGGGAGGCGCTTGCCATCCACGAACTCCGTCTCGGCAACCTTGACCCCGGTGAGTTTGCCGTTCTCGCCAACAAACTCCACGGTGGAGGCCAGGTACGTACGCTCGCCACCTTCTTCGTGGGCGCTGGCGACCTCGAAGAGCGTGGGGAACGTCGGCCAGGGCTGGTGACCTGCACGCTCAAGAGGCGGCTGCTTGCCGATCGCCAGCGTGGTAACAGAAGCCGCCTGGTGACGGTGCGCTGTACCGATGCAGTCCGCGCCGGTGTCGCCGCCACCAAGGATGACCACATGCTTGCCACGGGCATCAATGTGATTTTCCGGGCTCTCCCCCGCTACTACGCGGTTGGAAGGAACCAGGTAATCCATGGCGAAGTGAACACCTTCAAGGTCACGGCCCGGAATGGGCAGATCGCGCGGGACGGTTGCACCGGTAGCAATCACGACGGCGTCGTAACGGCGGCGCAGCTGTTCCCAGGTTACGTCCGTACCGACTGCGACGCCGGTGCGGAAGCGGGTGCCTTCGGCCTTCATCTGCTCCAGGCGGCGGTCAACCTGTTCCTTCTCCATTTTGAAGTCGGGGATGCCGTAGCGGAGCAGGCCGCCGATCTTGTCGTCACGCTCGTACACGGCAACCGTGTGACCAACGCGCGTCAGCTGCTGTGCAACTGCGAGGCCTGCAGGACCGGACCCCACCACGGCAACCGTCTTGCCAGTGAGGCGCGTCGGCGGAAGGGGGTGGACCCAGTCGTTGTCGAAGGCTTCGTCAATGATGGAAACCTCAACCTGCTTGATGGTCACGGCAGGCTGGTTGATACCCAGCACGCAGGACGCTTCGCAGGGTGCCGGGCACAGACGGCCGGTGAACTCCGGGAAGTTGTTCGTGGCATGGAGGCGTTCAATCGCTTCCTCACCCTTGTCCCGCCACACGAGGTCGTTCCACTCGGGAATGAGGTTGCCCAGCGGGCAGCCCTGGTGGCAGAACGGTACGCCACAGTCCATGCAGCGGCCTGCCTGGCTCTTCAGGACACCCTTTTCCTGGGCTTCATACACTTCTTTCCAGTCCATGATGCGGACCGGAACGGGACGGCGTGGCTGCGTCTCGCGCTGCCGGACTTTCAAAAATCCGCGTGGATCAGCCACCGGTTACCTCCAGGATTCGAGACCATACTTCTTCGCCGTCGGGGTCAAGGCCCTCTTCGATGGCGTCGAGACGGGTTTGCAGGACTGCGGCGTAGTCGCGCGGCAGTACTTTGGTGATGCGGGCGGCGGTGTCGTCGAAGTTCTCGAGCAAACGGCCGGCCAGGACGGATTCGGTTTCCTCGGCGTGCTTGGTGAGCAGGCCGTGGACGATGTCGCGGTCCTCGGCGTCCAGCTCAAGGAGCTGAAGTTCACCGGAGTCCAGCGCATCCTTGTTGACCCTCTCGTGCTGCAGGTCCAGCACGTAAGCAGTACCACCGGACATGCCGGCACCGAAGTTGCGTCCGGTACGGCCAATGATCAGTGTTTGGCCACCGGTCATGTACTCGCATCCGTGATCGCCAATACCTTCGACGACGGCGGTCGCACCCGAGTTACGCACCAGGAAGCGTTCACCAACCTGGCCACGCAGGAACATCTCGCCGCTCGTTGCGCCGTAACCGATGACGTTGCCGGCAATGACGTTGCGCTCCGCCTGGAACACGTTGGTGCGGTCCGGGCGGACGATGATCCGTCCGCCTGAGAGGCCCTTGCCCACGTAGTCGTTGGAGTCTCCGTACATGCGCAGCGTGATGCCGGCAGGCAGGAAGGCGCCAAGTGACTGGCCAGCGGTGCCGTTGAGCGTGATGTCGATGGTGTCCGTCGCCAGCACATCGGTACCGAACGTCTTGGTCACCACGTGGCCGAGCATCGTGCCCACGGAACGGTCCGTGTTGATGACGTCCAGGGTGATCTTGACAGGCATGCGGTCACTGAGCGCTTCGGCGGCCATGGTGATGAGCCGCTGGTCGAAGTGCTTGTCCAGCTCGTGGTTCTGGGTGGTCATGTTGCGCAGCGGCACGTCGTCGTCAAACTCAAGGCCGTGCAGGATCGGATCCAGGTCCAGCCCTTCGGCTTTCCAGTGGTCGATCGCTTCGCGGGTGTCCAGTACCTCGGCGTGGCCGATCGCCTCTTCGAGGCTGCGGAAACCGAGCTCTGCCAGGATTTCGCGGACTTCTTCTGCGAGGAACTCGAAGAAGTTGACCACGAACTCGGGCTTGCCGTTGAATCGTGAACGCAGTTCCGGGTTCTGGGTAGCAACACCGACGGGGCACGTGTCCAAGTGGCAGACCCGCATCATGATGCAGCCGGAGACAACCAGCGGAGCCGTTGCGAAACCGAACTCTTCGCCACCCAGCAGGGCGGCAATGACCACGTCACGGCCGGTCTTGAGCTGGCCATCCACCTGCACCACCACGCGGTCGCGGAGACCGTTGAGCATGAGCGTTTGCTGGGTTTCGGCCAGGCCAAGTTCCCACGGCACGCCTGCGTGCTTCAGCGAGTTCAGCGGCGAGGCGCCGGTACCGCCGTCGTGACCTGAAACAAGCACGACGTCGGCCTTCGCCTTGGTCACCCCGGAGGCCACAGTGCCGATCCCGACTTCCGAAACCAACTTCACGTGTACACGGGCCGAAGGGTTGGCGCGCTTGGCATCGTAGATGAGCTGCGCGAGGTCTTCGATCGAGTAGATGTCGTGGTGCGGAGGCGGGGAAATGAGTCCGACACCGGGCGTCGAGTGGCGCGTGCGGGCAACCCAGGGGTAGACCTTCTGGGCCATCAACTGGCCACCCTCGCCGGGCTTGGCGCCCTGTGCCATCTTGATTTGGATGTCGTCGGCGTTGGTCAGGTACAGGCTGGTGACACCGAAGCGGCCGGAAGCAATCTGCTTGATGGCAGAGCGGCGCTCCGGATCCAGCAGACGGTCAACGTCTTCGCCACCTTCACCGGTATTGGACTTGGCGCCCAAACGGTTCATGGCGATGGCGAGGGTCTCGTGCGCTTCCTTGGAGATGGAGCCGTAGCTCATGGCGCCGGTGGAGAAACGCTTGACGATACTGGAGACGGACTCCACTTCCTCAAGCGGCACGGCCGGACGGACGTCACTCTTGAACTTGAGCAACCCACGCAGGGTCATCAGGTTCTCGGACTGATCGTCAACGCCCTTGGTGTAGGCCTTGAAGATGTCATAGCGACGCTCACGGGTGGCGTGCTGCAGGCGGAACACCGTCTCCGGGTTGAAGAGGTGCGGTTCGCCGTCGCGGCGCCACTGGTATTCGCCGCCGCCGAGCAACGGCTGGTGCGGGTGCTCGATGCCGCCCTCCGGGTACGCCATCTGGTGGCGTGCCGAAACTTCCGCGGCAATGACGTCCAGGCCCACGCCACCCAGCTGGGAGTGCGTACCCGAGAAGAATTCGTCAACGAGTTCCTGCGACAGGCCCAGTGCCTCGAACGTCTGGGCGCCGGTGTAGGAAGCAACTGTGGAGATGCCCATCTTGGACATGATCTTCAGCACACCCTTGCCGAGGCCCTTGATGAGGTTGTAAACGCCGTCTTCCGGAGTCACGCCCTCAACGTCGCCGTTGGAGATCAGCTGTTCAACCGATTCCATGGCGAGGTAGGGGTTGACTGCCGATGCGCCATAGCCAATGAGCACGGCAACGTGGTGCGTCTCGCGGACATCGCCGGCCTCAACCACGAGTGCCGTCTTGGTGCGATTGGCACTGCGGAGCAGGTGGTGGTGGACAGCGCTGACAAGCAGGAGCGACGGAATGGGTGCCCACTGCGCGTTCGAGTCGCGGTCGGACAGCACAACGTACTGCACGCCACGGTTAATCGCGCCGGAAACCTGCTCGCAGATCTCTGTCAGACGGGCACGCAGTGCCGCTTCCCCACCCTCCGGGCGGTAAAGGCCACGTACCTTCATGGCGATGCGATCGCCGTCGGCGTTTTCGATGTTCGAGATCTTGGCGAGTTGATCGTTGTTGATCACGGGGAACGGCAGGGAGATCTGCGGTTGGCGGACCTGCTTGCCATCCAAAAGGTTGCCGTTTGGTCCGATGGCGCACTTCAGTGACGTGACCAGCTCTTCGCGGATGGCGTCCAGCGGCGGGTTGGTGACCTGGGCGAAGGACTGCACGAAGTAGTCAAACAGCAAGCGCGGACGCTTGGACAGTACGGCAACCGGGGTATCGGAACCCATGGCACCCAGGGGCTCAGCGCCCGTGCGGGACATGGGGCCGAGCAGGATCTTCAGTTCTTCAGTGGTGTAACCGAAGGTCCGCTGGCGGATGTTAACCGATGCAGCGGTGTGGCGTACGTGCTCGCGCTCGGGGAGCTCGTTGATGTCGATCAGGTTGTCCTTGAGCCATTCGGCCCACGGGTTGGCTGCAGCGACCTCGGCCTTGACCTCGGCGTCGTCGATGATGCGGCCGGCCTCGGTGTCCACCAGGAACATCTTGCCCGGGGCAACGCGACCCTTCTTGACCACGTTGGAAGGCTCGACCTCGATGACGCCCACTTCCGAGGCGAAAATGATCAGGCCGTCTTCAGTGATCCAGTAACGTCCCGGGCGCAAGCCATTGCGGTCAAGGGTTGCTCCAACGAGGTTGCCGTCAGTGAAGGACACAGCGGCGGGACCGTCCCACGGCTCCATGAGCAGTGAGTGGTATTCGTAGAACGCGCGGCGTGCCGGATCCATGGTGGCGTGGTTTTCCCACGCCTCCGGGATCATCATCATGATCGAGTGCGTAATCGGCCGGCCGGAGAGCCAAAGGAGCTCGGCTACTTCGTCGAAGGAAGCAGAGTCCGAGGCACCCGGGGTGCAGATCGGGTACAGCTCTTCGGGGGTGTCGCCCAGCAGCGGGCTGGCCAACTGCGACTGGCGTGCGCGCATCCAGTTGCGGTTGCCCTTGACCGTGTTGATTTCGCCGTTGTGGGCGATGGTGCGGAACGGCTGCGCCAGAGGCCACGACGGGAAAGTGTTCGTGGAGAAGCGTGAGTGGACAATGGCCAGCTTCGTCTTGAAACGCTGATCCGAAAGGTCGGGATAGAACGGCTCCAACTGGGCCGTCGTCAGCATGCCCTTGTACACAATGGTGCGCGAGGACAGCGAGGGGAAGTACACGCCGTACTTGTTCTGGGCCCGCTTGCGGATTCGCCAGGCGCGGGAGTCAAGTTCGTTGCGCTCAAGCTGCTCGCCGGTAGCGGATGCAAAGAAGGGCTGTGAGAAGTACGGCATACAGGCCCGTGCCATGGCGCCCACGAGGTCTGCGACCACGGGAACCTCACGCCAGCCAAGGACCGTAAGTCCCTCATCCGCTGCAAGAGCTTCGATACCGGCCTTGGCCGTAGCTGCTTCGCGCGATTCAGCAGGAAGGAAGGCGGTACCCACCACGTACTGGCCCGGAGCGGGCAGTTCGAATTCGGTGACGGCCCTGAAGAACTCGTCCGGAACCTGCATGAGCAGGCCCGCACCGTCGCCAGTACCTTCATCGGCGCCCACGGCGCCGCGGTGTTCGAGATTGCGGAGGGCAGTCAGAGCCGCTTCCACGATGTCGTATCCCGGTTCCCCGCGGAGCGTGGCAATAATTGCCAGGCCGCAGGCGTCCTTCTCCTTGTCCGGGTTGTAAAGACCCCGGGCCTCCGGAAGCGCAGCAAAGCGCTTGAATGGAGACATGGCACCCTGCGGTTCGATATTTTCGGACCAACCGGGGTTATGAAGATGGGTCATGGGAGACGTCCTTCCTCGTGATCGTGCGTATGGAAGGGACAACGTTGGCCCCACCTTGCATGCCCTTGTGATGGGCACAACAAAGCGCTAGTTATTGGAATTGTAGGCCAGCCAATCAAGCGCAACTAACAGTTACGCAGACCACTGGCCCCGGCTTGACCAGTGAACATCGGTATGCTGCGATCCGGTTTCCGGGGTGCCACGACGCTGTGGACTGGGCCCTACGAGCGGTGACTCTGTTGCCCCTTTGCCGGAAGCGACTACTTGGTGTCGTCAGCTTCCAGCGAGGATCCGGGGGCCTTCCTTGCGGCAGTCGCAGCAGACTCCGATTCCGCCTTGGACGTTGTGTCCTTTGCGGAATCTCCTGCTGCATCCTGCGGCTCGTCAACGTGGCCCGGATCGCTTTGGTTATCTGGGAGATTACCACGGGAACCACTATCTGAGACAGATGGGTCCACATCATGACTGGTGACGCTCGTCACGGATGCCTCATCTTTGGCTGGCGTGGCTTCAGGTTCCCGGCCCGGTAAATAAGGGGTATCCGGCTGCGGCCGGCCTCCCCTGCCGAGAACAAGGAAGATCACCAGCGCCGCAATAAAGACGAAGATACTCGTCCATACATTCAGCCTGGTGGTGATCCCGAAAAGGCTGATCTGCTCGGCGTCGTCAATCCTGAGGGCTTCGATCCACACGCGGCCAAGCGTGTAATACATCGCGTAAAGCCAGAACAGGCGTCCTCGGCGGAAGTGGAACTTCCGGTCCAGCAGGAGCAGGATGGCGACGCCCAGGATGTTCCACAGGAATTCATAAAGAAACGTCGGGTGGAAGAGCGTGTCTGCGGGCATACCCGCTGGGAAGTTGGCGTTGGCAGGGTCGATCTGGAGGCCCCACGGCAACGTTGTGGGGGCACCGAAGAGTTCCTGGTTGAACCAGTTGCCCCAACGTCCGATCGCCTGGGCAAGCAGCAATCCGGGAGCCGCGGCATCCAGGAACGCCGTGAGCTTGACGCCCGCCCGACGGCAACCGATCCAGGCACCCACGGCGCCAAGCAGTACGGCTCCCCAAATACCCAGGCCGCCCCGCTGTATCTGCGGAATCAGGGAGAGGTCACCTGTGCCGTCGAACCCAGGGCCGAAGTACGCATCCGGGGACGAAAACACGTGGTAAAGCCGGCCACCGATGATGCCGAAAGGAATCGCCCAAATGGCGATATCCCACAGGCTCCCGTCGGGGGCTCCACGGCGCTTCCATCGGGCTGACGTCAACCATAGGCCGATGATGATGCCCGCCAGGATGCAGAGGGCGTATGCGTGGATACGCAGCGTCCCCCACGGCAGCGGAATGTCGAAACCGGACCACGATGGGCTCGGGATGCTCAGTGGAACCATTGCCGCTGCGTGGAGGACGGTCTGCATTGGGCTTCGCTGTTTCCTTTTCCTAGGCGTCTGCAGCTGCGCGGCCCAAGCCGGCGCTGAGGTTCTTGGTGAGTTGGCCGACGGCGTCAACGCCGCCGTCGCGGAGGGCCGCCACGAGCGCAGTGCCGACGATCACGCCGTCCGCGTAGGCAGCGATCTCGCGGACATGATCCGGGTTGGAAACGCCGAGGCCGACGCAAACCCGTTCAGCACCTGCAGCGTGGGCGCGTGCCACGACGTCTTCGGCTGCGCTGCTGACTGACTGGCGTGCACCGGTCACACCCATGATGGAGACGGCATACACAAAGCCACGGCTGGCCTTGACGGTCATGTCCAGTCGTTCGGGTGTGGACGATGGAGCCACCAGGAAGACCCTGTCCAGTCCGTACTTGTCTGAAGCCTCGAACCACTCACTGGCCTCATCCGGAATGAGGTCCGGAGTAATAAGGCCCGCTCCCCCGGATTCAGCCAGGCGTCGGGAGAACTCATCCACGCCCATGCGCATAACAGGGTTCCAGTAGGTCATGACCAACACGGCGGCGTCCGTAACGGCAGTGATCCCTGCAACGACGTCGAAAACATTGGCGACCCGGAAACCGTTGTTGATCGCTTCCGTGGTAGCAGCCTGGATGACAGGTCCGTCCATCACAGGATCGGAGTAAGGAATGCCGATCTCGATGAGGTCGGCACCGTTCCGGGCCAGGGCGATGCCTGCATCGATGCTGTCCTGGACCGTGGGGTAACCCGCCGGAAGATATCCGACAAGGGCTGCCCGGCCCTCGGCCTTGGCGCTGTCGATAGCTGCAGCGGATTTGCTGGCGAATTGTTCAGTCATCAGTTCTGGTCCTCGTTTACGTCCACGGCTGCTTCGGAGGTGCGTTCTGCAGGACCTTTGGGCTTGCGGGTAGACAGGGTGGTGCCCTTGACGTGACCTTCTTCGTCCAACATGTTGAACCATGCGGCTGCCGTTTCCACGTCCTTGTCCCCGCGACCGGACAGGTTCACGATCACGGAGATCCCGGACGGGTCCTCTTTGCCTTCGGTGAGGCGCTTGCCCACCTTGATCGCACCGGCAAGCGCGTGCGCAGACTCGATGGCGGGGATGATGCCCTCGGTCCGGCACAGGAGGCTGAAGGCGTCCATGGCTTCGGTGTCCGTGATGGGCTCGTACGTCACGCGTCCGATGTCCGCGAGGTACGAGTGCTCGGGTCCCACGCTGGGGTAGTCCAGTCCGGCAGAGATCGAGTGGGATTCGATGGTCTGGCCGTCTTCATCCTGCATCAGGTAAGAACGGGCACCATGCAGCACACCGGGACGTCCCAGGGAGATTGCTGCAGCGTGACGCCCGGTCTCAACGCCTTCGCCGCCAGCCTCAAAGCCATAGATCTTCACGGAGGCGTCGTCCAGGAAGCTGTGGAACAGGCCGATGGCATTGGATCCGCCACCAATGCAGGCACAGATGGCGTCGGGCAGCTTGCCGGTCTGGTCCAGGATCTGGGCGCGGGCTTCCTCGCCGATCACTTCGTGGAAGAAGCGGACCATGGCAGGGAACGGGTGGGCTCCGGCAGCGGTACCCAGCAAGTAGTGGGTGGTCTCCACATTGGAAACCCAGTCCCGCAGGGCGTCGTTGATGGCGTCCTTGAGGGTCTGCGAACCATTGGTCACCGGAACCACAGTGGCGCCGAGCAGTTGCATGCGGGCAACGTTCAAAGCCTGGCGGCGGCAGTCCTCGGCACCCATGTAGACAACGCACTCCAGGCCAAGGAGGGCTGCTGCCGTGGCACTGGCAACGCCGTGCTGGCCTGCGCCGGTTTCAGCAATAACCCGGGTCTTGCCCATGCGCTTGGCCAGGAGGGCTTGCCCCAGGACGTTGTTGATCTTGTGGGAACCGGTGTGGTTGAGGTCTTCGCGCTTCAGGAAAATCCTCGCGCCACCAGCGTGCTTGGAGAAGCGCTTGGCCTCTGTCAGCAGCGACGGACGTCCGGAATAGTTCTTGTTGAGGTCCTTCAACTCCGCGAGGAACTCGGGATCAGCCTTGGCTTTCTCGAACGTGTCCTGGACTTCGTCGAGTGCGGCGATAAGTGACTCGGGCATCCAACGGCCACCGTAGTTACCGAAGTACGGCCCGCTTGCGTTGCGCAGCGAATGGCCACCTTGCAGGAATGCGTCGGCCGCATTCTCTTCCGAGCTGGCTGTTGGCGCGTCCACCATCAGTCTCACCGTCCTGTTCCAGTTAGTTCATCGGGTAGTTCCACGTGCCACAAGGCAGCCGCAGGCACATGCCCGGGCTGCCTCATGGCTGTCGCCTTGCTTCAGGTACTGCCTCAGTTCCTGACGGCGATGGCGGCAGCTCCAGCTGCCTTGAATTCGGTGATGCGTTCGCGGGGGGTTGAGTCGCTAACCAGCGCCTCCCCCACCAAAATGGCATTGGCGCCGCTCGCGGCATAGTGCGTGACGTCCTCGGCCGTCCGCACGCCGGACTCCGCAACAATCACTGCCTCAGCCGGAATCAAACCAGCCAGTGAACCGAAAACTGAACGGTCGACGTCGAGCGTCTTCAGGTTTCGGACGTTGATGCCGATGATCTTGGCCTGCGCAGCGACGGCGCGCTCAATTTCCTCTTCGGTGTGCGTTTCCACCAGCACGTTCATGCCAAGCTCATGGCTGAGGCCGCTGAAGTGAGCCAGCTCCGAGTCGGACAAGGCCGCAACGATCAGCAGAATAAGGTCCGCACCGTGGGCGCGGGCTTCCCAAATCTGGTAATCGTCCACCGTGAAGTCCTTGCGCAGCAAGGGAATATCGACGGCGGCACGTACGGCATCGAGATCTGCCAGCGATCCGCCGAAACGTCGCTTCTCGGTGAGGACGCTGATAACGGAAGCTCCGCCATGTTCGTACTGCACCGCGAGCGAGGCGGGGTCGTCGATGGGTGCGAGATCGCCCTTGGAGGGGCTCCGACGCTTGATCTCAGCGATGACCTTGAGATCCTCGCGGTTCGAGGAAGGACCACCCAGGGCAGCCCAAGCGTCACGCGCGGGAACTGCACCTGCAACGCGGTCCTTCAGCTCAACGAGGGACACAAGCCGGCGGCGGGCCTCCATGTCCTCCTTGACGCCGACGATGATGTCGTCAAGAACGGTCACGATTAGTGGCCGTTGTTCTGCAGCTTGCTGCCACCCACTCCGTAGCCGGCCTTGCGCATGGCCCAGCCCACGATGAGGCCGGCCACCATGACCACGACACCGCCGATGAAGATGGGGGTGCTGGCAATGACGAAAGCAATGGAGGAAATCAGGGCGCCGACCAGCATCACAATCACGCAGGTCCAGGCAGCCGGGCTGTTACCGTGGCCGATGGCATCAGCGTGGCTGGCCATGGTGGAGGTAGCTTGGTTTGCGGACACTGTGGTTTTGCTCATGTGGAATCTCCTCAGGATGAATACTGCTTACATTCTGCCATTTATTGACGGCGGCCGGGACATCGTCCGACGTCAGGACCGGCCCCGGCGCTTATGTTGCGCCATACCGGCCCGAAAGAGTGCTGGACGGCCTAGGTTGGGTCTTCGCCGCGGGAAAGACTGTCCCAGCTGTCGATCTCGTCCACTGGTCCGTTACCGCGTTCCCTAACAGCAGCGGCATCGTACTTGGTCCGGGATTTCCAATACCGTCCCGCCAGCGGCAAGACCACTGCACAGACGGCAAGCAGGGCACCGGCCACGATTGCCAGCACGGGGAAGACCGTTGTGGCCACGCTCGCCTGACCTCCCGAGATGCCGGTTGCCGCAGCGATGGAACCCTGGGCTGCCCCGAGAGGATCGGACAGGACCGTGGCGGCTGCGAGGATAATCCCAGCAGCAGACAGAGCAAGGAGGGCCGCGATGATCCAGCGGGCGATCCGCCCCGCAATGGAAGCGGCCAACCCACCGGCGAGGGCTACGAGTGCCAGTGCGGTAACGGCCGTGGCTGCCTTGCTGCCTTGAACGTGGAGGTCGCTGTTGGAGGCAGCTGTCGGATCAAGACGGACCTCGATCCAGGTCTGCGTGGTAGTTCCAAAGACAGCGAGTGCCAGGAGTGCCGTTGCAAGAACAAGAGTTGACTTCCGCGCCCAACGCGGCGATGTGGTCGCCGTCGGCCCCTGTGCTTCAGCGGTCATGAGCCGGGCGTCCCGCCGTCGACGATTCCTGCTTCGGGAACGGTCTCCGCAGAAATATTTTGCAACGAACCCGCCGTGTGCACGGCCCGAAGCGGCGCAGCAGCCTTGTTCACGGTTTCAAGGGCTTCCGACGGCTTGTGTGAATCAGCAACAATCCCGCCGCCGGCCTGCACGTAGGCCCGGCCTTCCCGCAGCAACGCAGAACGGATGGCAATCGCCATGTCCATGTCACCGGCAAAGTCCAGGTAACCCACAACGCCACCGTAGATACCACGGCGGTGCGGTTCGAGTTCGTCCAGTAGGCGCAGGGCCCGTGGTTTCGGGGCACCGGAAAGGGTACCTGCGGGGAACGTTGCCTTGAGGACGTCGTAGGCCTTGGCATGCGGAGCCAACTCCCCCACCACAGTGGACACCAAGTGCATGATGTGGCTGAAACGCTCCACCTCCATGAACTGGGTGACGTCAACCGTGCCGGCAACGCAGACCTTTGAGAGGTCGTTACGTGAAAGGTCAACCAGCATGAGGTGCTCTGCACGCTCCTTCTGGTCGGCCAAAAGTTCCGTGGCCAGGGCTTTGTCAGCTTCAACAGTCTTGCCACGGGGACGCGATCCGGCGATGGGGTGCGTAATGACTTCGCCGCCGGTTACCGTCACCAACGCTTCCGGCGAGGAACCCACGATCGAATACTCGCGGCCGTCAGCATCTTCGAGGCTGAAGATGTACATGTACGGGCTCGGGTTGGTGTTGCGCAGTACGCGGTAAACGTCCAGCGGGTCGGCCTTGCACTCCATCTCGAAGCGGCGCGAAATGACCACCTGGAAGACCTCGCCATCGACGATCGCTTCCTTGCCGCGATCGATGGCTTCCAGGTACTTGGCCTCGTCCCAGCGTTCCTGCACGCTCGACGCAAAATCCAATGCGGCCGGCTCCAGCACCGAGACCGGCTGGGCAACAGGCGTACTGACCTGGTCCAGCAGCGCTTTAACGCGCGCCACGGCGTCGTGCCAGGCGTCATCCACACGCTCGGAACTGTTGTCGAAGTTGATCGCGTTGGCGATCAGGAGGACAGTGCCGTCCACATTGTCATGAACTGCCATGTCGGTGACCAGGTTCAGGGCCATTTCAGGCAGGTGGAGGTCGTCTTCCGGCGGCGCCGTCAGCTTCTCCCAATGGCGCACGGCCTCCCAACCCAGGAACCCAACGAGGCCGGAAGTAAAGGGCGGCAGCCCTTCAAAACGGTCCGTTTGCAGGGCGGCGATGGTGTCGCGGACTGCTTCCACCGGGTTGCCGGCCACGGGAACGCCGACTGGCGGCTCACCTATCCAGTGTGCCTGGCCATCCTTGGTGGTCAGCGTGGCGCGGGACTTGGCGCCAATGAAGGAATAGCGCGACCAGGCACCGCCAACCGCTGCCGACTCAAGGAGGAATGTTCCGGGCTGGCCCTTGGCGAGCTTACGGTACAGGCCGATGGGAGTCTCGGCGTCGGCCAGGACTTTGAGTCGGACAGGGATGACACGGCTGTGGACGGCGAGTTCGCGGAACTCTTCCAGGCCCGGGCTGATGATTCCAAGGTCCTGCATGGCTATTGTTCTCCGCCTTTGGTCTTAGGTGGTGCGTCAGGGAAACTAGGGGATGCCTTAATCGCGGTGGCCCGTTACGACCGAAAAGTCGCGCCCGTCGAAGCAGGTCCGGGTACCGGTGTGGCAGGCTGCGCCGATCTGGTCCACGCGGACCAGGAGGGCATCGCCGTCGCAGTCAAGGGCGACTGACTTCACGAACTGTACGTGCCCGGAAGTGTCGCCCTTGCGCCAGTATTCCTGGCGGGAGCGCGAATAGAAGGTCACGCGCCCCGTGGTCATGGTCCGGCGGAGTGCCTCGTCATCCATCCAGCCCAGCATGAGGACCTCATGGGTATCGTGCTGCTGGATGATGGCGGCTACAAGGCCTGCAGAGTCGCGTTTAAGGGCGCTGGCGATCTCCTGCGGCAGGGTGTCCGCGGGGTCGCTGGAGAGCTCCACGGCAGGAGTTGGACTGGGGGCGGACTGCTCTGACATCAGATCAAGTCTAGTGCCTTTGATGGGAGCCGTATTCTGCGGCGGTTCCACTGCGCAACCTTGCCCTGATCGTGCTAGTTTCACAAGTGATGCATTTCGTCGATCCTTCCCGAGAAGTACTGGCCGAAACCTTGCTGGCGGCCGGACCTGACTCCCCCACGCTCTGCCAAGGGTGGCTCACCCGGGATCTTGCGGCGCACCTTTACCTGCGCGAGCGTAAAGCGGCCGTGGGGATTGGCCTCCTGATCCCCAGCCTCGGCAAGGCTTCGGACAAAGCGACGGCCAAACTCGCCGCCAAGCTCAAGACCACTGACGACTACGCGGAGCTCGTCAAGACGTTCCGCGCGGGTCCCCCAGCCCTTTCCCCTTTGAAGATCAAGGCGCTGGACGAAACGTCGAATCTCATCGAATATTTCGTCCACACCGAGGACATTCGCCGCGCGGGTGACCGCTGGGCACCCCGGGCCCTCGACGAAGCGTACTCGGATGCATTGTGGGATGAACTGATCAAGCGGGCGGCTTTCCTTTACCGCGGCGTAGACCTCGGCATCGTTCTGGTGCGGCCTTCCGGCCCCCGGCACGTGGCCAAACGCGCTCCAGTTTCGGTAGCGATTGTGGGCGAACCCGGCGAGTTGCTGATGCATGCCCATGGCCGCACCAGCCAGGCCCTCGTCACCTTCGAAGGCCAGCCGGACGCCGTCGCGCTTTTGCAAACCGCAGACATCGGCCTTTAAGACAGACAACGCGGGGTCACTTTTGGCCCATCATCCTTGCGGAGATGGGCCAAAAGTGACCCCGCGTTGCTTTTGGCAGACGGAGCTACCTGACTTCGAAGCCAGCTTCGCGAATAGCCGCTTTGACTTGGGCGATCATGTCATCCGGACCGAAGTGGAACACCGAAGCTGCCAGCACAGCGTCGGCTCCGGCTTCCACGGCTGGCGGGAAATGCGCAGGCTTCCCGGCACCACCGGAGGCGATGATCGGAATGTTGACCGCCCCACGGACAAGGCGGATCAGTTCAAGATCGAATCCGTCCTTGGTGCCGTCGGCGTCGATCGAGTTCAAAAGAATCTCTCCCACACCCCGGTCCGCGGCTTCCTTGGCCCAGGCGATGGCATCGATTCCCGTCCCGGTCCTGCCACCGTGGGTGGTGACTTCAAAACCGGACGACGTCGGGGCGTCGCCTTCGCGGGTTCGGCGCGCATCCACGGAGAGCACCAGGACCTGGGAGCCGAAGTGGCGCGTGATTTCGTCGATGACCTCAGGCCGGGCCACGGCGGCGGTGTTGATCGATGCCTTGTCAGCGCCGAAGCGCAGGAGTTTGTCCACCTCTGCCACGCCACGGACGCCGCCGCCCACAGTCAGCGGAATGAAGACTTCCTCGGCGGTGCGGCGAACAACATCGAAGGTGGTTTCTCGGTTGCCCGATGACGCGGTGACGTCAAGGAACGTCAGTTCATCTGCACCGCCATTGTCGTACCGGTGGGCAAGTTCCACCGGATCTCCGGCGTCCCGCAGGCCCTCGAAGTTGACGCCTTTGACCACGCGGCCGGCATCGACGTCCAGGCAGGGAATGACGCGTACGGCTACAGCCATGTGCTGCTCCTTAATTCTGCTGTGCGCTAATTCTGCTGTGCGCTGCTCAGGGGATCCGGTCAGATACGGCAGGCGTGGATGCTGCTGACCAGGATGGCGCGGGCGCCAAGATCGTACAGCTCATCCATGATGCGGTTGGTTTCCTTCTTGGGGACCATGGAACGCACGGCCACCCATTCCGAGTCCCGCAGCGGGGAGACGGTGGGTGATTCAAGGCCCGGGGTGAGCGCAGCAGCGTCCTCCACCAGGTCCTTGCGGATGTCGTAGTCCATCAGCACGTACTGGCGGGCTACAAGGACGCCCTGCAGTCGACGGATGAGGACGTCGATTTCCTTGGCAGTGCCGTTCGCGGCACCACCGGGACCCGTGCGCCTGATCAGCACGGCCTCGGACTTAAGAATGGGATCGCCGAAAATTTCCATGCCGGCTGCTTTGAGCGTATTGCCCGTCTCGACGACATCGGCAATGGCGTCGGCGACGCCGAGCCGCACCGATGACTCGACGGCACCGTCCAGTCGGACCACCTTGGCGTTCACACCCCGATCCGCCAGGTAGTCGCGCAGGAGCCCGTCGTAACTGGTGGCGAGGCGCTTGCCTTCGAGCTGCTCGACGCCGGTGAAGTCACCTACGGGGCCAGCGAAACGGAAGGTGGAAGGGGCAAAGCCCAAGGGAAGGAGTTCTTCGGCTTCCACCTTTGCGTCAAGCAGGAGGTCGCGTCCGGTGATTCCGACGTCCAGGGTTCCCTGGCCCACATACACCGCGATGTCGCGGGGGCGCAGGAAGAAGAACTCAATGTCATTGTCGGGATCAACCATGACCAGTTCGCGGGTGTCGCGGCGCTGGCGGTACCCAGCCTCGGACAACATTGCAGAGGCGGCTTCTGACAGGGATCCCTTGTTGGGGACTGCTACACGGAGCATGGTGAGACTTTCTGTTTGGAATGGAGGTTTTCAGGCACTTCGGCCACGCAGCTGGCTCCGCTTAATGAAGGCGGAGTGGCGTGGCTAGAGATGCTTGTAAACGTCTTCCAGGTTGAGGCCCTTGGCGAGCATGAGGACCTGCAGGTGGTACAGCAACTGGGAGATTTCCTCGGCAGCGGCTTCATCGGATTCGTACTCGGCGGCCATCCAGACTTCGGCGGCCTCTTCGACCACTTTCTTACCGATGCCGTGGATTCCGGAGTCCAGTTCGGCAACCGTACGCGAGCCTGCCGGGCGGGTCGCTGCTTTCTCACTCAGTTCTGCGAACAGCGTCTCGAAATTCTTCACGCCCTACAGACTACTTGCTTAGGGGCTGGCACCGCTTGTTGGGGCGTTGCATGACGAAGGGGATGTGAGTGAAGACACACCCACATCCCCTTCAACGCTTGCTGTCCCAGTATCAGCTGTACCGCTTCGGTGTCAGCTGTACTGCTTGAGCGTCACTGCCGTGGCAAGGGCCGCAGTCACTGCCTCGTGTCCCTTGTCTTCGTTGGAGCCCGGGAGGCCTGCGCGGTCCAAGCCCTGCTGTTCCGTATCGCAGGTCAGGACGCCGAACCCGACCGGAACGCCGGTGCGGACACTGACATCGGTGAGTCCCGACGTCGCGGCTTGGCATACGTACTCGAAGTGCGGCGTTCCGCCGCGGATTACAACACCGAGGGCCACGACGGCGTCAAAGTGCGGTGCGAGCCGGGCCGCGGCAACCGGGAGTTCGAAGCTGCCGGGGACGCGCAGCAGGGTGGGCTCGGCGATGCCGGCTTCCTTGGCCGCGCGGAGTGCACCATCAACCAGTCCGTCCATGATCTGGGTATGCCAGCTTGCTGCCACAATGGCGAGCTTGAGCTGCGAGGTTTCCTCGGGCTTGAGGGTGGTGAGGTCGATGGTGGGTGCGCCGTGTCCGCTCATTGTTTGCTGGAATTCCGTTCAGTCTTGTTCGTTGTCAAAGGGGCTTCGGGACGGGGTCTTTCCGTTGCCGACGGGCTCGGTTTCGAGCGTCAGACGGTGATCCATCCGGTCTTTCTTGGTCTGCAAATAGCGAACGTTCTGTTCACGCGAAGGAACCTCGGTGGGAACCATTTCCACCACCGCGACGCCAGCCTGGGCCAGGCGGTTCTGCTTGTCCGGATTGTTGCTGAGTAACCGGACTTCATGCAGACCCATCTCGGCCAGGATCTGACCCGCGGCACTGTAGGAGCGCGCGTCTACCGGCAGGCCCAGCTGTTCGTTGGCCTCGACGGTATCGAAACCGGCTTCCTGCAGCGCGTAGGCCTTGATCTTGTTGGCGAGGCCAATGCCGCGCCCTTCCTGCCCGCGCAAGTACAACAGCGTTCCACCCTCAGCGTGGATGAGTTCCAGGGCAAAGGCCAATTGCTCGCCGCAATCGCAGCGATAAGATCCGAAGACGTCGCCAGTGAGGCATTCGGAGTGCAGGCGCACCAGTGGTGCCTGGCCATCCCTAGGCGGGTTGGGGGAACTCACGGCTAGGTGTTCCACGCCCGTAACGTGGTCCGTCCAGGCCTGGGCTACAAAGTCCCCGAAGGCTGTGGGCAGCTGGACAATCGGGCCGCCGCTCACCGGGTGGGGTGTGGGCTCGGTGTCGCCGCTGCTGCGCGTTGTCGGTGCGGTCATCGCTTCTCCTCGTCTGCCACTGAAACGTGTGCCGTCTGGGACTCTACCGCGTCAACGTATGCCACCAGATCCTCAATGGAGATGAGGGGGCATCCGTGTTCGGCGGCGAAATCGCGCAGGCTGTCCAGGCGCATCATTTCACCATCGTCATGTACCAACTCAGCGATCACGCCAACCGGAGCAAGCCCGGCAAGCCGACACAGGTCCACGGCTGCTTCCGTGTGTCCCGGACGTTCACGCACTCCCCCTTTAACCGCCCGAAGCGGGAAAATATGCCCGGGGCGTGTAATCGCCGCCGGAGTGCTCTGCGGGTCGGCGAGGATCCGGGCCGTCAACGCGCGGTCCGTGGCCGAGATACCAGTGCTCACTCCGATGGCCGCATCGCAGGAAACAGTGTAGGCAGTGCCTTTGGCGTCCTCATTGACTGCCACCATGGGCGGAAGCGCCAGGGCATCCGCACGTTCCGCTTCAAGCGGAACGCAAATGACGCCAGATGAATACCGGATGGTCCACCCCATGAGGGCGGGCGTGGCATGTTCGGCAGCGAAAATGATGTCGCCTTCGTTCTCGCGGTCTTCGTTGTCCACCACGATGACTGCTTGGCCGGCAGCCATCGCCGCAATCGCAGCTTCCACGGGATCCAGGCCTGTACGGCCCGTCGGCGCCGAGACCGTCTTGGTCGGGGTGCTCATCGCGCAGCCTCCTGGTTCCCGGCTGACTCGCTGGCCGTTTCCTCGCTGGACGTTTCCGCGCTTGCGCGGTGCGCCGGTGAGCCCTGCGGAGCGAAGGACAGGAGCCTCTCGGTGTACTTGGCAAGCACATCCACTTCCAGGTTCACCCGTGCACCAACAGGCTTGGCCCCCAGTCCTGTCTCCTCCAGAGTCGTAGGGATGAGGCCTACTTCGAACCATGGAGACGCTTCAGCTGCGGCGCTCACGGCCGTCACGGTCAGCGAAACACCGTCGACGGCGATCGAACCCTTCTCGGCAATGTACCGTGCCAGCGGCCCAGGGACGCCAAAGCGCAAACGGTCCCAGTTGCCCAGCGGCTCCCGTTCCAGCAGCTCACCCACGCCGTCAACATGTCCTTGGACCACATGGCCGTCCAGGCGCCCGCCGGCAGGGACGCAGCGCTCAAGGTTCACGGTATCGCCCGCGGCCAACTCGCCGATGGTGGTGCGGACCAGGGTCTCCCCCATGACGTCGACGCTGAAATCCTGCCCGTCAATCTGAGTTGCGGTGAGGCAGACTCCATTGACTGCGATGGAACCTCCCAAGGCTAGGCCCTCAGTGCTCGTCGGGGCTTTCAGCCGCAGCGTCGCGCTGGCATCGCCGTCGCGGTCAATACCCAGGACGGTGCCCTGTTCGGCAACGATTCCGGTAAACATCAGTGTCCTCCTGTGACGTATTCCGCAGCTTCACTGCGCGGAATGGAATTCTTGGTTGTGTTGGCCGCTGCTGTAGCGACCGCTGATCTCATTGACCGCAAATGCAGCCGAAGGTCGTTGCCGAGGGTCTGTACGGCCCCGCCACCGGCGTCGTCCCAGGCCCAGTGCTGGGCATCGGCCAACGTGGTAATGCCGAGATCGTTCAGCGCAGGCGTTCCGGATCCCAAAAGGGTTGGAGCAAGATAGACGATCAGTTCGTCCACCAATCCAGCAGCAAGGAACGTACTGAGGATGCTGGAGCCGCCTTCCACCATGACGTGCCTGACGCCTTGGTGGAACAGTTGGCTGAGCGCTTCCGCCGGCTCCCTGGTTTGCAGGTGCACAAAGAGGCCATCGGTTCCGCGTACCGCTGCATCTTCGGGAACTTCCCTAAAACCCATGACGGCGCGGAGCGGCTGGCGCTGCGCCAGGCTGCCGTCGGATGCCCGGGCCGTCAAACGGGGGTTGTCGATGAGGACCGTGCCAGTGCCCACCAGGATGGCATCGATGAGGCCCCGCAATCCGTGGTTGTCCGCGAGGGACTCAGGACTGGAAATCCATTGACTGGTACCGTCCACAGCGGCGATGCGGCTGTCCAGCGTCTGGGCAATGTGCAATGTGACGAAAGGACGTTTGGTTGCGACGGCGTCGAACCATTCGCGGTTCAGGTCAAACGCCTTGTCGGCGGCGAGACCGGATTCGACGTCGACTCCCGCTGCTTGCAGGGTACGGGCGCCTCCCGCGGCGGGATCGTGGGGATCATCGATGGCGTAAATCACCCTTGAGATCCCGGCGTCAATGATGGCCTGTGCGCAGGGCCCGGTACGGCCAACGTGGTTGCAGGGCTCCAAGGTGACCACCATGGTGGTTCCTGCAAGGTCCACGCCCTGACGACGTGCCTCAAGAATGGCATCTGCCTCGGCATGGGCCGTGCCGGCTCCCCGATGGTAGCCGACGGCGAGCTGTTCGCCCCCGGGACTGAGCACAACGGCGCCCACCAACGGGTTGGCTCCACGCGGCCCGCCCAAAGCCGCCGCAAGGGCCACATCCATAGCCGCAGTCTCGGCGGTATTGAAAAATTTGGGGTTCAGAGTCACGGAGCGACTCCCACAACGGCCGGGACGGGGCCAGCCGAGGCGCGTTCGCGCTTCTCTGCCCGCCACCACACGAAGAAACCGGTCAACGTAAAGAATCCATAGAAGAGGTACATGACGGCACTGGCGTAGTATCCGGCGCTGAAGAGCAATGGGACGCCAACTATGTCAACGGCTACCCAGATGAGCCAGAACTCCGTCCATCCGCGGGCCATACCGTACGTGGCCAGCAGGGAACCTGTGAATGTCCAGGCATCAGCCCAAACGGGCGGGTAGGAGCCCAGTGCGTCGAAGAGCGGAGTCAATGCGGCCGTTCCAGCCACCATTGCCCCAATGAGGGCGATGCGGACTTTGGTACTGGCCCAGCCCGGAACGATTGCGCGTCCTTGGGTGCTGGCCTGCCGGCCTTGCTGCCAGCGGTACCAGCCATAGACGGCGACGGTTATGAACATGATCTGCCGTGCAGCCTGTCCCCATAGGGTTGCGGGAGCGGCTGCGCCGAAAACGTTGCCGAGGAAGACCGTCAGCAGGAGGATATTCCCCACGATGCCTATAGGCCACGCCCAGACTTTGCGGCGCATTCCGCCGAGGGCGCTGGCGAGCCCAAAGATGTTGCCAAGCACTTCGCGTAAGACAAGCGCAGATCCTCCAACGGGAATCTGTGCTTCGAAGAGCCATCGCAGAAAGTCCATGCCGTTCCTTCCCAGTAAGCCGCGATGGCTCCGGGGGTGTACGACAGCACACTGCGCGGCGTCTCTAAGGACGCACACAGCATGACTGTACGTGCTTCTCCCATCCAGACTTTAACTGTCGGTACCGGAATTCCACCGGTTCAACCGTTTGCCAGCGGTTTCCAATTGCTTGGATCCCAAGGCGCGCGGGTCGCGGACTATAACCGCCGGTTCGGACTTACACCGACCCCGGAGCACGTATGTGTGTTGCTATTCTGCCACAACTGCGGAGATGCCTGAGCTATTCCCCGCAATCTTCGTAACATCTGATGACGGTCGTCACGGTTTCGCCGAGCCGCCCGTCATCGCAGCCTTGGACCCGGCCGCGCGGAGCCGATCAATTGCCGCCGCAGGGTCTTCATCCCCGTACACAGCCGAGCCTGCCACGAAGACGTTCGCGCCTGCTTCAGCTGCGCGGAGGATGGTTTCCTCAGTGATCCCGCCATCCACCTGGATGGCCACACCGATGCCGGATCCGTCAATGGCTGCGCGGGCGCGGCGGATCTTGGGCAAGGTGATGTCCAGGAAGGACTGGCCACCAAAGCCCGGTTCAACCGTCATGATCAGGAGCATGTCCAGTTCGCTGAGCATGTCCAAATACGGCTCAACCGGAGTGGCGGGCCGCAATGCCATACCGGCTTTTGAGCCTCGGGCCCGCAGTTCACGGGCAAGCTTGACCGGCGCCATGGCAGCCTCGGCATGAAATGTCACCGAGGCGACGCCGGCGTCCGCGTAGGCAGGTGCCCACCGGTCAGCGTCTGAAATCATCAGGTGCGCGTCCAAGGGAACCGGGCTGACAGCTTGGATCCGCTGTACCACGGGCAGGCCAAGCGTCAGGTTGGGAACGAAGTGGTTGTCCATGACATCCACGTGCACGGCATCGGCATTGCCGATCCGCTGCAGCTCCGCCTCGAGGTTGACGAAGTCTGCGGACAGGATGCTCGGGTTGATACAGCACTGAGACAAGGCAGCCCCTTTGGGTCAGTTGTTTTATCGATTGAGTTCAAGCGAGGGTGGCCGCTGGGTAGGACTTCCTGCGGAACCAGTACTTTATTGCGGAGCTAGGACTTTTTGCGGATGAGCGCCATGAACATGGCATCCGTGTGGTGAACGTGCGGCCAAAGCTGGGCCGTAAGCTCGTGCCCGGCCCCAAGGCCTCCGGTGAGGCTAACAGCGTCCAGTGCCTGTCCGGCGTCGAGCATCTCAAGGTCATCACGCTTTCCCATGACGTCACCCACAACGGCGGTGGTTTCCGCCGGGTGAGGTGAACACGTCACGTAAGCCACCACGCCACCGGGCTTGACGGCGTCGATCGCCGATATCAGCAGTTCACGCTGCAGTGGACCAAGGTCCGCGATGTCCTTGGGTGCACGGCGCCACCGTGATTCGGGACGCCTGCGCAAGGCACCCAGACCACTGCAGGGAACGTCCACCAACACCCGGTCAAAGGAGTCGGGCTGTTCGCCGCCAACCTCCCGGCCATCACCGGTCCGCACCGCCCAGGATTCCGCAGGCACCGCAGACAGCGCCTGCTGGACCAGCTTGGCGCGGTGCGGGGCGGGCTCGTTGGCCAGCAACGTGGCGCCATCGCGGTGAGCCAAGGCGGCAAGCAAGGCAGCTTTGCCTCCTGGACCTGCGCACAAATCCAGCCAGCGCTCTCCTTCCCGGGCAGGTGCGCCGAGATCGACGCTTGCAACGGCGCGGGCTACGAGTTGTGAGCCAACATCCTGAACGCGGGTAGTGCCCTTTCGGACGGACTCGAGCCGGCCAAGGTCGCCTCCGGCCGATAGCGCGGAATCCTCTACCAGCTCTCCGGCTGTAGCCCCGTTCTCGAAAGCTTCATCAAGGTTCCCCAGCCCTGGCAGGGCAACCAGATTCACTACAGGCGCCGCGTTGTCGGCCTCCAGCAGGGCGTCAATCTCGGTTTTGGATCTCCCATGATTCACCAACGATTGGCGAAGTGCGCGGACGATCCATTCCGGGTGAGCGTGACGCAGGGCAGCAATCTTGGTCTCGTCGGTCTCCTGCTCCAGCAGGATGTCCAGCCACTCAGCCATGGTGTGCGCGGTGACTTTGCGCAGGACGGCGTTGATGAGCGCAGACGGCCCGGCGCCAATGACCGCGCGGGCCAGGCCAACGGTTTGGTCCAGCGCAGCATGTGCAGGGACACGCATGGAGAGCAGCTGATGGGCGCCGATGCGCAAGGCATCAAGGATCGCCGGATCGAGTTGCTCGAGGGGCCGGTCCACGCAGCGGGCCAGGATGGCATCATACGTGCCCTGACCTCGCAGGGCACCATAGCTCAGCTCGGTGGCAAAACCAGCGTCGCGGCGGTCCAGCCGGTGTTCCCGGATTCTGGCAGGAAGGACAAGATTGGCGTACGCGTCTTCCGAGGCGACGGCGCGGAGGACTTCGTAAGCTACCAAGCGCGCAGGATCAGCACGGCGCGTGCGTTGGGATGGGGCGTTGTTGGAGTAGCCCCTCTGGGGCCCCCTGTTTCGTTCCCTGCCTTGGGCATTGCGCTTGCTGTCGCTGCGGCCTCCACGATTGGCGTGTCCGCCACCGTCCCGGCTCCCGCTGTTGTTGGGGCCTCGCCGGCCGGACTCGCTCATTCGAATACCACTTTCTCAGGTGCAGCCAAGCCGCGGGCCCAGTCGGCCGGCGACATCATCTTTTTGCCGGCGGGTTGAATCCGCCCCAATTCCACTGCATGGGAACCAGTGCCTACCAGCACTGACTTTCCATCGACGCGGACGGCTCCGGGAGCAATATCCGTGACGTCGGGCCGGAGCCCTACGGGTTCAAGCTTGATCCGTTGACCCTCCAGCGTTGTCCACGCGCCCGGCTCGGGCGTCACGCCACGTGCCCTGCGATTCACGGCAAGTGCGGGCTGCTGCCAGTCCAACCGTCCGTCCTCGAGCGACAGTTTGGGGGCCAGGGAAACCTCGCCGGTCTGCGGCTGCGGTGCCGCCTGACCGGCGTCGATGGCGGACAGCGTCTGGCTGAGGAGGACGGCGCCACTCAGGGAAAGACGCTCAAGAAGATCGCCAGAAGTGTCATCCGTCCGCACGGTTTCGGTTAGCGTCCCAAACACCGGGCCGGTATCCAGCCCTTCTTCCAGTTGGAAGGTGGCCGCCCCGGTGACGTCATCACCTGCGATGATGGAGCGCTGCACTGGAGCGGCGCCACGCCACGCGGGCAGAAGCGAGAAGTGGAGATTGACCCATCCATGCCGGGGAACGCCCAGGGCAGCGCGGGGAACGATTGCCCCATAAGCCACGATGGCGGCTACATCTGGAGCAATTTCAGCAATTCGAGCCGTAGTGTCAGCATCCACCTTGGCAGCGCGAATGACCTCGATGCCAAGTTCCTCTGCTCGGGCGGCAACCGGCGACGGCGTCAGGACGCGTTTGCGTCCCAACGGTGCGTCCGGGCGGGTCAGGACTGCAACGACGTCGAAACCGGCCTTCACCAAGGCGTCCAAGGATGGGACGGCAACGGCGGGGGTTCCTGCAAAGAGGACCCTCACTCGGGAGCCCCGAAACTACCGCCACCGAAGCTGGACCCAACAGAGCTTGCCCGCTTGGACGTGGTCTGCTCGGTCACAGCGTGGTAGTTGGCGTTTCGGATGGCACGCAGCGCGGCTTTTCGGTCTTGGCCCTCAAGCCTGTCCGTGAAAAGGACGCCGTCCAGGTGATCAGTCTCGTGCTGGAAGCAACGCGCCAGCATTCCCTCCGCCTCAACCGATACCGGATTGCCATTGAGATCCACGCCGGTAGCGCGCGTTGCGCGGTGACGGCGTACCGGGAAACCAAGGCCAGGTATGGAGAGGCAGCCCTCGACTTCGTCAGGCTGGAAATCTTCGCTGTTTTCAAGGACCGGGTTGATGATGTGGCCCTCAACACCACCAATGCGATAGGTGAAGACGCGCTGGCTGACGCCCACCTGGGGAGCGGCAAGGCCTGCGCCTTCCACGTCCTCCATGGTTTCCATCATGTCTGTGACCAGCTTGGCGAGCTCCGGACCGAATTCAGTGACGGGATCGGCTACGGTGCGCAACACCGGATCCCCAATGATTCGGATACTCAAAATTGCCATCTGCTGTCAGTCCTCACGATCGTCACACTCTGGTCCGGCTGTTGCGGAGCCTAAGCCAGTTTAGTTGAGTGCAGGCTGCTGCCGCTGTCCCCCGCCCCAGCGCCGGCAGGCACCAGGGACGCGGACTCCAACGACGGCGACACGAACGAGGGCGGCGGGACGGGCATGAGTGCCTGCCCGGCCGCAGTTACATCGGCTGACATCTCCCATACGCGCCTCAGGGCACAGAACTTCCACCAATGGTGCTTAAGGACGTCCGGGTTGGCTCGTTGAGGCCTTACTTCCGTTTCTCCGATGGCGACCGCCAACAACATGGGATTCTCACCAAACTTCCATGGCTCCCACTCCCCCGCTACCGGGTCCACGAGGCTCTCTTCCGCCTTCATCCCCGCCACCAGCTGCATCACGACTTTGTCGTCGAGGGCCTTAACAGTGCCATCGCGGGTGGTGCCCTTGGTCTTGTAATCGATCAGGCAGATGCGCCCGTTAATCCGCGCAACGAGGTCCAGGGTGCCGGCATAGCCAACTGTCTTGTTCCAGACAGTGATTTCCGGAGCCAGCGGCTCCACCCTGTACAGTTCCCACCATTCGTCGAATCGGGCTGCAAAGGCCTGCTCACCGTTGGAGGCCAACTCATCGCGGCATTCCTGCATCCGATGCGGACGACCCAGGGCGCGCAGGGCTACCTGCTCACAGTAATTGTGGACGCGATCGCCTCTTGCCGCAGCTTGGTCCCTGTAGGTCTCAGCAGCTTTGGAAGCCTTGTTGACCGCCTGCCGGATCCTTGCAGGGCTGCCCAGTAAGGCGGGAAGTTCGGGATCTGCGGCCAAGCTGCTTGCTCCCATATAACTGAACCAACCGTCCAGCGAATGCGCCTGCTGCCCTATCACCGTGGTGATTGAGGGGACAGAGAATTGCTCTGTTGTGGAGCGGGCGTACATACGTCCGTAGTCGGTAGCGTGGGCAAGAAGTGGAGCAGTCATATAAAGACTCTGACACACAGCACCGACAGAATTCCCCTCAGCTGCCAGGCGTGCCTGTGCTTATACCGCTTTCAGCGGGCCGTTCCCCAAAAATCATGGCTGCCTGTTCAGCCGGCAGGCGGGCGAGCTTTGCCGCAAGAATGGGCGACGTTGCGGCCAGGTCTTCCAGGAATGCCTTGGGGTCTTCGGCTTCTGTTGATCCATTCATGCTGATGCTGTGCACGGGCGGGCAATTTTGTGACGCGGAATGCTCTGTATTCACCGATGGTGGCTCGCAAGATTTCGTTCCCGCCGAAACTTGCACTCAAGGCAGTCTGCAGGGCATCGACGGCACAATCGACAGTGTCGTTGACATGGCAGCGCTGCTCAATGACAAAAGCCCTGGTACGGGCGCTGGCCAGGCAAAGGTAGAGCAGCAGTTGACCATCAACCAGGCGGCGGCGGAATGAAGAGTGCAAAGGGGGAATGCAAGTGGGGAAGAGCGCGTGGTTGGCGTTCTTCCCCACTTGGGGTCACTGCGGGGGCCGCGGGTAGCGGCCCCTGCGGTGTTGTTTACCAGTTGTGTTGTTTACCAACTGTGTTGTTTACCGGCTGTGGTGCTGTTGCTGGTGTTGGTTGGTGTTGGTGTTAGTTGTTGCTGGTGCGGCGGTTGCGGACGACCATCAGGGCTGCACCGACGACGAGGAGGGCACCGGCTGCGTAGAGAATGCCGGTTCCGACGCCACCGGTCAGCGGCAGCTGGAAGCCGCTGTTGGAGGGGATGTTCTTCACTTCAAGGTCGATGCCGACCGTGGTGGTGGTGCCGTTGATCAGGAAGGACACCGGCTCGGCGAGCAGTTCATACCCTGCCGGGGCGGTGGTCTCTACCAGGTAGTACGTGCGGTAGTCCGGGGTTCCGGGTGCGACGGCTGCGCCGTTGGCCCAGTCCGAGTACCGCAGGCCCGAGATCGTCAGGGTGCCGTCCGCGGCGACGGTGAAGACCGTCTGGCCGTTGAGGTCAACCGGGTTCGTGCCGGCCTTCGCGTCGGCTTCGTTGGTGTAGACGGAGAACGCGGCGCCGGCAAGGGCTGCACCGTTTTGGTTGACCTTCTGCAGCGTCATTTCGCCCCACTTGGTCACGACCGGGGGCGTGACGACCGGGCCACCGGGCTGGCCCGGTGCGACAGTGAAGCTGGCAGCGTTCGGGTACACGAGGGCTTCGTTTTCGATCTCACCAATGGTGTTGACCTTGGTGTTGACCATGACCTGCACCCGGGTGTCAGTGTGGGCTGCCAGTTTGGCCCGGCCGGCGGCGGTGAAGATGACCGAGACGGTGTTGGTCGCGGCGTCGAAGGACACGGTGTAATCCGTGCCGGCCGTGATGGGCGTGCCGTCAACGAGGGTCGCGGACGCGCCGACGTAGGTCAGCTTCGGGTCCAGGACGTCCACGATCTTGTAGCCATCGATGACGGCTTCGTTCGGGATGTCACCGGTGATGGTGAAGTCGATCTGGTCCCCGAGCTTCACGTCAGGGGCATCCGTGACGGTCTTCTCGGCCCCGGCAACGGAGTTCTTCGGGTAGACGTGGACGTCGTAGATCCAGTTGTCCTTGTTATCCGGGTCCGTCAACGGCACGGACACCAGGAACGGGGCCGACGGTGTCACACCGGCCGGGTAGTTCGTTTCGGTCACCAGGTACAGGCCAACAGGCAACGCGGTGAAACCGGCGGTCCCGGCAGCGTCGGTGGTTTTCGCCTGGGCAGCGCCCAGGGTGTAGCCGGCACCGGTGATCGAGGCCGCCGGGTTGGCCGGGGCGAACACGCCCGAAAGGTTGTGCGCGGCGTCCCAGCCGGCGTTGGTGGACAGGTCGATGGTGTTGACCTGCTGGATCGTGAACTCGATACCGGCCAACGGTGTCAGGCCGGTGGTGTCCACGGACGTGCCGTTGTTCGGCAGGCCCGTCGGAGTGGCGGGGCGTTCGAACTTGTGGACCGTGATGGAACCGGTCTGGTCCCCGTCAACCAACGGTGCGGCCGAAGCCGGGGCCACGGAGAAGGACATCGCCAACACCGCCCCGGCGATCGTGGCGGCGGCGGTCTTCCAAACCCGCCCGGTGTGGTGATTACTCACTGTGTTTTCCTCTTTCATCGTGATGGTTTTTCATGCTGGTGGTACTTGGAGATGGACATGCACCGCCCGCCCCGCAAACATGCATGCGGGGCCGGGGGGGAACTCTTCTTCTAGGTGCTGATCGGCTAGTGCCGGGTGGTAGTGGACCGGTGTCAGGTAGTGGTGGGCTCCTGCTGGCGGCGGCGGTTGGCGGCCAGGGCCAAGGCCAGGGCGGCCAGCACCAAGACCGATCCTGTGGTGGTGAAGGGCCACCAGCCGATGCCGCCGGACTCGGGCAACTCCAGTGCGGGCACGTCCCGGACCGTGAGCAGGAAAATCCCGTCACCGTCCGTGTCGGTGCTGGTCACGACCCCGCCACCCGCACCCTGGCCCAGGGTGAGGGCACCGGTGGCGGCGATGGTGAATTTCACCGGTTCGGCGAGGAGGTTGAACCCGGCCGGGGCCTTGGTTTCTGCAAGCCAGTACGTTCCGGGCTGGATTCCTTCGAGTTGGAACCGGCCCGTTTGCCCGGTCACGGCGGTGACGGCCGGGCTTCCCAGCACGGTGCCGGGGGTTCCGTTGTTGTCGGCGTGCACCGCCCAGGTGGAGCCGGCCATCGGAACCCATGTACCGCCGGAGGACTCGCCGATCTTCTCGATCAACAGCTTGGCCGGCGTGCGGTGGGTGGTGGTGCAGTCAGGTCCCGGGGCGCTGGAGCCTGGTGCGCAGGTCTGCGGTGCGGTGGTCGTCGCCGTACCCGTCACCATGTTGACGAGCTCCTTGTTCCACGCCCCTGTCTTGACCACGACGCTGTACTTCAAGGTGGCCGTCTGCCCGGCCGGCAGAGTGAACGCAGCGGTGGTCAGCAGCGTCGACGGCGGCACGGGGTTGGCCACCGCCACCGGGGCTCCGGTGCCGATTACCAGGGACGCGGACCCGGACACGAACGTCGCGTCATCCAGGACCTCCCCCAGGTTGTCCTTCAGCACAACACCGGTGATGGTGCCGCTGATACTGGTCGCGGTGACCGTGTACACGATGGTCTGGCCCGGAGTCACGGACCCGTTCGCGGGAACAGACCCGTTGACCGTCGCCGTCTTTTTGATCTTCCACGCCGGGGGTGCGGTCACCTGCGCGTCATCGACCGCCGTGACGGGCAACCCCAGGGGCGGGTTCCCGGTGACCTTCGCCGTGTTGGTCAGCAACCCCGTGGTCACATCGGTCGCCGTGACCACATACGTTGCGGTCGCGGTCACCGACTGCCCCGGCAAAAGGATGCCCGGAAGGCCCGGCCAGGCGTAGGACAGCGCGGACATGGTGCCGGTTCCGGAGAACTGGGTCTCGGTAATGACCACCGAGGTCAACGTCACGTTGCCCGTGTTTTTCGCCACGAACGTGTACGTGGCCGTTTCACCGGCCACCAGGATGGTCTTGTTCACCGTCTTCACCAGCGTGATCGCCGGAGCAGCCGCCGGAGCGACCGTGAAGATGTAATCTTCCACCTCGCCGGAATCAGACGGTCCGATCGGAAGCTGGACCTGACTGGTCGTGTAGCCGATCCGGAACCGCGCATACGTCGTCCCCGCAGTCACCCCCGCAGGGACAACCCAGGTCAGTGTGGCACTCGTGGCGCCCGCAGCGAACGTGGCGCAGGCCCGCTCGGCAGGGTTATCGAATTTCCCGCTCTTGTTGAAGTCAATCCACCCGCAGGTCGTGCCGGACTTGCTGGCCCCGCTGATCGCCACCGTCGTGGAGTAGCTGGTAGCACCCTGCACCATCGGTGCCAGGACCACGCCGTCGTCCATCAGGTCCTGGGCCGCCGTCAGACCCGCATTCGGCGAGGCGGTGCCATTGGCAACCGTCGCGTTATCCTCAGTCACGTTCGGCCCAAGCGTCACATCCGACAGAACAGCCCGCGCCGCGTCGTTTTGGCCGAGGTTGTTTTGATCGTACGAAACAGGCGCGTCACCGAAATCCTGCGGGACGGTCATCGCAATGACGTAGTTGTCCGCGTTATGGTTTGGATTCTGGACGTCGTTGTTGGTGTATGGCGGAAGCGCGCTGGTGGCCTGCACGAAGACCGCGCTGATGTCGAAAGCCAGAGAGGTGACGACTCCGTTGATACGGACAGACCCACAGGCTGCAGTCGCCTGTGCATTCACGGGCTGAGGATCGTTCGTTTGGGTAGTCGTCTCGCACCGAGTACCCGCGTTGTCGTTGGTCGCCGTGATTGCATTTCCCGACACGCTGAGGTTTCCGCCGGAAAGCTTGGTCATGGTCAACCCCGTGGTTGCGAGATTCAACACGGCGTGGAGCTGGGACTGCTTGTCGACAGGTCCTTTCTTGTTTTCGTACCAGTTCACGTTTCCACCGACGCCAGCGATGTTGAGCACAGGATTCCTCACCGGCTGACTGAAAGTGATAGTGATGGTCCCCAAGCCTGTACAGGTGCCTACCGCTGGGCAGTCGTTGATTGCGTTGGTTGCGAATTCAACAGCCGGGGCCCCGGTTCCTACGTTTTGTGAGAAATCAGAGGCCACATATCCACGGCTGCCCATCGTTGTCTGCCCCACGAGGTCGGTATAGCCCGACTGGTCATACGTGGTGGTTAGACCGGATCCCGGCATCGTCAAAATAGCCGCCCCACCGGTGACGTTTGCCTGGTTGGTTGCTACTTCGTAGGCGTGAGCTGGTGCAGTCAGGTGGAGCACCCCCAATAAAAGTGCGCCAAAAACGACCATTAATACGGTAACGAAGGCGGTTATTTTCCCAAGCAGATACTTCAAGGGATTCTCTCCAATGAACAGTGACCGACAGACCCCACAGCCGACGGCCAAACATATGTTGCGGAGACTGACCGATTGCGTCCGGCAAGGTCGGTCTCCAGTCAAAGGAGTGCGTGATAGGAAATGTTCATGCCGCAAAAAGCGAGAATTTTTTGAGAGAGAGCTCTCGGGCTCCTGTCGGGAAGGCGGCGGGCCAGAGCTCGGACCGTGGATGGAAGCTGCTGAGCGAAACCAGCAGATCCTGGAGCGGGTGGTCCACAGCTCTATCGTCGGCTAAACGGCAGGCGTAATCTGAGTGGAATTCACTACCACCCGGCAAAAACCAGCAGAAGGGGACGTCCACGGCAATGAGCATTATGCACGAATGGAATCGGCTCGACTCCGAGATCCGGACATGGCTCTTGGAGAATCCGGCAAGCCTCGTTCTGCCCCAAGCCTTATCGAGCAGAATCAGCAACGAAGAATACAAGGACGTCGAGTACGACGTGCACGGGCAGGTTGTACTTACCCGTGATGATCACGATTTCCTCCGGGACAAAGCGGAGGCGGCCGGCACCATCCGGATTCCGGACACGGAATACCGATTCTTCGACACGGCGCCTATACCAGTCATCGGGACACCGCCCGCTGGAAAACATACCCAAGAGTCGGCCAATAAAGGCCGGTAGGAGCAATTACTCAGCTTCCACTAGAGAGGAACGCAACACCAGCGAGAGCCCATGTGTTTGTGAATCCGTTGTTTGCGCCCAGCGGCCTAAAAACACGGAAGGCTGAGCGCCTGTTGGTCGCACCTGCTGGGAGATCCCTACCCAAATCGGGCATAGATCGTGCCCAAATACCAAGCGGCTAGACAGAAACCCGCAAACCAAGCCAAGGAATGGGGCCATCTATCTCGATGCTGCTCCTCAGGGGGTTTCGCCCTTGCTCCAGTAGCCGGGTTAAGGGCCAATGGGAGTCTCTGGACCTTCAAGGGGAAAAGAGCCAGCGAGCCGAGCAGGACGACGGCTGAGGTAAAAGCAATTCCTGGCAGACCCTGAAAAGCAGCCAGAGGTGGCAAGACAATCATGATCAGAGCAAGGAGCCAGATCCCGACGAGGTGGATTGTTTGGTAAGTCCGTTCTGTCCGGGAACCACTCCTGAGGGTCATTCCATTCTGGGCGGCAAAGGCTCTACCAATATTCATGCCAGGACTTTCTACAGAACAGAAGCGAGTCAATCCGAATTCGCGATAGTCCCGATCCCCCACCGCGTAATTGCGTTCACGCTAAGTGATCCCTGGGCAGTTCTCAACGGTCTTGATCAATCTCGCGGCCCCCGGCCCTGAAGAGGCCGTGGCCAGCGTTACGGAACGGTTGTCTGGAGTAGCCAGGACATGGCCTCATCGCGGGAGGTGAAAAACCGAGTGGGGCACGGGAGCGTCCGCCGTGCCATTGCGAAGTTGGCAATGACACGAGTGACCGGACTTGAGCCAAGCAGGGCAATCCGTGAAGCGGCGCACTTGACGCTGAAAACTGACCTGGCCTGACGGGTCACCGCCTGAGTGTTCGCTATGTCGATCAACATCGGGTACTCGGCACCGGCGGCAAGCTCATTGACCGTTGCCATCGCCGCATGTACGTCGTCGGCCTCTAGAACAGTCCCCGGCTGCCACACCAGGTGGAGAACTTCTTCGGCATCGAGTTCCACTGTGCCCTTGCCGCCATCAACGGTGATTGGCTTCATTTTCTCCCCCAGAGTCTTATGGAGCTAAGACTAAACTGCCTGCTTGAATATGCGCACCCGAATGAACAGACAAAGGCGTGCAATTCGTCGCAAATGCTGCTTCTGAACGGACCCAGACGGTCAGTCTTGTCCGATTTCGTTGGATATGGGCACGGTGGTGTCAGGAAACGGGTGCCTGGAGAAGCCAGGACATCGCCTCATCGCGGGAGGTGAAATACCGAGTGGGACACGGGAGTTTCCGCCGTGCCATGGCGAAGTTGGCAATGACCCGATTGAGCGGGCTTGAGCCAAGCAGGGCAATTCGTGAAGCGGCGCACTTGACGCTGAAAACGGACTTGGCCTGAAGGGTCACCGCTTGAGTGTTGGCTATGTCGATCAGCATCGGGTACTCGGCACCGTCGGCAACCTCATTGACCTTTGCCATCGCTGCATGTACGTCATCGGCCTCCAGCACAGTCCCCGGTTGCCACACCAGGTAGAGAATTCCTTGGGCGTCGAGTTCCACTGTGCCCTTGCCGCCGTCGACGGTGATTGGTTTCATCTCTTGCTCCCCCAGAGTCTTGTAGAGCTAAGACTAACTGCCTCGTTAAAGATGCGCACCCGAACTACCAGTCAAAGTTGGCGACGTCCCATTTCCTTAGAACCCGGACATCCGTGGGACACTAATCGCCGATGCGGGGTGTCTATAGCAGCCAACCGCACGCGTAGTCCACGCTCCGGTGACCTCTTTTGGACACGCGCAAATTCATGTCATTCTCTCGTGTCAACGAGTAGTGCGCCGGGAAGCTCCCACGACGTGACCTGACCGAGCGCTTCCTCTTGAGCGTCCGGATACCGAAGCGGATACTGGTTGGGTCAACCGGCTTAGGCCGTTGTAAAAATACCGACAAGGATGACGGGGTGTTCGAAATGGGAGCTGCAGAAAACGCTGAACTCGTTCGGCGGGGGTACGAAGCCTTCAACACCGGGGATTTGGCGACCCTTGGCGAATTGTTCGCGGAGGACGCAGTCTGGTACGCGGCAGGAAGCGGCGTGCTGTCAGGCAAGAAAGAAGGACGCGAAGCCATACTGGCCTACTTTGGTGAGCTGGGCTCACGCTCCCAGGGGTCGTTCCAGGCGCATGTCCAGGACATCGTCGGCGGGGAAAACCACACCGTGGGGATCCAGCAAAGCCACGCGGAAAACAACGGGAAGACTTTGGACGTGGCGTCGGCCATCGTGTTCGTGCTCGGCGACGGAAAGGTTGTCGAGGGCCGGGAGTTCTTCGAGGACACCGCCAAGGCGGACGAATTCTGGACCTGAGTTCTGGCCCTCGAAGCAAGGATCCTCGAAGGCCATAAAGTGACCCAGAGGCTGGACTTTCCATGCTTGAAGACTTCAGTTCCGGCGGCCGATAGAAACTTGCGTCGGGGACTAATCGGCCAGCACGGCGCCATGGCTGGCTTCCAAAATGCGCATACGGTCATCGGCCGTCGGTCCAAGCTTGACGTGGACCGCTGCGATGAGGGCTTCCACCAACACCGTTGCCGGCACGATGCTGTCGAACGAACCTGCTGCCTCCACCCGCGCCGGCAGAACGACGTCCGCGACAAATGAAACCGGAGAGAGCCACGGGTCCGTGAGGAGGACAATCTTTGCCCCCTTCTCGCGGGCTGCCTTTGCCAGGTCAACGGTGTCTTTCTGGTAGCGGCGAAAATCAAAGAAGACGCAGACATCGCGTTTGCTGAGGTCAGCTATGAACGTGGAGTCATTGTTCGGATGCTGGGCGTGCACCGCGGTGTTGGGTCGCATCAGGCGAAGGTGCAAGTCCAAGTAGGTGGCCAGCAGGTGAGAGAACCTGCCACCGATCGAAGTAATGTCCAGTGACGTATTGCATAGAAGCGCAACGGCACGGTCGAACTCATGCTCCGGAAGCGAGGCGACCGTGCTCTCGATGCCCTCGACCGCCGTCTCTGCCACTGACTGAGCCAATTCTGGAGCGGCTGAATCAACTCGTATTTTGCCTTGGAGGGTCAGGGGCGATGCCCGCCGCGCCTGCACTTCTTCGCGTAGGGCATCCTGGAAGTCCCGGTACTTGTTGAAGCCCAATCTGCTAACGAACCTCAGCACGGTGGGGGCACTGACATTTCCTTTCTTGGCAAATTCAATGGTGGACTCGAGCCCTGCCGTCGGGTAGTTGGCGAGGAACACGCGGGACAGCTTGTGCTCTGCCGGGGAAAGTGAACCCTGAATTTGACGGATTCGGTCCGCCAGGGTCAACCGGGCAGATTGGTTCTCAGACTGTTCAAATTGTCCGGACTGCGTCATGGCGTTCCTTTCTTGCATAGCCGGCAAAGCTGGAAGTTAGTGTGAACTCCACCGCTTTTATCCCCATTCAATCAGGAAACCCAGAACGGCTTGAGCGCTAGCCTGCCGTCAGCCTGTTGGGGCAGCGACCAGGGGCAGCCCGTGAGCGGGCAGTAACGTCCTGGCGGCGCCTACGTATCCAGCCAGGAGCGCATGCGCTACATCATGGACGTGAGAGTCATGGGGCACGAAAGTGCTTGAGTGCAACCGTTCCCCGGTTCCGCTGGTACCTACGAACATCATCAAAGAAGGCATCCTTTCCGAGAAATACGAAAAATCATCGGAACCCGCAGACCTGAGATTACTGTCCACTTCCAAGCCCAGAGCCAGCAGTAGAGGGGCAGTCGCCTTGACCACATGCGCATCATTTTCCAGGACGGGTTCACCTTCGGTGACGCTGACTTCGCCGCTGCAGCCGTGCGCAGCTGCAACCAGGCGGACTGTGTCTGCAAGACGCCGCAGCACTTCCTCCCTCACTGGCGTGGCCATAGTGCGGACAGTTCCCCGGGCGGCGGCGGTACCCGGAATGACGTTGGCCGCGGTACCAGCCTGAAGCGTAGCAATGGTGAGGACTACCGAATCCATGGGATCCACGTTCCGGCTCACGATGTTTTGCAAAGAGACCACAACGTGGGACAGCGCCAGGACAGGATCCGCTGCAATGTGCGGGTAGGCAGCGTGGCCGCCTCTTCCATTAATGTTGATGGTGAACTCGTCCGATGATGCATTCACGGCCCCCGGTGTGCACGCCACTGTCCCTCCGGGTAACAGCGGCTGAACATGAGCCGCAACTGTGGCCCGCACGTCTTCCTCCGTGAGTATCCCTGCTGCGCAGATGTCCTTTGCCCCGGACGGGTACGTTTCTTCCCTGGGTTGCAAGACCAGTGCCATGGGAGCTGCGCCGGGTGTTGAGTGGACAGCCCTGGCCAAGGCAACGACGGCGGCCAGATGGATATCATGCCCACATGCGTGCATGACACCAGGCCTTTGGGAAGCCCAATCGAGTCCGGACTCTTCCAGCGCAGGCAGCGCATCCAGCTCAGCCCGGATAGCGATCGCCCTGCCCGGCCCCCCGATTCGCAGTACTGCCCCTGTTCCGGCCACAAACCTGGTTTGCAGGTCGTCAGGCAATGCGTTCAAGACCAGCTCAAGAGTCGGCCCCTCGGAACCGGATAAATCCGGCCTGCTGTGCAATCTGTGGCGCAGTTCTATTGCACGCGGAATCTCCTGGTCAATGCGTCTCCTGAGCACCTCAAACAGTTCAGAGTTCACTTCTCCCCCAGCTCGTAGACGCGCACCGCGTTATCCCTTCCGACCATGTGAACCACTCGAATGGCATCCTCCTCAGCCCAGTCCCCATCGCGAACCCAAGCCCCCAGGACCTTGCCCATTCCTTCGCGCCATAGTCGCGCCCCGAGGTAATGGAGTTCCGGAGGCCCCCATGCATCCGTTGAAAACAGGATCTTGGAGAAAGGTGCCAATTCGAAAGACTCTTTGATCAGTTCCAGAGACTGAACGCCTGTGTAGTTGGTCCCAAGCCCGACATCGAAGTAGACATGCGGGAATACCTGCGCAAGGTAGCCCGCGTGACGATGGAACGGGTAGCAGTGGAGAAGGAGTACGTCCACCTTCAATGATTCAATGAGCTTCAACCAGGGAACCAGCAGCAACGGGTCGCAGCGGTCCAGACGCAAGTCGGGATCACCGTATCCAGTGTGCATTTGAATGGGCAGACCACGGTCGACGCCCGACCACAGAAAGAAGCGCAAAAGCACAGGATCCGCAACACGAAGCGAGTAGCCGGCTGCTACCAGACGGAGCCAGGAAGCAGCCGCCTTCACCACTTCTTCTTTGGACGGCCGGATTGGATCAAAGTCGAACCCATGTCGGTAGGCGATGATGCTCTTGACTCCCACGGCGTTCTCCGTTGCCAGCGCTAGCCGGGCCGTATAGGCGTTAGCGAAATCGGCGGCTGATACGCCTTCCCACGCCAAAGACTCCGCTACGGATTCGAGTCTGACAACCTCACCTACGGTGGCTGAGCTGATTCGCTCCATCCCCGAAAGGCCGTGGATTTGATCACCGCGATATCCGGTTTCGACCAGGAAATGACCTATCCCCGCAGACTGGAGCAGGCGAGAGGTTACTTCCGACGTCCCGAGCCCCACACGCCGTTCAAAGTACGCGTCGGCACTCGCATGTGCAGATAGGCCCAACAACGGCGCACACCAACGACGAATCGCGAATCCCAACTGCGAATCGAATTGCGTCATCCATTCAGGAATAGGCCTGTCCGACTCCGTCAGCAGTTCCTCCAGCGAGGACCGGTCAACGTCATCCTTCAACGCTCCATGGACATGGTGGTCCACCAAGGGGATTTCCTCGATGGCGGTCAGGAGATCTTCTACGGAATTAGTAGACATCAGATACCGCTTTGACTCGGGCAGCATCGTCGAGAGTGGCCACATGGGCGAGCTCATGCCGCTTGACCGCCAAATACGTTGCCAACAGATCAGGATGGAACCACGACGTCACGCTCTGGTCCTTTTCCAATGCCAGGAGTGCGTCCTCGAGTGTACGAGGCAGTCGAGGTACGTCGTTCAATTCAGCCGGGTCTGCCGTCTCCGGGAAAATGTCTGGTTCGGGGTACTCGTCGCCGCCCACGATTCCGGCAAGACCGGCCCGGAGCAGGACACCAAGCGTGAGCCACGGGTTGGCGGTTGCATCCGCTGCCCTGTACTCAAGATTGAACTGGTGGTCCGGAGCAGATCCACCTGCCGAACTGGTCGGGCAGATTCGTAGAAGAGCCTCCCTGTTTCGTTCCGCCAGGAATATTCCCCCTACACTCCATCGATCCGGCGCCAGGCGCATGAAGGAAACTGGGCTTGGCGCTGTCCAGGCCGTCAGCGCTTCGGCGTGACGCAGGATTCCTGCGCTGAATCTTGATCCAACCTCGGATAGACGCCCCGGACGGGTGGCGTCGAACAGAACCGGAGTACCGCCGTCGTCCACCAAACTGATGTGGACATGGACGCCGGTACCGGTACCGTTTGGTTCCTGAAGCGGTGCGAAGGAAGCTCTGAGGCCGCGTCGGATTGCCAAATCGCGGACCAATTCGCGCAAGAGTACCGCCCTGTCTGCTGCAGTGAGGGGGTCGCTCGGTTCCACCGTGATTTCAAACTGATTCGCCCCGTATTCGGGCAACCAGTTCTCGGGTGCGAGACCACAATCCGTCAAAAGACGCAGCAGGTCCATTCCGAACGGATCGGCGTCCAGGTGCCTGCGCAAGGAAAAAGGGGCTGATTGAGGCAGGCCCTCCACAACGAACTCGTGTTCGAAGGTGGCGATAACGCGCAGGCCCGTTTGCTCTCGAAAGTCGCTGATGGCTCGGCGCAGGAAGGTCCTGGGACAGCAGTCCCAGTCGGTTCCGTCAGGTTGTGTTTGGTCGGCGAGCAGAATCCTGAGCCCGGTCTCTTTGGGGCCATCGGCCACGGTGATTTCCGTGGCCTCGTCCGGCATAAGGCGCAGGTCGCCGGTTGAACCGAAGGCGCTGCCCGGCGCAATGCTGCCGAAAGCCGAAATGCCAAGGTTGGCCGGCACCCAGCCCAGTCCGGAGCGAAGGACAGAGCTGTAGGCTTCGCCGGGTGCGCCTCGTCCTTTGACCTGACCAGCGAGATCGCAGGTAGCAACGAAGATATCGGGGGTGTTCACGGGCGCCTCCGGGCGGTCGTGGGTGGATTGATGTTGGATTCAGTACCCGAGACGCCGCAAAAGTCCATTGCAGATAGGGCATACGTCTTTACTGCCGTAATGATCTGGTGGATTGGCACGTATTCGTTTTCCGCGTGCGCGGTTCGGCCAACCCCAGGACCGTAAACTAGCCCGTCGATGCCTTGGGCATCCATCCATGTGAGATCACAGACACCGAGGAACCCCTCTTGTTCAGGAGGGGTGGCCAGGTCAAACCCGCCGACGGAATCACTGTGGGCCTTCATGACCACGGGGATGAGTTCATGGCTGGCCGGCGCGGTGTACGGCGGCCATAGGAGCTTCCAGTCGAATTCGGGTCGGTGAGCGCTCAGCCAGGGATCGTTGGCACAAGCTTGACGCACGGTTCGTTCGATCTCGTCGATGACTTCGTCGTTGCTTCGCTCAGGGTGATGGTAGACGCAGTATTCCACTGTGAGGGTGTCGGCGAGGAAGAACGGGACCAGGACGCCCTCCGGGTTTCCACGGATCACCCCGGGCAAGAGATTGAAGTAGCCCGGCTGGAACAGGGGGTGCCTGTCACGCCGCGCCCAAGTATCTTCCAACTGCCGCAGGGCGTGATAAATGATCCAGAACTTATCGATGGTATTGACGCCCAAAGCTTCGCCCTCAAGGGTTGGATGAATGGTAAGACCCCGCAATCCGGAGTGCGCAGCTTTGCCGACAAGGGACAGCGAGAACCACAGCAGGCCCGGCGTGGTGGGAACCAGATTGGGGGCTGCGTCCGAGAAGTTCGACGGTTCGCAGACGATTGCGGCGTCGGCCCCATATCCCGCCTGTAAGGCTGCCGTTGTACCCGAGAGGTGGTCACCGACTTCTTCTCCCACGACCGCCTGCAGTACGAGGTCTCCTTTGAGCCGGATACCTGCGGTGGCTAATGCGATGGCAGCATATGCCGTGGCGACTGTGCCGGCTTTGTTATCCGTAGCTCCCCTGCCATGAACCGCGTCATCGGTAATCAACCCGGAGAACGGCGCGTGATCCCAAAGACCTTCCCGGTTGGGCGGCACAACATCGACGTGCCCGTTGAGCAGCAGCGAGCGGCCACCGCCCGTTCCGGCAATCCGCCCGCAAGCATTGTCCCGGCCCTTCTCAACTGTGACGAGTTCCGTAGAGGCCCCGGCTTCGCGATGAAGATCGTTCATGAGGGCGCTCACCTCACCCTCGCCGCCCACAAGCTTCTGGTAGTCCTGACCGGGATACTTGGGGTTTATGCTCGGGATCCTGACTGCGTCGGCGACGGACTGCACGATCCTGGGCGCCAGACGATCCACAGCGTCCAGGACCGCCTTTCGCTGGTTCTGCTCTGCTCGGGCAGTGGAATCAATGGACATGCGTGGTCTCCTCGACTTCCATAGTCCGGCTTGCGGGTTTTTGGAGTGCTCTATGGGCGGATTTGTTCGGGTTTCCCGGAAGTAGCCTCCGCGCTCTGGTCCATACGTCTTCGAAGAGCCCGGAAATGCCGCGTGGAAGGAAAATGAGAACCAGAAGGGTTCCAACGCCGATGATGATCGCACGCACAGGCCCAAGGTCAGTGAGTTGGCGGTCGATGACGGTGACTATCAATGCCCCCAGGACCGGACCCCAGATGTGGCCGGTACCGCCGAGGAAGATCATGCTCAAGCCAAGGGTGACGAATCCGAAACTGAAGAGTGTGACGTCCGCAACGCGGAAGTACGCAACATAAAGGGCTCCTGTGACGCCGGCGACTGCTCCGCTGAGGATGAAGGCAAGGAGATGCTGCCTTATGCGGTTCATTCCGCGGCTCACGGCAAGGTTTTCATTGTCGCGCAGTGCGATGAGGCTCTTGCCGAACGGGCTGCGAAGGGTGGTCCGGAGCAGAACCAGGAGCAGGACCACTGCCCCGCCGAGCAACCATAAGTAACCCAATCCCGAGTACTTTGCGAAGGAAAAATCTCCTACGCTCAGAGCCGGTACGCCTGTCAGTCCGCTGGATCCGCCGGTGATTCCGGGAATGGCCAACACCAGGTAGTAACAGAGCTGCACGAAGACGAAGGTGATAAGTGCGATGTAGATGCCTCGCATGCGTATCACCGGGATATAGGCCAGGGCACCAGCCAGCCCACCGGCAACGGTTGCCAGTATGAGCCCAAGCCATGGATTCATATCCCATGTCACTGTGGCAACGGCCATCGCGTAGCCACCGACCCCGAAGAAGCCAACGTGTGCGAAGTTGAAGATACCGCCGATACCCAGCGTCAGGTTCCAGCTGGCCGCGAGCAGGGCGTAAATGAGTGCTGTCGCGGCCAGCAGGCGTGCAGAGCCGCTGATGACGACATACGGCAGCAAGGCGGCGGCAAGCAAGAGCAACGGCCACGTCGCGAAGGGCTTGAGGGATCCAAGAATGTTCATCACGAACGTCCTTTCACTAGACCTTGGGGGCGGACCAGCATGATGAGGACCAGCACGAGGAATACGGCTACAGGGCTCCATTGCAGACCGAGCCAGTACGTTGTGCCCGCCTCCAACAGGCCTATGGTGAAGGCGCCGACCAAGGTTCCCCACAAAGTCGCCGACCCGCCGAAGACCAGGACGACAAAGGCCGTCAACAGGGGTTCAAATCCCTTGGTGGGCGTAATGGTGGTGGTCGTTCCGTAGACGAAGGCAGCGGCGCAGGCCAGAATTGACGCCACCGCAAATACGCCGGCGTATATGCGCGCTGGCCTGATTCCGACGAGCATTGCCATGTCCCGGTTTTGTTCCACTGCCCGGACCGCCATCCCCCACTTCGTCTTGCGCAGCAACGTAATCAGTCCTACGACTAGAACTAATGCCAGGGCCAGGGCAATGAGGGTGGAGCTTGCGATTTTTACGTCGCCCAAGGCAAATGTTGAGGTGCTCACGGCCTTTATCTGCTTGTTCTGCGGTCCCCAGATTAGTTGTGCAGCACCTTCGACGGCGTTGGCGATGGCGAGGGTCGAAACCATGACCAAGAGAGTTCCGTTTGCCCTGCTGATGAAAGGCCGGACCGCGACGAGGTCCAGGAGCATACCCAGTAAGGCCAGCAAGGGAATCGCAGCCGCGAAAGCGAGAAGTACCGGGAGCCCGACCTTCTCTGAGAACGTCCAGATAAGGTACGCGCCCAGCAGCAGGAGCGCGCCGTGAGCGTAGTTGAAGACCCCGAGCGTGGACCAAATGAGGGACAGTCCGCTTGCCATCAATGAGTACAGCGACCCGAGCACGAGGGCTGAGACGAGGATGGAAAGGAGCGCGTCAGACATGCTTGTTTCCCTCAATGTTGTTGGTAGCGGATGACGGGTGCGAGCCGACGTACATATCCATGACTTCCTCGTGACTGGGCTTGATGTCGGTGGTCCCGCTGGAGACGATCCGCCCGAGCTCCACAAGATGCCACCGGTCCGCGAGTTCGAAGAGGAACTCAATATCGCCATCGGCGACTATCAGGGATAGGCCCAGTCGTCGGACTTCGTGAAGTGTCTCAAGGATTTCGTACCGGATCTTGGGTGCCAGCCCGAGAGTTGGTTCATCCAGCACAAGAAGTTTGGGCTTGGCCATAAGGCCCATTCCGATGGCCACCATTTGGCGTTCGCCTCCGGACAGCGTGCCCACAAGTTGCCCTCGACGTTGCAGGAGCTTGGGAAACAGTCCCTGGACCGTTTCAAGAGTCTCTTCCCGCTGGCCCCTGGCCGCCGGGATCCCACCTGCCAATACCAGGTTCTCCCTGACGGTGAGCCTGGGAAAGAGCTGATTGCCTTGGGGCACATGCATCATTCCCTGGTTGACTACCTTATAGGCGGGCGTCCCGGTGATATCGCTGCCATCGAAGACAATCTGACCCGAAGAGATCCTGCCAAGGCCCGAGATGGCGCGCAGGGCGGTCGTCTTTCCATGACCGTTGGGACCCAACAAGGCCAAGGCTTCACCCGGGGCGATGTCCATGGAAAGTGATCTGACGACAGGCAGGCGTCCATATCCGGCCGCCAGGTCACTGACGCGGAGCAGTGGGCTGACGGTCTCCTGATCGGCGTTCATGCTGCGGCCTTCCCCAGATATGCCTCCATCACCCGCGGATCCGAAAGAACGGCGTCGGGGGTTCCTTCAACCAGGACTTCGCCGGATGACATGATGACCATCCGTTTCGCCAGGTCGCGGATAAGACTGAGTACATGCTCAATGATCAGCAGTGTCAGGCCGCCCTTCTGAAGTTCACGCAAAAGCAGGATTAGTTCAGCCTGATCCTCATCGTTGAGGCCCCCGGCTGGTTCATCCAGCAGCAAGAGCCGCGGCTGTGAGACGAGGGCGCTGGCGATCATTAGCTTCTTTTTTGCCAGCAGTGGTATGTCCGCCGCCGGATCATCTCTGTACTTGGTGATTCCGACTGTCTCCAAGGCAGTTTCCACGTCCCCTTTGGTGCGCCGCCCGCCGAGGTAGTGGTTGGCCACGGCGATGTTGTCCGAAACGCTCAACGACGGGAACAGCTGTTCTGCCTGGAAGGTTCGACGCATTCCCGAACGAGCGATTCTGTGCGCGGGAAGCCTGTCAATCCGCGTACCGTCAAAGAAGATCTCTCCGCCTGTCGGGCCGAACGGCACCCCGGAGATCAGGTTGAAGAGAGTACTTTTTCCCGCACCATTGGGACCGGCAATTCCCAGGATCTCCCCCTCATGAACATTCAGCGTGACGTCGTCCACTGCGACGAACCCCCCGAAGTGTCGACTGACCTGCCGTACTTCCAGGAGGTGCCCTGTGGACGGGGCGGGGACTGGTGACTTGGCGATCCTCATTTCATCCACTCAGGTCTCTGGAACTTGCCGTCGGCGAACTCTTCCGGAGCAATGTTCAGGCGTTTGCCGTTTTGGATTTGGTAGTACGTCATCGGGATACCGTCCTTGCCGGCTACGGCCAGATGGGTTGTTGGATCAAAATGGACACGCCCCAGGGTGGTTTGTTTGTCCAGCTTGCCCAATGCAGCTCCGACTTCCTCTCGTTTGTCGGGATCACCGACTTCCTTGACAGCGTCGGCCCACAAATGGACCTGTTCGTAGAGGCCATAGCTATAAAGGCTCGGTTCGTTCTGGTATGTCTCCGTAAGCTTCCGGGTAAGGTCCTTGGTTTCCGGCAATGCCGGCAACGGGGCAAACGGCAGGTTGTAAAGCACGCCATCAGCGTTCTTCCCTGCAAGTTCAGTGAACTCCGGGACACTGGGGGCGTATTGCGAAAACACCAGTGACTGCGTGGGGTTCTGGCGGAACTGGGTGAGGAACTTTGACGCATTTGCAGTCAGGTAGTCGAGGTTGATGATTACAGCCGGATCGACCTGCCGAATTTTGGTGATCTGCGTGGTCCAGTCGTCCACTTCCCCAAAGGGAACAGTGTCAGGCCCGGTGACTTCCCAGCCTTTTGCCTTGAAGTTCTTGTCCAGACCTGACGCTATGCCATTGGAATATGCATTGTCGCTGGAGATGATGTAAACCCGGCGGTTAGTGAGCGGGAACGTGCCATCGGCGTTCCATGCATCCAATTGTTCAGGAATTCCAGTGCTGTACCCCTCGTATGAAGGGGCAAGGGACCAAACACCGGGGTACTTTTCGGGATTCTTGGAAATGATCTCCTGCGTTTGGCCGCTGTTGCCGCTGAGCAGGTACGGAATCCCGGCTTCTGCGAGCTGATCGATTTCGAAGTTCGTCGTGCTGGCGTAGCCGGTGATCACTGCCGCAACATCGGGGTCTGAGGTCAGTTGTGTCACAGCGGCCGAGACCGCATCTGACTTCTGGTCCCGCACGTCAAGGGCTTTGAGTTCAACTTTCCTCCCATCGATGCCGCCCTTGGCATTGATTTCATCGACCGCGAGTCGTGCACCTTGTTCCATGAGCTTGCCGTCGGCAGCGGCCACGCCTGTGAGCGGGGCCAATAGACCGAGCGTGATAGCCTCTCCGGATGCCCCGGAGTCACCGCCTTTGCCGGTGGGAACGGTACAGCTCACCATCGAGATGGCCATGAGCGTAGCTGCTGAAAGGAGTAGGGAGGAACGTAAGTGGGGCTTGATTGAGGTGGACATAGCGCTCCGTGGGAGATGGGGATTTTGGTCCGGGTTTGGGAGTCATATCTGGATACATTTGGTGGTGGAGTTAGTCCCCTACCCAACCGGGGACAAGGCACCGACAAGACCGAACAGGTCTTTTGGATCGTCGGGATTGGCGACGAGATCGATATCTTCAAAGAACTCGGAACCGTCCACGGAGTCCCGTACATAACGCAGGGCCGAGAAGTCTTCCACGGCAAATCCGACGGAGTCGAAGATGGTGACTTGATCTTCTGATGTACGCCCAGGTGCGGCGCCGAGGAGGACCTTCCAGAATTCGGTAACGGCGAAGTCGGCCGGCATCTGCTGGATTTCACCTTCGATCCGCGTCTGTCCCTCGTACTCGACAAAGACGTCACCCATCTCCAGGATCAGCGGATCCAGTTCCGTCTTTCCGGGGCAATCTCCGCCAATCGCATTGAGATGGACGCCAGGAGCAACGTGCTGAACGCTGAGGATCGTGGCTTGGGCTTTGTCTGCCGTGCACGTCGTGATCACGTCGGCGCCCTGAACCGCTTCCAGAGCAGATGCAGCAACATATATTTCGAATCCAAGCGGAACCATGTTGCGGATGAACTTCTTCACTGCGGCAGGATCGGTGTCCCAAACGCGCAGCTTCGCCACGCCCAATGCTGTTCTCATGGCCAGTGCCTGGAATTCTGCCTGGCTGCCGGTTCCAATCATGGCCATGACCCTCGACTCGGGCCGCGCCAGGGCCTTCGCAACCATGGCGGACGTGGCGGCGGTGCGCAGCGCGGTAAGGATCGTCATTTCTGCAAGGAACGTTGGGTAGCCGTTGTGGACATCTGCCAGAACACCGAATGCCGTGACGGTTTGGAAGCCGCGTGCGGGGTTGGAAGGGTGCCCGTTCACATATTTGAATCCGTAGGTCTCATGATCGCTGGTGGGCATGAGTTCTATGACGCCATACGGGGTGTGACTGGCTACCCGGGGCGTCTTATCGAACCGCGCCCAGCGGCGGAAGTCGTCCTCCATGTAGTGGATCAGATCTTTGATGATCGTCTCCGGTCCCTGGGATCTGACCCAGCTGATCATGTTGTGTACATCAACAAAGCGCGTCATCTGCGCTCCCTTCTGGTTTGTGCCGTTCACGTCCTCGGGATCGGCTGATTCCATGATGCGTTACAAACAAACCAAAGTCACTAGTTTTGAAGGATTTGTTACATTTCTTTCAGCATCTGGGCGTGAAGAGAGGGGTGTTGCGCTTCCTGGCCAACGGCGGCGTGGACGGTCACCTCCAGTTGGCCGGTCACACACCCCCGGACCACCAGCCACCCCGCAACCTGGTGGAGTGCTTACTATGTCGCAGCTCGGCAGTACACTGAACTATCGAACATATATTCGAATAAAGGTGTGTTGTGGGCGTGATAGTTGGCCCCCGTGTGATAGATGCGGGACTCTCTCTGGTGAAGGTGCTGCTGGCACCCGTTGCAGTGGCGGCAGGCTACCCCTCGCCGGCCCAGGACTACTTCGACGGCCGTATCGACCTGAACGAACACCTGATCAAGGACGTGACCAGCACCTTTATCGTCAGGGTCACCGGCCAGTCCATGGAGCAGGCCGGCATCAGCGACGGCGACGAGCTGATCGTCAACCGCGCACTGGAACCCAAGGACGGTTCCGTGGTTGTCGCTGTACTTGATGGCGAGCTGACCATCAAGCGGCTCAGGATCACCGCCCACGGTGTTGTCCTGCAGGCCGACAATCCGGACTTCCCCGACATCAAGGTTCCAGCGCTCTCGGACCTGAGCATCTGGGGCGTTGCGACACGGTGTTTGCACTATGTCTAAGCCCGCGCTCATGCGCCGGATGCAGGAGATAGCGCACGTGGACGTGAACTGCTTCTACGCCTCGGCCGAGCGCGCGTTCAATCCCGCGTTGGAGGGTAGACCCCTCATCGTGCTCTCCAACAACGATGGATGTGCAGTAACGCGGTCTCCGGAAGCCAAGAAGCTCGGCATCGCCATGGGTGAGCCGTGGTTCAAGCTCAGGCCCCGCGCCAAGGAATGGGGACTGGTAGCCCTGTCCAGCAACTACGAGCTGTACGGCGACATTAGCTCGCGCGTCATGGAGCTCCTGGGCCGCTACTCGGCCTGGCTGGAGGTCTACTCCATCGATGAGGCGTTCCTCGGCGTCAAAGGCGAGCCCGATGAGCTGCTGCAGCTGGGCAGGACAATAAAAGCCGCCTGCCGCCGCCATGTCGGCGTGCCGGTGTGCGTTGGCATCGCGCCCACCAAGACGCTGGCCAAGCTCTGCAACAAGTGGGCGAAGAACAACCCCGCCTTCGATGGCGTCTGCCGCTGGGAGTCTGTGCCCTTGCATCAGCGTGAGGCGCTCATGGCCAAGCTGTCCGTGATTGAGATCTGGGGTGTGGCTACGCGGCTTACCAAGCGCCTGAACGCGATGGGGATCTTCTCGATCCTGGACCTCACACGGGCGAACCCGGTCGCGATCCGTGACAAGTTCTCCATCGTCATGATGCGCACTGTGCTGGAGTTGCACGGAACACCCTGCATTCCCATGGAGGAAGAGCGCATCGGCCGGGACCAGCTGATCTTCTCGCGCTCGTTCTCGACACCCATCACGACGACAGCCGGGTTGCGGCAAGTCATGAGCATCTACGCACAGATGGCCAGTGCGCGCTTGGCCAAACACGACCTGCAAGCCAAAGTGCTCACCGCGTTCGCTGCGACGTCACACTTCAACCCGAACGAAAAGTCTTTCCCGTCGGTGTGCCTGGCTTTGCCGATGCCGACCGCGGATCCTGTGCTGCTGACCAAGGCAGCCCACGCCCTGCTCCCCCAGATCCACGAAGGCGTGAAGTACGTCCGGGCCGGGATCATGGTCACCGACCTACGTCCCACTGGTAATCAAAAGCCCTTGGAGCTGTTCGAGAACCCGCACGAAGAACGCGGCATCGGCATGCTCCTGGAAGAAGTCAGCAAACGCTACGGCCGCGGCGCCATTGGACTGGGCCATGCCGGCATCAAAGGCGGACCGGACTGGACCATGAAACGCGACATGGTCTCCCCCAGATACACCACCCACTGGGACGAACTCCCCCTCGTCAAAGCCGCCTGACCGGCAGCCCACCATTAGAAAGGAAAACCACCATGACTATTGCGCCTGAAACACCCACGACCGGGCACGAAGTCGCTGTCCGATTCAGCCCCGACGGAACGCCGCTGGCGATTCGCTACATGGGCCGGATCTGGATGGTCGACCCGGACATCCACACGGCACACTGGTTCACGAGGGACGCCTGGTGGTTCACGCTGCGGCGGGAACCCTTGGCTGAACACTGGCAACTCGAGTCCATCAGCTAGTGCGAAGTGCCATCTACCGTCAGCCCACCCCGGACCAGCTCTTACTTCACAGCGGCTCCCGCCGATCCCCTCCTGGCGCCGGTAAGGATGATCCCCTTCATCAAAGTTCGGCCGCCCATACAGCTGCAGGCTGGCCTTTCGGAGCCCCGGTCTAGAGGGCCTGTTTGACTGCGAGGGAGGCGGACATCCATTCGACGACGATTTCCCGGGATATGGCGACGTCAAGCACGAACACGCCTCTGTCGTGTCCGGCGAGCCAATCCTGGAGGATCTTCAGGTCTGCGAGGGTCATCGCCTTGTGGCCGTCTGCGCCGAGAGCGCGGCCGATGGCGGAGAAGTCGACTTCATCGATTAGCATCGCGGTCGGGTCCAGGCCTTTGGACGCGTACTGGTGGAGTTCGGCTCCGTAAGCGGCGTCGTTGAGGGCGATGACCACGCCTCTGTGGGTGGTCCGGATGAAGGTTTCGAAGTCTGCCAGTCCCATGAGACCTCCGCCGTCGCCGGTAATGAAGACGGTGGTCCGTTCGGGGTGGGCTATTGAGACTCCGGGCGCGGAGGAGAAGCCGAGGCCGATAGATTGGAAGGCGGTTCCCACCAGGACCATTGCTTGGGGGTCGGGGACGGAGAGGTACATGGGGGCCCATCCCATGAAGTGCCCGCCGTCCATGACGATTGACCTCTCGGCGGGGAGGATGCCCTCCAGGGCAGCGACCACGGTGCGGGGGTTGAGGCGTCCGTCAGGGCCGAACTCTTCCGGGTCCTCGTAGGGCCCGATCGAGCGGAACTCGTCCTCCGCGACCTCGGTCGCGGCATGTCGCCACGTCTGGTGCTCGTTGACCGTTGGTATGCGGCCCCTTAGTGCTTCGAGAAAGGGTGCAAGGTCGGCGCGGATGTACTTGTCGACGTGTGGGTGATCGCTGGAGGGCTCGTTGTCGATGCGGACGACGCGCGTGTCGGGTCCGAAGAGGGTCCCGTAGCGGTGCTGGAAGGAGTTCATTGAGGCTCCGGCGACGAGGACGACGTCGGCCTGTCGTGCGAGGTCGAGGCGGTGCTCGCGGGCGAAGCCCCCGGCGATGCCGAGATTCCATGGGCTGTCGACGATGTTGACGGCCATTACGGAGGTCATGAACATGGCCCCCAGCCGGTCCCCGAGCTCTTTGAACGGGCCGACGGCCTCTCCGAGCAGCACCCCTCGCCCGGCCAGCAGGAGCGGACGCTTAGCATTGCGCAGGATGGCGGCGACCCGGTCGAGCTCCTTCCCGGACGCATTCCAGACGGGCTTGGCTGGCAAAGGTTCGAGGTGGGTCTGCTCCTCCAAGGGTTCGGTGGCCAGGTCGTAGGGGATGGCGAGGACCACGGGTTGGACGGTGCGCAGCGCGAGGTCGAAGGCGCGGTGAGCAATTAGTACCGCGTTTGCGGGGTGCGCCACGAGCGTGAGGACTCCTACCGCTTCTGCCGCTGTGACTTGGTCGATGTCGAACGACCGCGGCCCGGTGCTCGGCGCGTCCCCGACGATGAGCACCATTGGCACCCGGGCGAGCCTAGCCTCGGCCAGTGCCGTGTAGGCGTTGGTGAACCCGGCCCCGTAGGTCGTGGTCGCCGCCGCAATCTGGCCGCCGGCGCGGTAGTACGCGTCGGCCATCGCGACAGTGGCAGCCTCGTGGCGTCCAGAGGTGAAGGGGAATCCCCGGCTGGTGAGGTGGCTGATGAGGTGGGCGTTCCCGTTGCCCATTAGGCCGAACAGATGGCCGGCGCGGTCGGCCACCACGTCCGCGATTGCTGTGGACACCGTCGGGCTGGCGGTGGGTGGGATGGGCGTTGTCATGCGGTTTCCTATCGTGGGCCTTGGCCCGGTGAGAGAGGGATATGCAGTGCCTGCGCTGCGAATGCCGCAGTGACCGCTTAAGGAGTCTGGGGTGGTGGTCGTCCGCCGTGGTGTTGACGTGGAAATGGTGCGCCGACCGGATGCTGCAGGGTGAACCGTCGGGGCGGAGTTAGTCTCCGGGAATGCGTGGCGCTTGCCTTTGAAGGTGGGATGCCTTCGCTGTGGGCTTCCGGCGGAACCGTGGTCCCATGAATAGGGCGGCGGCGGGGCCAGGGTCGCGGAGAGCGCACAGCGCCCCACCGCGTGGCAGCTTTTACATGGCGTCCGGAGTGGAACGGCGCCGATCCTTATTCGGGGTAGACCACCCAGGGAGAATCCATGTCGGATCCTGCAGCGTCGAACTCATGGGTTTCCAAAGTGTAGAAACGGATAGCCAGCCCGTCGGGATCATGACAGACGAGCAGCCAGCCGACGATGCCGCGGAGGACAGACGAATTTGCTACTCCATGTTGGTTCAGGTGCTGTTCCCACAGTTCAAGTTCCTCGAGGGTCCCAACGCTGAGGATTGTCGGATCAAACCCTTTCATGCGCTCCGCGATTTTGGGGGCCAAGCGAAGTTCAAAGTATGTATCGATACCCGGGATCGTAACGATGTAGGCAAAGAGATTCCCTTCCCGGTCGAAGTGATCAAATTCTGCGCATCGTTTAGCTCCCAGGATCTCCTCGTACCATTTCAAGCTCGTCTGGAGATTGGTAACCGGAATTTTCAGGTGGTGGATACCAGCAAGAGATACTTCGGATGCTTTTATATCGTTTGTCATCAGTTACCTGGTTCCTGAATTTGTCGCGGCGAGGGGGCTATCAGCTGGGGGTATTGGCACCATCGGTTGAAAGATCTGGCCGGGGTCGTATTGTGCTTTGACCTCGCGGAGCCGGGCATATTTCGCTGCCCCAAATATGCTTGACAGATCTACAACTTCATCAGCACCGAGGAAGTTGATGTAGGCGCCTTCAGTTGCCAGACGGTTGAGGGATTGATGTGTTGAACGGCACCATCCGATATGTTCCTGGTCGAGTAGGTCACTTTCCCAGCCGGCTGTGACGTTGTAGGCGAAGCGTGCTGACCGTTTGGGGTAGGCCGTTTCGCTTTCAGGCACATCGTCAATTGCCCCTCCGAGAAGGAGAACTTCAATTTGAGCGTCTTCACTCGGCATTGATTCGGCTGCTTTGAGCATGGCGTCCGCAACCTCGGCTGTCAGCGCGTTGAAGTGACCGGGTTTGAGGAAGTATCTGAAGCCATGGGGGTACCTGTGGTCTTGGTGGCTTTGAACTTCCGCGAACCGTTGGCGGGCCATCTGGGCAGACCCGAGGTGCTCCAGCCCAAGCGATTCTTGCGCTGAGAAAGCGTCAACTGGGTCCCCGGACCACATCCATTCAAACGTGACCACGGGTTCACCTCGCCGGTGATTTGGACCCGACTGGCTCAGCGCTTTTTGTACTTTGACCATGACTTGAAGTTGTCGGGGCAGCGTGTCGGCGCGGCTCCCATATTCGATTAACGCGGCTCGCGCCTGCTGCAGATTCACCGTCCGCGTTCCAAACGTCACCCACCCAATCGGCGCGGCTTCGTAGGTGAATTCTGTGACGACACCAAAGTTCCCACCGCCTCCCCGCATGGCCCAAAAGAGGTCGGGATTCTCGGTGCTGCTGGCCAACCTCTCCCTGCCCGTACCGTCAATGACGCGAGCAGAGAGGAGCCGGTCACAGGTGAGTCCCCTACTTCGCGAGAGCCATCCAATGCCCCCGCCCAGGGTCAGTCCCCCCACTCCCGTGTGGGAGACAACGCCTGCCGGGACGGCGAGACCGTACCTGGATGCAGCACGGTCGAGGTCGCCCAGCAGTGCACCTCCACCCACTGAAACGTTGGAACTTTGTCTGTCTACATTCACCGAACGCATGGCGCTAAGGTCAAGGACAACGCCATCCTCTATAACGGCGCCACCGGCAATCTGATGTCCTCCGGCGAGAATTGAAATGGGCACTCCGGCTGCCACGGACTCGGTCAGCGCTATTGATACGTCTCGTCCGTCGGCACACTTGACCAGCCCAAGGGGTCGTTTATCGACCATGCCGTTCCACACTTTTCGCGCGGAGTCGTAGCGCCGGTCCCCTGGTGTAAGGAACCGTTCACCGAAATACTTCGAAAGGCTTGCTGCCAGGGTTCGTGGGGTCATGCGTGTATTCCTTCTGCTTCATGTTCCTGGGCTCGGTTGCCTTCTTCCTGGAGCCACCCAGCTACCAGCGGGTTGGTAAGTTCACCAATTTGTTCGACCGCGACTGTGACAGTGTCTCCGGGGGACATAAACTCAGGCGGGTTACGGAAGGCACCTGCTCCGCCAGGTGTTCCTGTAGTAACGACATCGCCGGGTTGAAGAGTGACCGTCCGGGACAGGAATTCCAGCAACTCCGGGATTCTCGTGAGCATGGTGCCGGTTGTCGAGTCCTGTTTTAGGACGCCGTTGACCGTAGAGGTGATCCGAAGCCCATAAACGTCGGCGATCTCGTCGCGACTTACTATTTCCGGGCCCACCGGGCAAAAGGTATCGGGACTCTTGCAGAGCATGATTTGCATGGCCTCGCGCTGCATGACGTCTCGCGCGCTCACGTCATTTACGAGAGTGTAGCCGTACACGTAGTCCCATGCTTCGGAAGCTTTGACCTTACTGGCGGTCTTCGAGATCACAAACGCGAGTTCAACCTCGTAATCAACGGTGCTATCCGGTTCTGGGATGGCGATGGGATCGCCTGGGCCTATTACGGAGGACCAGAGACCGGGGAAGAAGACCGGTTCTTTGGGCGTTACAAGGTGGGCGACTTCCGCAAGATGGCTTGCGTAGTTTCCACCGGTGTAAATGATCTGGCAGCGTTCGGCCACTGGTGCGAGGAGTTTTTCCGGACGGACAGGGCGGCCATGACCTGAGGCCTCAGTTAGGATTTCGGACCTGCGCGCGGCAGGGGTCTCCAGAAATTGTCTGAGGTCGGCGAAGCCGCTATCAGCAACGAGTCCATCATCGACTCTGACGCCCAGACGTATTTTGTTCTTATGCAGGTATTTAACCAACCTCATTGGGAATTCACACTCTTTCATTAAACATTCGGCTCAAATTAGCTATGCGTGCCCCGGATACACCACTTTCGACGTGTGCAGCATCTAGCCTCCGATGAGCCTGTGTACATGGGCCCTGAGTTCAGCGAACTCGGGGCGGGCCTTGGTTTGGAGCTGGGTGCGGGAGGAGCCAAGTGGAATCGAAAGATTGGCGCGAACATTGGCAGGCCGGCCCCCCAAGACGATCACCCGATCAGCGAGGTAGATTGCTTCGTCGATGTCATGCGTTATCAGGACAACTGCCTGCCCCTGGTCTTCCCTGATCCGAAGTACCAGGTCTTCGAGAGTTTCTCGTGTTTGTGCGTCAACCGAGGCAAAGGGCTCATCCATGAGCATTACTCTCGGTTCGAATACGAGGGCACGGGCGATCGCTACTCGCTGTTGCATCCCCCCCGAAAGCTGCCAGGGGTAGCGATTGGAGGCCTCCCGAAGCCCCACTTCCCGCAGGGCTTTTTCCGCCCTTGCCCGCCGTTCACCCTTGGAGACCCTGCCCTTCAGCGGAAGCGTCACGTTGTCGATAACACTCAGCCAGGGCAGCAGGGAGCGACTGTAGTCCTGGAAGACGAGACTGATTGCTGTCGATGGACCAGCGAGTGGGATGCCGTCAACCGCAACGTGGCCGGCCGTCGGTTGCTGCAGACCCGACAGGCAACGCAAAAGAGTTGTTTTGCCCACGCCCGATGGACCGACGATGCAAACAAATTCCCCTGGCAGCACTGAAAATTCAACAGAGCCAAGGATTTCGGCGCTTCCCACGGAAGTATTGTAGGAATGCCCAAGGTTCACAGCTTCGATGACGGCGTTGACGCTATCCCTACTCTCAGTTTTCGCCGCTTTGACAATAGCGGCCTCATTGGTGCTGTTCGATGTACTCACGGCTTCAATTCCGATCGGTCTGGTAGCTTTTGTCTGATTCACAAGGTGACAGCTCCTGTCGTGGCCTGCTGGCTAAGTGCAGTCTTTGGCGACACAACCTTTCCCCGCGACTGGTTTTGCGTTCGATAGCTGGGGTGCCAGTGCAACAGGCGGCCTTCAAGAATTCTGAAGGCAAGATTCAGCAAGTAGCCGAGGATCCCGAGGACCAGCATCCCGGTCCACATGTCCGTGATGGCGTAGTTCCTTTGGGCCGCCAAAATGAAGTATCCGACGCCGCGGTGGGCCCCTGTCATTTCGCTGACGACTATCAGAACCACTGCTATCGAGAGCGCTGTTCGCGCACCAGCGAAGATTTGCGGAGCAGCAGACGGAAGGCGCACGACGAACAGTCTCGTTGCAGCTGAAAGCGAGAACGCTGTGCTCATATCTTTCACTACGGGATCGAGCGCGCGGATGCCCGCGATGGTATTGAGCAGGACTGGCCACACCGCCCCGAAGGCGATGACAGCAATTCTCATGTCGTCCCCGAGACCCATAGCTATGATCGCGATCGGCAGTATTGCAACGGCAGGAACCGCGCGCAGAAATTCCAGCTCGGGTTCTATCGCTTCAAGAACCATGGGCATCAGCCCTAAAGCTGTGCCGATCAGGACTCCTGCAAGGACAGCGATCCCATAGCCCATCAGGAGATTCAGGAGGCTGGGGACCAGGTCACTTGTGAGGCGTGAATCTGTGATCCATACTTTTACTGCCTTCGTTAGGATCGTCTGCAAAGGCGGAAAGAAGGGCGACTTGCTGGATGCACTAATCGCCAGCCAGAGAGCCACCGCGATCACAGGTAGCCAAAGCTCGAGCAATAGGCCCTTCATTGCCCTAAGAAAACCTCGCTCTGTCCTATTTGTCATGATGGTTCTCTCACCTTCCACGTACAGACGGATGCCAAAAAAGAGCCTTGCGCTGACCGAGGCCCGTCCCAAGGTTGACCGCGACACCGAGAAGCGCGGCGATCACGACGTAGGCGTAAGCTGTAGGTACTTGCGCGCCCATTTGTGCCAAGGTGATCTCACGCCCGATTCCAGGTGCATTCCCGATGAGTTCAGCGGCGACCGCCAGCAGCAGCGCGATCGTGCTGGCAATTCGAAACCCTGTCAACAGAAACGGCGCCGAACTGGGCAGCAGAACATTCAGCCACAGGAACCGTGTCCGCAAGCGGAAAGCACGCGCGAAATCACGAAGAACAGGGTCCACTTCGCGTATGGCGTACGTAGCTTGCACAAAGAGCGGCCATATGCAGCCAAAAACAATGAGGACAATCTTCATCCAAGCGCTTGGGCCATATAGGAGAACGATCAGGGGAATGAGTGTGACTGGTGGGATTGTCCGGAGAAAATCTACGGAAAGGCGTGTGCTGGCCCCAAAGAAGGGACTCGCGCCTACCAACATCCCGAGAGGAACTGCCAGAACTGCAGCAATAGCTAGTCCAATAATGGAGCCACTGATTGTCGCCCACACGGCGGCCCAGAAATCCTGCTCGGGCAGGAGCCGGACCAGAGCCGTACCGACCTCCGCCGGTGAAGGAACAATCCCGGGCCCGAACCTCAGGGCTTGCACCTCCCAAAGACCCATAAAGAGGGCGAATGCAAGAGCTCTCAGGACGGGCCTTCTCCAATCGACGCCCTGACCGCGCCCTATGGACAAGGATGTCCTTGTTCTACTCGAATTCTTCAGAACCATGCCTGGCCTCCAGCCCTATTTCCCGCCGAGCAGGAGAGTGTTGAGGTCGGGCTGATTGTCCAGAAGCTTGTACTTATTCATGAGCCCTGCCAGTGTCCGCATTCCCGAAGTGTCGGCTGCATCTTCGGCATAGATGGGCAGCGTGATGACATTCAGGACTTCCGGGGCAATTTTGGTGTAAGTGGCCGTGATTCGGCGTGTGTCAGCTGCGTCAGCATTCGCTCGAGTTGATGCCTTGCTCATGGCAGCCTGAAATTTCTTAACAACTTCGGGGTGGGCCGAGGCGAACTGCGACGACGAGACGAAAATGGTCGACGGCAGGTCGGCGACTGCGTATGCTTGCGGCGCTATGACTACGTGGAGACCGTTGGCCTTAGCTCCGGACAAGAAGGGCTCAACCAAGAGTGCAGCGCTGACCTTGCCTGTAGCTACGGCCTCGGTCATCTGCGGAAAAGGCAATTCTACGAATTGGACAGCTGCCGAGTTTCCACCTTGGTTCTCTATGGCAGCACGAGCAGTGAGCTCGGAAATGCCTTTCAACTGGTTTACCGCAACCGCCTTCCCCTCCAGGGCCTTTACGTTGGTGATGGCAGGGTCGGCAGCGATGATGCCTGAATAGTCCTTGCCAGGATCGGAGGGCGAAGTCGTGGCAACACCGGAAGCCACTATGCCTACTCCGTTTGCTGCTGCTGTCATGGTGCCGGCGGCGTCACCCAAGGCGAAGGCCAACTCTCCATTCAGCAGACGGGGAATTGCCTCAGCCCCGGACTGGATAGTGGCCGTCTTCACGTCGAGGCCCTGCTCCTTGAATTCCTGCTCAGCGGCAAGATATACGGCTGCTGAAGCTGTGGATGGGCTCACCCCTACAGTTATGGAGGTTGGACCTCCCGCCTGGGTTGCGGTCGGCGCCGGATCTGCCCCGCAAGCCGAGACTGCAAAAAGAGCCAACGCGGCCAGGGACGTCGAAAGAACCATATTTTTCATCGAAGACACACTCCATCGTGTTTTTCAAGTTGGCCTCAAGTATCCTCATGGACAATCAAGGAGTCAAGGTCACTGGGTGACTTTGACACCACCGTACCCGATCATGTGAGTTAAGTCACCGGGTGACTGGGTGCGCTATTCTTGCAGCATGCCTACCTCGAGAGCGGCCTCGCGTCCACCAGCAGTCAGCCTGTCAGGTACCAGCACCCTAAGAAGCACCAACACCGCGGAACGAATTGTCGAAGAACTGCGCGGGCTCATCGCAACCGGGAAGATCAGTAAGGGGGCGCGCTTGCCGACTGAGCGGGACCTGGCCAGCACCTACGGCGTAAGCCCCTCCACTATTCGGGAGGCCATCCGCGCGCTGGCAGTAATGGGCCTCGTGGAGGTGCGCCATGGAAGCGGCACCTATGTTGTCGAAGACACCAGTGCCCTTGTAAGGTCGTCGCTGGTCACAGCCATGCAAATGGAGGGTGTGCAAATCAGCGAAGTGCTTCGACTGCTAGCGCTCATCAACGAGCAAGCCGCCTCCCTAGCTGTGGAAAGAGCCACGCCAGAGAACCTCCAGGCGCTCAGCGAAGCAAACAATGCAGTGGCCAGCGGTTCCACTTCCCGCGAGATCTTGGACGGAGTCGTATCCTTCCTCACCGCACTGCTGGCATGCGCCCACGAACCACTCCTGAGAGTCTTCGGGGGGTTTCTCATCCAACTACTCGACCGCATTGAGAGCGATCTGTTTCCAGACGACGCGCAGTTCTGGCGGACCCTAACCGGAAACGCGTACGAAGACAGGCAGGCCATAATACAGGCCATCTCCCAGAAGAATCATGATGCTGTTGTTCAAGCTGTACGCAAGTACCACGCGGGCGCCATTGATCTCTTGGAGACAAGTGCCCTCGAAACGGGCCCTGGATCAAAGCTCTCGGATGAAAGATTTGCTGCGCTCATTTCCGCCCTCATCACAACCAGGTAGGGACCGTCTAAAGAGGCCTCCTCTCGAGTGGCCCTATCCGGAGCGGTGTAATCCGAAGGGCAGCCGTTGGCCATCGAACTCGCCAAAACTTGGATGCATACTTGATGTCATGTCGCCGCGTTTCTTTGCCATATCCTGCAACGAATCTAGCGCAGGACGTCGCCGACAAGTGGTCACCTTGCAACACGACGATGTCCTTCATTACAAGACTGGCCGAACTGACCGATAGGGCTGCTCTTCGGACTGCGCGTCTGACGGTAGCTCTACCAAGCCATTCAGCACTAGTGGCAGCGCGGCCGCCTGTTCAACGCCCAGCTTCTATAGCTCCGCGACCGATGACTACACTTTTCTGTCACTTCAGGAAATAGCCGTTCTGCAAGCATCCCAACACCATTGGATTGGGCGCTCATGCCCCCGACCAGTCCACTATCACTTGCCTACGTCGGGACAGGTTCGGGGAATGAAGGGGTGGCCCTAGACGATGGCGTTCATGACGTTCCAGCCCTGCCCTACTTGGACTCTTGGCATCCAGCCGTAGTCACCGGCTTCCGGATAGAGCCACAGCAAGCCGTCGTTATCTCTTGCGAGCAGGTCCGGCCTACCGTCGCCGTTGAAGTCACCGGGGACCGTGATGGCGCTCATGGAGTTCCAACCTACCCCTGACTGGAACCGTGGAAGCCAACCCCCGGCACCGTCGCCCGGGTATACCCACAGCAAGCCCTCCGCGTCACGGGCCAGGACATCAGGTTCCTCATCCGCGTTCAGGTCACCAGCGCCAAGGACCGTCGTCATGCCATTCCACCCCTGACCGACCTTGATCCTGGGGAACCAGCCGCCGGTCCCGTCGCCTGGATATAGCCACAGCACACCGCCGGGGTCCCGGGCCAGGACGTCGGGGAAGCCGTCGCCGTCGAAGTCCCCCGCACCGAAAAGGGCCGTCATCGACTGCCAGCCTTGCCCGACCTGGATGCGCGGAAGCCAGCCGCCATCCCCGTCCCCCGGATACAACCACAACAACCCAGCCGTGTCCCGGGCCAGCAGGTCCGCGCGGCCATCGGTATTGAAGTCACCACCGGCGATGATGGCTGTCATGGCGTTCCAGCCCTGGCCCACGCGTTCAGGGCCAAGCCAGCCGCTTGAACCATTCGTGGGGTACAGCCAAAGGGCCCCGTCACCATCACGGGCCACCACGTCCGTTCGACCGTCCGAGGTGAAGTCCCGGTTTGAAGGGTCCCGGATGACAGCCACCGCGCCGACCGGCGAGGGGACATAGACAGAGTGTGATACCGGATCCACGACAGGTCGACCTGGTTTGTGGAACGAAACAACAGAGGACACCGCGCCGCCATGAACTACGGACACCAGGTGGGGACCCGGGCTTGTCACGTACGCGGTGTGGGTTGAAGAATCCACCGCAACATCCCGGGGATACAACGGAACATCAATCGTGCGCACCACCGCGCCGTCGTTGATCACCACGACTTTCCTGAGGAACTCAGCCGGCACATAGACGTCATGGGTTACCGAATCGACAGCAATTGACCAACCGCTGGCCGCCGGGATGGTTTTCGTGACGATGCCATCGACAATGACCGAAACCGCGCCCTTGGAATAGTTCCCTGCATACACTGCGTGCGTGGAGGTGTCCACGGCGATCGACCACACGTATCCTTCATCCTTCAAGGCGATCGTGCCAGTGACTTTATCGCCCTCAATGACGGTCACACCCGCCATTCCGTTGGCGATGTAGACCTTTCCGGCACCGGGGTCCAGTGCCAGATCCTGAGACCCCTCAGGAACCGGAATGGTGGCCGTCACGGTTGTTCCGTTGATGACCGCGACAGTGTTGTGTGTTGAGTCGAGCGCGTACAGCGTGTGCGTCAACGGATTCACCGACATAGTCCCCGTGGCCACGGCGATCTTGCCCACCGTGACGCCGTCCTTCATAACGGAGATAGCTCCGTCGGCTCCCACAAAGAGAGTCCGTGTCGTCGGGTCATAGGCAACCGCGTACGCGGAGTCGCCAACCTCGAGCCAGTCGCTCACCTCAGGAGCGGCCACGGCGACGTTACTGCCCCAGACAGCAGCGGCAGAGAAAGAGAGCGTGATAACCAGAGCAATGCTGATACGAGCCAGACGCCTAGCCAACATCATGCGACATCATTCCCCCAAGGATTTCGCACCGATTCATCCTGCTCAGACAATATGTCCAGGCCCACTTTCCGGCAAGTGGTCTGGACATGCATCGGGGAAATACCGGCGTCTTCGCTGGCTGTTTTTGTATTGGACTCTGTACGCATTCCGATGCCTGTCATGACGAGCGAAGAATTCTCTCAGTCGTGGGTGCACTTCTAGGAATTGGGACGGCGGCGGCGTGACTGTTCCGGCAAGGACGGCCCTAGTACCAGGGACATTGCGGCCGACCTTCTGGGGCTCATTGGATGGGTAGCCAGCTAGCATCCTGATCCAACTAGCGAAGTTGGATCAGACCAGCATTGGTTGGACGGAAACCGCATGCCTCCAGGTAGAAGGTCTTAAGGTGCTCGTCAAAGTCAACATGAAGCCATTCGCAGCCTGCCTGCCTTGATTGCTCCGTTACAACGGAGAGGAGTCGCTTCCCGATGCCCTGACGGCGGGCCCTGTTCGCCACCAGTGTGTCTTCGATAAATGCGTGTACATGACCATCCCAGATCACGACCCACGGAACGTACGCGATACTGAAGCGCCCTATATTGTGCGTAGCGCTGAGGACCACAGCTCCACTTGTGCCAAGAATTGAACCCAGGAGGAAAAGTCTCCAATTCAGGCTCCTGAAGCGCCACCAATAACCCAGACGTCGCCTAACCGTCATAGCGCTGCACCTCTAAGAATTTTGCTTTTGTTTGCTCCAAGGGACTACTCCTCAAGGGATGTCGATGCCGGCAGTCAGGTAATGCTGGCGCAACGTCCCCCTCACGATTCGTCTGAACGCCCCTAATGTTGTCTTCCTTATCCCAGCAGCTTGGATGGGATGACGTCGACGTGGCGCCCGGCGAACGTGAGGCCTCCACTGCCGTTGCCCGGGTAAAGCCAAAAGGCACCAGCGCGGTCCTTGGCTATGACATCGCCAAAGCCGTCATCGTCAAAATCGCCTGGAGCCACCATCAAGTCCATGACCTGCCAGCCCCACACGATCTGAAGCCGCGGCTTCCACCCTCCAACCCCGTTGCCTGGGTAGAGCCACCGATTGCCCTGTGCGTCTCTGGCGATGATGTCTGCTGCGCCATCACCGCTGAAGTCGTGGCCGCTGAAGTTGGACGTCATGACGTTCCATCCCCACCCGATCTGGGCGCTATACGGAGGTCCACCGCCCTCCTTCAGCCCTCCACGTACGTGCAGTCCGCCGTCGGTATTCCGATACAGTCAGTCGGCGTAGCCATCACCGTCCCAGTCTCCCGGCAGGAGCAGGGCATCAGCATCCGGGATCATGGTATGGCCAATGGTGAGCCGCTGGCTCTCCCAATTGGGTTTGCCCTCATAGACCCACTGGTCCCCGTTGTCTTCCACAACCAGGAGATCAGAATAGACAACGTCCCAGTCCCATCAGATCTGGATGAAGTTGTGCCACGAGTCGCCGAGAACTCACTTTAGATCCCGGTGAAGAACTGACTGCAGCAGCGGAGTCACTCCGCGACCTGCTGGCCGCCCCAAAAGCGTGAGCGTCAGGGAAAATCTTCAGCAGTCCCACGGCAGGCTCGCATCACCCTCGCAGACTGGCGCGGGTCACTCCCCCTCACGAATAGAAGTGCGGCCAGTTAACTACGGGGGTAGTAATAGGCGCGAGGACGGTCAGGAAAAGCCTCTAAACACGCCGTCGTCTGTGCGCTCTGCGAACTCTTCCCAGTCCATATTGGATATGTTCAGGTTGTTCTCGACTCCCCAGAGTTCACGCGCGATGCAACGAAACGGCTGACGCGACTGCTCGTCCAGATCAACAACGTGAATCGGATACCCCATCTCCAGAGCAGCACGATCCACTATGAAAAGGACCGACGCCTTGTCGTTGGCTGCCAGAGCAGCCTGACGGACTTGCCCCCCAGCTGGCGCCATCCCAAACCTTGTCATCAACCACTCTCACATAAACGCGGAATCCGTCTTCGTTCTCCGTAAAAACAACGAAGAGCAGATCTGCCCAGACCTCGTCGTCGGTGAAGGTAGTGCGCACCAGGCAGGATTCCTTCGTGCTTGGAAGCATCAACATGACGTTATCGAAACACAGATACCGTCTGCCACCCCTCCGCACGCGCCGTGTCATCATTCCAGCACCGCGCACCTACTTCGGGCTCCTGAATACCCGGTATGCCAGCCAAGAGGAGCCGAGGTAGTCGAGCAAGCTCCCTGCTCCTCGGTCTGCCGCCGATGGCAGCAATACCAGCTGCGCCTTCGCGTTCGTTGCGTTTGGGCGACGGAACTTTGTCTGGAGCTGATGTCACCGGCGTCCAGTGCGCTTATCCCGGCTGCTCCTAAAGAGCTCCAGCCAACAGGCAGCCGCCGACGGATGTATCGCCAGCGGGGTGGACACGTATCCTCATCAAAGACTCATCACTCTGAGGGTGTCCCCAAAAAAATTACCCCGGAGGCTGTGAGGACCGGGGTAATCAGAGTTGATGGTTCAGCTTCGAGCGCTACTTGTCAGTGAGATCCACGACAACGGACTGTGCATTCGCTTTGACTGAGTCGATGCCCTTTTGAGCAGCGGCTTTGCTTGAATACGACTCGCTCGTGGCTATGACCTCGCCATTTCCAGCCTTCAGTCGAAAACGAAAGCCCTGGGACTTGTCTGAATAGATTTCGTACTTACCTGCCATGCGTGATCCTCCTGCAACAATGCCACCCCCAAGGTGAACGTACCGGCGAAATGCTTGAACACCGTCATCCTAATCGCTTGGAATTGCATTTGGGCTGGAACATGAGGAGCGCTTTTAGCATCGCTACTTCGTCAGCAGCGGATGTCTAGCCCTCGCACTCGACGCAGTAGGCATGGCCATCCTTTTCGCGTGCAATCTGGGACCTGTGCCGGACCAGAAAACATGAGAAACACGTGAACTCGTCGGCTGCCGGCGGAATCACCTGGACGATGAGCTCTTCGGCGATGATCTCGCCGCCAGGACCGTCCTGGTCCAGGCCATCGGCCTGGTCGAGCTCCAGAACCACACTGCGTGCATCGGGCGCATTGGCTGACTTCAGGGCATCAAGCGAGCTCTCCTGGGATTCCTTGACGTCGGACCGGACCTCGTCGTAATCAGCTGCCACTTTGTTCGTTTTCTCCCTCATTTGGTGGATCTTCGACCTGCAACATACACGATGGCGGGAAAATTCCGCTCAGCCAAGGCGCACCTTACGGTGAGGAGCGGCAGCCCGACTCTCCCCGTCCGGGAGACCACACCCTACGATGGGGGCATGCAAGCAACCGGCGATGTGGGCAGACAAGCAGTGCTACGGGATCTTGTTGAACTTCGAGCCACTGTCAGCGACATGATCGCACGTTTGGCTGGCTTTGAGGGCCCATCCGCGCAGGATCTGGTGACACTGAGAACCCTTGATATTGCGTTTGCACTCGACCGCTACCAGCGAGCGTTGATCGGCAACGACGAACTCACTTCCTGGGCTGAGACGGTACACAGCCTTGATGACATTGCGCTCGATCCCCAGGATCACGACTTTCTGGCGAACTCACTGTTCGAGTTGTCCACGCCGGAGCTATTCGGCGACATGAAGGACATCGTGCAAACAATCAAGGCGAGAATGCCATGCGAGGTCGCAACCACCGTCCTTGGAAAGATGTCGTGAAGGCCGCAGGCGCGTTCACTGTGGCCATACTGCTAATGACCATGGCTGGCTGCGCGAAAATGCCGGAAGCCAAACGCGATGACGTGATCGGAACCTGGAGCTACTCAGCCAGTGAAAGCACGCAGGGCATGTGGGGTCCACCTGCCGAAATCGAACTTCATACTGACAACAGTCTCGTCATCACGGATTTTCCCCTTGACAGCCTCAGCAGATCGGACTTGTACAAGCTGCCTGTGACGTCGTCGGGGACGTGGGGGTTCATACCGCGGCTGTCCGAAGGAGAACAAGAATTCGAAGATCAGTCCGGGGTGGAAATCCTTGTGCCCTCGCCAGGGTCTAACGGCACGCGAACGCTACGCAATCTCGCCGTGGAAAAACTAAAGAATGGCACAGTGCAGTTGGTCCTCTACATCAATTTCCCGGACATCGTGGACGATAACTACGTACTGACAAAAAGCCAGTAGCGCCTACAGGAAGATCTGATTGTAGACGGCTTTCATCTTCGGACCCAGAAGGCCAAGAACCTCAGAACCAGGTTCCCAGGACAACGGCAAGTGCTCGATGAATGAAGCACAGATCACGTTATCAACGGGGTCCTGGCTCTGCATTAGGGTTTCCAGATGCGCTTCCAGCCACAACAGAAGCTGCAGAACCCGGATCGGATCAGCCTCTCGCTGCGCAATGACCCATCTGCAAATATCGGCCATCAAAAGGTGAGCCAACAATTCACCGTCGTTGTCCTCCATGTGTTCGTCGTAGAGTAGCCGGAGATAATCGCGTTCTGCAATCAGCTCCCGCATCAAAGCATTAGCGTCGCGCTGAGGGATATTAACCTCCCTTCAGAGCCTTGATCTGCGCAGGTCATGGGCGGGCTCCATGGGCTCATCGCGCCCTTGACGCCAATTCATTTCACTGCCTCTCACGAATCACAGGCAGTATATCCCTGAGGAACAATGAGTTCGTGCCTGTCCCCTCTTCTATTTTGGGAACACTGCCGACAGCCGGAGCCGGTACACAGCCATGACTTTGAACAAGGCATCCAGGTCCACGCGCTCAGTGGCAGGATCTTCGAGCTCTTTGAGCCGGATAAGCCGGATCTTCGCGACAGCAGTCACCTGCCGGTGAGTAGCCTTGCCTCTGGACTTCACCAAGAGATCCATAAGCGCAGATCTCCCCCAGTACGGGGTGTGATTCTTGCGTCAGATCGATCCTTGATTGAACAATATGCAGATGCCCGCAGTGTCCTTTGCACCGGTACAAGGTGCTCGATGGGTCATCGCGCAGTTTGGTTGGCATCTCGCCTTCGCGGCGGTACCTGCGTTTGAAGGCCCAGGAACCGTCGCGTTGGGTCTTGCATTCCCGCGGAGCGTGCTCTGGATCCGAAGGCAGCTCCGCCATGCCTGCGCAGCGGGCCGGAGCAGTTCATCGAAACCCGTCAGAACAGCCGGTCGCTAAGGGGTCAGTACTTCTTCATGCCCAAAAAGACGCCCATTATCACTAACGTCTCTGGGTAATACAACTACCCTGCGGCCGGAGCCAGAAGTCGTCCGGCGCGAGGAGCCACGGGATCCAGTTTGAGGTCCTTGAGGATGCGCCACGTGGTGGCCGACGCCGCGGAAAGCACCGGAATGTCGAACTGCTGCTGCACGATGTCCAGCACCGCCAGCGATGGCATCTGCACACAGGCACTGAGAACCAGCGCTTCGGCGTCGGAGGTCTTGACTTGATGCGCCAGCTCGATGAGCTGCTGTGGATCCAGGCGGCCGACGGCCAGGTTGTCCGACACTTCCAAGCTGATTGAATCGACCACTTCGACTCCTTCGAACTCGATGTAGTCGCAGACGGTCGCCGTCAGTTCTTTGACATATGGGGCTAACACAGCGACCTTCTTCACTTGCAGATGCTGCAAAGCCTCCACTAACGCTCCTGCCGACGACACGACAGGTACGGCGGAGCCGGCCACGTCCTCAGCGACGGCGGCAAGCTTCTTCTGCGATTCGCGGTGGTAGCCGGTGCCCTGGGACATGATGGCCACCAGACACGCGTAGGCCATAACATCAACCCGGGCATCTGCAAGCTCAGCTGCACACCGCAGGGAGTCGGCATCCATCGCCGTAAGTTCCTCCGGCGTGACGTGCTTCATCCGCATTCGGGAAGAATGAAACGTAAACGTCTCGGGCCGAATCTCGCTGCGGGCTGCCAGAATTGCAGGGATCTCCGTTTCCATCGTGGTGTTGGAACTCGGCACAATCAGGCCGACTCGATTTTTTTGCATGGTAAACCTCTCGTTGTCCCCCTGAAGAGGGCATGAACAGTGATGCCCTCGAACAGGGCAAAAGACGCGTGGGAGCGGGCGGGTTCTGAACGACCCGCCCGCTCAGGCCCTGGTGAAGACCAGGTTGGAAGTGGTCATGTCAGGTAATCCCGGCGCCTCGGTGTTGGTCCACCGCATAGCAGCGGGCCTATGCGAGTCCAGTTCGTGCAGGCCGTCCACTTCGATCTGCATCGCGCGCAGGCTGACCGCCAACGCCTCAAAACGGTATTCAGGGTCGGCTTCCAGCAGCAGGCCGACAGCGGCGTCGAGCAAATGCATTTCCAGGACCCGGCGGGCCAGCTCTCCGTCCCGACGTCGAACCGCGTCGAGGAAGACTCTGTCGAGCTCCGTGAAGTCGGCCACCGCCAGCGGACGGGAGAAATAGAGCCTCTGGTGGCGGTAGATCTGCTGATGCAAGCGGTTGACGAGATCGGAGGCGGATTTTGGGTATTGTTCCAGAAGTACCGCATGATAATCCGCGTGCGCTTCCTGGAAGATCCTGGTTGAGACCCCCGACTGTTCCATTTTGGAAAGCGCCACTTCCAGTTTGGAAACCTGCTCGTCGGTAACGGTGGAGACGATCGCCGAGGTGACCGCCGGTTCAACCAGCAGGCGCAGAGCGTAAGAACCCTCCACTTCGCTCAGCGAAGATGGAGCCACCACCATTCCCCTGTTGGTTTGACTGATGAGAAGCCCCTCGGTTACGAGACGTTGCAGAGCCTCCCTAAGGGGCGTGCGGGAAACTTCAAGTTCAGCCGCAAGCTCCTGCTGGGAAATCCGCGACCCGGGGGCATAAACCCCCGCAATGATCCGTTCCCGGATCGTGTCCACCGCGTCGTCCACTGCCGTTCCCGGCCGTTTGAGCTGTGTCATCCATTTCCCCTAGTCTTCAGAACCAAACTGTCGCTGGAAAAGACGGGTGAATTCCTGCGGCTTTTGTGCCGCCATAATCTCCAACTGCATTGCGTCCAACAGAATATAATAGCCTTTTCTTGGAACGCGGATTTCGAGGCGTTCGCCATTGCGAGTCCAGACTTTCCGGACCACGACTCCGGAGAACTCGTTCCCGATCCCGATCGCTTCGCCCGTCTTGATGACACCATCCATGCGCCTGTGGGGTGTGCCTGCCGATGCCATGCCGTCAGGCTCGTCCACTGGTTCCTCACCGGAACTCATGAATTCTCCTTGCCTTCTCCTGGATTGCCGGGAAGAACGATGGTCCGGAGCGGAGCCGCGTATACCTCGGGTTTGCGCCCGGCAAGCACCGGAAGGGAGCTCCTGATGGCATCCACTTTGCTTAGATCCAGCTCCACAACCTGCACTGCGGGGCTGTCCATTCCAAGGTCCGTGATCACCTCGCCCCACGGCGAAACGGCCAGAGCGTGACCATAGCTTTCGAAGTCGTCATGACCAGCGCCCAACTCCGACCTCACCGTTGCCGGGGCAATAATGTAGCAGCTGTTCTCAATCGCTCTGGCCTGCAGCAGCGTTTGCCAGTGCGCGGAACCCGTCTGATACGTGAACGCGGCCGGTACCAGGATGACCTGGGCGCCAGCGACCGCAAGTTCGCGGTACAGCTCCGGGAACCGCACGTCGTAACAGATGGTCAATCCGATGGGCACACTGTCCAGCTCAAAAAGCACAGGCGTGGACCCAGCCTGCTCAACGCTGCTGGCTTCGAATGAACGGCCGCCGATCTTCGCGTCAAAGAGGTGGATTTTGTCATAGCGTCCCGCGATTTCGCCCTGTCGGTTGATAACGAGAGCGGAGTTATACACGCCACTTTCGGTGGCATTTTTCATGCCGCCCAAAACAACTGTTACATTGCTTTGAGCCGCGGCAGCACAGACGGCTTTCACTTCCACACAGCTTTCGGAAAGCAGCCGAGCACGCATCTGGGTGTTGGTTCCGAGCATCAGCCCGTTCTCCGGCAGAACGACCAGGGAAGCGCCCTCTGCAGCCGCTTTCCCAATCAGCTCGACGGCGATTGCCACATTTGCCTCGATGTCGGCAGTGGCGTGCCACTGGGTCAGCCCGACTTTCAGTCCGCCGCCCATATCAGCCCCCGGTCCTCTCGGCCGTGCCCGCGGAGACCGCGGCCACATCGAGTCCTGCTGCTTCCAGATCCATCCGCACAACCGTCCAGCCGCCGCCGGAGGCTTCCATCGGTTCGTAGGCATACACCTCACCTCGCACCCCAGGGCCCGCTATGCCGAGCATGATTAGCCAGTTCATGAACTCGTACTGGCCATGATCCAGCAGCGGATATGGTTCGAAGGAGCCAAGGTCCAGACCGCGGCCAGCCTGCAACATCTGCAGGATATAGGTGTCGAATTCAGGGTCCACATGGCCAAACTTGCCCGGATCAAGCCAGTGCGAAAGACCACCCGTGGCCAGCATGGCCACGCGCAGGCCTGACTCGTCGATGGCGGTGCGCAAAGCCTTGCCGAATTCCCGTGCCGTGAAAGGCGAGTAACTGCGGTGAGGCTGAGTGATGATGGGGATCACCGGAATGTCGGCGCGAGGCAGGATTAGCCGCAGGGGCACAACCAAACCGTGGTCCAGGTCAACCTGCCCCGACACTTCCACTTCCAGGCCGGCAGCGCGCACGGCGTCGACCATCTTGGCGGCAAGTTCCGACTGACCTTCCAGTTTGAGGTCCAGATCCGGACGTTTGAAGAACTCCATCGAGCCGACGTGCTTGCTGCCGTTTCCGATCACAATGTGGCCGGTGTCGAAGCTCTGGAAGTGGCAATCGGCAGTTACCAACACGACCTCGGGATTCGCAGCCGCGAGGTCCGCGCCTAGGCGTCGGTACCCTTCCAGCAGACGCTCCACGCCCTCGGCCGGATCAATTTCCGGTCTGGCCAAGAGGTCCGGCACATGCGAGCATCCGCCAGCGAATACGAGTCCGCGTGGCAGATCAGCGTGTGGAAGAGGTGACTCCTCATCCACCACAAAGGTGCCTTTGCTTCCCGCGTCCGTCAGGTCGTCGCCGAACCAGCGGCCCACTAGAATCGTGATGCCGTCGTTCACGCCGGCCGAGCGCAACCGGTCGCGGTTGCCGCTAACAATGGCCTTCGCCCAGGAGGCGTCAATTCCCAACAGTTCCGAGGCACTCTCAGGTTCAGCCTTGATTCGTGCAAGCAGATCCGCGTCACGGGCCAGGGTCAGGATGGCCTTCTCCAGCTTTGAACGCATGGCCTACTCCCCTACCAGCTTGCCGCCCGTGACAACGGGAACGCCGTCGATTTCAACCGTGCAGCTTCGCATGGGAACGTCCAGGTGCGCCGGAGTCTCGCGGTCGGCAAAGCGGTTTGAACCTGTGGACCACATGAAGTTGCCGGCCGTGGAGCGCAGTTCCTGGCCGTACAGGCTCCGCGGATCGTAGACGTCGAACGCAGACCAGCGGGCCCTGGGCAGAACTCCCCAGCCCATGTGACTCAAGGCCCAGACTTCGGGGTCTTCCCAGCTGTCAAAGTAGTCCCGCAGCAGATGAGCATCGGCTCCCTGGCCCTGAACCTCGGTGATGAAACCCTTTTCCACAGTCAGGGTGACAGTTTCGCGAACATAACGCTGCCATGGAATGAGCGCGTCGCCTGGCTGGAGGACGATCTGCCCCTCCGCTGTGCGGTCTCGGGGGAAGCAAGCGACGAATCCGCTGGGCCAGTGGTCCCAGCGGCCCGGTTCGTCAACGTAACCCCATTGATGGGTAATCGGCAGATCGTCTCCGGAAATGTCCGCCGTCAAGTCCGTGCCGGCGCCGTTGGTCACATGCAAAAGCTTACCGGCCCTGAGCTTTTGGCCGCCCGTTTCGACGACCGTGCGCAGTTCCGGCCCGCCCATCAGGCGCTCCAAGACGTCATTGGGCTCGGCAATGAAGAGCATGCGCTTGCCGTTGCCGGTGATTCGCGTCCGGACGTCGGAATGGATAAGACCACCAACAGTCACATCGACGACGAAATCGCATTCTCCGGCGGCGGCAAGAAGAGCGGCCACTTCGCGCCCGTCTGCTTCGTAAGGCGGCAGCATCGGGCTGGAGAGGCTGGAAGCGTGCAGCACCAGCGCGCTGGCACCCAATTGACGGGCGGCTGCCACCGCTGCCTCCACATAGCTCTGCTTCTGGCCGAGCTCGGCAATGACTCCGATGGTCTCGCCTGGGGTGACTTTGCACAGCCGGAACTGCTCGACGAAGTTTTCAGTCAGTGTTCTGGGCATGGGTTTTCCTCATTCATTTTCTAGTTGGCGGCCGCGACGGCTCCGCCGTCGACCGTTAAGATGGATCCGGTCATGAAGCCGGCTCTCGGCGAGGCGGCGAAGGCTACGACGTCGGCAATTTCCTCCGGCTCGGCCCACCGCCCCAGCGGGATGGCAGCGACTATTTCTGCGATTTCGGCCTCGTTGGAGCTGCCATGAGCTGCTGCCTTGGCAGAAACGATGTTTTGCATCCGTTCAGTGCTGGTTGCGCCCGGCATGACCTGCAGGACGCGGACGCCGTCACCAGCCACTTCGCGGGACAGCGTCTTTAGCATTAACGAAGCCGCCGAGCGGTAGGACGAGGACAAGACACCTCCCGGAGCAGGCTGGCGGACCCAGGTCGATGAAAGCAGGACGATTGTTCCGCCGCCTTGTTCCCGCATCTGCGCGGCACCGGCTAGCGCCAACTGAACTACGGGACGCAGCAACAGCTCGTGTGCAGCAGCCCAGTCATCCCAGCTGGTCGACAGCACAGGCATGATTTCGGGCCCGGGAGTGTTGATGACGAGAACGTCCAGCCGGCCATGGGCATCAACGACGCTCGCGACCAGCTTTTCAGTGGCGGTCTTGTCTGCCAGATCACTGAACAGGGGCAGGATTCTGCCGGTACCGTGTTCTTCCTCTTGTCGGTCCGCAGAGCGGGCACCGGCTACCACGGTCATGCCTTCATTGGCCAGCCGACAGGCCACGGCCCTGCCGATGCCGCGGGAGGCCGCCGTCACCAGGGCCGTTTTTCCCGCAAGTTCGAGATCCACTTGAGCTCCTTTTTTACACGCTCGATCAATATCGCTTTGGCTTTTCCTGGCATGTCCTTGCTCTGGCACGGTCTGCGAGAAGCTATTCAGTGAGCTGGACCGCTTCCTCGGGGCAAAGGCGGGCGGCCTTCCGGGCGGCCTTCTCTTCACCGGGAGGAACAATTCCGTCGCCGATGGTGGACACGTAACCCCAGTCGTCCATGTCGAGGACGCTCGGACAGAGGTCCACGCATGCCCCATAGCCCTGGCACTTGGTGGCATCAATGTTCAGACGCATGCTGTGTCTCCTTGCTTGGGGCGGCTGCTGCTCGCTTGCTGATTTCCACGGCGACGCTGCGGGCCAGCGTGGCGGACCCGTTGATGAAGGCGCATGCGCCGCGATTCGACAAGCTGGAACCCCACCGCAGCAGGTTGTCCCGGTCATCCTGCGCCGCGGTGCCCGCGGCGGCTTTGGCAAGTGCTAGGGAAACTGCTTTCGTCCCGTTGATGCAGACACCGCATTGGCCTGCCGACTCCTGCTGGAACCAGCTGGCGAGTTCGGCGGCGATAGCCACAACATCCGTGTCGGGGCCCAGCCCGGTCAGGCAGGCGGCACCGAGGCCACTGCCTCGTGCCGCGACGTCTTCGTAGGAGCAGGCGAGGGAATCCAGATCACCCTGAAGGATGCCGCCGAACCAGCCGCCCATCAGCAGTCCGCCAAATTGTTCAGTCCGCACATCCATACTGGCGAACAGATCGCCGACCGTGGTTCCCAGCGGAGCCTCGCACACCACGGTGCCCGCAGCAGGGTAGGCGAGTGTAAAGAGTGCGGTCCCGGCTGATTCGGCGGTTCCGACGGTTCGGAAAGCCTCGGACCCATGGACTGCGATCCAGGCGGCCTGCGCAAGGGTTTCGACGTTCGAGATCAGCGTGGGCAGCCCGTCGACTCCGCTTTCGAAGGGTCTTGGGGGCTTCGACGTCGGCAGCGCCGGCCCGCCGTTGATGGCCCGGCACACTGCGGATTCCTCGCCTGCGACATAGGCCCTGCCGGTGACGAAACATTCCAGCCGCACACCGTCCGGAACAAGTCCGGCGTCCTCCACATCGGCAATCGCCTGCCGGACTCCAGCAATGCTGTCGGGGTGGGAGACGTAGACGACGGCGCGGGCTGCTCCGACAGCGCGGGCAGCCAAAAGCAATCCGTCAATCACAAGTTCCGGACGACGGGTCAACAGCCAACGGTCCTTGGCTGATGCGGGTTCTCCCTCATGCCCGTTGGCGACGACAACCTTGTCACCTGTCGCCGAGGCCACGCCACGCCATTTGATGTGTGCTGGGAAGCCGGCACCGCCACGGCCGCGCAGCCCTGCAGCCTGTAGCTTTTCGATGAGATCCGTGCCCTGATGGTTGAAATAGCCGAGCGCCCGTTCCTCGGCCAGTCCCCAGCCTGAGGACTCCGCTTCACTCACAACCAAGCGTCCCGGCCCGCCGGGCAGAATCAGCGCGGCGCCAATCGACTCCGGTGCCCGCACCAGCGGACTAATTGCGGTTGCGGTTTTCATCGCGTGTCTCCGATCATGGCCAGGGCCCCCTCAATGGACACCACATCGGCATATTTCGCGTCGAGATCAAGCAGCGCGCTGTCGTGGGGACGCTGTTCGCGGTCGCCGACACAATCGCGTACGACAAAAGTCGGCATGTCAAGCGCACATGCGTCGACGGCCGTGGCCCGCACGCATCCTGAAGTGGTCGCCCCGCAAAGGATGACGGTGTCCACGCCGTCGGCCTGCAAACGATCGGCCAGATCTGTGCGGGCGAAGCCCGAGGCCGCCTGCTTGGTCACCACGACCTCGCCCTTCAAAGGAGCAATTCGGGCATCGATCCGTTCCCAGCCGCTGCCCGCCGACAACACGTTCATGACCGGCATTTTGGCGAGCCAAACGGAGGACGCTAGTTGGTCCTGGTCAAAGGCAATGGTGGTGAAGTAGATCGGCAACCCCTGGCTCCGGGCCTGAGCCAGCAACCGGGCTGTGCCAGCGACGACATCGTCAAGGTCAAAGCCGGGCCCGCACTGCGGGTCGGTGAATCCGGTTTGGAGATCAACGATGACCAAGGCGGGCCGGTCCCCCAATTGCAACCTGCCCGCGAGTCCGAAGTTGCGGTAGCGCTCGTGGATCTCGTCCGCCCAGATGAAGTCGTCGCTCAAGTTTGCCTGCGTAACCTGGACCGCTGGAACAGAGCCCGTCACAGTGTGTTCTCCGGCCATTCGCCGGGCTTGGCGCGCATCATCTCGGCGTAATACTGATACAGATTTCGCTGAACCCCTTCTTCATATCGGGTCCAGTACGCAATGCCCGGCCCGGGCCAGTCATCGACCTTGCTGGCGATGCCCACACCCGGCATCCCCATCTGGTAGTTCAGTGAGAAGTCAAGTACTTCGGCGGCGACGGAACTCCCTGTCCGGGCCACTGTGATCCAGGGTTCGGTGTCATCCATTTCAAAGGAGCCTCCGACGGAGAAGGTGCCCAGCCCTGCCCTGTAGGCACGGTCCTTTTGTTCCGGGGTCATGTTTTTGTATGCCAGGAACCAGTTCCAGATCTCGATCTGACCCGGTCCCTTGGGCTGCCAGGTACGGATGGTGAGCACCCCTGTGGGCGCGTGGTTAGCCCCGTCCTCAGACATGGGCAGTGCCAGAATGGAAAAGTTGGGGAAGACATTGCCCACGAACACGCGTGCCCGGCGGGCAATTTCGAGCTGCTCTTCGCTAATCCGGGAGGTGTCAAAACGCCGAGCTAGATCCTCCGGAAAACCGAAGAAGTTGGGGCCCGGCTCGTTGGCATCCTCAGCCATGGAAAAGGACAGAGAATGCCCCTTGGCAGCCTGAACGTGATAACCCATCATGTTCTCGCTAAACGGCACCGGGAACGCGCCGATGGACCAGACGGAGCGGTGGAGTGTACCTAGGTGGTAGTCGTCACCGGAAAAGTTGTCTGAGCCTGACTTCCAGTTTGCGTCCACCACAAAACGCTGCGGTGCGCCCAGGATCTCCAGACCGTCCTTGTCGAGGCCGAAAATCAGATCCAGGTACCAGGCCATGCCGCCGAGGTACTCCTCCAGCGGAGGTGCGGAGGGGTCCAACGTGGCAAAGATCAGCCCGTGAAAGGATCGGACCTGGGCAGCCTTGGAAAGTCCGTTCTTGGATTTATCCATGCCACCGAAAGCGTTCTTCCAAAGCGGGGCACCTACAAGTGCGCCGTCCGAGGCGTAGGTCCACCCGTGGTAGGGGCACCGGAAATGCGAGCTGTTGCCTGAATCGGAACGGCACACCTGCACCCCGCGGTGTCGGCAAGCATCGAAGAGAACGTGGATTTCGCCTTCCTCGTCCCTGGAGACGATGAAATTGTCTTCGCCGATCTTGCGGACGGTGTAGTCACCATTGGCTGCAACCTCGGACTCGTGGGCCATGAATACCCAGCAGCGCCCAAAGATCTTGCGCAACTCGGCGTCGTAAAGCTCAGAATTGCCGAAGATGGATGCCGGTACCTCCCCCTCCGGCAGGCCCTGCTCAAGCTGGGTCAGCAGGCGGTCCACGTCTGCGGACATAGGCCGTTCAGCACTGGTCATTGTTGCTCCTATTGCCCTGCGCGGGCAAAAAATTGATTGATTGGAAGAATCAGAAAAACAGGGCAAGGTTGTGGGTGCCTATAACGGTCAGGTCAAGGCTCACTACGCGCTCGAGAAGTCTCAGCTCCCCGGCTTCTCTGCGAAGAACGTCCCGACGCTCCCCGGAAAGTATCTGAGGCGTAGTTTGTTCCTGCCTGGTGCGGTAGATCAACACATTGCTGCGCACGTAGAAGAGTTCAGGATCCTCATCGATCCGGACCCGAATGCCGGTCACAAAGTGCCGAACCCGGGAGGGTGGGTCCTCGGCCCAGGCGTAGGGAGTCTCATTCCGAGCCACTTTGGTCTGCAGGGAGCCGTAGTTTTCGTTCAGGTGGAAACTACCGTCTACGATGCCCGTGCCTCGGGCCCGTTCTACCGTTTGCCGCAGCGGCAGTTGGTAGACGATGTCTTTACTGACCAGCGTCTCCAGCCATTCTCGTTCCTTGAGGTCATCCAGCAATTCGGCTTCCAAAGTGAGGAAGTCAACCACGTCCAGATGCTGGGGACTACCGCTGGGAAGTGGGCGGCGTTCCTGCATGGTTCCTCCGATTCTATTTGCATACAAATTTGTATGCAGTTTGCTGGACCCAAGCATGCCATGTGTTTTCGCACTCGACAAGTGCCTTCGAAAAGAATCTCCCAAGGAGATCAACGCCAAGGGCGCCCAGCCCTCGAATCCCTTGACAGCCCACTCGGAACACGGGTACCTTCCAAGGTGTCTTCAAAAATGCATACACTCTAGGCCCCCTTTGGGGTCCTCACGATGCCACGGACATCTTTCAGGCAGTTCCGGGCAGCAAGCGGAACAGCTCCGCAAAATGCCAAGCCTCTGAACGGCCTCAAATCCCCAGAGCACAGCATCTATCGCCACTAGTCGGCCGGCAAACCCAGCTCTGCTCGTGACGGAATCCTGACACCTATCTGGACCCTGTCGCTCGTCAGACTGACACTCTCTAATCACTAAATGGAGGCAAAATTGAACCCGTGCTCTTGCAGCTCCCACCCCACTTCCGAAGTGGAAAAATCGATCATCGCCGGGGGTGCGCGATGAACCGCCTGGAAGGTCAGGTGGTTGTCTTCACGGGAGCCGGCGCCGGAATCGGCAAATCCGTCGTGGAGCGCTACATTCGCGAAGGTGCGCGCGTGGTCGCCGTCGATATCTCCCAGGACCGTGTCACCCAACTGCGGGACGAATTGGGCAGCGCCGTCGAGCCGGTCGCCGCAGACGTCTGCTCCTGGGAAGGTAACTTGGCTGCCATCAATAGGGCTGTTGAGAAGTTCGGCAAGTTGGACGTCTTTGTAGGAAATGCCGGCATCACCGACGGTGCCCGCATGCTGGAAGATATTGAAGGCGCCGATGTCCCTGGGGCATTTTCAGAACTTTTTGGCGTCAACGTACTTGCCCCACTGCTGGGTGCAAGAGCAGCGCTTCCCCATCTGGTGAGCTCAAACGGAAGCATCATCTTGACCGCGTCCTTCGCCAGTTCCAATTCTGCCGGGGGCGGGGTTCTCTACACCGCTTCGAAACATGCGGTCCTGGGCATCGTCCGCCAGCTCGCCTACGAATTTGCACCGGATGTGCGGGTCAATGGCGTAGCCCCCGGAGTCGCCCCGACGAAACTGCGCGGAATAAGCTCGCTCGGGCAGTCCTCGCATGACTCGGTGCTGGACGGTACCAGCGCGGTGCTTCCGCTGCAGGAAGTGCCCGGCACGGAGGCCTACGCTGGCGTCTTCACTCTTCTCGCCTCCCGCGAAGAGTCAGCGGTGATGACCGGCACGGTCATCACCGCTGACAGCGGGCTGGGAATCCGGGGTTTGAAGACCCCGGGAGGCCGTGTGGGCCGACGGACTTCGCAGCCAACCTGAGTTTGGGAGGCGGAGCAAAACCCGCAAAGTCGCATCAGATCCTTCTTCGGATTGAACTCCTTGCAACCCCCTGGCTGCTCGTGCCGGACGAACCGACACCAGCAGCCAAGGGGTTCGAGTTTTAAGCGACTGCGCATGAGCTTGAAGTATCCCCACACCTGATGCGCGATATCGAAGCCCTCTGCCGCCCGGATTTTGTCTCTGCGGAACGCGACCTCCCTGAAGCTTCGCATTGTTGCCCGATTTCGCTCCGAGTTGGCCAGCTGAGCCCCGATGAAGCTGTTAAGTAGCTGTCCGCAGGATCGGAGCCTGACCTCGGCGCTTGCCTCGGCCGACAGCAGGATCTCGCCACCGCCCCATGGCCCTGAGGGCTCTGTTAGTGATGCGGTGCGGGTCTCGACTGGAGCCCGACATTGACTTTCTCTGCCGCGGGCAGAATCCGGATGCCCCTGTCCCTCTCCGCGATAAGCGAGTCCGGCGCGCACTGTTCGCCGACACCAACTGCGCATCCACTACGCGAACCGGCCACGACCCGAATGGCGAGAGACAGTCCCGGCCGGCTTGGTCACCGTGCGCGACAAGGCAATTGCTGGCAATGGTTTGCGGCGCGGATCGCAGCTATCAGAGGAATTTGCCAACTTGAGGGGATTGGGTGGCGTGAAATTGCGGCCGAACTTGGCACGGCGAGATGAACTCGACGTCATTGTGGGGTTGGCGCTCCACGTTCCCGGGTTCCTCGTTGAAGAATTTCGCTCAATGCCGCGTACCCGCCCCGGCCGGGAAGGACCATGGTCAATCTGGGAAAGTCCGCGACGAGCACCGGCAACGCCCAGCGGCGCCCCTCGGCGACCACAACAACGTCGACCTGCACCGCAGGTTCAAGTTCCATGAGCAGCGCCAACATTACCGTCAGAGACCAGGACTCCTCGGGGTTGTATTCGACAACGACCACGAGTGTCTGCAGGGGCCCGCCGGTTGGCTCATCACCGTTCTCCTGCAGGGTTTCCTGACGTGCGACCGACTCCGCTGGGTCTGTTCCCGGCAATTCTTGTGTCCCGCGCGCGTCCCGCATCACGCCCCAGAGCCAATCCCGCGCGGCAAAGGTGTCCTTGTGGATGATGAGCTCAAAGGCCGACGCCCGGATCTTGCCGTGCTCAAAGGCAAGATTCTCCCCGACGTTCATCCACACCATTCGTGACGGCGTTCCATGTTCCGAAGACTTCGAGGGAATCACGTTACGGCACCCCGGATGCACCCTATGCCATGCTCCCAAACCCCCACAGTTAACCTGCCCTTGCTTCGAGTTTCAAAATTGTATTCATTTTTGTATTCATTATACAATGAACCCATGGAATTATCGCTCCGTCAATCCCCAGACGAGCAGTCAAACCCCACTTCACGGCGCTGCAAGCTGTGGTCTCGACCGCCCGGCCCTGCCGAATCCAAACCCTAGGCTGGATACATGCGAACGGATTTCAACCCCAACCAACTTGCGTCCCGGGCTTTTTACCGCTTACTAACGGCGGTAGTCGTTCCCCGTCCGATCGCCTGGGTATCCAGCACATCGCCCGACGGCGTGGACAATCTTGCCCCGCATTCGTTCTTCACCGTCGCCTCGGTCAGCCCGCCGGTCATCGCGTTCACTTCGGTGGGAGAAAAGGACACGTTGCGGAACGTCACCGCGACTGGAGAGTTTGTCGTGAACGTGGCGTCAGCTGGACTCCAGGCCAAGGTCAATGCCACGGGCATCAATTTCGCTCCCGAGGTGAGCGAATTCGATGAAGCAGGGCTCACCAGGGAGCCGGCCAAAACAGTGAAAGTTCCCCGCGTCGCCGAGTCCCCCGTCTCCCTGGAATGCAAACTGCACTCCACCCTGCCAATCGGAGACTGCTTCATGGTTTTCGGTGAAATCACACATGCCGTGGTCGCTCGCGAAGTCCTGCGGGGAACGCATCCGGAGATTAGCCTATTGGAGCCGCTTTCCCGCTTGGGACGCGATGAATGGGGAACCACCAGTTCACTAGGAGAGCTTCCACGGATCTCGATAACGGATTGGCCAGGGCACCTCACACGTGAGGGCGGCAGGCGAAACATGCCGGAGACCCACACGTAGACATGTCGACAGCCTAGGATCCGGTCGACTTGCCACGACGGGGTGGCCAAGGACGGTGACTCGATGGGGAAACCAAACGACGTCTTCAGCTGCCTCCCGGCTGTGATGCCGGCACCAATGCTGGACCCGGTTCGACAAGTCGTGCCAACAGCGGAGGATGAATGGGTCCGAGTGTCTCGCTGAGGCGCTTGCCGGTGGCGTTGCGGCCAAGCGAGATAATTTCAGCAAGGATCGACACAGCTGTTTCCGCGGGCGTCGTGGCACCTAAATCGAGACCAATCGGTGAGGAGAGACGTCCCAACTGGTTCTCCGTGACACCGGCTGCCCGGAGCCGTTCAAGCCGGTCTTGATGAGTGCGCCGGCTGCCCATCGCTCCCACATAGCCGGCTTCGGAGCGGAGCGCGAACTCCAACGCAGGAACGTCGAATTTGGGGTCGTGACTAAGGACGCAGATCGCCGTTGAACTCGTGATGGTGGCCGTCTCCAAGTACTTGTGCGGCCACATGACCACCACCTCGTCGGCGTCCGGAAAGCGGTCTTTGGTTGCGAACACCGGCCGGGCATCGCACAGAGTGACCGAATATCCGAGGAGCTTTGCCGAACGGATGAGTGCATGCGCAAAGTCAATGGCGCCGAAGACCAACATCTGCGGCTGGCTGGTGTTGGACGAAAGCAGCAGAGTCAGGTCGCTCTCCGCACAATCTCCCGTTTCACCCAGGTTTACGGTTGCGGGTGTGCCAGTGCCTAGGTGACGTCTGGCCTGTATGAGGGTGGAAGCGTCAAGATCCGGATTGCCAAACGTCCCTGCCCAGGATGTTTCCGTGACGACCATCGAGCGCCCGAGATACGGACCCTCGGAAATAATCGTTGCGGTCGCCATCGGATCATCGGCAGCAATCATGGAAATCAATCCGATGCCGGGTAGTTCAGCCGGGCCCGCTGCCTGGACCAAAACCTCCATCGCGCCACCGCACATTAGGCCGATGGATCCGGCATCGTCGTCGCTTACGTCAAAACGGCGGATAATCGGCGTGCGGGTTTCCATCACTTCTCCGGCAACATGGAAGAGATCGCTCTCGACGCAGCCGCCGGAGATGCTTCCGACGACTGCGCCCTGCCCTGATATCGCCATGACCGTCCCCACCGGCCGTGGAATTGATCCCGTCGAGGTGATAATCGTTGCGATCGCGCAGTCGGTACCAGCAGCGTGCCAAGCGGCTAGCTGCTCCAGAATTCCGAGCATCCGGGTGTCCGTTCCTAGTTACGTTTGAGGTTCCGCTTGCAGTTTCGACGAAGCAGGACGACAGCGAGCACGGCCAGGAGTGCCGCGGCCGCGAATTTGACGATCTGTGCGGGTTCGGGAGCCAGAAAGCTCACGAGGTCCAAGGGTTCATTTTCGATCCGCCTTCTGGTCGTCGCCGAACCGCTCGGGGTGGCGGCGCTTGAGGTGGTGGCTGCGGCGGTTTCGGGAGCTGCAGTTGTTGCCGTTAGGGCGGGTTCCTCCCTGTTGGATTCCCCCGTAGCGGGCTCAGCACCTGTATTGCGCGACTCCAAGGCCAGATTCTTCGCGAACTGCCCCACGATCTTGGTACTGATGTCTTCCAAGGCGCCGCGGCCAAACTGGGCAGGCCGTCCCGTGATGGCCAAGTCCGTGGTGACGTGGGCGTCGGTGGTCTCCCCGTTCGAGGTCAGCGTCAAGGTGACGGTGGCGTTGACCGTGCCGGCACCGCGATTTTCCTTACCTGCACCCTCGATAACCAAGCGCCTGTTCACCTCGTCGCGCTCGATGAAGCGGCCCTTCATCTTGTAGGCCATTTGGATGGCCCCGACTTTGACGCGGACGTGGCCCGCGACGTCGTCGCCATCAACTGAATCGAGCACCGCTCCTGGCATGCAGGACGCGACACGCTCGACGTCGAGCAGAAGAGCCCAGGCTTGGTCGATGTCGGTGGGAACGTTAAACGAGTTCTCTAAAATCACTGCTGTCTGCCTTGTTTTGTTGGGTTGGAATGACCGGTCATCGGGTGAGACAGGCCTTATCGAGAAGAGTCCAGATCCGGCTTGGAGACATAGGCAGGAATACGAGGTCCTCGGCGATCTCGGGAACAGCCGCTGCGACGGCATTTGCGATTGCACCGGGGGTCGGGATCGTGCCGCTCTCACCGGCGCCCTTGAAGCCGCCCGGAGTGAAGGGACTCGGATGCACCATATGATCCATCTCGATATCCGGGATGTCCTCGGAAGCCGGGAGAATGTAGTCGAGATAGGTGGTGGTCAGCGGCTGCCCTGCATCGGAGTAGACAACCTCCTCCAGGAGTGCGCTGCCGAAGCCCATGGCCACGCCACCGAGGATCTGGCCCTCGACAATCCTGGGGTTGACCACCACCCCGGCGTCGTGAACAAGCCAGTACGCCTCGACCGCAATCTTTCCGGTGTCCAAATCGACAGCCACCTGCGCCGCATGTGTGGCGTATCCGTACGTGATGCTTGGGGGATCATATTCTCCAAGTTCTTCAAGCGCGATTGGGTCACCTGGCTTGCGACCCCAGCCCATCCAGCCCCTGTGCGCGACCTTTGTCCATGAGATCGACTGCCCGCTGTCGGAGGCGGTGTAGTTCAGTCCGTCAAACGTGACATGCCCAACCTCGGATTTGAGCCCTGCGGCGGCTAGAGAGTGCATTCGTTCGCGGAGGCGTTCAGCTGCTCCGAGCAATGCTGCACCGCCGATCGTCACCGCTCGGCTCGCCTGGGAGGCCATGTTGGAAAACGGTGACACCGCCGTGTCGCCGAGTTGTACGGAGACCAGGCTCATCGGGACGCCGAGGGTTTCGGCCGCGATCTGGCCAAGAGCGGTTTCAATGCCCTGCCCCACCGAGGTGAGGCCCGAGAAGACAGTCACCGAGCCGTCCTCGTTGATGCGGACCTTGCTTGAATCCCATGAGCTCCAATGGATCTGATACATCTCGCATAGCGCCGACGGTGCAAAGCCGGTGATCTCCGTCATTGATGAGTAACCGATGCCGCGGCGTATTCGTGCGGTCGACGTGCTGTTCTTGTCCGCGGACATGGTCGCCGCGCGTTCGAGCGCTTGTGGGTAATCGCCGGAGTCGTAGGGCATCTGTAGCCGGGTCACGAAGGGCAACTCGTCGGATGGGATCATGTTCCGGCGGCGCAGCTCGATGGGATCAATGCCGAGCACGCGGGCCGCTTCATCGATCAAGCGCTCCCGCACGTAGGTGGCTTCCTGCATGCCGTAGCCACGGAAGGCCCCGGTGGGAACGGCGTTCGTGTACCAGGCCGTGACGGTGGCTGCTGCGGCCAGGGAGTACCGATATGGACCCTCCACCATCAGCCCAGACACTTGAAAGGGCCCGGTGCCCCCGGTTCCCGTGCAGGAGTAGGCGCCGACGTCACCGTGTAGATCCACATGTAGGGCAAGGAAAATGCCGTCTTCGTCGAGGGCAAGACGGGCCCGGTCCAGCTGGCCTCGGCCCTGGTAGCTGGACACTAGCGCTTCGGCGCGGTCCTCGATCCACTTAACCCTCGCGCCAAGGGTCTTGGCTGCCAGACATACGAGCGCCTCGTCCGGGAAGAGCAGCGTCTTAAGGCCGAAAGCCCCGCCAACATCCGGTGCTACCACGCGCACTTGATCGGCGCGCAGGCTCAGTGCCCTGGCTACTTCCTGGCGCACAAGATGCGGAACCTGGGTGCTCGAATGGACGGTCAGTTGTTCGACGGCCGGAATCCATTCGGCAACAAGGCCCCGCGGTTCCATCGAGTTGTGGCTGATTCGCGGCACGGTGTACTCGCGGTCAATGACCGTATGTGCCGAGGCGAAGGCACCCTTCAAGCTCTCGACGTCGTTGCCCAAGTGGATTTGGCCAACCATGTTCGAGCCGAATTCGGGGTGAACCAGCGGCGCATCCTGTGCCCGGGCATTCGCAATGGATACAACGGCGGGCGACTCTTCGAAGGTGACGTCAATCAGCTCAATGGCGTCCTCGGCAGCAGCACGACTGTCGGCCACGACCACCGCCACTGGCTGCCCGACGTAGCGGATCACCCGTTCGAAGAGGAGAAAATCGACCTCCTGCTGGCCCGGGATGAGCCAGGGCGCAGGGATAGTTTGGAATGCGCCGTCAAGGTCATCCGGCCCGAGCACTAGGGAAACCGCGGGGTCGCTCTGGGCTTCGGAGGCGTTGAATCCGGTGATGCGCCCGGCCGCGATCGGGCTGCGCAGGACGGCGGCGTGCAAAGCCCCGGTGTCCCTGATGTCATCGACATACCAGCCATCACCGCGAAGCATACGGTCGTCCTGGACCCGTGGAACGGAGGTCCCAATCAGGGACGCGCCAGTGTCTGGTTCGGTGATATTCATTCGGAGGCCTCCGCCCAGGTCTTGCGGATTGCGGAGCGGATCCCCGCGTAGCCGGTGCAGCGGCAAATGTGTCCGCCGAGCACGCGGTCCACGGTGTTCTCCACGGTGCGCCCTTCCCGCTGGGCGGCAGTGATGCTCATGAGGATTCCAGGGGTGCAGAATCCGCACTGCAGGCCGTGCTCGTCCTTCATCGCACGCTGAAAACAGGACAATTCGCCGTCGACAGCGAGGGACTCAACGGTTTCGACGCTTGCGCCGTCTGCTTGAACAGCGAGCATCAGACACGACCTGACAGCCACGCCGTCAACCAGGATGGTGCAGGCGCCGCAGACGCCCTGCTCGCATCCGACGTGAGTGCCGGTCAATTCCTGCTCGTGTCGGAGGAAGTCGCTCAGTAATGTCCGCACCGGAATCCTTTTGCTGCATTGGACTCCGTTCAGCATGAACGTAATTGATTTAGCCTGTTCCGTCATTTCTGCTCCTCGTCTAGGGTGGCAATCGCTCGTCGCACGAGCGAACGAAGGAGCCCACGGCGGAAGTCCGAGGTTCCATGGATGTCTGCTGGCGGGTTTACCTCTGCGGCCGCGGCCTTCGCGGCGTCGTCAGCCACTTCGGCGATTGGCCTCCCGATCAGGGCACCCTCGACGCCCACCAGACGTTGTGGAACGTCTGAAATTCCGGCGGCCGCTGCCCGGGCCTCGACGATGACGCCGTTCTCGGCCGACACGCCCAAACACAGCCCCGCGAAAGGGAAGTCTCCCTGGCGACGGGAGATCTCGTCGTAAGTGAAGGCGAGTCCCGGGTGCAGTGGAAAATCTACTGAAACGACGATTTCATCAGGTTCCTTCGAGGTGGAGAAGAGCGATTCGAAGAAGTCTTCCGCCGCCACTGTGCGTGAACCAAGGCGTGAGCGCAGATGGATCATCGCACCGAGAGCCACCGCAATTGCAGGAAGCGCTGCGGAGGGATCAGCGTGGCTCAACGTGCCGCCCACGGTGGTTCGTGCGCGGATCTGAGGATGGGCCACAAAGGAACATGCACGGCCGAGGACCGGCAGGACCGAGCGGACACCTGCGTCGTGTTCAAGCACCCCAAGGCGGACCGTCGAGCCGAGCGAAACAGCGGCCTCTGATATCGCGATGGTATCCAAGCCCTCAACACGATTGATGTCGATGACCAGCTCCGGCCGCGCGAATCGCATGTTAAGCAGTGGGATCAGGCTCTGCCCTCCAGCTAAGATCGTCGCGCCATCCTGCGCATCGGCCAAAAGATCGAGCACCTGGTCCAGAGAACTTGGCGCTTCATAGTCGAACGGGGGTGGTTTCATAAGGGTCCCTAGCGTCAGTGTCGGGGAACGGATCGGGTGCAGTGGCCTTAGCAGTAATAGATACCCGGCCAACGGCGGCACCAGTTCAGGAGCATACATTTTGCATTCAAAAGTGAATACACTTTGTAAGTGTGGCGCACGTCGCAGACTAAAGCAAGAGGGACCCTCGAAATTTGACCGAAGGAGTAGCCGCCAGTGATTAAGTTCCATGTTGGACCGTGATTCCGCCTCGCTGACGGCGGGTGCTAACTACCGGCCAAAGATAGTTCTTGAAGATCTCGGGTGCCCGGCGCGCTTCCCGCTGCGAGGTCCACGGCTTCTCGCGGAGGCTGGTCTTCTGTGCGATGTCGTGGGCCGCGCGGTACTTGGGACCGTGGCACATCGTGGCAGTCACCTACCCTGGCCCATATTAACCAATGGAACCCTGAAAGCGAGTCCCGCGCAGGTACCACGAAGCCGATGGGAAAGCTCTAGAAACGCAAAAAACCCCCGGAAAATCCGGGGGTTTCTTTCGGTGGGCGATACTGGGTTCGAACCAGTGACCTCTTCGGTGTGAACGAAGCGCGCTACCACTGCGCCAATCGCCCGTGTGAAACCTGCATCAACTCGCTGATGCATATAGAAGACTAGCCCACCCTGGCTGGATTGCAAAACGCCCTCAAGCGGCCGAATCACAAGGCTGGAATTACAGCCGTGAAACTCCCCGCCAACCCCGCAGATTCAAGGATCCAGGCCCCTTAAGAACCCAAAGCAACCAACCGATTTGGAGTTTGAAGCAACCTCCTATAGAGTTTTTACTCGTCGGAAAGCGACGGAATGCCTACCGGGCAGGCCGCCGCAACGGCACTGCGGACGTAGCTCAGCTGGTAGAGCACCACCTTGCCAAGGTGGATGTCGCGAGTTCGAATCTCGTCGTCCGCTCGCAAGGCACTGTCAAGGCAAGAATTCCTCGGAATCTGCTTACACGGTGGGTTGGCCGAGAGGCGAGGCAGCGGCCTGCAAAGCCGTATACACGGGTTCGAATCCCGTACCCACCTCGGTGAAAACCATGTCTTCCAGCCACGGCTGGATGCATGGGCGATTGGCGCAGCGGTAGCGCGCTTCCCTGACACGGAAGAGGTCACTGGTTCGATCCCAGTATCGCCCACCAGAACAAGGCAACTTGTTTGTTGTTGAAGGCCCGGCATGCGCCAGGCAGACAACATGTGCGGACGTAGCTCAGCTGGTAGAGCACCACCTTGCCAAGGTGGATGTCGCGAGTTCGAATCTCGTCGTCCGCTCTCCTTTCATTAGGACCCGGAAACGGGCGATTGGCGCAGCGGTAGCGCGCTTCCCTGACACGGAAGAGGTCACTGGTTCGATCCCAGTATCGCCCACCAGAACAAGGTAACTTGTTTGTTGTTGAAGGCCAGGCATCTGCCGGGCAGACAACATGTGCGGACGTAGCTCAGCTGGTAGAGCACCACCTTGCCAAGGTGGATGTCGCGAGTTCGAATCTCGTCGTCCGCTCCAACGAAAAAAGGCAGCTCCTCGGAGCTGCTTTTTTTATGCCCAGACGCGGAGCCACATGCCATTCATTATTTGAAGTAACTGATACACCTAAGAAAAAGTCGCTTTATCTAATGTGATTCCTCTCGCACAATGTAATGCGAGCTCATCACCGTTCCACGCCAACTGGCAGGAGTACCCCATGAATCAACAGACGGCTTCCCAATCCGTCATGAGGCGCAAGCCCATCGACGACATCGAGGAAGAAAGCAAGCACAGCGGACTCTTCAAGAGTCTTGGCCTCTGGCAACTGACGGCCATCGGCGTCGGCGGGATTATCGGCGTCGGCATTTTCTCGCTGGCCGGCCTTGTAGCCCATGGCGACGCAAACAACCCGGGCGTTGGCCCGGCCGTGCTCGTCTCGTTCCTTATTGCCGGGCTTGCTTCCGGCGCCGCCGCTCTGTCATATGCCGAATTTGCGGGCATGATCCCCAGGGCCGGTTCCGCCTACACCTATGGCTATGTGGCTTTGGGCGAGATCATCGGCTGGTTTATTGGCTGGGATCTCCTGCTTGAATACATCGCCATTGTTGCCGTTGTGGCCATCGGCATTTCCGGCTACTTCGATGCTTTCTTGTCCGGCATCGGAATTCACATGCCCACTTGGATGACGTCCACAGCGGATGAAGGAAAGGGCGGCATCATCAACCTTCCGGCAATCCTGGTGTGCCTCTTGGTGACCTGGATCCTGAGCAGGGGAACCAAAGCTTTCGGCCGCTTCGAGTTGGTGGCTGTCGCCATCAAGGTGGTGCTGATCCTGTTCATCATCGGGTTGGGCATTTTCTACATCAACACCGAGAACTTCAATCCGTTCATGCCCAGCGGCTTCGGCCCGGTTTTCTCCGGTGCAGCCACGGTGTTCTTCGCTGTCTTTGGTTACGACGCCATGAGTACAGCTGCGGAGGAAGCCAAGGACGGCAAGAAGCACATGCCCAAGGCGATCGTCCTGTCCCTGATCATCGCCATGCTGCTGTACGTGGCAGCTACGCTCGTCCTGACCGGCATGCAGAACTACAAGGACATCGATCCCAAGGCTGGCTTCGCCTCCGCGTTCACCGGGGTGGGTCTGCCTGTCATCGCCACCATCATTTCGGTTTTCGCTGTCTTGTCCATCCTGACCGTGATGCTGACCTTCCTTCTGGGCGTTACCCGCGTGTGGTTCTCCATGAGCCGCGACGGCCTGCTGCCGGGCTGGTTCGCCCGTACCGACCGTCACGGAACGCCGCAGCGGGTGACATGGATCGCGGGCATCGCCTCCGCCTTCCTCGCTGGCGTTTTCCCCATCAAAGCAGTTGCCGACCTGACCAACATCGGCATCCTGGCAGCCTTCGTCGTGGTCTGCATTTCCGTTATCGTGTTCCGCTACAAAAAGCCTGAGGCCCCCCGGACCTTCCGTTTGCCGTGGATGCCGGTGGTTCCTGCGTTCGGCGTGCTGGCTTCCGGATTCCTGATGTCCCAGCTGCATTGGGAAACCTGGCTGCGTTTCGGCGTCTGGCTCGTTGTTGGCCTCGTGATCTACTTCGCCTACGGCCGTAAGCACTCGCTCATGAATCCGGACAGCCCACGTCACCTTGAGCTCAGTAAGCCCTTGGCGTAGCGCGCCTGAATCCTTGGCACACCCGGATTCTGGTGTTATGGTCGGACGCGGAGGAGCGAACTGGCTCCGCGAAGGAAGGGAGGTGCCCGTGGGTTTAATTGACGACCTGAAGGGTAAGGCTCAGGGTCTCATTCAGGGCAACGAAGAAGCCATCCAGAATGGCATCGAAAAGGCCGGAGACTTCGTCGACCAGAAGACAGGCGGCAAGTTCGCAGGTCAGGTTGACGCGGTTCAGAATGCCGCTTCCGACTTCGTGGCTACAACAGACGGGGACGCCGCACAGGCTCCCGTCGCGGATGAGCCTAAGCAGCTGTAGCTGCCTGAGCCCGCCGTACCAGATACGTCAAGGGGGCACCGGTCCCGCCGAGAGGCGCCACCGGTGCCCTTGGCGTTTAACCGGCGACTGGCTTCCCGTCCGGTATTTTGGTCCTTATGCCATCAGCCTCTTCCGCAGTCCAGCGCCCCTCCCGCCAGGACACGTTGGGGCCGCCTATTACGGCTGGCATCGTCACTGCCCTCGTCGGTTTCACGTCCTCCTTCGCTGTGGTCCTTGCCGGACTGCGGGCTGTGGGAGCCAACCAGGCGCAAGCCTCCAGCGGCCTCCTTGCCCTCACACTGTCGTTCGGACTGGGCACCTTGTGGCTGGCGTGGAGGTCGAAAATGCCCGTCACCTTGGCTTGGTCCACCCCGGGTGCGGCGCTCCTCGCCTCGGCAGGAATGGTCGACGGCGGCTGGTCGGCAGCGGTGGGTGCGTTCGTCCTCGTCGGAGTGCTGATCGTCCTGACGGGGTTACTGCCCAGCCTTGGCAGGCTCATGGCGAAGATACCCACAGCGCTGGCGCAGGCGATGCTGGCGGGCGTGCTGCTCCCCCTGTGCCTGGCACCTTTCCGATCCCTGGGAGAAGTGCCCTTGCTGGTTGGCCCGGTGGCCCTTTGCTGGTTGGTGATGATGAAGTTCGCGGCCCGCTGGGCTGTTCCGGCATCGCTTTTGGTCGCCCTCGCTGTCATCGGCATCCATATCGTGGCGAACGGCGTTCAGATTCCCGGAGACGACCTGTTGCCCCGGCTCGAATGGACTACTCCCACATTTACTGTGGAGGCAGCGGTGGGGCTTGCCCTGCCCCTGTTCATTGTCACGATGGCATCCCAGAACATTCCCGGCGTCGCCGTGCTCAAATCCTTTGGCTTCACAACGCCGTGGCGGGCATCCATGGTGGTCACGGGAGCCGGAACCATCGCGGGCGCTCCGTTCGGAGGCCACGCCATCAACCTTGCTGCTTTGAGTGCGGCGTTGGCCGCGGGCGAGGAAGCGGGGAAAGACCACGGCAGGCGCTGGATCGCCGCGTTCGTTGCCGGGCTGGCCTACCTGATACTGGCAGCGTTCTCCGCAGCCCTTGTCACGGTCGTTGCTGCTGCACCGGCGGGTTTGCTTGAAGCGGTGGCAGGGCTGGCCTTACTAGGCACCTTGGCCTCAGCCATCTCCTCCGCATTGGCAGTTGCCGAAGAGCGCGTACCGGCGTGCATCACCTTCCTGCTAGCCGCCTCAGGGATCAGCTTCGCCGGAGTGGGTGCAGCCTTCTGGGCCTTGGCGGGAGGCATCCTGGTCCGCTGGTTGCTGAAAGACCGGGAACCGCTGACGCCTTCACACAAGTAGCGCCGGAACCGATTCAGGCAGGTTCGTGGTTCTGTCCTTCACGGGCAAGAGCCGTAAGCCTGGACACGGCACGGAAGTACTTCTTCATGTACCCGCCCGTCATCATCTCTTCAGTGAAGAGTTGGTCGAAGGGGACGCCGCTGGCAAGAATCGGCACATCTTTGTCGTAGAGACGGTCGGCGAGGACCACGAAACGCAATGCTACTGCCTGCTCGGTAATCGTCTCGACGTCGCGCCACACCACGGCTTCGATGCCCGAGATCAGCTGGCGGTAGCGGCTGGGGTGAACGCCGGCGAGGTGGTGCACGAGAGTGCCGAAGTCATCCACAGCAACTGTTTGTCCGTCGAACTCGGCGTGCATGCGGTGCTTGAGCTCTTCAGTCTTCAACGGTGACGGAGCTGCGGGCAGGCCGCGGTGGCGGAAGTCTTCGCCGTCAATCCTGACCACATCAAACTGGTCGGCAAGGACCTGGATTTCCCGTTGGAAGTCCACGGCTGCGAAGCGTCCTTCGCCCAAGGAACCCGGCAGGGTGTTCGAAGTTGCGGCCAGCTTTACGCCGGCGTCGGCCAGTTCGCGCATCAGGCGGGACATCAGCACGGTGTCGCCGGGATCATCGAGTTCGAATTCGTCAATGCAGACAAGCTTGTAGTTGCTGAGGGCTTCCACGGTCTTGCGGAACGAGAGCGCGCCTACGAGGTTGGTGTATTCAACGAACGTACCGAAGGCCTTGGGCCCCGGAGACCGGTGCCAAAGGGAGGCCAGAAGGTGGGTCTTTCCGACGCCGAAGCCACCGTCAAGGTAAATGCCGGCCCGGGTGGCGGGAGCCTTCTTGGCGAACAACTTCTTGAACAGGCCACCGCCGTCATCGGCTCCAACACCGTCAGCGAAAGCCGACAGCAGCTTGACCGCATTCGCCTGGCTGGGCTGGGCAGGGTCCGGGCGGTAGCTATCGAACGATACCTCTCCGAATCGCGGAGACGGGTAGAAACCCTTAAGGAGTTCCTCCACGGAGACTGCCGGTGTTCGGGCAGCCAGTTGTTCGATCTGTACCACGGTGGTCCGTTCTTAGAGTATTTGGGTCCCCAGCAAGAATACCGGCATCCGGCCTCCCGAAAACGGCGACGTGACCAAGGCCATGTTTCACCATATGACCAGCGGGGAAGCATTCCTCGCGGCCCGTGGTTAGTGTTGGAGCACGCCGGGCCGGCAACTGATGCAGCTTCCAGGGCCTGGCTCCGCCCGTTGTCAGTGAAAGGCCATCATCATGTCCTACCCCGTTGAACAAAACGAAAAGTTCGCGTCCTACGCCAACCCTGAACGACTCGTATCCACGCAGTGGCTTGCCGAGGCACTTGCCGAAGGCGCCATCGCCGACGGCAAGCTGGTGGTTGTGGAGTCCGATGAAGACGTCCTCCTGTACGAAACCGGCCACATTCCGGGTGCCGTCAAGATCGACTGGCACACGGACCTGAACGATGAAGTGACCCGCGACTACGTCGACGGTGCCGCGTTCGCCGCCCTTGCAGCGTCCAAGGGAATCTCCCGCGACACCACCGTGGTGATCTACGGCGACAAGTCCAACTGGTGGGCTGCCTACGCGCTCTGGGTGTTCACCCTGTTCGGACACGAAGATGTCCGCCTGCTGGACGGTGGCCGCGACAAGTGGATCGCTGAAGGCCGCGAATTGACCACCGACGTACCGACGCCGGCCCCGGGCACCTACCCCGAAGTAGAGCGCAACGACGCTCCCATCCGGGCCTTCAAGGAGGACGTCCTTGCTCACCTGGGCAACCCCCTGATCGACGTCCGCTCCCCCGAGGAGTACACGGGCCAGCGCACCCACATGCCCGCCTACCCCGAAGAAGGCGCACTGCGTGGCGGCCACATCCCCACGGCCGCTTCAATTCCGTGGGCCCGCGCTGCTGCTGAGGACGGCACCTACCGTTCCCGTGAGGAACTGGAAGCCCTCTACCTGGGCGAAGCCGGCCTGACGGCGGGCGACGACGTCGTGGCATACTGCCGCATTGGCGAGCGGTCCAGCCACACCTGGTTCGCGCTGAAGTACCTGCTGGGTTTCGAGACTGTCCGCAACTACGACGGTTCCTGGACCGAATGGGGCAACGCGGTCCGCGTACCCATCGTCAAGGGCGCCGAGCGCGGTTCCGTGCCGGCAGCCTTGGTCCGTAACTAGCGATACAACGTAACTAGCAATGCAATCAGCGCCGTTGTGCGTAAGCTGGAAGTGATGAGTACCAACACTTTGCCCGCCGCACTGGCGGAAATCGTCGATGACTTCCAGGCACTGACGGAGCCTGACCGCCTGCAACTGCTGCTCGAGTTCTCCCGTGGGCTGCCCGAACTTCCGGAGCGCCTCAAGGATCACCCGGAGCTGCTGGAGCAGGTTGTGGAGTGCCAGTCGCCTTTGTTCCTCACGATCGAGTCCGAGAAAAACAAGGACGACGCCGAAGGCCCCCGCGCCTACCGGTTGTTCTTCAAAGCTCCTCCGGAAGCTCCCACCACGCGTGGATTCGCCGGGGTACTGCACGAAGGACTCGATGGGTTGACGGCCCAGGAAATTCTGGACGTTCCGGATGACATGCCGGAGTTGCTGGGATTGACCAGGGCCATCACTCCCTTGCGTATGCGCGGCATGACCGCCATGCTCGGCCGTATCAAGCGGAAAGTAGCGGCCGCAAGCCGCTTGGAACGCTAAGCCGTTTCGGCAAGGCAAAGCGGGCTTTTCTGCAAGGAAAAGCCACTTTCTGTACGGCAACGCTGAGAGGCATCCTGGCACATGGCCAAGAAGATGGCATCACAGGGAACGCCGGCCACTGCAGCACTCGCTGCGGCCGGCGTTCCCTTCGTGCTGCACCCGTATGCCCATGATCCGTCGGCCTCAAGTTACGGGTTGGAAGCTGCCGAAGTCCTGGGCATCGATCCCCAGCGGGTCTTCAAGACATTGATGGTGGAGGTCGAAGGCAAACTCGCCGTGGGCATCGTCCCCGTTTCAGGAAACCTGGACCTCAAGTCCGTCGCGGCAGCCCTGGGTTCGAAGAAGGCAGCCATGGCCGACCCCAAGGCGGCCGAGCGCCGCACCGGCTACGTCCTGGGCGGAATCTCCCCCTTGGGCCAGCGCCAAGCCTCCCCCACCGTCCTGGATGAGTCGGCTTTGTCCTTTGACACCATCCTGGTGTCCGGTGGGCGACGCGGTCTCGACATCGAGCTTGCCCCAGGGGACCTGGTCCGGCTGACCAAAGCAGTGACGGCGCCCATCGGCGCCAAGGGCTAACGTCACCCAGCCTGCGCGTTACCCTCCGACTGCCCGGCACGTTCTGACAGACCAGCAGCCTCCGACTGCCCGGGATTGTTCCGGGGAGCCAACTGACGCTGCAGCCATGAGCGAACCAGCCGTTCCCATTTCTCCGGGTCAACGTTCCACTCCTTCGTGTGCCGCGCTCCATGGAATGGTTCGAACGTCACCATGTCCGGGTTCTTTTCCGCAAGGCTCGCAGAAGGCTCAAACGGGACGTAGTCGTCGTCAACACTGTGGATCAGCAGGGTTGGGGTTCGTAGCTCAACGGCCCGTGCTTCCCAGTCCATCGCTTTGAAATCCACGGGAGCGGATAATCCGGTGAGCCTGCGGCCCAGTGGATGTCCGAGCATCAACTGTCCATAACGGCCCACGTTGTAGGGGATCCTGTTCATCTCAGCGTGGTGGGCCATCACGTTGACCCAATTGATCACTGGCGCGTCCAGCACCAAGGCCCGGATCAGGTGCCTGTGCTTGGAGAGATCTGCTGTCTGGAGGCTGATCGCTCCACCCATGGACCAGCCGAACAGGACAACTTCCCGGGCACCATGTGCCATTGCATATTCGATCGCAGCTTCCACGTCCCGCCACTCCGTGGAGCCCAGGCCGTAGCGCCCATCGATCGCCGAGGGTGCAAGGCCGTCATTGCGGTACGAAATCAGCAGGCTATCCAGTCCCAACTCCCGGGCGGTCCGAACAGCCCTGAGGCCTTCAAGCCTGGTGGCACCGCGGCCATGAACCATGATCGCCCAGATGGGTGCGTGGGTAGCGGCATCGGCCCGGACCAGCCATGCTGGTGCCTTTCCGACGTCGAGGTCGATCTCTACATCCTCGGCGGCCAGGCCGATGGCCGCGGGATCCGGGTACGTTGCGCCGCTCCACCATCCCCGGCGGGCTTCAGCCAGATTGCCGCTGTAAACCTCTTCGACCTCGCGCAGCACCGTTTGTTCAGCTGGTGAGTAGGACACGATCCTGCCAATCCTGGCATGGCCTTTGCCGCCCTCGAAGAAGAGGCTGAACACGCCGTCGATGGTGGTGTCAGGGGTGGCCGCAAGGATGACCTGCAGTCCCTTGTCGCTGCGGATGACGGCGAGAACCTCCTGGTCCTCATGGCGGGCAGCGGGCGTAATGACGCGGCGGGCAAAATACACTGCGAGCGCGGAGGATCCTGCACCGACGAGTCCTGCGAGTGTCCCTCCGGTGAGGATTCCCGCGATGGCCCATTTGGTGCTCAGGGACATTTTCTTCTCTGCAGCGTTGCTTGCTGACCGGGTATTCAATGCCATGGCTCCATTGTCGCCGTTCAGTAGCCGTGGTCCATGCAGGTGGAGGGCGCGCGGCGGATTGGTTGCGGGGAATGGGCTGGCAGGAATTGAGTGCCGAAAATCTGCGTCGTCTTGTTCGGCGGGACTACGCTGTAGCCATGAGCGATCCCATCGTCATCCTGACAGAAGAGCCCCTTGGTCCCGACGACCGCGTCAATATCGCCAAATTGGTCGACGGCGGCGACGCACCTTTGGTTGTCCTGGTCCCGGCCAATACAGAGCGACATCTCCTGGTCGATTTCCTGGAGAACCTTTCCATGCTCGATATTGCCAAAGCGTTCCGGGAACTTGGCGGCCAGTCCCCCACTCCGGATGCTGAGAGGGCGGAGGCGTCGGAAACCCTGACGACTTCTTTGGCAGCGCTGGAAGGTTTGGGCGGCGGTGTCACAGGCGAGATTGTCGACGGCGGTGCCGTGGCCGGCTTGGTATCGAAGGTCCGGGCCCTGGACGCCGCGCAAGCTGTGGTGGTAACGCGTCCGCACGCAATCGCGGATACTTTCCACACGGATTGGGCCAATAAGGCGCAGGACCAGTTGGGGCTTCCGGTTCTTCACTTGTATGCGGGTTCGGGATTTATCGGCGACTCGTGAGCGTTGCATAAGACATGAACACTCCTGAGAACACCAGCAAGACCACGGGCGTGCCCATGGAGAAGTCCGACGCCCAGTGGCGTGATGAGCTAACCCCTGATGAGTACCAAGTGCTGCGCCAGGCCGGTACTGAGCGGCCTTACACCGGCGAGTACTGGGACACTCATACAGAGGGCGTTTATCAGTGCCGCGCTTGTGGCAGTCAGTTGTTCACCAGCCACGAAAAGTTTGATTCCCATTGCGGTTGGCCGTCTTTCTGGGCGCCGTTGGCGGAGGGCACGGTGCGTTACCTGCATGACCGCACCATGGGGATGGACCGGGTGGAAGTCCGGTGCGCGAACTGCGACTCGCATTTGGGTCACGTGTTTGAAGGCGAGGGGTACGGCACTCCCACGGATCAGCGGTTCTGCATTAATTCGATCTCGCTGCGGCTTGTGGAATCGAAAGAGCCAGTTGAGTCCATGGAGCCAGCTGAGTCCGACAAGAAGTAGGCCCTTCCGGGGCGGGCGGGCATGCCGCGCGCCCCGGAACGCACAGCTGCTGCATCTCGAGCACTTTGAAACAACCCTTTGCAACAGTCTTGCTTATGCTCAGCCCATTTTTGGATTAGCTAAGCTTTTCGGTTGCTACGCTCACATCAGAAATATGAACGACTTCTGAAAGGACGAGCATCAATGACCATCACTGCCACCGCCGCCCTCCCGCGTGTCACTGCCGACAACATGGAGTGGACTGCGCTCAAGGCCGCTGCCACCAGACTTCAGGCGTTCCAGGAGCAGGACGGTTCCATTGCGGATCCGGCCGTCCACGCAGAAGCCGCACAACTGGTAGCAACGATTTCGGATGCCATCATCACGTTGGCCCCTCACTTCCCGCACGACGCCCGATACCTTGAACTGTTGGTGGAAGACTTCAGCCGCTGGGTCCAGGGCGGGTTTGGAGCTCCGGATTTCCTGGACTCCCTCCAGGCGTTCCAGCCGCAGGAGCAGCGTGTCGATGGCCTCCAGCATCTGGTGGTCTTCCCGATGTACACCCAGAACGGCAGCACCAACCGCTTGTTTGAAGCTGTCTTGATCGAGGTCATTTGGCCGGAGTTCATTGGCGGACTGGAAGCCGGCGAGTACTCCAACAAGCTCTTCGTTCCCATTCGTTTTGTTGATTTCACCCCGGGCTACGACACCAATTCGGCAGTCCTCTTCCCGGAGACAGTGGCTGTCCGCGAGACACCGACGTTCACGTGGGGCGCCATCTTTGCAGACCGCGAAGCGGCCCGCTTCCGCCGCGTACTCAAAGCTGCGGCTGCCACCACATCACTTGTGCTCCCTGCGGACGCCGCGGAGCTCCTTGAAGACCAGGAACTCACCCAGCGCACTTTCGTCATGTGGGACTTGATCCACGACCGCACGCACATGCGAGGCGACCTTCCCTTTGATCCGTTCATGATCAAGCAGCGCATGCCGTTCTTCCTCTACTCCCTGGAAGAGCTCCGCTGCGACCTGACGGCCTTCCGGGAGTCAGTACTCATCGAAAAGGACGAGAACGCCGATCCTGATGCCCGCAGGCATGCCAAGCTGGTGCAGTACGCGGTGATTTTTGACCGGATCTTCCGGTTCGCCATCACCGGCAGCCGCGTCCGCAATTACGACGGCCTTGGTGGCCAGCTCCTGTTCGCGTGGATGCACCAACACCACGTGCTGCACTGGACGGACAGCAAGCTCAGCATCGACTGGGATGAAGCAGCAGACGTAGTTGTGGAGCTCGGTGCCAGGATCGAAGAGCTGTACTGGCGTTCCATCGACCGCCCGAAGGCCTCCCACTGGCTTGCGGCCTATGAACTCATTTCCGGTACAGTGACTCCACACCCGGCGTCGATCTGGGCCAAGGGCCCTGAAGCCCTGCCTTTGAACGGTGCCCCCCGCGGCCTTACCGACCAGGTCCTGGACGATGAGTTCCCGCTGTCCATGTTCTACGAAGCATTGGAGAAGAAAATGCGCCCTGTTATCGAATCCACTACCGGCATCACTGGCGCGACGGCGGCCTGATGAGCCCACTGACAGTCCTGGTGACCGGCGGCAGCAGCGCGTCCGGTGTAGCTGCGGCGCGCGCTTTGGCGGCCGCCGGTCACAGGGTTTTCACCATCGGTTCAGACGATGTCCGCATCAAGGCCGCATCCTTGGAGGCCGGTGATGGCGTAACCCCGCTGGTTTGCGATCTCGCCAGCCTTGATTCTGTTCGCGAACTTGCAGAGACGATTCATCAGCTCGGCGTCGAGCGAATAGACGGCGTCGTCCATCTGGTGGGCGGCTGGCGCAGCGCGACCGGCATCGAGGACCAGTCCGACGACGACTGGGAATCCCTTGAAGAGGGCGCGATTACCACCCTGCGCAACGTCTCGCGCGTTTTCTATCGCCAGTTGGAAGAGTCACCCCATGGCCGCTTTGCCATGGTCTCATCCACCGTCGTGTCTGCACCGACCGCCGCAACGGCCAGCTATGCAGCTGCCAAGGCCGCGGCGGAAGCCTGGACCCTCGCGGTAGCCGACGGTTTCCGGCAGGATCAGTCAGGAAACAAGCAAGCCCCGGCGCCTCAACACAGCGCCGCGGTGATTTTCGTGGTCAAATCCCTCGTCGATGCCGCTATGCGGCGCGCTCACCCGGAGCGGCGCTTCCCCGGCTACACGGACGTCGAAGAACTGGCTGCCTCCGTCGTCGAACTCTTTAGCGAACCGGCGGACACCCTCAACGGCCAGCGCATCCTGCTGGCCAAATAGACTTGAAAGCGTGAATGAACCAGTGACGAGCACAACAGAGGCGCTCCACAGCGCCACCGCCACAACCGGCCACGGCCAACTCCACGACCCCTCGGTTCGAGGCTTTGCTTCGGACAATTATTCCGGAGTCCACCCCGAGGTCCTCGCTGCTCTGGCTTCAGCCAACGGAGGCCACCAGGTCTCCTATGGTGAGGACGTTTACACCGCCCGGCTCCAGGAGGTCCTGGAACAGCAGTTCGGCAGCGGCATCGAAACCTTCCCGGTCTTCAACGGCACAGGCGCCAACGTCCTGTCCCTGCAATCGCTCCTCCCCCGCTGGGGTGCCGTCATTTGCGCATCCACGGCGCACATCAACATGGACGAGAATGGTGCGCCCGAGCGGGTTGGCGGTATCAAGCTGCTGCAGATACCCACCGAAGACGGAAAGCTCACGCCTGCGTTGATCGACCGCGAAGCCTGGGGCTGGGGGGATGAGCACCGCGCTCAGCCCCTGGTTGTCTCCATTACCCAGACCACCGAGTTGGGCACGTGCTACACCCCTGAAGAAGTACGGGCCATCGCCGATCACGCCCATGCCAAGGGCATGAAGTTGCACATGGATGGAGCGCGGCTGGCAAACGCGGCAGCACACCTTGGCGTTCCCCTGCGTAAGTTCACGCGCGACGCCGGTGTGGACATCCTGTCGTTCGGCGGCACCAAGAATGGACTGCTTTTTGGTGAAGTCGTGGTTGCCCTCAACCCTGAAGCCGCCGACGGCCTGAAATTCCTTCGCAAAATGAACATGCAGCTGGCTTCGAAGATGCGCTTCATCTCGGCGCAATTCATCGCCTTGCTGGAGGACGGACTGTGGCTACGGTCAGCTGCCCGCGCCAACGCGATGGCAGCACGCCTGCGCTCGGCCATCGAGGGTATCGACGGCGTGGAGCCCACCCAGGCCACACAGTCGAACGGCGTCTTCGCGATTCTGCCCGGCGGAGTCGCCGACCGCCTGCGCTCATCCTTCGCCTTTTACGATTGGGACGCTGCCCGTGGTGAAGTCAGATGGATGTGCTCCTTCGATACCACGGAGGAAGATATCGACGCCTTCGTCGCCGCCATTAAGCGGGAGCTGGCCACCGATTTGGCGGCCGGCTAACAAGTGAACAAGGAATTGTCCGGGGCGGCGAGCCTGCAGGGATTCGCTGCCCCGGACGCATAATCTGCGATGGTGAACGCCCTCGCCCAGGTTCCCTCGGAATTTCTTTCCGCCTTGGGATCGCTACGAAAAGCACAATGCCGCAGCGAACTGCGGTTGGACGAAATCCCTGCGCCCGCCCGTCTGGCACCATACGCTGTGGCCCTTGGAGCGGAAGTCTTCAGCCCGACGGCAGCCACCCGCCAAATTCCGGTCCACGGCCCTGCAGCCAAAGCCTTCGCCGAAAAGCAGAACGCCAGCCCTCCGGATGAAGAGGACGACGAGCTGGCTACCGGCCGTTTCATCCTGCTGTACGACCCCGACGGCTCGGCAGTATGGGAAGGCGAATTCAGGATTGTCACCTATATCCGCGCACAGATGGACGCCGAGATGGGAAATGACACCATGCTGGGTTCCGTCGCGTGGACCTGGCTGGTGGAAGCCCTTGAAAACCATGCTGCCCAGTACCGCGCTGCGGGAGGTACTGCAACAAGGATTCTTTCGGAGAGCTTCGGCACCCTGTCCGATCGCCCCGACACGATAGATATCGAATTGCGTGCCTCCTGGACTCCTGCCACGGCAAATGTGCAAGCGCACCTGGAGGCCTGGTCTGACATGGTCTGTACGTTCGCCGGACTGCCACCCTTGCCCCCGGGCGTTACCGGACTACCCAACAGGAGGCTCAATTGATTGCCCTGAATTCGTCCACAAGGGCCTGCCGCAGCAGGAATCGGTAAGCTTAAGCCACCATGACCCCTGAAAACCTGGATAAAACCACAACCGGCGATCCGGTTGCTGATCCCACCACCCACATCAAAGTTGAAGGCTTCGACAGCCACATCCCTGAAGTCATCGATCTCGATACCCCGCGCGAAGGCGTGCCCCTGGTCATCGATACCTTGGCAGGCCTGGAGCGATGTGCCGCGGCTATTGCGGCCGGAACCGGGCCGGCCGGCGTCGACGCCGAACGCGCTTCCGGATTCCGCTACGGCCAGCGCGCCTTCCTCGTACAAATCCGGCGCGAAGGAGCCGGCACCTGGTTGATTGACCCCGAACCGTTTGACAACCTGAACATCGTCAATGATGCGCTGCGCGGTGTCGAATGGATCCTGCACGCTGCCACCCAGGACCTTCCCTGCCTTTCCGAGCTGGGCATGTGGCCGGACAAACTCTTCGATACCGAACTTGCGGCCCGGCTGGCCGGACTCCCTCGCGTCGGGCTCGCTGCCGTCATCGAACAGCTGCTTGGGTTCGGTCTCGCCAAAGAACATTCCGCCGCAGACTGGTCAACACGGCCGCTGCCGGAGCCTTGGCTGCGCTACGCTGCCCTAGACGTCGAAGTCCTGGCTGAACTGCGCGAGGAGCTCATCGAACTTCTTCAGGCCGACGGCAAGCTCGGATTCGCAGAGCAGGAATTCGAGGGAATCCTGGCTGCCGGTATCGCACCCCCAAGGGTGGATCCATGGCGGAAGACATCCGGACTCCACCAGATCCGTGACCGCCGCCAGCTGGCCGCCGTTCGGGAACTGTGGGAGGAGCGGGATCAACTGGCCCGCAAGCGTGACGTCGCTCCCGGACGGCTCATCCCCGATTCCGCCCTCGTCGCAGCAGCCAAGGCGCTTCCCACCACCGTTCCCCAGCTCCTGGCCACCAAAGGCTTCCATGGCAGGTCAGCGCAGCGCGAAGCCCCCAGATGGTTGCGGTGCATAACCACAGCCCGCACGCTCACGGAACTGCCTCCCCTGCACTTGGTCACCAACGCCCCGCCGCCGCCACGCGTATGGGTGGACAGGGATCCGGCAGCTGCCGCACGCCTTGCCACAGCCCGCCCCGCGCTCCAGGAAAAGGCCGACGAACTCAAGCTACCTATCGAGAACCTGCTCACCCCGGACTACCTCCGCCGCGTGGCGTGGCGGCCACCGTCGGACGTTTCACTGGAATCGATAGCCGATGAGCTACGCACCCTGGGTGCGCGGGAATGGCAAATCTCCTTCGCAGCGCCCATCCTGACTGAGGCATGCTTGAACCCAAAGCCACTCCCCGGCAAGGAGTCCAAGTCGAGGGAAGCGCAGCAATCCAAGGACTCCGACTGATTCATTACCTTGCCCCTGGGCCCGTCACCCGAACTTCGGTTCGAGGTGGCGGGCCTTTTGCGTCCCGGGACACGTCAGGCATCCGCAGCATCTTGCATCCTAACCACCTTGCACCCCATCTACCTTGCACCCTAAGTTACTCACGAGTAACATTGCATTAATGCCAATCGGAGACCGCTCTGCGGAATCCGGCACCATGTCTCAACGAGGAGTTAACACATGAGTCCATCACGCAGTGCTCAGAGGAGCGTCCGCGACGTCGTGTTCGTGGACGGTGTGCGGACACCCTTCGGTAAAGCCGGCGAGAAAGGCATCTACGCGGGTACGCGCGCTGATGACCTCGTCGTAAAGTGCATCCGCGAACTGATGCGCCGCAATCCGTCGTTGCCTGCTGACCGCATTGACGAGGTAGCCATCGCCGCGACAACCCAGACCGGCGATCAAGGCCTCACCATTGGCAGAACAGCGGCCCTTCTGGCAGGCCTTCCCCGCACGGTGCCCGGCTTCGCCATCGACCGCATGTGCGCTGGAGCCATGACAGCAGTGACGACGACGGCGAGTGGCATCGGCTTCGGCGCGTACGACGTCGTCATTGCCGGCGGCGTGGAGCACATGGGAAACCACCCCATGGGGTCCGGCGCCGATCCCAATCCGCGTTTCATGTCAGAGCGGCTCGTGGATCCCGCAGCGCTGAATATGGGCAACACGGCCGAGAATTTGCACGACCGCTTCCCGGCCATCACCAAGGACCGAACTGACGCCTACGCGGCCGCTTCGCAAGCGAAACTGGCCCAAGCGTATTCCCGCCAGCAGATCCAGGACGACCTCGTCCCGGTGGCCACCATGAAGCCAGGGCAGGGTTGGGCATTGCACACCGTGGATGAGCCACCCCGTCCAGGAACCACGGTGGAGGATCTTGCCGAACTGCGTACGCCCTTCCGGGCCCATGGACGGGTTACGGCGGGCAACGCAGCAGGCTTGAACGACGGCGCCACTGCTGCGGTACTCGCTTCGGCAGAAGCCGCCGCGGAATTGGGCCTGCCAGTGAAGATGCGCTTGATCTCTTATGCCTTCGCGGGAGTGGAACCGGAAGTCATGGGAATCGGTCCCGTGCCAGCCACGGAAAAGGCCCTCAAAAACGCGGGCCTCGCCATCGAGGACATCGGATTGTTCGAGATCAACGAGGCCTTCGCGGTACAGGTCCTGAGCTTCCTTGATCACTTCGGCATCGCGGATGACGACCCCCGGGTCAACCGCTATGGCGGGGCGATCGCCGTCGGACACCCGCTTGCTTCCTCAGGCGTTCGGTTGATGAACCAACTGGCCCGGCAGTTCCAGGAAGACCCCTCGGTCCGTTATGGCATCACCACCATGTGCATCGGCCTGGGCATGGGTGCCACAGTGATCTGGGAGAACCCGAACCACGCTGACTTCGAATCGTCCCTCCAGACCACTACAGAAGGAGCCGCCGCATGAGCGCCACAGAATTCCAGAAGCTCGCCTCCCTCTTCCCCGACGAGATCGTGACGCATTCCTACGTCCAGGACATCCAGCTTCCAGGCGGTGCAGGCACCTTTGCCTTAATCACCCTGGACAACGGACTGGACCACTCCAAACCCACCACGCTGGGGCCAAACACCCTGGTGGAATTGGGCGAAGTCCTGGATGGACTCAAGGAGCGTGCCGCCAAGGGTGAAATCGTAGGGGTCGGAGTGACCGGCAAACCATACTTCCTGGTGGCCGGCGCAGACTTGTCTGCCGTGAAGACCCTCAAGGAACGCGAGCATGGCCTGTGGATGGCCCAGCTTGGACACGCTGTGTACTCCACCCTGGCCAACCTCGGGGTGCCCAGCTTCGCCTTCATTAATGGTCTGGCGCTCGGCGGCGGACTCGAGATCGCCCTGCAATCCACCTACCGGACCGTCTCCACCGGCGCAGGTTCCCTCGCACTGCCTGAGGCGTTTATTGGCCTTGTTCCGGGCTGGGGCGGCGTCTACATTCTCCCCCGCTTGATCGGACCCGAAAACGCCGTCAAGGTAATGATCGAGAACCCGCTCAGCAACAACCGCACACTCACCGGCCCGGAAGCGTTTGAGCTCGGTATTGCCGATGCCATCTTCGAGCCGGCCGACTTCGTGGAGCAGTCCCTTGCGTGGGCTGCCCGTGTCATTACCGGCAAAGAAACCCCAGTGCGGAAGAACGCCGTCGACCCTTCGGACGAAGGCGTCGCCGGCCGCTGGGCTGCGGCGGTTTCCGCAGGCCGTGCGTTTGTTGAGGCGAAGACCTCCAATGCTTCGCCCGCGCCTGCCAAGGTGCTGGACATCATGGAAGCAAACCGCACCATGAGCCAAGGCGAATCGGCGGAGCTGGAATGTGAGACCCTTGCCGGCCTGATGCAGACGGATGAGTTCCGCTCCACCGTGTACGCTTTCCTGGACCTCGTGCAGAAGCGCTCCAAGCGGCCTGCAGGCGCACCGGACCGGAAGCTGGCCCGCCCGGTCACCAAGGTAGGCGTGGTAGGCGCGGGGCTCATGGCAAGCCAGCTGGCGCTACTTTTCGCCCGCCAGCTCAAGGTGCCGGTCGTCATGACCGACATCGATCAGGCCAGGGTGGACAAGGGCGTCGCGTACGTCCACGCAGAAGTCGATAAATTGCTGGCAAAGAAGCGAATCAAGGCCGACGCCGCCAACCGGACCAAGGCGCTCGTCACCGGCTCGGTGTCCAAGGAAGTCCTCGCCGACGCCGATTTCGTCATCGAGGCCGTGTTTGAAGAGCTGCACATCAAGAAGCAAGTCTTCGCCGAAGTGGAAGAGATCGTCTCCCCCGAGTGCATCCTCGCCACCAACACTTCCTCGCTGTCCGTAACCGCCATGGCCGAGGACCTACGGCACCCGGAGCGGCTGGTGGGCTTCCATTTCTTCAACCCTGTTGCCGTCATGCCGCTCCTGGAAATCGTCAGGGCGCCAAAGACTGACGACGCAGTACTTGCTACTGCTTTTGAGCTCGCCAAGGGCCTGAAGAAGACTGCCGTCCTGGTTAAGGATGCGCCGGCGTTCGTCGTAAACCGCATCCTGCTCCGCCTCATGGGCGAAGTCATCGCCGCTTTCGACGAAGGCACCCCCGCCGAAGTGGCAGACACCGCTTTGCGTCCCATGGGCCTGCCGATGACTCCCTTCACCCTGAGCGCCATGGTGGGACTGCCGGTCGCACAGCATGTGCAGGAGTCCCTCCATAATGCCTTCGGAGACCGTTTCCCCGTTTCACAGAACCTGCAGAAGCTCATCGACAACGGCGTAAAGTCCGTCTGGGTCCCCGGTCCGGATGGAAAGCCAGTCATCCCGGCTGAAACCCTGGCCATCATGTCCTTCGGTAACACTCCCTCCACACGCGAGGAAGTGCTGCGGCGAACCCAGGATGCACTGGCCGAGGAAATCGGAATGATGCTTGAAGAAGGTGTGGTTGCCGGGCCTGAGGACATCGACCTCTGCGTCATCATGGGTGCGGGCTGGCCCATGTTCCTGGGCGGCATCACTCCCTACCTGGACCGCGTTGGCGCCTCTGAACGCGTCAATGGCAAGCGTTTCCTGGCACCCGGCGTCGCCTCTGCCCCGGCCTAAACCGGAAAGTAGGCAGAGTAGGGGCAGTGGCCGGAGCGAAAGCCCGCGCCACTGCCCTTCCTTGTTTACGAGCGCTTTTGTGTCTAGAAGAGTGCCACCTTGGGAGCACGCGGGAAGATCTCGTCCAGTTCCTCGCGCTCCTCCTGGCTAGGGACCCAGCACACTGCTTCCGCGTTCTCACGAATCTGCTCCGGACGCGTCGCTCCAGCGATGACACTGCTGACGCCGGGTTGGGCTGCCAACCACGAGAATGCCAGCTGGAGTTCGGTGATGCCCCGCTCCTTGGCGAACTGACCAAAGCGGCCCAGCTGCTGCCAGTCGGCATCATGCACCAGATTGGTCCGTGTGTGGCTCAGCCGGGAACCCTCGGGGGCATGACCGGCGGAGTACTTGCCTGTGAGCAGGCCATTGGCCAGGGGGAAATACGGAAGCACACCAAGCGAGAAGGCGCTGGCTGCCGGAATGACCTCGAGCTCGGCCCGGCGGTCCAGCAGGTTGTAGTGGTTCTGGGTTGAAATGAAGCGGACCCCTCCAGACTGCCGCCCAACGTACTCGGCTTCGGCGATCTGCCACCCAGCGAAGTTCGAGTGACCGATGTAGCGGACCTTGCCGCTGGTGACCAGGACATCCAACGCTGCAAGGGTTTCCTCAATGGGCGTCTGTGGGTCCGGGGTGTGGAACTGGTAGAGGTCGATCCACTCCGTGCCCAGCCTGCGCAGCGAGGCTTCAACCGCCTTGAGGATGTAGCGCCGGGAACCGCGCCCACCAAAGTCGTTGCCATTGGCCCCGTGCATATCCATGCCAAACTTGGTACCGATGACGACGTCGTCGCGATGTCCCTTCAGCGCTTTGCCCAGCATGGCCTCGCTGAGGCCAGGCTCCCGGCCGTAAACATCTGCGACGTCGAAGAACGTCACCCCGGCATCGATCGCAGCGCGGACAACGGCATCCGTGCCTTCCTGCGACTCCGTGGGAGTGTTGGCGCGCCCCAGGTTGTTACAACCCAGCCCTACAGCTGAGACGGTCAGTCCGGAGTGGCCAAGGCGTCGATATTCAGTCATGGAACCCAGCCTATAACGCTCTTCCGGGGACTATGGCCGATGTTAGCGCGAGCCGAAAGTGATGCCGGATTCCTCCATTGCTTCCTCGAGCTGGGCAATGGCTACCGGCCCCATGCCGTGGAGCTTGGAGGCCTTCTGTTCGCCAAACTCAGCCAGCTGTTCCAAAGTTTCGATGCCTTCGTGGGCCAGGGCGCGTTTTGCCGGCGCCGCAAGGCCCTTGGGTAGCGGCGTATGTCCGGGCCAATTGCTCTTGGACGACATGGAACATCCCTCCTGAGTGCGTTAGGTCCTACTTAGAGGGTAAAGCCCACACCTTGCTTGGGCGAGTGCTTCACGCGGAATGCGGTGGGGTCGCTGTGCGGAGCCGCTGCGATGGAGAGCTTGGTGAAATCCAGGTCCTCATTGCGAACGCAGATCTTGATGGCATTGACGGCCTTGTTGACATCCGGGCACAGGCAAAGAACGTTCAGACGCGAGTTTCCGATCTCCGTGCGGTCCACGATTCCCAGTCCTCGCCAAGCCAGTTCGCCCGTGAGCGCGGCCTTTGCCTTGCGCTCAAAGTGACGGTCACGTTCAGTGCCGTCCTTGGTCTTCAGCGCAAACTGTGCAACCACCCAGAACTGCTCGGACTCCGGGATCTCGGCGTATCCGTCCTCTTCACACTGGGCAGCGAAAGCCGCCATCAAACCGTCTACCGAAGTGTCGTCGTCAACGTCTGTTTCATCGGTCTTGCTTTGGTGGCCCACGACGCCGTGATTGATCACGAACTGGTGGTCGTCGTCGTCGTACCAGGCTTCACGGAAGTGAAGTACTCCCTCGTCGTCGCGTTTGTATGCGCGGATAATGCCGCTCATGTTCGTCCTTTCCTGAACCACTCTGCACTGGTGTTGCTGGTGCCCTCGACGTCGAATGGAGCCTTCATGGCCTCCACTCCCTCACGAAGGGCTGCGCACTCCGCACGCATGGTTTCCACGATTTCTGCGGGATATCCCATGCCTGCCCTGTGGTCCTCAAACTCGTCCTCGTCATCGACGAACACACCGTGAAGTGTGGATCGGATGACGTCCAGGTCCATATCGATCATGTGGAACTCGGTAACGCCTGGCCTGATGGTGTTCCATCCATGACCGGTTGCCAGGTCTACGTAGATCCGGAAGTCACCCGGGTAGGTGTCGTCATAGAAAGTGGCCACGAATTCGCCGGTCCGCGGTACCAGCAATACTGCATCCGAGGCTGTGTAGAAGGCAGCACCAGGACGCGAACAGAACTCCCCCGCACCTTGGAAAATCCACCAACCGTGGATGTCCTCACCCAAGTAGCGGCCGGGCACAACCCAGTGCGCCTTGCCGTTCCACTTCCTGTTTCTCGCCACCACGAGGTCGCCGGGCTGCAGGGAGCCCGGCTCGCGATCGGGGCTCACAGCTTGGGCAGACTGCCGGTGGTGGGGTGTTCCTGACCTGGCAGGGGCCGCGCAAAGGGGACCTTTGTCCCCAGGACCTGCGCTACGACGTCGTGGGCTATTTTCTGGGCCGTCAGCCCGACGCGCTCCAGGACCTGGCTCCTGGATCCGTGCACCAGGAACTCAACAGGCAAGCCGACCTCGTTCAAAGCTGTATCAACGCCTGCTGCGCGCATTTCCTGGCGGATGCGTGAACCCACGCCGCCGGCGCGGACGCCGTCTTCGATACAGATGACCAGGCGGTGCCGGGCGGCAAGGGCGATGATTGATCTGCGCACAGGCAGAAGCCAGCGGGGATCGACCACCGTTGAGCTGATTCCCTGGGCGCCGAGACGGCCGGCGACATCCAGGGCGAGCTCGGACATCGCGCCAACACTGATAATGAGGACGTCGTTTTCGGTGGAACCCTCGGGACGGCGTGCCAGGATATCCACGCCGTCGTGGAGCCGCTCAATGGCCTCCACTTCAGAGCCGACGCTGCCCTTGGAGAACCGCACCACGGTGGGGGCGTCATTGATGGCGACCGCCTCGCGCAGTTCTTCCCTGAGCCGGGTGGCGTCGCGCGGAGCGGCTAAATGGAGTCCTGGGACAATCTGGACCATCGCCATGTCCCACATGCCGTGGTGGCTGGGACCGTCCGGTCCTGTAACGCCTGCACGGTCCAGGACAATGGTGACCCCCGCCTTGTGGAGTGCGACATCCATCAAGAGCTGATCGAAAGCACGGTTCAGGAAGGTTGCATAAACCGCCACCACCGGGTGCAGGCCACCGAAGGCCATCCCGGCAGCAGACGTGAGCGCATGCTGTTCGGCAATACCGACGTCGATAACGCGTTCAGGATGGCGCTCCGCAAACTTGTGCAGACCAACGGGTATCAGCATTGCCCCGGTGATGCCGACAACGTCAGGACGCTCGTCGGCGATGTCGGCGATTTCCTCGGCGAAGACCGAGGTCCAGGATCTGGCGCCGGGCCTTTCGGTCGGCTCACCTGTCTCTGGATCAATGATTCCCACAGCGTGGAACTGATCGGCCTCGTTGGCTAGGGCGGGAGCATATCCGTGGCCTTTTTCGGTCATGGCATGCACGATCACCGGGCCACCGTAGGCCTTGGCCGTGCTGAGAGCGTGCTCCATCGCCTGGAGGTTGTGTCCGTCCACCGGACCGATGTACTTCATGCCCAGGTCTTCAAACATTCCCTGGGGCGCCCACCAGTCCTTGATGCCCTTTTTCATGGCGTGCAGGCTCTTGTAGGTGAACTGGCCTACCGGACCGCCGTCCTGGAGCTTCTTCTTCCACCAGTCAAGCATCCGCTCATAGGCCGGCGTCGTCCGCAAAGTGTCGATGGTGGGGCGCAACGATGCCAGGTAGTCGGCAAAACCGCCCACAGTCGGTGCATAGGAGCGGCCGTTGTCGTTGACCACAATCACCACGCGGCGCCGCTTATCAGCGGCAATATTATTGATGGCTTCCCAGGTCATGCCACCAGTAAGGGCACCGTCACCTACAACCGCGACGACGAACCGGTCGCCTTCGCCGGTCAACTGCCGGGCGCGGGAAATGCCGTCCGCCCAGGACAAGGACGAGGAAGCGTGGGAGCTTTCGACGATGTCGTGCTCGGATTCGGCGCGGTCGGGGTAACCCGAGAGGCCGCCCTGCTGGCGCAGCGTACTGAAGTCCTGCCTGCCCGTGAGGAGCTTGTGGACATAGGACTGGTGCCCGGTATCAAAGACAACGCTGTCCCGGGGAGACTCGAAGATGCGGTGTACGGCAAGCGTGAGCTCGACGACGCCCAGGTTGGGACCCAGATGTCCACCGGTAGCGGCTACGTTGGTAATCAGGAAGTCCCTGATCTCGCCGGCCAGCTGTTCCAGCTCTTGGCCGGACAGCTTGGCCAGGTCCTGTGGATCCTTGATGGTTTCCAAGAGTCCCAACGGCCCTCCTTAGGGTGAATGACGTGCTTGTTAACTTTAGCGCGTGCCCGGGGCAGGTGTTTTCGCACCTGCCTATGGATGCATAGTCATCCGAAGACGCAGCAGCCCCGGCTGGTCGGGCGACCAGCCGGGGCTGCCTGGTGTGGAGAATCAGCTGGAAACCAGCCGGTTCGCTACGCTGCGGAGATCTGCCGAAGCACGTACTGCAGGATGCCACCGTTGCGGTAGTAGTCCGCTTCACCCGGGGTATCGATGCGCAGGACAGCGTCGAAGGACTTGGAGGTGCCGTCCTCGGCCGTTGCTGTCACCTTGAGCGTCTTTGGCGTGGTGCCGTTGTTCAGCGCCGTGACGCCTTCAACCGAGAAGGTCTCCGTACCGGTCAGGCCCAGCGTTGCTGCAGACTCGCCAGCGGGGAACTGCAGGGGAAGAACGCCCATGCCGATGAGGTTGGAGCGGTGGATGCGCTCGTAGCTCTCGGCAACGACGGCCTTGACACCCAGGAGCGCAGTGCCCTTGGCTGCCCAGTCACGGGACGATCCGGAACCGTATTCCTTACCTGCAAGGACAACCAGCGGCGTTCCCGCAGCCTGGTAGTTCTGTGCGGCATCGTAAACGTAGGCCTGCGGTGCACCTTCCTGGCTGAAGTCGCGGGTGAAGCCACCCTCGACGCCGTCCAGCAGCTGGTTCTTGATGCGGATGTTGGCGAAGGTACCGCGGATCATGACTTCGTGGTTGCCACGGCGCGAGCCGTAGGAGTTGAAGTCCTTGCGCTCCACGCCGTTGGCCAGGAGATACTGGCCCGCCGGAGTGTCCGACTTGAAGGAGCCAGCCGGGGAGATGTGGTCCGTGGTGACGGAATCGCCAAGCTTCAGGAGCACGCGGGCACCCGCGATGTCCTTGACGGGATCCGGCTGCGCCTTCATGCCTTCGAAGTATGGGGGCTTCCGCACGTAGGTGGAGTCCTCGGCCCAGGCGAACGTATCGCCTGCCGGGGTGTCGAGTGCCTTCCAGCGCTCGTCGCCGTCGAAGACGCCCTCGTAACCCTTGGCGAACATAGCCTTGTCGATGGAGGAGTCAATGACTTCCTGCACCTCGATGGGGTTCGGCCAGATGTCCTTCAGGAAAACTTCGTTGCCCTCGGAGTCCGTACCCAGGGCATCGGTGTCGAAATCGAAGTCCATGGAACCGGCCAGGGCGTAAGCGATGACCAACGGCGGGGAAGCCAGGTAGTTCATCTTGACGTCCGGGTTGATACGGCCTTCGAAGTTGCGGTTGCCCGAGAGGACAGCCGTCACGGAGAGGTCGTTGGCCTGGATGGCTTCGGAGATCTCCGGCTCCAGCGGGCCGGAGTTGCCGATGCACGTTGCACAGCCGTAGCCCACGATGTAGAAGCCGAGCTTCTCCAGGTACGGGGTCAGGCCGGACTTCTCGTAGTAGTCGGTGACGACCTTCGAGCCCGGAGCCACAGAGGTCTTGACCCACGGCTTGGACGTCAGGCCCTTGTCAACAGCGTTGCGTGCAAGGAGGGCTGCAGCCAACATGACAGACGGGTTGGAGGTGTTGGTGCAGGACGTGATCGAGGCGATCGACACTGCACCGTGGTCCAGCTCGAACTCGCGGCCGTCGGCTGTCTTCACGTGCACCGGGGAGGACGGGCGGCCGTGCGCACCGTTGGCGGCGGACGCAACGCGTGCCGTCTCCGTCGTGTGCGAGTCGGCGTGCGTGAAGGACGGTGAATCCGAAGCCGGGAAGGACTCGTCCAGGGATTCGTCTACACTGCCATCTTCAATGGCGACGTAGTTGTGGATGTCCTTCCGGAACTGCTCCTTGGCATCCGTCAGCTCGATGCGGTCCTGCGGACGCTTCGGGCCGGAGATGGACGGAACAACCGTTGAAAGGTCCAGCTCTAGGAACTCGGAGAAGCGCAGCTCGCGGGAAGGATCGTGCCAGAGGCCCTGCTCCTTGGTGTATGCCTCCACAAGGGCGACATTCTCTTCGGACCGGCCGGTCAGGCGCAGGTATTCCAAGGTGACATCGTCAATCGGGAACATGGCGGCCGTGGAACCGAATTCCGGGCTCATGTTTCCGATGGTTGCGCGGTTTGCCAGCGGCACAGCGGCAACGCCTTCACCGTAGAATTCGACGAACTTACCCACCACGCCGTGCTTGCGCAGCATTTCGGTGATGGTCAGCACAACGTCGGTTGCGGTGGCGCCGGCCGGGATGCTGCCGCTGAGCTTGAAGCCCACGACGCGGGGAATCAGCATGGAGACGGGCTGGCCAAGCATGGCAGCCTCGGCTTCGATGCCGCCGACGCCCCAGCCCAGGATGCCCAGGCCGTTGACCATGGTGGTGTGGGAGTCGGTTCCAACGCAGGTGTCCGGGTAGGCACGAAGCACGCCGTCGATCTCACGGGTCATGACCGTGCGGGCCAAGTACTCGATGTTGACCTGGTGGACAATGCCAGTTCCCGGGGGGACAACCTTGAAGTCATCAAAGGCCGTCTGGCCCCACCGCAGGAATTGGTAGCGCTCACCATTGCGCTGGTATTCGATCTCCATGTTGCGCTCCAGTGCGCCGGAGTTACCGAAGGCGTCGATCTGGACGGAGTGGTCGATGACCATTTCGGCTGGCGCCAAGGGGTTGACGCGCTTGGGGTCGCCGCCAAGTTCTTTAACGGCCTCGCGCATGGTGGCGAGGTCTACAACGCAGGGTACGCCGGTGAAGTCCTGCATGATGACTCGGGCCGGGGTGAACTGGATCTCCGTGTCGGGCTCCGCATTGGGGTCCCAACCGGCCAGGGCGCGGACGTGGTCAGCCGTTATATTGGCGCCATCCTCAGTCCGCAGGAGGTTTTCAAGCAATACCTTGAGGCTGAACGGAAGGCTGTCTGCGCCCTCTACGGAGTTCAACCGGAAAATTTCATAATCGGTGCCGGCTACATTCAGTACGCCTTTGGAACCGAAGCTGTCCACAGTGCTCATGGCAGGACTCCTCTCGCAACAGTTTCATCTTTGTCGCGTGGTTGGCCGCTAGCCAGTTAGGCGCACCTTACTTAGCCGGGCGGCACTCTCAGTTGGTCAACCCCTATCCCCCGCGGAACTACGCGGAGTGGGGCTGCTATGTGGGACTACTATGCCCATCGTAGTGGCATCGATCATGTTGAAGCACTGCCGCAGGCAGTTGCACCCAGCGCGGCACCCTCCACGAATCGCCCGCCATCCGGTGGCGCGGCGGGCGATAGACGCCTAACCGGCGGGAACGATGAGGCTGACGGTCTCCAAGTGATGCGTGTGGGGGTACAGGTCGAACGCCCTCAACGACTCCAGGCGCCAACCGCCTTGCTGGAAGTAACCCAGATCACGTGCAAAAGAAGCCGGATCACAGGACACATAGGCAATTGCGCGGGGATGTGAGGCCATGAGTTGGTTTACCACTGCTTTTCCAGCCCCCACGCGCGGCGGGTCCAGGACCAGGGAATCGAAGTTCCGGGGGCGTTGGTGCAATACCCGCTCCACTCGCCCCTGCACGATCTCAACGTGGGATTCTCCATGCAGGTTCTTGCGGGCATCACGGCTGGTGCCAGGCGATCCCTCAACGGACAATACCGAACCCGTGACGCCTACCGCATCAGCCAAGGGTGCCGTAAACAGGCCTGCACCGGCGTAAAGGTCCGCCACCGCAGCACCGGGTTGGAGATACCCTCCACCTGCCAGGTAGCCGGTCACCGCGTTGACCAACGTCTCCGGCGCGTCCTTATGAATCTGCCAGAAGCCTTCGCCCGTCACACGGTATTCATGCCCTGCCGCCGATTCCTGCACCCAGGTCCGTCCCCGAAGCTGCAGTACTTGGCCCTTGCCGGGATCGAAGCTGGCTACGGAAACTTCGTGCGACAACTGCGAAAGGATGCTGTGCAGCCGCTTGGGACTGGTTGTTTCCTCCGGCGCCAGCAACACGAGCGGCCTGGAGCCATTGGCTGGCGCCGCCACTTCTACGCGTGCTATCCCGCTGAGATCAAGGTCCCACAACTTGAGGTCGTTGATTCCGGAGAGCGCCAGTGGCATCTCCCGTATGGGCACCACGACGTCCGAACGGTGGGCATGCATTCCCAGCCGTCCCTTGGGTGTGACAGCAAAGCTGGCGCGCGTACGCCAACCGAGTCCGCCGTCGTCGTTGGCACCCACGCCCTCAACCTCGACCGCGAGGTCCAGGCCCGCGAGTCTCTTGAGTTGCTCGGACAACACTTCGGCCTTCAGGGCACGCTGCCGTTGCAGGGAAATGTGGCCGAGCTCGGCGCCGCCCACGGGTGGATTCCCGTGCTGCCAGGCCGCCAGCGAATCGGCTGGCTTCCAGAAGTGCGGCACGCGGTCCGGCGAGGCTTCCAGGACCTCGACGACGTCGGCACGCCAGAAGCGCGACGAGTCGCCGGAGTCGGTCAATCGGATCCGGACCTTCTCCCCCGGAATGCCATGGCGTACGAAGATGACGCGGCCTTCATGGCGTGCGACGAAATGCCCGCCGTGTGCGACAGGGCCAACGTCAACGGTCAGTTCGGTGCCGGGCGTACCTTGGCCTCCGCTGTTGTCAGTGAGGGGGGAAATGCTGTGGGAGGTCATTGTGTATCCTGCAGTGCCTTTGCTTCTTCGGAGGACTTCAGCTGCCACGGAACGCTGGCAACCATGACTCCAGGTTCAAAGTGGAGCCGCGTCTTGATTCTGAGTGCCGTCTGGTTGTGAACCAACTGCTCCCACCATTTGCCCACGACGTACTCGGGGATGTACACCACGATCAAGTCCCGGGGTGAGTCGCGTCGCATGTTCTTGATGTACTCCATGATGGGAGTCACGGTCTCACGGTAGGGGCTGGCCAGTACGGTGAGCGGTACTGGAATTTCCAGCTTCTCCCAATCCCGCACGGTATGTTCTGTCTCTTCGGAGTTGATGTCCACGGTAATCGCATCCAGTCGCGAGGGCCGCGACGCCCGGGCGTAAGCCAGGGCCCGCAATACAGGTTTGCGGACGTGCGAAACAAGCAGTACGGCGTGGACACGGGTAGGCAGCGCGCGTGGCGATGAATCCTCGTCAACAGCCAATTCCTTCGCAACATTGTCATAGTGCGCCCGGATACTCCACATGATGAGGAACAGCACGAACATTGCCAGAAGTGCGATCCAGGCACCTTGCTCAAATTTGGTGATGAGGACGATGACCAAGACGAGCGCAGTCATGCCGAAACCCACCATGTTGATGGTCCGCGATTTGATGATCCTGCGGCGGACCGCCTTGTCCCGTGCCAGTTTCAATTCACGGCCCCAGTGCCGGACCATACCGAGCTGGCTGGCGGTGAAGGAAATGAAGACCCCCACGATGTACAGCTGGATGAGCTTGGTGACATCAGCGTTGAACGAAAGGATGAGAACCAGCGCTCCGGCAGCCAAGGCCAGCACGCCGTTGCTGAAGGCCAGCCTGTCGCCACGGGTGCGGAGCTGGCGGGGCAGGTAACCGTCCTGCGCCAGGATGGAGCCCAGCACAGGGAAGCCGTTGAACGCGGTGTTGGAAGCGAACACGAGAATGACGCCGGTGGCAGCCACCACTATGTAGAACGGAATGGAACCGGCCCCAAAAATGGTGTCGGCGATCTGGCTGATGGCCGGATTCTGGATATAGCCCTCGGGCAACGGCTTGCCATCAAGGAGGAACTCCTTGGCGGGATCCAAGACAATGTGCACCTTCGTGGCGTTGGCGAGGTAAAGGATGCCGGCCAGCATGGCCGCCGCGATCGCGCCGAGCAACAACAGGGTGGTGGCAGCGTTCTTGCTCTTGGGCTTCTGGAAATTGGGCACGCCGTTGCTGATCGCCTCCACACCCGTCAAGGCAGCAGCACCCGAGGAAAAGGCACGCAGCAGCAGGAATGCACCGGCAAGGCCAACGAGGCCTTCGTCGAAGCCGGCCTCCGGCACGATGGTGAAGTTGGCGGACGCCGCCTGGCCCAGTTGTCCCGTAATGGCCTGGAAGATGCCCACGAGGGTCATGCCAATGATGGAGGCCATGAAAATGTAGGTGGGAACGGCGAAGACCGTGCCGGCCTCCTTGATGCCTCGCAGGTTGACCAAAGCGAGAATGATCACGCCCACGGTCGCGATCATCGCCTGTTGGCCGTGCAACGAAGGGATCGCCGTGGTGAGATATGCAGCGGCAGAGGACATCGACACTGCAACGGTCAGGACATAGTCCACGAGGAGCGCAGCAGCAACGGTGAGCCCGGCGTACTTGCCCAGATTGACGTTGGCAATCTCATAGTCCCCTCCGCCCGACGGGTAGGCGTGCACATTCTGGCGGTAAGAGGCCACCACTGTGAGCAACACCACCATCACTGCCAACCCAACAAAGGGGGAGAACGCTACCGCGCTCACACCCGCGAGAGCCAAGGTCAGCAGGATTTCATCCGGTGCGTAGGCCACCGAAGACAGGGCATCCGAGGCGAAGATCGGCAAAGCGATGCGCTTGGGCAAGAGGGTGTGGGATAGGCGGTCATTCCGGACTGGCCGGCCCACCAACACACGCTTCGCAGCATTCAGTATTGTCAACACTTTCGCAAAACTACTCTGAATCCCCAGCGATGTCATGACGGCGGTCTCCGACTTACGTCCAGCGCACCGGTAAAGTCATACGCAGCGACACGGTAAACACACATAAGGAGACACGGTGGCTCACTTCGTGATCATGGGTTGCGGCCGTGTTGGCGCAACCCTGGCACACACTTTGGAAGACGCCGGCCATTCGGTGGCCATCATCGACCAGGACGAGCGGGCGTTCCGTCGGCTTCGCAACACGTTTACCGGCCGCAAGGTCACCGGCGTAGGTTTCGACAGGGACACACTCAAGCAGGCAGGAGTGGAAGAGGCCTACGCATTCGCCGCTGTTTCAAGTGGTGACAATTCCAACATCCTGGCCACCCGTGTGGCACGGGAGACATTCCATGTTGGACACGTCGTGGCCCGCATCTACGATCCCGGACGCGCCGAAATCTACCAGCGCCTCGGCATTCCCACCGTAGCCGCGGTGCGCTGGAGCGCCGACCAGGTCCTCAGGCGCATCCTTCCGGAGCAGCATCTCGCCGGCGATTACCGGGAGCCATCCGGCAGGCTCGTCCTGGCGGAAGTGGACCTGCACGAGGGATGGATTGGCCATAGCGTGACGTCCATTGAAGCTGCCGCAGGCATCCGTGTCGCCTTCCTGACGCGTTTCGGCGAGGGCCTCCTGCCCCTGCCAGGCACGGCCTATCAGGAAGGCGATACCGTCCATGCAATGTTGAGCCTGGACAGGACTTCGGAGATCAGCCGGGTCCTTGCCAAAGCACCGGCCAAGGAGTCTTAGTGAAAGTTGTCATCGTTGGCGCAGGCAGCGTCGGCTCGTCCATTGCCCGTGAGCTCCTGGCCCACAACCATCAAATCCTGCTCATCGACCTCAAGCCTGAAGTCATTGGCCGCAGCGGCCTTCGGGGTGCGCGCTGGCTGGTGGGCGATGCCTGCGAACTCAGCACCCTTCAGGACGCCAAACTTGAGGATGCCGACGTCGTGGTTTCCGCTACCGGTGATGACAAAGTGAACCTCGTGGTGTCCCTGCTGGCCAAGACGGAATTCGCCGTAGGGCGCACTGTTGGGCGTGTCAACAACCCCAAGAACGACTGGATGTTCAATGACTCCTGGGGTGTGGACGTCGCCGTCAACACTCCCCAGCTTATGACTGCCCTGGTTGAGGAAGCCGTGGAAATCGGCGACATCGTCCGGCTGTTGACATTGCAGACCGGCGTCGCCTCGATCGTGGAATTTACCGTTCCCCACGACTCCCACGTCATTGGGAGCACAGTGGGCGCCATTGAGTGGCCCGAAGACGCCACCTTGGTAGCCATCCTGCGTGATCAGGCACCCATCACCCCAAGTCGTGACGATGTCCTCGATGGTGGCGACGAACTGTTCTTCGTCACCACCATCCAGGCAGAGGACGGACTGCGGGCCCTGTTGTCACCAGCCTCAATGGCGGGCCAAGGACCCCGCGACGGCGATGCCAGCGTTACTGATCAGGCGGAGGACGACGGCTTCGACGGTTGAGGTGCGGGCTTGGTAACAAGCCATGCCACCCAAAGGCCGAGGATGTATAGCGGTGCACCCATGAGGAGCCGGGTGGTAGCCAACGCCGTCAAGCCTGGCTCACCCAGGAAGTACAGTGGCACCTGCACCACCAGCCGCAGCGCAAGCACCGCCACAACAATCCACGTGCCAAGCTGGTACGCCCGCAGGCGTTCCGGGTCTTTGCGCCATTCGAGACCCTCGTTGCGGACGAAACCAAACAGCAAGCCGGCGATAGGCCACTTGAGCACTATGGACAGCACCATGCCCGCAATATAGGCAATGTTGGTGAAGAAGCCCAGAACGTAGAAGTCTTCAGCCTTCCCCGTGGTGTTGGCCAACCAAGCAGAAATCCCGACGCCGACCACACCGGCAAGTGCCTGCGTCAACGGGCGTCGCTGGATCAGGCGAACAACAGTGAAAATCGCTGCCGTGGCCAACGCTGCCACCAACGAAATCGTCAAGTCGCGGCTTATGGTGAAGGCCACGAGGAAGACGAGGCCAGGCAGGATGCTCTCCGCGATGCCTTGCACTCCCCCGGCAGACTTCAACATGTCCACATGGCCGGCACTGTTGCGCTGAAGTCCCGCCTTTTCTGCATAGCCCGCAGCTAGATCCGCGACCCCCGGGCTTTCGGCTGCAGGGGTCTTGGCTGACCCCGTGGTCGGAGTTTCACCCTTGCCGGTCGTAGGCTGCGCCGGATCCTTAGGTTCTGATCCATTGGCCACTGTCATAAGTGCTCCTGACGGGAAAGTATTTCGTAGCGTGGATTGAACATCGCAGGCAGGCCATCCTTATGTGTCACCACGCCGTTCAAGCGCAACTCCGCTCCTGCTTCAATCCCTGGTACCCGGTTCCTGCCCAACCAGATGACGCGCAACCGTGCATACGGCCTTTTCACGCCCCCGCCACCCACTGATGGTTGGGAACTGTGCTCCAGCGCGTCCACGACAATCGCCGAAAAGAAGGGTTGCTCACTTGGCGGCTGGTACGTGACCGATTCGATGAATCCAGTGCAGGTGGCCCGGCCGCGGGCAGGGAGATCACGGACGCCGTGTTGCCGGGACTGCTGCCCGGCGGATCCTGGCAAGCCGGGCGTATCAGCCAATCTGGGTGATCTCCGGTCCCCGCTCCGGCTGGTGCAGGGCGGGACCACCTTGCTGTGCAGCGGGATCGGAAGCTTCAGCGGGGGCCTGAGCTGGGGCTTGGGCGGCAGCATCCTTGGGCAGACGCAGCTGCAACAGTTCGCGCGGCGGCATCGGATTGTCGCCGCGTACAACAACCACGCGCCGGAAGAGCTCCTCCAGGCCTGCTGCGGCGTCCCGGTCCAGGGCAGCTTCGCCGCCGAGGACACCACGCAGGAACCACCGGGGACCGTCCACCCCCATGAAGCGGGCGGCCCGGAAACCCCGGCTGCCGTCAGTAGCTTCGGCGGGGAGCTTGGCGACGAGCTCTGTGCCAAACGTTCCAGATACTTCTTCTGTCTCGCCACCCTGGCTTGCTACGGATTGGCCAATCTGCTCGCGGATCTCGTCCCACAGGCCTTCCGAACGCGGAGCGGCGAATGCCTGGAGCTGCAGGCTTGACCCTGCCAGGTCCATGGTCACTGCCACCACGCGCTGAGTAGCTTCTTCCACTTCCAGTCGCAACTGGAGTCCATCGGCGGGTGCGATCAGCAGTGCGCCGAGATCCACGTATCCGTCGCGTTCCTCGATCTCATCGATGTCCCAAGGACCTTTGCCAAGCCGGAAATCACCCTTGGTACCGGACGCGCCGGTTGCAGGGGCTGTTGCCTCAGCCGCGTCGTTTTCCTCGACGGTGCCAGCGGTTTCCGGCCGCTCGGCCTTGGACTTTTTGCCGCGCCCAAAAAGCATTGGGTTGTCTCCTTAGTAGTGGTCTATCCCCAAGTAAACCGCAACCCCGTGGGTTATCAGGCCACCGGTGCGTTGAATCCGCCAGTGGAACCAAAGCCGCCCGTACCGCGGGCGGAGTCGGATAGATCATCAACCATCACGAAGCGCGCGTACTCGACGCGCTGAATCACCATTTGGGCAATTCTATCGCCGCGCTTGAGCTCAATGGCGTGGTTTTGGTCTGTGTTCAGCAGCGTGACGGCGATTTCGCCGCGGTAACCTGCGTCCACAGTTCCGGGTGCGTTGACAACCGTGAGGCCATGCTTGGTCGCGAGGCCGGACCGCGGGTGGATCAGTGCCACAAAGCCGTCAGGGAGGGCAATTGAAACGCCCGTAGGAACCAATTTCCGCTCGCCCGGGGCAAGTTTAACGTCCTCGCGGGCCCGGAGGTCCGCGCCAGCATCGCCTGGGTGCGCATAGGACGGTGCTTCCAGTCCGGCGTCGAGCATTTTCAGCTGAACGTCCAAAGTGGGCGTGCCATACGCTGCGGTGGTGTCATTACTGAATACTGCGGTCTCGTTGCTCACAGTGGACCATTCTACGTGGGGCACATCCATGCGGGCACTCCGGGGAGATAGCCAGCCCAAGGGCCGATAAGCTGGACCCATGCCTACGTCTGACCAGTCCGCCCCCATGCCTGCCCGGAATACTCCCTCCGCCTCCGAGGTGTTGTTCACGGAGAAATTATGGCCCACCATCTGGATCTGGGTTGTCGTCGTGGGCCTGTCGAGCGCTGGAATCCTGATGTTCGCGCCCATCAGTGCCGCCGCGGGCGTCATCGCCGCCCTGGTGCTTCTGGCCGTCATGACCACCCTGCTGGTGGTTACAACACCTACCATCACCGTTACGCGGGACAGCCTTCGGGTGGGACGTGCCACTATCGACCGCAAATTCGTCGGCACCGCCGAGGCCTTCAAAAAAGACGAGGCCACCGCCGAACGTGGAACCCGCCTCAACGGCCTCGCCTACATGTGCTTCCGCGGGTGGGTCGATGCCGTGGTGAAAATCGACATTACCGATCCCGCTGATCGAACGCCTTACTGGCTGGTCTCTTCGCGCCACCCGGACGAACTCGTCGCTGCCCTGGGCGCGCGGTAGCCGCTCCCCTTAGGTAGCTCCTGAAGTCGCCGGTACTGCTAGCTCTCGCATTCCGTGCAGTACAGGTGCCCGTCCCTCTCAGTGGCAATCTGGGAGCGGTGCTTCACAAGGAAGCAGTTGTAGCACGTGAATTCGTCAGGCTGTGGTGGCATGACTTGAATCAGGAGCTCTTCGCCGGAGAGGTCTGCTCCCGGGAGCTCGAAGCCATCGGCAAGATCGGTCTCATCGACATCCACCGCGGAGGATTGCTTCCCCGACTGGCGCGTCTTGAGTTCCTCAATCGAGTCCTCGCTGACGTCTTCCTCGGTCTTTCGAGGGGCATCGTAATCCGTGGCCATGGTCCTTCTTCATCCTGTCGTACTTGCTCCGGGTAGGATTCCGGCCTGGCGGATTTCGTGCCCGCCGCCGGTCTAAGGGTGTAACGCCGGACGCCCCGGATTTGTGCCCGATATCGGCCAGATTGTCCTCCCCTGCCCAGCGATTGTCCAGAGGCGGCAAATTGGGCTGGGATGGCTGGAAAGGATCCACCCTGTAATCTGACTCTTTCGCCGGAATATCACGGCACGCCCTTTGTCCTAGTAGGAAAAGGGCAACGGGGGTGGCAGAGTTTCGAATGTCAGTTATGCCATGTGGTGGAGGGTGTTATGCAGGATCTACGGCTGGTAGGCGTCCACGACGACGGCGGGCATCTGCTCCTGAGCGGACCCGGCGGTGCGATGTTCCAGCTTCCGATCGACGAGGCACTTCGTGCCGCGACGAGCCGGACACCCGCCCAGGTCGCTGCGCGGGCGTCAAACACCCCGATTGCCATGTCCCCCAGGGATATCCAGTCCAGAATCCGCAGCGGAGCCACGGCGGCCGAAGTGGCGGAGTTGTCCGGGCTGCCCCTTGCCAACGTGCAACGTTACGAGGGCCCTGTCCTTGCCGAGCGTGAGTACGTTGCGCAGCAGGCCAGAAACATTGAAGTAGCTTCCCCGGCCCCTGGCCATGACATCTACCGCTCTGCCTTTGGCGACAACCCAGCGACGCTCGGCGAAATGGTGGCCCACCGCCTGTCGGCGCACGGCATCGATTCTTCAACGGTTGAATGGGACTCCTGGCGCCGTTCCGATGGTTCCTGGACCGTCGTCGCGCGCTTTGATGCAGTTCCCGGTACGCACGGAAGCATCGGCGAGGAGCCACCGGCCATGTGGACGTTCAGTCCGCAGCGGAAATCCCTGCAGAACGCCAACCGCTGGGCTCAGCAGCTCAGTGAACTGGAGCCCTTGGACGGACCCGTTCCTGCACGCCGGCTTGCCGCCGTCTCGGATCGTCCTTTCGACTTCGAGACCGACGCCGAAACCGCGGCACGCGCGTCGGCGAAGGAATCCGACAGCCTCTTGGAAATGCTCCGCTCACGCCGTGGGCTGCGCCTGGGCGTGGACGAAGACGGCGATGACGCCTTGGCCGTCCTGCTCAGCAACGTTCCGGCCGCCCACCCGCGTTCTGGCGGGGAAGATCAGGAGCCGGCCGAGGAACCCGCCGGAGATCACCCAGAACCGCAAGCTTCCCCTGCGGCTGAGCCAACGCGGAAGGATGGGCGTCCGTCCATGCTGTCCCGGCTGAGCCTGGCGCCCCGGAACCATGACGCGGACGACGACGCGCTGAAACTCCATGACGGCGTCAGCACGGAGACGCGCGAAATCACCGTTGTGGCAAGCCCATTGCGGCCCGTTACTTCCTTAACCGACCGCAAGCCGGGGGCGGCCAGCGCTCCTGAGCCCAAAGATGCGGATCGAATCGATTCCGCGACCAACCAGATGCAACGGGCAGGGCTGGACGAACTGCTTGGCGGAGCCACATCCCCGCAAACACAGACTGATCGTGCTGCCTCCCGTACAGAGACAGCCTCACAGGACAAGGCATCCCTCGAGGCCGAGGACCGGAACACGCACAAGGATGCTGAGGCGCCCGTAGAGCGCCAGCCCTCGCGTCCGAAACGATCAAGTATCCCCAGCTGGGACGAGATCGTCTTCGGCGCCCGCGGCGACTAACCTCTGGCGTGGCGACTAACCTCTGGCGCGGCGACCAGCCCTAGCTACGCGTCAAGCCGGAGCCACTGCCGGAACCGGCTCCCGGCCATAGGCAGGCATCGACGTCGAACGGAAGAGTCGGGTCTCCCCCAGCCATGAGGTTGGCGCCGTGGGCTGTCACGCGGCGCATGTAATGGCGTCGGCACAGGGTCTCGTAGCCCACCACGGGTTCATGGCCGCCAGCTTCTCCAGGGGTAATTTGATCGTTCACGCCCGGGGCGTCGCCGCCTGTCTGGGGTGCGACATCGCCGACCATGACCTGGTCCCCTTCCACCACCATGATGCCGTCCACCGTTCGGGCATTTTGAGTTGCGCGACGCCCGCACCAGCACAGTGCCTCGACCTGGAGCACCTGTACTTTGTCGGCGAGTTCGATCAGACGTTGAGAGCCGGGAAACAGGGTGGTTCGAAAGTCCGAGGTGATCCCGAACGCGAAGACGTCCACGTCCATCTCATCCACCAGGCGTGCCAACTGCTCCACCTGGGCGGCGGAGTAGAACTGGGCTTCATCGCAGATCAGGTAGTCCACGCGGAGCCCACCGGTCCGGCGTACAACCACTTCATCCCAGAAGTCCGTGTCCGCATGGACTTCAACGGCGTCTGTCTTCAGGCCCAACCTGCTGGAAATCGTCGAATCACCTGCGCGGTCGTTGCAGCTGAACCGTACCCCGCCCCTGCCCCGAGCACGGTGGTTGTAGTCCATTTGCAAAGCCAGTGTGGACTTGCCGCAGTCCATGGTGCCGGAGAAGAAGACGAGTTCAGCCACGTTTGCCCTTTTTACCGGCTGCCGGGAAGCAAAGGAACGGCACTTCGCGTTCCGCCTTCGTCAGGGAGCCGTGCTGGCCCACTACTTCCAACGATGCCGGACGGACCCTGCGGGTGTCGTAAAGGGCAAGGGTATCCCGTGCGGCAATCATGACGTCGCCAATGCGCGGCGCCACGTCCGGCTGGACGTCGCCGAACAGCCCTGCGCCTATCGCCTGTTCACGGGTGAAAGCCCAGATGCGTTCGCCAAACCTTGCCCGCCAGGCGGAGATGAGCAACTCGCGGTGCGTGTCCGGAAGGCCGGGCTCAAGGTAAAGATGAACCATGCGGGGCTCGCCTGCAGTGTGGCGGACCCCGGCGACGAGTGAAGCATCAGCTGAGTAGTCAATGCGCTGGGACTCGGGAACGTCCAGCATTCCGTGATCCCCGGTCAGCACGATAGTGGTTCCCGCCGGCAGCGTCGCGGACAATCTTTTGACAGTGGAGTCGAGCTCTTCAAGTTGGTGTTCCCAGCGGTCGGACTGGCAGCCGTAGCGGTGACCTGCTTTGTCCAATTCATTGACGTAGAAGTACATCAGGGAACGGCCACCGCCGGACATGGCCTCTGCTGCAGCGGCTGTGCGCGCATGCAGGCTCGTGCCGCCCACGAAACGGCTGCCCCGCAAGGCAGCCTGGGTCATCGGCGAATTCCCGAACTGCGGGAGGCTCACAGTAACGACGTCGGCTTCGGCCCCTATGCGTTCGAAGACGGTAGCGTGCGGCTGCCAAAGCGCAGGGTCCACATGGGCGTCCCAGTTGCCCAGCAGGTTCACTACTTTGTCCTGGGAAGGATCCAGGACGTCATAGCCCACCATGCCGTGCTGCCCGGCGGGAAGCCCTGTTCCCAGGCTGGCCAGGGAAGCTGCCGTGGTGCTGGGAAAAGCGGAATCAATCCAGTTGGGGACATTGCCCTGTCCGCTGGACAGGAGGGAACGCAGGAACGGTGTGTGCGAAGCCTTTTGCTTGAGCAGGCTGCGGCCCAGGCCATCGGCGAGGACCACACAGACACGCGGCGCAGCAGGCAGGTGAAGCTGGTTGGCAAATCCGGGGATGCCCATGCTGGCGGCAGCACTGGTAAAAACTTCGGCGATCGACCTGCTCCCAAAAAGCGGGGGCGAAGGGAGGTCCGGGGCCGGCGCCGTACCGGATGTCGGCTGCATGTGCTCCTGTGCAGTCACCCTCAACGCTGGTGTCCGCGGCTCAAGCGGTTGCTGAAGACCCCCGAACGTGGCCGCGGCGCGGGGATGCCTGTGTGCGGGATGGGTGTGGGATTTGCCGTGTTCACGGCACGAAGGGCGCGTGCGAAGACCTTCGCATCCTGGACTGCCTGGAGGCCGTCCGCTTCGGCACTGATGCGCAGGACGATATCTTCCTGGGCGATGGTTCCGCTGTAGCCGTGGTCCGCTTCACACTGCGGGTCACCGCAGCTTGCCGGGCCCATATCCAGCCGCTGCCCACCGGACCAGGCGATGGAGACTGTCATTTCCCGCACGGGATCCGACGGCTTGTAGTCCTGCGGCTGGGCGTACATGTAGCTAAGGACCACCGAACGGATCTGTGCAACCGGCACGGACTCCGTGGAAATCTGGGCGACGATTTGTTCCCCGGCTTCATCCAGCTGCTGATCGTCAACGTGGGTGATCACCAGCATGTCTTCCGTGAGCACCAGCACTGTGATGTGGCGGCGAACCTCGGCGCGATCAAAGTGTGTTTCAAGGTGCACGAGGTGTGACAGGCAATCGCGGCCATCCAAGGCGTCATCCACGACGTCGGCCACCAGCCGGGGGTAGAAACCAGCCTGTTGCAGCGCTTGGTCCAGGCTCTGTCCCTGCAGGCTGTGGTTATGGGCGCTGTGGAGCCCGGCATTGGACGGACGGGACTGAGGCGTCGGAGACTGGGTGCTCATTCCCCCATTTTCACAGATCCACTGGGGACTTCCTAACTGTCGGCCTCGCCCCTGGACCGGTCACTGGCCTACAGGGAGCCCTTAACCGCGCATTGCCCTGCGAGCGCTGTCGGTGCGCCGGGCCGCGTTACCTATCCACACATCCGCACCCAGAATCGTTGCACCGGCGGGGCCCGCGAGCACAGGGTTGAATTCCACCAGGGCAATTCCGGGGTGGTCATCCTTGAGTTTGGCAAGCCTCGCGGCAATGTCCTCAAGGGCAGGCACGTCCACGGCGGGGAGGCCTTGGTAGCCGAACAGTTTCCTGGAAGCGCGTGGCGAGCGGATGAGGTCGTGCAGGTCTGCTGCAGACAATGGTGGGACCCTGTGTGCCCAATCGTCCAGCAGATTTACTGCGTCCCCTGCCAAGCCGAAAGATACCACTGGACCCAGCAGGGGATCCTCCATGGCCCGGAAGGTGCATGCTTGGCCTACCGGGGCCATTGCCTGAACTTCAAGCGATGGCGAACCGTAAGGTTCCAGCGCCCGCTTCATTTGGGCGATGTTCTGCAGCAAGGACTCTGCATCCTGAATGTCCAGCCGGACGCCGCCCAGGTCCAGTCGGTGCCTTAGGGCGGGATCAGTGGTCTTCAGAACCACCGGCCAGCCCACGCGTTCGGCTGCTTCAACGGCTTCCTCAGGTGTGTCGAATCCGATTGTTGGCACCACGGCGATACCGTAGCCGGCCAGTAACTCGGCGGCAGCACCGGCGTCGAGCTTGTGGAGTTTTTCGCCTGTCACACCGGTCAGCATCCTTGCCAGGGATTCCTTGGTCCCTTCGATGTCGCAGCCAGCGGGTTCGACGAAAAGTCCTTGGTCGCGGTCCAGCCATTGGGCGTAGCGAACGATCGCGGCCAGGGCGCCTACGGCGGCACCTGCATTGGAATAGCAGGGCAGTAAAGGACCATCAGAGCTGCCTACCATTCCTTCCACGGGGATGGAGGGGTCCAGGATGCCTGTGAACACCGCCACCGCGGGTTTGCCGGCCTCGGCCGCGCACTCGGCCAGGACACCAGCCAACGCTTCTACGGTGAGTCCGCGTGCCGGCAGGAGTGCGGCCACGATGGCGTTGACAGATTCGTTTGCGAGGCTTGCCCGCAGGCTCTCCCGGAGCGCTGGAAGGGCGAGTGACATGCCGGCGTCGAGGTCGACGTCCGTTACCATCCGGTTCACATCAAGCCCGAGGGGTCCCGCACTGTCAGCGACGACTTTCGCCAGGGCGACGGAATTGGAGTAGACCGCCACGCCGGGGCCGGTGGGCAATGCCTGGGAGGAGACAATCTGGGCGATGTCCATCAATTGCTCAATGGTTCCCACCCTGATGACGCCTGCCTGCCGCATCATTGCATCCACTGCGGCGGCGGGTGCTTGCGTGGTCCGGACTTCATGTCCGGGCGGCAGGCGGAGGCCCGTGACATCGGACTTTGCGACGATCACCGGTTTGCTCCGGGACAACCGGCGGGCAAGCCGGGAGAACTTGCGGGGATTCCCGATTGACTCAAGGTAGAGCCCTACAGCGGAAGTATCGGCGTCGTCCTCCCAGTACTGCATGGCGTCGTTACCCGAGACGTCCGCGCGGTTCCCGGCGGAGAGAAAGGTGGACAGGCCCAACCTGCGTCGTCGGGCCGCGGCGTAGACGGCTACGCCTACGGCGGCTGACTGGCTGAAGAGGCCCAGACCCCCGCGGGGCGGCATGCTCGGAGCCATGGAGGCGTTGAGGGACACAGCTGGATGAGTGTTCAGTATCCCCAGCGACTCGGGGCCAATCACCCGCATTCCGTTGGCCCGGGCGCGTCGCACCAACTCATGCTGGCGCGCAAGGCCCCTCTCGCCGTCGTCGGCAAATCCGGCGGTTGCCACCACGATGCCCTTGACGCCCGCTGCTGCGCAGTCGTCCACTACTTTGGGCACTTCCACGTAAGGCACGGCGATGATCGCCAGCTGCACAGGCCCGGGGATCTCCGATAAGCGTGCAAAGGAGATCATTCCGGCGAGCTCGAAGGCTTCGGGGTTGACCGCATAAATCGGGCCCTCAAACCCACCTTCAATGATGTGTTCCAGGAGTTGGTAGCCTACGGTCCCCCACTTGCGGCTGGCACCAATGACAGCCACCGACGACGGCGCCAGGAGGTCGCGCACGCTGCGGGCCTCTGCGCGGTGCTCGCGGGACTCCATGACGGCCCGCGATTTCTCGGTGGGGTCGATATTGAACTCGACGCTCACCACGCCGTCGTCAAACCCGCGCTTGAGGTCATAGCCGGCATCAGCGAAGACCATGAGCATCTTGCGGTTCTCGGGCAGGACCTCGGCAACGAACCGACGAATACCGTTCTCCCGGGCGGCCGCCGCGAGATGCTCCAGGAGGATCGAGCCGATGCCGCGGCCTTGATGGGCGTCCGAAATGTTGAAGGCCACCTCGGCTTCGTCGGGGTCCTCCAGGCGGTCGTAGCGGCCCACGCCCATGATTTCGCCACCGATCGTGATGACGAATGCCACCCGGTTCACATGGTCCACTTCAGTGAAGCGCCGCACTTCTTTTCCGGACAGTTTGGGCTTGAAGGAGAAAAACCGCATGTAGATGGAAGTTTGCGATTGCCCGGCATGGAAGGCCTGCAGGGCGTCTGCGTCCTCGGGGCGGATGGGACGGATGTGGGCTGTCCCGCCGTCGCGCAGGACGACATCGGCCTCCCAATATTCCGGATAAATGCCGACGTCGGGCTGATCCACCATAGGCTTAGCCTAGCTAAAACATCCGCAGTACAACTTTCAAGGATCCACCGACCCCATGGCCCGCAGCCAAACTCCCGCACGCAAAGGCGAGCCTCTCGGCGATTTCACCGAGAACATCGTCGATATCGACGTCACTTCCGAGATGGAGGGCTCCTTCCTGGAGTACGCCTACTCGGTGATCTATTCCCGAGCCCTTCCTGACGCACGTGATGGCCTCAAACCGGTTCAGCGCCGCATCCTCTACATGATGGCGGACATGGGCTTGCGCCCGGACCGGGGCCACGTCAAGAGTGCGCGCGTCGTGGGCGAAGTCATGGGAAAGCTCCACCCCCATGGCGATGCCGCCATCTATGACGCCATGGTGCGCATGGCACAGGACTTCTCCCTCCGCCTGCCGTTGATCGATGGCCACGGCAACTTTGGATCACTCGACGACGGTCCGGCAGCCCCGCGTTACACGGAGGCACGCCTGGCCGCGGCTGCGCTGACCATGACGGACCACCTCGACGAAGACGTCGTGGATTTCGTCCCCAACTACGACAACCAGTTGACCCAACCGGACGTCCTCCCGGCAGCGTTTCCCAACCTGTTGGTTAACGGAACTACGGGCATTGCCGTCGGCATGGCAACCAACATGGCTCCGCACAACCTTGTTGAGGTCATTGCGGCCGCACGTCATTTGATCGCTAATCCGGATGCGACGCTGGGCGACATCATGAAGTACGTCCCGGGTCCGGACCTTCCCACCGGTGGCCGCATCGTGGGCCTGGACGGTATCCGCGATGCCTATGCCACGGGCCGCGGTTCCTTCAAGACGCGCGCCAAGGTGGAAGTGGAGCAGTTGTCTGCCCGCCGCACCGGCCTGGTGGTGACCGAGCTGCCTTACATGGTTGGCCCGGAAAAGGTCATCGAAAAGATCAAGGACGCCGTCAACGCCAAGAAGTTGACCGGCATCAGCGATGTCGTGGACCTTACGGACCGCAACCATGGCCTGCGCCTGGTCATCGAGCTGAAGAACGGCTTCAACCCCAACGCCGTGCTTCAGCAGCTGTACCGCTATTCGCCCATGGAAGATTCCTTCGGCATCAACAACGTCACGTTGGTTGACGGCCAGCCGCAGACCCTTGGCCTGCTGGAGCTCCTGCAGGTTTACGTGGACCACCGTCTGAACGTGGTCCGGCGTCGGACGGCTTTCCGGTTGGGCAAGAAGAAGGACCGCCTGCACTTGGTGGAAGGCCTGCTGATCGCGATCGTCGATATCGACGAAGTCATCCAGATCATTCGCTCCTCTGATGAAGCTTCCGCAGCCCGTGAACGGCTGATGTCCATCTACGACCTCACCGAGATCCAGGCCAACTACATCCTGGAACTGCGCCTACGGCAGCTGACCAAGTACTCCCGCCTTGAATTGGAGAAGGAACAGGACGAGCTGCGCCGCGAGATCGAAGCGCTGGAGGCTATCCTTGCCTCCGACGAGCTGCTCCGTGACCTGGTTTCCGGTGAGCTGGCCGAAATCGCCACGAAGTACGGTACGCCCCGACGCACCGTACTCCTGGAGTCCGAGGCAGTTTCGCCCACGGTCGCCGCGGCCCTTGCGGCGGCGGTACCGGGGCCCAAGGGCAAGGCCGCAGCGCTCCCCCTCGAAATCCCGGACGACCCCTGCTGGGCCCTCCTCAGCGTGTCCGGGCAGATCGCGCGGACAACCAACCAGGAACCGCTGGCCGAGGCTGGTCCGCGGGCGAAGCACGACGTCTTCCGTTCGGTGGTGAAGACCACGGCACGTGGCGAGATTGGCGCCGTCACTTCCCTGGGCCGCATGTTGCGCCTACAGGTCATGGACATGCCAGCCCTGCCCCCTGTCGGAGGCCTTCCAAATCTGGCCGGTGGAGTGCCGGCCAAGGATTTCATCACTCTTCTCAAGGGCGAGACACTGGTTGCGTTCGTTCCGTTGGACGCCATCCTTGCGATTGGAACCGTGCAGGGCGTGGTTAAGCGTGTTCAGCCGGAGTACCCGCTGAACCGTGAGGACTGGGAAATCATTTCGCTCAAGGACAAGGACACCGTTCTTGCCGTTGAACCGGCCCAGGAGGACGACGTCGAACTCGTCTTCGTGACCAAGCAAGCCCAATTGCTAAGGTTCAGTGCGTCAAACGTGCGTCCGCAAGGCCGGACCGCTGGTGGCATGGCAGGCATCAAGCTCGCTGACGACGACGAAGTCATCCACTTTGGCACCGTGCGCGCAGACGATCCCGCCGCCGTCGTTGTCACTATTGCGGGAACCAATGGCGCTCTGCCGGGCACTGCCCCGGGGACCGCGAAGGTGACTGCCTTCGACGAATACCCGTCCAAGGGGCGGGCCACCGGCGGCGTCCGCGTACACCGCTTCCTCAAGGGCGAAGACACCCTGCTCTTGGCGTGGGCCGGACACGGACCAGCGAAGGCGTCATCGGCCGCCGGAGTGGCCCGCGCACTTCCCCACGAGCATGGCCGCAGGGATGGGTCTGGCGTGCCGCTGTCCCAGCCAGTGGAGGCGATCGGTCCGAGCATGGCCTGGGACGAAATGGCTGCGTCCACCGAGTAGGCCAACAGCCAGCAATGGCACAGGGAACAACAGCAGGGCCGGTGGTTTAAGACCACCGGCCCTGCTTGCTGCGTCAGGCGTTTTGGTTGAGGCTCAGTATGTTTCCCTCGGAGTCCAGGAACCAAGCCGCAGCCGTTCCGTCCGGCATCGTTGCAATGCCGTTTTCAGTCTTCAGGCCTGGGAAATCGTAGTCTTCGAACACAACACCCTTCTCGCGGAGTTCCGATACGGTGGCAGCGAGGTCACTGACCATCCAGCCGATCTGGGTGTTCTTGGCCGTACCTGCATTGGATGTTTGGTAAATGAAGAATCCGGTCCCGTCCCCGCACCTGTACTGGAGGTTGTCGTCGGCGTCTGGATTTTCTGGTTCGAGTCCGAGTTTCTCGCTGTAATAAGCGCGGGCCCGGGCAATATCCGATGCCGGAAGAACGGCACCCACTTGCTGATCCTTGAGCATGTTTTTCTCTTTCCGACTCTCTCCCCGGAGCGAACTTTACTCCTGGGCGGCAACGAAGTCAGGGGCAAACAGCTGCGGATTTTACGCCTTGCCTGAGATTGCCGGTGGTGACCCTTTAGACTGGCGGCATGCCGATCATCCCTGACGCAAAAGACTGGACATGGGTGCTTTCAAAGCCCTGCCCCGAGTGCGGCTTTGACGCCTCCACCGTGACGCCGTCCACGGTCCCGGGCACTGTGCTCAATATGCTTCCGAGGTGGCGCGCCGTTCTGCGCCGGGAGGACGTCGCGGTCCGCCCGAATGACCACACGTGGTCTCCCTTGGAATATGCCTGCCACGTGCGCGATGTCTTCAGCCTTTTCGACAAGCGGCTGAATCTGATGCTGAGTGATGACAACGCCGAGTTTGCCAATTGGGACCAGGACCAAGCGGCCATCGACGGCGAATACGGACGTTCGGACCCCCGCACCGTTTCCGACGAGTTGATCGCGGAAGGGGAGCAGATCGCCGAGTCCTTCGCACGTGTTGTGCAGGATGAATGGCGGCGGACAGGGCGGCGAAGCAACGGTTCTGAATTCACCGTGCTCACGTTCTCGCAGTACTTCCTGCACGATGTTGTCCATCACCTCCATGACGTTGACGGCTAAGCACGCCGGGCTATAGCGTCTTCTCCCACGTCATACTCCGGTTCACCGGGCTGTATCCCATGCCAAGGTAGAGTGCCAGGGCGCCGGTCGGATTGGCAGAGTCCACGTCCAGCGATGCAACGTCCATACCTGCTGCGGTGAACCGTCTCAGGGCGTCTGCCAGGAGGGCTTGAGCAATTCCCCGGCCACGGAACGCACGCCGGACACCAAGCAGTTCGGTATAGCCCTCCTTGAAACCCCGGGCAACCGCTGAAGCGGGATCGTAGCTGGCCAGTTGGTACCCAGCTACCTCGCCTGTGGAAGCATCAATTACCACAGCGCTCCAATCGTGCCGCGCCGTGGATTCCTCGATGGTGAATCGCCAGGTTTCTTCGTCGCGTGGCTCGCTTCCCCAGTGGTCCCTGAAAGCATCGTTATGGGCCAGACGAACGGCCTCGTGCAGGGACGCGTCAAACGTGCAAAGTTCCAATCCCGATTCGAGCCGTGCTGCTGGAGCAGGCTTGGCAGCAGGCCCGGACAACGGCCGATGCATTTCATTGAACCAGCGCACAACGTCATAGCCCCGGGACCGGAACAACGCTGCCTGGTGCTGGTGTTGTTCTTCAGTTCGGATGCGGAGGCGGGGTGGGGCACTGCTGTGGCCCGCAGCCTTGTCCGTGTGGAACCTTCTCCGGGTCTGTGCTTCCTGCCACGCGAGGACTGCTGAACCGATGCCCCTGCGTTGCCAGTCCGGGTCCACGCATCCCATGCCTGTGGCCTTGTCCCCCTCCGGGTTCTTGGTGATGCGTCCATACGCGCGGGCAACCCCGTCCCGGTCCAATCCCAGCAGCGTGTTAGTCCTGGGATCATTCTTGGTGGACTCCAGGACGTGGACAAGGTCGGCACGCTTTTCGAACCAGACGGGATGCTCGAGGGCGGCAGTCCGGGCGATCAATTCCGCCCAGTTGTCGAGGTCCGCAGTTGTGGCGGGCCGCCATTGCAGACCTGTTCGGCGGGCATCGGGCTGCATAAGGGGTGGAACCTCAGAAGACATGCCAACAGGCTACTGGGGAGTAGGAACTCTCACCAGCTCAGCCGCGCTGGGGAGCTCAAGCCTGGCGTCTGCAGGATCGATGTCATCAGGGTTATGGGTCACCAAGACTACTGTGACGTCCCGCAAACCCCGGCGAAGGGTGGCCATCATTTCGCGGGCGGCTTCAGCATCAAGGTGCGCCGTAGGCTCATCCAGCAACAGCACGCTCGCGCCCGTCAGAAGTGTCCTGGCCATGGCAAGACGCTGCCGCTCGCCACCGCTGAGGAAGGCCCCGGCTGATCCAATGCGTGTGTCAAGCCCCTCCGGCAATGTCCCTACCAAAACGTCCAGCCCCACATCCTGCAAGGCCTTGGCCATTTCTTGTTCGTTGGGCTTGTTCCCCGGGGGCCTCGCCAGAAGGAGGTTGCCACGGATGGTGGAGTCGAAGAGGTGGGCTTCCTGCGGGCACCACGCCGCGGTTCCCGTGAGCAGTGCCTTGCCTTCCTTCACAGGTAGGAAGCCAAGGAGGACGGAAAGCAGCGTCGATTTGCCGGCTCCCGACGGGCCGGTGACTGCCAGCCAGCGGCCAGGGCCAGCCTCAGCGGTGACTCCGGAGATCACCGACGGGCCACCCGGCCAGGCAGCGGCAACTCCATCCAACTTAAGCCCCGCCTTGCCATCGCGGTCAGGCAAAGGGTGGGTACCGGCGTCGTGTTTTGCGTTGTCCGCATCGATGGGGGCGGACAACGCCCCGGTGACTGCCACGCCGCCCAAGACGTCTGCGAGCGCTGGGCCCTGGCGGACGGCGGAAACCGTTGCCGCAAAAGGTTCCACGAGGGCCAGTTGCATGAGCACAATCACGGCCACAAGGGCAGGCGCGGCGGAACCATCGTGCACCGATTCGGCGCCCCGGAGTGCCGCCCATAGGGCGGCGAGCGAGCAGGCGAGGACGGTGACAGCTTGGCCGAGACCTTCGGCCCAGGCAGAACGCTGCGCCGAAACGGTAGCCGCACGATCTTTGTCGCTGAGTGCGGTCAGGATGCTTCCGGCCACACCGTTGGCGGTTAGTTCGGCGCGGGCATCGAGGGCGGCCGCAACATCGCGGAGCACCACCGAGCGCAGCTGTTGTTCTGCCTTGGCGGCGTTCCGGTCAGCAAGTACGGCAACAAGCGGCGCAACAATGACTCCCATTACGGTGGCAGAGGCAACGGCGGGCACGGCAACGGGCAACACCATGGCCGTTGCCGCGATGGCCGCAGCGCCCACACCCACGGCAGTCAACGGAGGCAGGGCGACCCTCGGTAGAAGGTCCCTGAGTGTGTCAACGTCGTCCACGATCGAGCCCAGGACGTTACCGCCTTGCAAAAGCCGGCGAAGTGAGAGTGCACGGCGGCTCAGGGTGGCCCAGAGCGCCCCGCGCAGGCGTGTCATCGCAGCAAAGACGGCGTCGTGGGTCAGGAGCCGCTCACAGTAGCGAAGGACGGCCCTGCCGATGCCGAAGAAACGCACGCCGACGATCGCGCCCAGGAGGTAGAGAATGGGTGGCTGCTCGCTGGCCCGGATGATGAGCCACCCTGACAGGCCGGACAGGGCGACTGCGAAAAGCGCGGCCAGGACCCCCACCACGCCTGCTGCCGCGAACTTGGCCTGAACCGGCCGCAGGACCAGCGCGAGCCGTTTCACGTTGGGGAGCCATCCCTGGTTGAGGACTGTGTGAAGGTTTCCGTCCTCTGCGTGCTCAGTTTGACTCGTACCGGCAGCTGTCCGGGTGGACTGGTGCAGATCGGTTGATACGAGGGCCGCGGTAGATGCAGCCCTTCGTTCCGGCAGGTCGGTATGCCGGTTCGCTGCCGTCAAGTGCTCTACCCGGACTACATGGTCGGCGAGGGCACGGGTGGCGGAATCGTGTGCGATCAGGATGACGGTGGCAGAGCCGCGAAGGGACGTGATGGCAGAGCGGACCACGCTGGCTGAGTAGTGGTCCAAATGTGCGGTGGGTTCGTCCAGAAGCAGCACGGTAGCGCCGGACTCCAGCCGCGCCAGGCCTCGGGCAAGCGCAACGCGTCGCAACTCCCCCGGGCTGAGTTCGGCTGGATGTTTGGCCGCAAGGTGATCAGCAGAGACTCTCCGCAGGATGCTCGCCACAGCATGTTCGGTTTCCACTGTCCGTTCCCCGCCAAGGTAAAGCTCCATTTCCTCCTGCACGGTATCGGCCACCATCACGGGGTGTTGCGGTACCCAGGCGGCGGTACCCGGTGCCACACCAGTCACGGTGCCGGTCACGGATGCGCCCGGACCCGGGCCGATCAGGCCGGCAAGGACACCCAGCACAGTGCTTTTTCCGGCGCCGCTGTTTCCGTCCAACGCCATAACCAAGCCTGCCGGAGCGGTAAAGTCCAAGCGCTCGACGGCGGGTGCGGGCCGTCCGGTATAGGTCACCGTGAGGCCTCTGACCACGATGTCGGCGAGCCCGGTGCGAGATGTCGGGTTGTCGGTAAGTGGCTGGTTATCGGTAAGACGCTGGTTATCAGTAAGACGCTGGTGCGTGGGTGCCTTCAACACGGTATTGGCAGTTTCCAAGGCCACCCTGCCGTCATCGCTGGCATGGTGGGCAGTACCGAGCTCGCGCAGGGGCAAGTAGCAGTCAGGAGCAAGGATCAGTGCCAAAAGCCCGGCTTCCAGGGCCATGTCCCCGGCGACCAGCCGCACGCCGATGAAGACCGCTACGACAGCGACTGAGATGGTTGCTATGAGTTCCAGGGCTAGAGCCGAGAGGAACGCCGTCCGGAGCGTGACCATGGTCCGGCTGCGGTATTGCTCGGAAATGTCTTCGAGCGCGGCGCGTTGCTCGCTGGCCCGTCCCAAACCCACCAGCACAGGCAGGCCCTTGGCGAGTTCAAGGATGTGCCCGGACAACCTGCGAAGCGTGGTTTGGGCGTCCCTGACGGCGTCTTCCGTGTGGCGGCCAATCAGGATCATGAACAGCGGCACAAGGGGAACGGTCAATACGATGACCACGGCGCTCACCCAGTCGGCAAACAGTATCCGGGCGCCGATGAGCAGCGGAACGGTGGCGCAGTTCACCAGGGCCGGCAGGTATTGGGTGTAGTAGTCATCCAGTGCGTCCAGCCCGCGCGTGGCGAGGATCGCCAGCCCGCCGTCGTTAGTGCCCTCAACCGCGGCTGTTCCGCCCTCGGCCAGTGAGCGCTTGAGAAGCTGCGAGCGCAGCTCCTCTTTGACCCCCAACGCGGCACGGCGCGACGCAACGCCCTGGCCCCACACGGTAAGGGACCGTAGCACCGCTCCGACGGCCCCCCACACCAGCCCGTTGGTCCAATCGGACGGGCTTCCGGCCAAACCGGCCAGTGCACCGGCCACCGCCTGTGCCATCAGTACCAGCGAAAGTGCCTTGAGGGCTGAGAGCAGGCCTATGACGTAGAGCGCGGATCGGGTGGCCGGGCCGGACGGGAACACGGGCTTCATGACGGGGCTAGGCTCCCGGGTTGGAAGGGTTGGTGTTTTCCTTGCCAACCAACACCTTGGCTGCGATGGCCGGAAGGAAACCGTGGGCTTCAGGAATGTGCGCTGCGCTGACACGGCGCCGGAATACCCAGTATGTCCAGGCCTGGTAGGCAATAACCAGGGGAAGCCCCACCGCAGCCACGATGCTCATCAGGCCCAGCGTGTAGTCGGAGGAGGAAGCATTGGAAATAGTCAGGCTGAACGCGGGATCCATGGTTGAGGGGATGACCACTGGGAACGCGGCCCCGAAGATCGACGCCGTGGCGCACACCACGAAAGCTCCGATCGCGCCGAACGCCCGGCCCTCCGAGCCGTTGCGTGCCCACTGCCAGGCCAAAACCACGGACACGACTCCGGCCACAACAATGACCCACGTCCAGGTCTTTCCGCTCAGGAACTGCACAGCAACCATCCATGCGAGCATCGGCAAGACAGCAAACGGCACCAGCCGCACAAACCAGCGGCGGGCACGCAGCCGCACCTCGCCGTCGGTCTTCAACGCCAGGAAGGCCAAGGCGTGAACCAGGGAGAAGGCGACCACACCGAAGCCGCCAAGGAGGGCGTAACCGCTGAACCAGGCGAACGGTCCACCGGTGCGGTCCCCGTTGGCGTCGAGCGGCAACCCGGTGGTGGTCAGCGCCAGGGCTGCGCCGATGCCGAAGGCAGCCACGAAGGATCCAACGGCGATTGCCCAGTCCCAGGTGGTGCGCCAGCGTTCAGTGTCCACCTTGCCCCGGTATTCGAAGGCCACCGCCCGGAAGATCAACGCCACCAAGACGAACAGGAGCGGAAGATAGAGCGCCGAGAACAAGGAGGCGTACCAGAGGGGGAAAGCTGCGAAGGTGGCTCCGGCTGCAGTGAGAAGCCAAACCTCGTTGCCGTCCCAGACGGGGCCGATGGTATTGAGCAGCACGCGCCTGTCCGTGTTGTTCCGCGCAAACAGCTTCATGAGCATGCCTACCCCGAGATCGAAGCCCTCAAGGAAGAGATAGCCGGTCCATAGTACTGCGATGGCCACGAACCAGATGGTTGGCAACAGTTCCATTGTCTATTCCTCTGTTTCTAGTAGGCGAACGCCAGGACGTCGTCGGCTTTGTCGGGGCCGGGTGCGCCGACGTCGTCGCCTTCCTTGTCCCTGTCACGTTCGTCATCGCTGGCGCGGTGCTTGTCCGCGGCGTGGGCAAGCTCAGGCATGGCTGAGGCGACGCCGCCACGGACGTACTTGACCAGGAGCTTGACTTCCACCACCAGCAGGACGGCGTAGATGGCGGTCAGGACAACCAGGGAGGTCATGAGCTCACCGGCACTGACGCCGGGTGAAACGGCAGCGGCGGTGAACATGAAGACCTGGTCAATACCGTTCATGTCGGGATTTGGGGCTACGACAAAGGGTTGCCGGCCCATTTCCGTGAAGATCCAGCCAGCGGCGTTGGCCCCGAACGGTGCCAGGATTCCGAAGACGGCAAGGCGCATGAGCCATTTTGACCCAGGGACAACGCCCTTGCGGGTAACCCATAGGGCCACCAGCGCTGCCAGTGCGGCGACGCCCCCGAAGCCGATCATCATGCGGAAGCCCCAGTAGGTGACTTCCATGACGGGCACGTACTGGATTTCCTGGCCGGCCCGGTCGCCATACAGCGGATTGTCCGGCAAGTGCGTGCCGTACTTCTCCTTGTACTCCCCAAGCAGGCTGTTCACGCCCTTCACTTCGGTGGTGAAATCGCCCTTGGCGAGGAAGGAAAGGATCCCTGGCACTTCGATGACAGCCACGATGTCGTCACAGTTCTTGGCACCCAGGTTGCCGACACTCAGAACGGAAAAGCCTGTGCCATCGTGGCATGCTGCCTCCGCGGCAGCCATTTTCATGGGCTGCTGCTCGAACATGAGCTTGCCTTGCAGGTCGCCCGTGAGGGCGGTGCCGGCAAAGGAGATCATCGCCACCACGGCGCCGATCCGGAGGGAACGCATCCATACTGTGTAGTCACCCTTGTCGCGGCCCGGGATATCGGCTTCTCCGACAAGCAGCCGGCCGTCGGCACCAACCACGTCAATGCCGTCATGGCGGCGGCGCCACAGGTGGTACCAGGCGATTCCGAGCAGGAAGGCACCGGCAACACCAAGGGCACCGAAGAGAGTGTGCGGTACGGCAACCAGTGCAGTGTTATTGGTAAACACTGCCCAGGCGTCCGCCATGACAGGCCGGCCATCCACCATTTCAACGCCCACCGGGTGCTGCATCCATGAATTGGCCACGATGATGAAGTAGGCGGAGAAGACGGAACCGATCACGGCAATCCATAGGCATGCAAGGTGGACACCGCGTTTAAGTTGCTTCCAGCCAAAGATCCAGAGCCCAAGGAAGGTGGACTCGACGAAGAAGGCGAGAAGGGCTTCGAGGGCCAGGGGTGCACCAAAGACATCACCAACGAACCGGCTGTATTCGCTCCAGGCCATGCCGAACTGGAATTCCTGGACGATGCCGGTTGCCACACCCATGATGAAGTTGATGAGGAAGAGCTTGCCCCAGAACTTGGTCATGCGGAGATACTCGGGCTTTCCCGTGCGGTACCACAGGGTCTGAATGATGGCCACCACCAGGCCAAGGCCGATGGTCAGGGGCACCATCATGAAGTGGTAGACGGTGGTGATCCCGAATTGCCAGCGTGCGATTTCCAAGGCGTCCATGGCTGTCCTTTGTCCGGCGGCCCAAGTGCGGTGTAATTACTTCTACGTTGTGTAGAAAACTTTACTTCTACACAGTGTAGAACAAGTGAGGGAACCACATGCCATTCTTCAAGTGGCGTTACGCACACGCAAGGGTCAAGCGCCGTCCGCGACGCGCCGATAGTTCTACCTCACGTAGAATGAGAGGCTGAAAAGCGGTAGATTTGTGATGGAACGTTGGATCATCGCTCCCGGGTGGCGGCTTTTGCCACCGGGACGCGGAAGGTAGGGAAGTATTGATGGCGAGTCTTGGGGAACTGGAACGGGCAGTGATGGACCTGCTCTGGGCAGGCCAGGAGGCTGCAACAGCCAACACCCTGCGTGATCTTCTCGCGCAGGACTCTGAAGCCGGCGACGGCACAGCGGGACACCAGGGCAAGGACTTGGCAGTGACTACGGTCCTGACAGTGCTCTCCAGGCTGGAGAAGAAGGGCCTGGTGGAACGCGAACGCGGGACCAGGCCACACCGATACCAAGCCGTGTCGAGCCGCGCCGACCACACCGCGGAACTCATGCACGAAGTTCTTGGCTCGGCTCCTGACCGCGAAGCAGTTCTTGCCCGCTTCATTGGCTCCGTCTCCGAAAGTGAAGCCGCTACCCTGCGCAAACTGCTCGGCTACAATTAGCCAGTATGTTCTGGACCTCATACTTCCTGGCGGTCCTGGCATTGATACTGGCGTGGCCGGTACCCGTTTTGCTTTCGCGCGCACAATGGCCCGCCCGCTCCCCTTTCACCGCAATGGTGCTTTGGCAGGCAATTGCCCTCGCAGGTGGCCTGTCCATGATCGGCGCAATGCTGGTCTACGGGCTGGAACCAATCGGTGAGAACCTCATCGCTGGGCTCAGGAGCCTGGCCGGCATGGTTTTCAATAACGAGCCAACCACAGCATTGGGCTTCTGGCACCTCTTCGCCCTGTCTGCGGCCGCACTCCTAACGGCCCACCTGGTGTTCACCCTGCTCTTGACCTACTACAAAATTGAACGGCAACGCAGGCGACACCGCGAATTGCTCACGCTTCTGGCATCACCCTCGGACGACGGCCCGGGCACCGTAGTGATCAACCACGACTCCCCTGTCGCTTACTGCTTGCCCGGCGGCGCACGTTCGGTGACAGTCTTGTCCGACGGACTCATGGCCGCCCTCGAACCGGCGGAATTGCGCGCAGTGCTCATCCATGAAAACGCGCACTTGTCCCAACGTCACGACCTCCTGCTCTGGGCGTTCGCAGCCTGGCGGCAGGCACTCCCCTGGTTTCCCACCACACGGCTTGCCCAGACGGCCGTGAACTCCCTGATCGAAATGCTGGCTGACGACGTCGCACTCAGGACCGAAAGCAAGGTCACGCTGATCAAGGCCATTGCCATAGTCTCCAGCGGGTCCTCCACGCCAGGGCTGGGAGAACAGTCCGTGAGCGGCGGTGCACCGAATGGCAAGGCTCTTGCCGGCCAGGCACTCAGCCCGCGGGCGCTCAGCGGCGGGGGCGCCGTAGTCGAGGGTGGCAGCATCAGCGCCACCGGCGGGGCAGATTCACCGCGTACGACGGCGTCACGCGTGAGCCGCCTCCTCTCGCCACAGCCTCCACTCGCCAAAGGTCTTCGCGCCCTGGTGCTGGCCACCTCAGCCTTGCTGCTGGCCGTGCCCACGGGGCTCCTTATCGTCCCGGGATTGCTTGGCTAGGTAGAAGGTCAGCGCTGGCGGTGTTGTTACATGGCGGTGTTGTTACATTGAGGGGCGTGAACGACGATAAGTCGCGCTTGAGTGCCGACATCTCCCCCAGCCACCGATGGCCCCTCTATGCAGCCGGCTTCACCACCGCTTTTGGCGCCCATGCCGTAGCCGCCGGACTTGGCGCCGAAAGCGCGGACATCGGTTTGAGCCTGCTTGGCCTGGGTGTGCTGTTGGCCCTGTACGACATCGCGGAGGTCTTCCTCAAGCCGGTCTTCGGGGCCCTCAGCGACCGCATGGGGCCCAAACCCGTGATCATCGGAGGGCTTCTGGCCTTCTCCGCTGCGTCCCTCATCGGGCTGTGGGCCGATGAACCCCTCATGCTGGCCGTAGCCCGTCTGGGCCAAGGCATGGCTGCTTCGGCATTTTCACCAGCATCCTCTGCCAGCGTGGCGAGGCTGGCCGGCAAACACACGGGTCGCTACTTTGGCCGTTACGGCTCATGGAAGGGCCTTGGCTACGCGGTCGGTCCCCTGTTGGGCGCTGTCGCGATCATCGCAGGCGGTTTCAGCCTGCTCTTCCTCATCCTCTCCCTATTGGGTTTCGCAGTAGCCGTCTGGGCCGCCATCTCCGTGCCGCGCCTGGCTCCCCTGCATCGGCCCAGATACACCATCGTTGATGTCTGGAAGCAAAGTACCGAGCGATCATTCCTTGGGCCTACCGTGGTGCTGGCGGCCTCAACTGGCGCCTTGGGGGCAGCAGTAGGCTTCCTCCCGGCGCTGGCGGCAAGGGAAGGCCTCGGCACCGCCGGCAGTGTCGCCGTCGTAACGGTCTTGGCCTTGGCGTCATCGCTGATCCAGCCGAGGATCGGACGATTGCGGGATCGGGGCGTCCTCGCAGAGCGGCCGGGCATGGTGGGTGGTTTGCTGGCCATAACCGTAGGCGTACTCATCGCGGGCCTTCTTCCCGGAGCACTGGCTATGGACGGTGCCAATTCGATATATCGCGCCGTACCAATCTACTGTGCCGCCGTTTTGATCGGACTGGGAATCGGTACCGCTACCCCATTGGCCTTCGCGCACTTGGCAGATGCGACTCCCGCTGAACGCCTGGGCCGCACGATGGGTTCGGCCGAACTTGGCCGCGAGCTTGGCGATGCCGGCGGGCCCTTGTTGGTGGGCGGGATTGCAGTAGCAGCGGGTCTCTCTTGGGGCTTGGGTGCCCTTGCTCTGGCCGTAGGGGCAGCGGCCTGTGCGGCACCAGCTTCCGCAGGTTCCGGCTCCGTCACAAGAACAGGCCGGAAACCGCGGGTCTGAACCTAGGCGTCGATGCGTTCCCGGTCCAGCGTCGCTGCCCCGGCAATGATGAATTCCTTACGGGGCGCGACGTCCGAGCCCATGAGGAGATCGAAAACCTCTTCAGCACGCTGGGCGCTGTCAATCCCCACCTTCCGAAGGGTCCGGTGACGCGGGTCCATGGTGGTCTCGGCGAGCTGCTGTGCGTCCATTTCGCCCAAGCCCTTGTAACGCTGGATGGGCTCCTTGTAACGCTTGCCCTCCTTGGCCAGGTTGGCCAGGAGAACATGCAATTCCGCCTCAGAGTACGTATAGATCATCTCGTTGGCCTTCTGGCCCGGATTGATGACCTCCACGCGATGCAGGGGCGGAACTGCGGCGAACACCCGGCCCGCCTCGACCATGGGCCGCATGTAGCGGAAGAAGAGCGTCAACAACAGCGTGCGGATGTGCGCGCCGTCGACGTCGGCGTCTGTCATCAGGATGACCTTGCCATAACGTGCTGCATCGAGGTCGAAACTCCGGCCTGAGCCGGCGCCGACAACCTGGATGAGTGCAGCACATTCAGCGTTGGAGAGCATGTCCCCTACCGAAGCCTTCTGGACGTTAAGGATCTTGCCTCGAATAGGAAGCAGGGCCTGGAAATCCGAAGACCGGGCAAGCTTGGCAGTTCCGAGCGCAGAATCACCCTCAACGATGAAGAGCTCGGATCGTGCCACGTCATCAGTGCGGCAGTCGGCAAGCTTGGTGGGCATCGAAGAGGTTTCCAGTGCGTTCTTTCGGCGCTGGGTCTCCTTGTGCACCCTGGCCGAAATTCGCGACTTCATCTCCGCAACGATCTTCTCCAGCAACAGTGCCGACTGTGCTTTGTCATTGCGGTTGGCAGAGGACAACCTGCTCGAAATTTCCTGCTCGACCACCTTGGCGACGATGGCGCGAACAGCGGACGTGCCGAGGATTTCCTTGGTCTGGCCTTCGAACTGTGGCTCGGCCAAGCGGACGGTCAGCACAGCGGTGAGGCCGGCCAGGACGTCGTCCTTCTCGATCTTGTCGTTGCCCGCCTTCAGCTTCCTGGCGTTCGTTTCCACGGCTTTTCGGAACGTCTTCAGCAACGCTGCCTCGAAGCCCGCCTGGTGCGTACCGCCCTTGGGGGTCGCAATGATATTGACGAAGCTACGCATCGTGGTCTCGTAACCGATCCCCCAGCGCAGGGCAATGTCGACTTCGCAGTCGCGTTCGACTTCAGCGATCTTGCTGTGCCCGTTTTCATCAAGGACCGGGACCGTTTCCTTGAACTTCCCCGAACCGTGGAGACGCCACACGTCAGTCACTCCGGAGTCGGCCGCCAGGAACTCCACAAATTCCGAAATGCCGCCGTCGTGGTGGAAGACTTCCTCGTACACACCGTTTTCACCAGGAGTGCCCGCAAGCTTGCGCTCGTCGCGGACAGTAATCTTCAATCCGGGGACGAGGAACGACGTCTGGCGTGCACGCGAGGCGAGGTCGTCATAAGAGAACTTGGCGTCGGGAGTGAAGATCTGCCGGTCGGCCCAGTAACGCACCCTTGTACCGGTGACTCCGCGTTTAGCCTTGCCAACCACATCCAACACAGAATCTTCAACGAAAGGCGCGAAGGTCGCGTTGGGGCTGGGTTTGGCGCCGGCATCAATGAAACGTCCGGGCTCACCGCGGCGGAAGGACATCTGGTACGTCTTGCTGCCACGATCGACCTGGACATCCAGCCGGCTCGACAAAGCGTTGACCACCGAGGCGCCTACGCCATGGAGGCCACCCGATGCCGTGTATGAACCGCCGCCGAACTTGCCGCCTGCATGCAGTTTCGTAAAGACAACCTCGACGCCGGAAAGCCCCGTCTTCGGTTCGACGTCTACCGGGATGCCTCTACCGTCGTCATGGATTTCGACCGAATTATCCGCGTGGAGGATGACCTTGATGTCATGCCCGAAGCCGGCCAGGGCCTCATCAACAGCGTTATCGATGATCTCCCACAGGCAGTGCATAAGGCCACGGGAGTCGGTGGAACCGATGTACATGCCCGGGCGCTTGCGAACGGCTTCCAGGCCCTCAAGGACAGATAGATGCCGGGCGTTGTATTCAGAACTCGGTGCCACTCGCGGTGTGCTCCTTCGGGGTATATCTCAAGGCAAACACTGCCCATCTTAGGCTAGTCGCGGTCCCCCATCGGCACCGGTTGCCACTCCCGGAAACCGACATTCTACTTCGTTACGTTACGCACATGTGATACGCGGACAGCGAAAGTGATCCATCCTTGCCATGGTTCTGCTCCGAATACTGGTTATATGGATGTACAGAACTACTAAGGAGGCCGACATGACAACAGCAGTTGCAGACCGCACACTGAACGCAGCTGACCGATGCGATCGTTGCGGGGCTCAAGCATATGTCCGCGTTGTACTCGAGTCCTCCGGCGGTGAGCTGCTGTTTTGCGGCCACCACGCACGCGCAGTTGAGGCCACGCTTCGGCCCCTGACCTCCGACTGGCACGACGAGACCGAGCGCCTCAACGAGAAGGCACCCGTTCCTGTCGACTAGATAGGACTGGCGGTAAGGCTGGACACTCTCTTGCCACATCACTTCGAGCAAGAACAGGGCTCCTCCCATCCGGGAGGGGCCCTGTTCCGTTGAATACAGGACGCCCACACAGTAACGACCCGATCGGATACTCCGATCGGGCCGTTACTGTTTGACTGCGGACCTCTTTAGCAGAAGTCGTCCTTCTTTAGTCCAGGTAGTCCCGCAGGACCTGCGAGCGGGACGGGTGCCGCAGCTTGGACATGGTCTTGGATTCGATCTGGCGGATGCGCTCACGCGTAACGCCGTAGACCTTGCCGATTTCGTCTAAAGTCTTAGGCTGGCCATCGGTCAAACCAAAGCGCATTGCTACGACTCCGGCCTCACGCTCGGAGAGCGTGTCCAGAACCGAGTGCAGTTGCTCCTGGAGGAGCGTAAAGCTCACGGCGTCAGCCGGAACAACAGCTTCAGAATCCTCGATGAGGTCACCGAACTCGGAGTCGCCATCCTCACCCAGCGGCGTGTGCAGCGAAATCGGTTCACGGCCGTACTTCTGGACTTCGACGACCTTCTCAGGCGTCATGTCCAGTTCCAGCGCCAATTCTTCAGGCGTGGGTTCACGGCCCAGGTCCTGAAGCATCTGCCGCTGGACGCGGGCGAGCTTGTTGATGACTTCCACCATGTGCACGGGGATGCGGATGGTGCGGGCCTGGTCAGCCATGGCGCGGGTAATGGCCTGACGGATCCACCACGTTGCATATGTGGAGAATTTGAAGCCCTTGGTGTAGTCGAACTTCTCCACAGCGCGGATGAGACCCAGGTTGCCTTCCTGGATGAGGTCCAGGAAGAGCATGCCACGGCCGGTGTAGCGCTTGGCCAAGGAAACAACGAGGCGAAGGTTGGCTTCGAGCAAGTGGTTCTTGGCCCGCTTGCCGTCGTGGATAACGAATTCAAGTTCACGCTTGAGCTTCGGGTCCATGGAACCGTCGTCGGCGTTGATCTTTTCTTCAGCAAACAGGCCGGCTTCGATGCGAAGCGCCAGATCGACTTCCTGCTCAGCGTTCAGCAGGGCGACCTTACCGATTTGCTTCAGGTAGTCCTTCACGGGGTCAGCCGTGGCACCGGCCGACATGACCTGCTGGACAGGGGCGTCGTCGTCATCGGCGTCCGAGTAGACGAATCCGGATCCGGAGGGCGCTGCCTTGTCTTTACCGGTTACGGCGCCGTCCTCGACATCGTCGTCTCCGACTTCAACTTCCTCAGCTGCTGCAGGATCGAAATCTTCGTCCTCGACAGCCACTTCTTCGGTGTCGGTCTCGGAGTCCGAAGACTTGTTCGCGGCTTCGGCCGCGGCCTTGGCGCCGGGCTTGGGTCCACGCTTCTTTGGTGCCGGCTTGTCAGAGGTGCCCTCTGAGGCCTTGGTGGCAACACGTGTCGCCGCGCGCTTTGCCGAAGTGGCCGCATTGTTTTCCTCAGCGGACAGTTCGGCCTGGGCGGCGGGTTCCTTCTCGACGGAAGACGGGGTCACAGAAAACCTTTCTAGCGGCGGTCTGTGGAATCACCATGCGGGCAACACCACTATGACCCTGTCAAGTCCGCGATCAATTTCAAATGCGATCGCCGTCTGCAGAGTCACTATGTACAACTGCCAACGACACCGTAATGTTCCCGGATTCCGGGCTCATTGCGGGCATTCAAACGCGGACCCAACCGGGTCTCGGCATCCATTGTCTCACGGTTTTATGAATCCCACGCTTGATGAAGCGTAATGGCTACTGATGGCTACAGGAGGGATCCTTTGTAGGTTCCCCATGCGGACTCTGGACGGCTGGCCCAGCCGCAGATGCTTCCTTGCCCGAGTATCTCGTCCAGCAATTCGGCGAGCCTGTAGCCAGGGTTGGCTGCTTTGGCGCGCATAAGGCAGGCGTGTGCAGAGGACCCACTCCCCTTGCACCAGGCAATCCAGCCTTGCAAGGTCAAGGCAGCAGCAGCAACTTCCCCCACTTCTCCTTGGACGCACAAGTACGACAGGACACGCTGCAGGGCATCAAGCTGCCCCCAGTCAGGAATGGCCGGTTCAACACCCAGAAGGACGTCAGCATAGGCAAAGATGCTGAGCATCCCGTTTGCTTCGAAGGCCTTCCCAACCCCTTTGTCGGTATCAGCCGGGGGCAATGCCAGCTCGCCGGCGTCGAACGGAAGTGGCTCGGAGTCGTCGTCGCCACTGCGCAATCCGAACGCTGCTGCCCCTGCCTTCGCGGAACCGGTTCCAGCAGCTGCCATGATCATGACAGCGTCCCGCCATCCGGGGACACCAAGGGTCGACCTGAGAAAACCCGCGACTCGCGGGGTTAGCAAATCCACGGTTTCACTGCCGGGACGGATCCGGGCGTCGTCCAGCACTTGCCGCCACACCTCAAGTACGCCATCAAAGCACCTCCCACTGCGCCATGACGTTCGCATCCGCTTTGCAAAATCTGATTCGGCCTCGGCCACTGCGGGATCGAGGGCACCAGGACGTCCCGGAACGGGCGGAAGTTCCTTGCTCCTTGGGGAAGCTCCGATGGTACTGCCTCGATAGACCATTTCTGCGCTGAGCCTGCTGTTCCGGATTCGTTCTATCGGCAGCCCCGGCACCGGGCAGCACTCCTGGTCTGCGCAGAAGGCGCCACGCCAATACTCAGGACCAACCAACCAGGCGTCCCGGACAGGCAAATCAGCGTGGTCAAGTGTTTCTTGAAGTTCAGCCAGCAGTGGAAGTGTTCTGGTGACGACCATGCCATCGTCCCAACCGTCGTCGGTGTAGAGGGCAAGGACCACGCCGTCGGCAAGGGTGTCCGCCGTCAAGTAGTGACGCACATGCTCCGCAAAATCAGCAAGCGCGCGGCCCGAAGCCCGGGCAGGCAGGTCAACGCGGAGAGCGGCTCCGAGCAATCTCCCCTGCATCGTGATGGCCACAAGGCTGTCCTCGGGCCAGTAACCCAACAAATGCGGGATGTAACCCAGGATGTCTTCTGGTTGATGAATGCTCAGCGTCTCTTTGGTGGTCATGTTTCAAGCTTGGGCAACGCCAATGGTTGAAAACAGGGACCATCGCGCGTATGTGGATAAAGGTGGCTACCTTTGTGCACGTGCCGCTCGCCGGCGCTCGATCCTCTCGCGGTGCTGCCGGACCAAGGTAGCAGCCAGAGGAGGTACGTGGACACCCTGCTCGGCCATCTGCAACCGCACCTTCCGCCGGGTCAGCATAATAAGGACCGTCCCGATGCCCAGCAGGACGAACTGGACGCTGAGGGCTACACGGAACGGATCAAGGCCGTACAGGTCCCCGCCTGAGAATCCGCTCGCGTTCAGGACGTCCAGGACCAGGCCAATGAGGTAGATCGCTACCAAGGCAGCGATGAATCCGCCCACGTTGACGATCCCTGTGGCGGTACCAATACGCTGGGAAGGATTGAATGTCCGCGCGAAGTCGAAGCCAATCATGGAGCCCGGCCCGCCAACTGCCAACACCACCACCAGCAGCACGAGGAGCCAGAGTGGTGCCCGGTCAGGAAGGATGAGCACCGCCGCCCAAGCCAGCGCAGTGGACGCAGTGATGAGCAGGACCATGGCCGAGCGGCGCATTGGGTGTTTGGAGACGAACCGCCCAAATCCAGGCCCCGAGACGATGGCGGTTGCCACGAACAAGGCCATCAAAGCTGAGACCGTCCCGGCATCAAGTCCCTGCGCAGAGAGGAGGAACGGATAACCCCATGTCATCGCAAAGAGGTTGCCGCTGAACTGGACGGTGAAATGGCTCCACAAACCTAGCCGGGTGCCTGGCTGCTTCCAAGCGCGTGACAGGGAAACTCCGGTAGCGCGAAGGCCCTGCCCGGTTTCCCGGGGCGGATGCCCGGGAGGCTGGTCCCGCAACAGCACGAGGACCAGGACGACAGCCAGCACAGACATCGCCGCGAGTGACATGAACGCGGGCGTCCATCCGGCAGAGTGAAGAAGCAAGGCAAAAGGCACCACGCTGAAGAGCTGGCCCAACTGCCCGCACATCCCGGTCAGCTGCGTAACCACGGGCACCCTGACCGGGCTGAACCACAAGGGAACGAGCCGGATGACGGAGATGAATGTCATGGCGTCACCGGCTCCCACCAGGACGCGCCCCATAACCCCTCCAGGGATGCTATCCGCGAAGGCGAGCTGCAACTGCCCCAGTCCCATCAGGATGGCACCACCGGCAATCATGACCCGCGATCCGAATCTGTCCACCAGGACGCCCACCGGAATTTGTAAGCCGGCGTAGACAAGCAACTGCAATACAGTAAAAAAGGAGATCGCCGAAGCACTGGCATGGAAGCGTTCTGTTGCTTCCAAACCCGCGACACCAAATGAGGTTCGCTGTGCTACGGCCACCAGGTAAGCAAAGACGCCAATCGTCCAGATGAGCCAGGCGCGGGGAGCAGTCACTCCTCAATTATGCCCGCCACAGTTCAAAGCTGATTTATTGAGGCGAGTCTTTCCGCGCCAGGTACGCCTCCACAGCCGCTCCAATGTCCTCGGCGTTGGGCAGTTCGTCGTTCTCATCGGCGAGCAACGAACGCCGGACGATGCCCTCGGATTTCTCGTCATACCGTGCCTCCAGATTGGCGACGACGGCTTGCACTTCCTCCGAGGCTTCAATCTGTTCCGCAATCTGGCGGCCTACTTCCCGGCCGGCCTCCCGGAGCCGGTCAGTAGGAAGCATCAGGGACGTTGCCGCTCCGAGGTACTCCAACCCTGCCACCGCTGCTGGAGGATATTCGGCCTCAGCCAGATAGTGGGGCACGTGAATGACGTAGCCGGCCACATGGCGTTCGGCCTCGGTGAGCCGGAGTTCAAGGATGTGGCCAATGGCGGCGGGAACTTCGACCGTTGGCTTCCAACTCGAGATACCTTCGATAAGTTCGGGCCGGTTGCCGTGAACGGTAACTCCCACCGGCCGCGTATGCGGGACGGGCATGGGGATGGAGTGGATCCAAGTCACCAGGTTGACGTCGAGTTTCTCCACTATTCCTACGACGGCACGGGCGAATCGCTCCCACTGCAAGTCAGGTTCGAAGCCGGCGAGCAGCAGGAACGGCTGGCCCAGGCCGTCTGTGAGCTTGTAGAGCGCCAGTCTGGGTGCCTGATAGTCCTGCAAATGGTCTTCAACGAAGCTGATGTGGGGACGCCGCGAACGGTAGTCGATGAGTTGGTCGGCGTCGAACATGGCCACGACCTCAGCGTCGAGTTGGTCCAGGAGTTCCGCGTTGATCTGCCTGACCACATGACCGGCATCGGCAAAGCCCGTGAAACCCATGACCATATTCAGCCCCCGCAGTTCGGGGCTGTGGAAAATGTCGATGTTGCTCGCATAGAGCGCCTCGGGGTCCAGGAGGGAGCCGGATATCCGTTCAAACACGGCATGTTCCTTTCGCAGTGGCAAACTTCGGTGCCCCCATGCGCCACTGGTCATGGCGTCGCTGACTCCATGAATGTGGTGTGGGGACTCTGTGTCTCTCTGTACAACGCTGCACCTCCAGTAGGCATTCCTGCCCTTGGTGTGCCGCAGCTCTCATTTAATTGCTGTCAGCAGCCTGCGAGAGACTACGATCGAAACGGGCCGACGTCCTTTGCGACGCTGGACCTGAAGACCAAGGCCGCCGTCGCAACAGGACGTCGGGCGCGTACCGGGAGCTGGCCCGCCAAACATGCGGCCCCGCCAAGCAATGCAGAGAGAAGTGAGGAAACATCCTCGTGGTCAAGACTACTGACATCATCCTCGGCGTCATCGCCAAGGACCTGAAAAAGTCACCCAGCGACGCACTTGTGATCGGAGTTGCCCAGGGCTCGGACGGACCAGTGCTGCTGGAGAACCCTTTGAGTGCCAAGGCCGCCGAATCCCTTGAGGGATCGCTGAAGCTCCTTGGCGTCTCGGGTGCTCCCGACCAGGCGCACCGCCTTCCGGGTTTGCCGGAAACGGGCTCAGGGATCCTGGTCCTGGCAGGCGTGGGCAAGTTGTCCGAGGACAGCACCATCCCTGAAGAGGCACTGCGCCGGGCGGCCGGATCCGCGGTCAGGCAACTTGCCGGCGTCCCCTCCGTGACGTTGGCGTTCCCGACGGCGTCCGACACCGACGTCGCCGCAATCGCCGAAGGTGCCGCCATGGGCGCCTATTCCTACACCGAACACCGTTCCAGCCAGGACGGGCTCAAGGACCCGGTGGCCAAGGTTCTGATCTTCACCGGCGTTGATGCCAAAGCTGCCCAACCTGCCCTTGACCGGGCAACAGTGCTGGGCAGGGCCGTCAACGCAACGCGTACGCTCGTGAACCAGCCGCCCAGCCACTTGTACCCCGAGTCATTCGCCGAATCTGCCAAGGAACTGGCAAAGGGTCTTCCCGTGAAGGTGACGGTCTGGGACGAAAAGCGCTTGGAAAAGGAAGGCTTTGGCGGCATCCTCGGCGTTGGCAAGGGTTCAACCCGGCAGCCACGCTTGGTCAAGGTCGAGTACGCTCCGGCAAAGGCCACCCGGAAGATCGCCCTCGTGGGCAAGGGCATCACCTTCGACACCGGCGGTATCTCCATTAAGCCAGCCCTCGGCATGGGTGACATGAAGAGCGATATGGCCGGCGCCGCCGTCGTTCTTAATACGGTCCTCGCCATCGCCTCGCTCGGCCTGCCCATCAAGGCGACCGCGTGGCTGTGCATTGCTGAGAACATGCCTTCCGGCGCTGCCCAGCGTCCGGCGGACGTCCTGACTGTCTATGGTGGAAAGACAGTCGAAGTCTTGAACACCGACGCCGAGGGCCGCCTTGTCATGGCCGACGGATTGGTGGCCGCGAGCCTGGAAAAGCCGGACGCAATCATCGACGTCGCGACACTCACTGGCGCCCAGCTGATTGCGCTCGGATTGCGCACGGCAGGAGTGATGGGTTCCGATTCGGTCACGGCCGCATTGAAGTCCGCCGCTGACAGGGCAGGCGAGCTTGTCTGGCCGATGCCGCTGCCCGAGGAACTGCGCCCCAGCCTTGACTCCCAGGTTGCGGACCTTGCCAACATCGGCGAGCGTAACGGCGGAATGATGACAGCAGCCGTCTTCCTGCGTGAATTCGTGGGCAAGAACGGGGACGGTCAGCAGATTCCCTGGGCACACGTCGATATTGCCGGGCCATCGTTCAACAACGGCAGCCCCTACGGTTACACCCCCAAGCAAGGAACGGGATGCACGGTCCGTACCTTGGTGGCCTACGCCGAGGATCTGTTGGCGCCCTCCGCGTAAGCAACCCACTCCACTGCGTTAAACCGGGCAGTGCGGGTAGGGCGGATGGGTCCGTACCGCCCGCACAACCCCGGAATTATGCGGTGTGTAGCGCTGTGTCACAAGAGAACGTGAGTCTGGACACAAGCGCTCCACAAACGCCCGTGGAGGGTGGAGCATGGGTAGGTGGTTCGCTAAGGTGAACTCGATAGTCACAAATGCAAGAGAACTTAGGTGCTGGCATAATCACGGCAGAACAAGTTCCAAGACCAGATGACGCGTTGTCCCGTGTCATCATTCACGCGAGGGAGCGTTTTAGTGGCCGATCAGGCAACTGCGCAAGAATTCGACATCCTGGTACTCGGTGGCGGCAGCGGCGGCTACGCCACAGCCCTGCGAGCCGTACAACTTGGGTTCACCGTTGGCCTTGTAGAGAAGGCAAAGCTCGGTGGAACCTGCCTGCACAACGGCTGTATCCCCACCAAGGCACTCCTGCACTCGGCTGAACTCGCCGACCACGCACGGGACTCCGCCAAGTACGGCGTGAACGTCACGTTCGATGGCATCGACATGTCGGCTGTGAACGCTTACAAGGACGGTATCGTCGCTGGGAAGTTCAAGGGCCTCCAGGGTCTCATCAAGTCCAAGGGCATCACCGTCATCGAGGGTGAAGGCAAGCTCCAGGGCAACAACACCATCGTCGTCAACGGCACGGCCTACACGGGCAAGAACATTGTCCTTGCAACCGGTTCGTACTCGCGCTCCCTTCCAGGCCTGGAAATCGGCGGCAGGGTGATCACCTCGGATGAAGCCCTCACCATGGACTACATCCCCAAGAGCGTCATCGTCCTGGGCGGCGGCGTGATCGGCGTCGAGTTCGCTTCCGTGTGGAAGTCCTTCGGCGTGGACGTCACCATCATCGAAGGCCTGCCCTCCCTGGTTCCCAACGAGGACGCATCGATCGTGAAGAACCTTGAGCGTGCCTTCAAGAAGCGCGGCATCAAGTTCAGCACCGGCGTCTTCTTCCAGGGCGTGGAGCAGAACAACGACGGCGTCAAGGTCACCTTGGTGGACGGCCAGACGTTCGAAGCGGAGCTCCTGCTCGTGGCTGTCGGCCGCGGCCCTGTCACTGCCAACCTGGGCTACGAAGAAGCCGGCATCACCCTTGACCGCGGCTTCGTCATCACCAATGAGCGCCTCCACACAGGCGTCGGCAACATCTACGCAGTGGGCGACATCGTCCCCGGCGTCCAGCTCGCGCACCGCGGCTACCAGCAGGGTATTTTCGTCGCCGAGGAAATCGCCGGCCTGAACCCCGCCATTGTCGAAGACGTCAATATCCCCAAGGTCACGTTCTGCGAGCCTGAGATCGCTACAGTCGGCTACACGGAAAAGGGCGCCAAGGAAAAGTTCGGCGACGACCAAGTCCAGACGCAGGAGTACAACCTGGCTGGCAACGGCAAGAGTTCCATCCTCGGTACCGGTGGCATCGTCAAGGTTGTCCGCCAGAAGGACGGCCCCGTTGTGGGCATTCACATGATCGGTTCACGCATGGGTGAGCAGATCGGTGAAGCGCAGCTCATCGTGAACTGGGAAGCCTACCCGGAAGACGTGGCCCAGCTGGTCCACGCCCACCCCACCCAGAACGAAACCCTGGGCGAAGCCCACCTCGCCCTCGCGGGCAAGCCGCTCCACGGCTAAGTCTTTACCCAAGACAAACGGACAGGGTGCATGCCGCGGAATCTGCCGCATGCACCTTGTCCGGACCAGCAGAATTCATCCGCACAAAAGATCAATAAGGAGAACGGGGACGACATGTCTGAATCCGTTAACTTGCCCGCCCTCGGTGAGAGTGTCACCGAAGGAACCGTCACACGCTGGCTCAAGCAGGTTGGTGACCGGGTAGAGATCGACGAGCCGCTGCTCGAGGTTTCCACCGACAAAGTAGACACCGAAATCCCTTCTCCGATCGCAGGCGTCATCGAAGAAATCCTCGTTGCTGAAGACGAGACAGCAGAGGTTGGCGCCCCCTTGGTACGCATTGGCGACGGCTCCGGCTCCGCCGCACCGGCTGCTGAGGAAGCACCCGCCGCTCAGGAAGCACCCGCTGCTGCCGAGCAGGCTGCTCCCGCCGAAGAGGCTCCCGCCGCCCCGGCTGCTGAGGAAACCCAGGCTGAAGCTCCCGCCGCCTCCGGTGGCGAAGGCCACGAAGTAACCCTGCCCGCCTTGGGCGAGAGCGTTACCGAAGGCACCGTCACCCGCTGGCTCAAGGCTATTGGCGACACCGTGGAGGTGGATGAGCCGCTTCTTGAGGTTTCCACTGACAAGGTCGATACCGAGATTCCTTCCCCGGTTGCAGGCACCTTGCAGGAAATTCGCGTCAACGAAGACGAAACCGCCGAAGTTGGATCGGTTCTGGCTGTTATCGGCTCCGGCGCGGCAGCCCCCGCTCCGGCTCCGGCGCCCGCCGCTCCTGCCGCTGAAGCTCCGGCCGCTCCGGCTCCCGCTGCTGCACCCGCACCCGCAGCCGCACCCGCAGCCGCACCGGCACCTGCTGCCGCCCCCGCACCCGCACCTGCTGCTGCGCCGGCTCCGGCTGCCGCGCCGGCAGAAGCCGGCTCGTCCTCCGAGTCTGGTTACGTCACTCCCCTGGTACGCAAGCTGGCAAACCAGCAGGGCGTGGACATCGCATCCGTGTCCGGCACCGGCGTCGGTGGCCGCATCCGCAAGCAGGATGTCCTTGCCGCTGCCGAAGCCAAGCAAGCCGCCGCAGCAGCGCCGGCCGCGGCTCCTGCTGCAGCTCCGGCCGCCAAGGCTGCGGCACCCGTTGTTGCTTCCTCCCTGCGAGGCACCACGGAGAAGGCTCCGCGTATCCGCCAGGTCATCGCCCGCCGTATGCGCGAGTCGCTGGAAATCTCCACCCAGCTCACCCAGGTGCACGAGGTCGACATGACCAAGATCGCCAAGCTCCGCCTCAAGGCCAAGAACTCGTTCCAGGCCCAGAACGGTGTGAAGCTGACGTTCCTGCCGTTCATCGCCAAGGCTGTGGCGGAAGCACTGAAGCAGCACCCCAAGCTGAACGCTGCCTACGACGAGTCCAAGCAGGAAATCACCTACCACAACGCCGAACACCTCGCCATTGCGGTAGATACCGACAAGGGGCTGCTGGTACCCGTCATCTCCGACGCCGGCAACCTCAACCTTGCAGGCCTCGCCGGTAAGATCGCCGACGTCGCAGGACGCACCCGCGATGGAAAGATCGGCCCGGATGAGCTGTCCGGCGGTACGTTCAGCATCACCAACATCGGTTCTGTTGGCGCCCTGTTCGACACCCCGATCATCAACCAGCCACAGGTAGGCATCCTGGGCACGGGCGCAATTGTCAAGCGCGCAGTGGTGGTGGCCGACGAAAACGGCGACGACTCGATTGCCATCCGCTCCATGATGTACCTGTCTCTGACGTACGACCACCGCCTGGTGGACGGCGCGGACGCTGGCCGCTTCCTCCAGACCCTCAAGGCCCGCCTTGAGGAAGGTGCTTTCGAAGCAGATCTTGGTCTCTAAGCCCAAGCGTTAGCAGACCCTCCTCACGGAGGGCGCTCAACTCAACCAGGCGGGGCAGGCTCCGGGGAAACCCGGTAGCCTGCCCCGTTTCGTTGTCCCACACCATTTGTCCGCGGCGCTGTTCGTCTACTAAGCGTGGCTTTGCTACAGGACGTAGAACCAACTGGATAAGCTGGGGCCATGAGTATTCTCTTCAACATCCTGCTGTTCTTGCACATCGTCGGCGCAGCCATGATTGTGGGCTACTGGATCGCCACCATCAAGACGCCCACCGTCCACCCCCGCCAGCGGGACGGCGCATTCCTGCAGTTGCTTACAGGCATTGCCATGATGGGCCTCCTGCCCCTCATGCCGGATGCCCATCCCAACTACTTCAAGCTCGGCATCAAATTCGCCATCGGCGTGGCCGTTGCTGTTCTAGCGGTGATCGGCTCCCGCAAGGTCAAGAAGGGCGAACCTGTTTCCACCGGCTTGGCTCACGGCGTTGGTGGATTGGCCCTGGTGAACATCGCCATTGCCACGCTCTGGAACTAAGCGCACGTCGCAGCAGCCGGTCCGCCTTCGCCAGGGGGGTCGGCTGCTTTGTCAACGCAGGTCCGGGGTCACAATCCACTGACAGCGGAATGACAGTGCAGAGCAGCCGGCAAATCCATAGGATTGACCCCGGTGGCATCCGGCGATGGCTGGTTGCCGACACACAAACGACCCCAAGGAGTGGACATGGCAGCAACACGCACCGCACACACGGTTTGGAACGGCAACCTGATTGAGGGTGCCGGCAACACGACGCTGGATAGCTCAGGCCTGGGCACGTTCGATGTCACCTGGAAGGCACGCACCGAGCAGTCCGGTGGCAAGACCAGCCCGGAGGAATTGATCGCTGCAGCGCACTCTGCATGCTTCTCCATGGCGTTCAGCAACTCCCTTGCGCAGGCAGGCTATACCGCTGAGGAAATCCAGACCAAGGCCGACGTCACCTTCGTCCCAGGCACCGGCATCACCAGCAGCCACCTGACGATGACCGCCAGCATCCCGGGCATCTCCGAAGAGGACTTCCGTCGCATCTCCGAAGAGGCAAAGACCGGCTGCCCCGTTTCCGGTGCGCTGGCCAGCATCGAAATCACCCTGGATGCCACCCTCGCGCAGTAATACCCTTCAAAGCGCAAAAGAGCCCCGCCACTCCCCTGAGGGGAGCGGCGGGGCTCTTCTGCGCTCACCTGCTGCTAGCCCTCTTGCGGGCGGGCGGGCAACGGCGCTGGCCGCACCTGGCGGTAGCCTTCACGCAACGGCGGGCGGTCAGTAGGTAGCTCCTGGATCATCTCCTTGAGGGCACCAATGCCATACTCGAGTTGCGGATCGCTGCCTGCTGCATAGGCGTGGGGCGGGAAGAGCACCTCGATGTCCGGCTCCACACCACGGTTTTCAACATCCCAGCCGATCCCACCGCCAAACCACGTGGCGTAGCGGGGCTGGGTTACCCCGGTACCGTCAGCCAGGGCAAAGCGGTTGTCAATGCCCACCACGCCGCCCCATGTCCGTACTCCAATGACAGGGCCAATGCCCCTCAGTTTGGACACTTGGGTGATGATGTCGCCATCTGATCCGGCAAATTCGTCTGCCAGGATAATCACTGGACCCCGGGGAGCATGGTGGGGATAAGTCCGTGGCTTCTCGCCACGCGGCATACTCCACCCAGTGACCTTCCGGCCAATGAGCTCGGCCACGAGCTGTGAGGTGTGTCCGCCACGGTTACGCCGCACGTCTACGATCAACCCGTCCAGGGCGGTTTCTGTATCGAGGTCACGATGCAACTGGGCCCAACCATTGGCCATCATGTCCGGGATGTGCAGGTAGCCGAATTTATCTCCGGATGCCTCACGGACCGTGCGCCGGTTGGCCCGGACCCAGTCCTGATAGCGCAACCGCTCCTCGTCACGGATGGGGACAACGGCAACCCGCCGCTGGACACCCGCAGCTCCACCATGTCCTTCCCCATTCAAGAGTGTCAATTCAACGGTTCTCCCCGCTGCACCCACCAATTGCATGGCGGGCGTCAGCGTGGCGGAAAGCTCGACGCCGTCAATCGCCAGGAGGACGTCGCCCACCTTGGCATCCGCGCCGGGACGCGTCAAGGGCGAGGTTGCGAGGGGATCGGAAGACTCTCCAGCCAGGATCCTGGTTATCTCCCAGCCTTTGCTGCCGAGCTGCAACTCCGCGCCAAGCCTGCCTTGACCATTACGGCCAGGTTCGGTCACAGCGGCCGGCCGCACATAGGCATGAGAGGTCCCCAGTTCACCATGGATCTCCCACAACAGGTCCACAAGGTCATCATGAGACCCCAGCCGTTCCACGATCGGACGGTAGCGTTTGTAGACGGAGTCCCAGTCCTGGCCAGCCATGTCCGGAGCCCAGAAGAAGTCCCTCTGCAAGCGCCATGCTTCATCGAAGGCCTGGCCCCAGGCAGCCACGGGGTCCAGGATCACGCGGATCCTGTTCAGGTCCACTTTGACCAGTTCCCCGGATTCCTCGTCCACCTTGCTGTCTGACGGAACTGACACGATCTGCTTATCAAGGACATAGACAACCGTCTTGCGATCGCCAGACAACCGGTAGCTGTCTACAGCAGCGACGAGGGTGGTTTCCTTGCGCTTGGCAAGGTCAAAGCGCACCAGGGAGGGGGCTGTCTTCTTATCCTGCAGAGTGCCCTTCCCTTCGCCGGTGACACCGGATAGCTCAGTATCAAGCCAGAGCAGTGCCCCGTCACCGGCGGCGAGTCCGGAGTAGTTTCCCTGTGGGACGGGAACCGTAATGACGCGGTGCGCCAGTCCTTCTGCATCCACGCGCACAACTGGCGTATCGCCGTCGTCGTGCTTTCCTGTTGTGGCCGGCGCGTCCTCGAGAGTGTCCACGGACGGCCCGAAAGGAGACGGCGTATCAGCGGCCAGGGCCAGCAGGTACGGCTTGATGGGGCTCGGGAAGGAAAGGTCGAAAGAATGGCCGTCATAGACGGGGTCGAAGCTCCGGTTGGACAGGAAGGCCAGGAATTTCCCGTCGGGGGTGAATCTGGGTGATTCATCGCAGAAGCGGCCGTCGGTGGCATCGATAATGTCGGCGTCGGATGCCGAAGGCCGTGCCAGCCGAAGTTTGCTGCGGGAACCGAAGGACGTCACGGGCTCAGACCAGGCGAGCCACTGCGAATCAGCCGACCACGACAACTGATCGACGCTGCCTTCGCCAATACTGACCAAACGAGTCAATGTCCCGGACGTGGTGTCGGCTACGAAAACGTCGCCAAGAGACGTGCCGATGGCGAGCCAACGGCCATCGGGGCTGGCCTCCAGTGCGCTCGTCCTTGTAGGTGCGGGGAAGTCCAGCCGGAGATCGTCCGCTTGATCATCTCCTGTGGATGCGACAGGTATCGCCGTTCCCCCCACTGTGTCTGGTGACGGTTCGGCTTGGGCGGCTTCGTCGGAGGGTGCGGCCGCTTGGACCGTATCCATGGACTGGTTGGCTGGCTGGTTTGCGGTGGAACCTTGTCTCAGGACGTTGGATGCCGAGACCGGCTTGGGGAGTCCATCGGCTTCACTGGAAGCAACAGCAGGTTCCGCCGCTTTCGGCACCTCAACAACTCCGGACAAGCGTGCGGCGATGCGCTTGACGTACAAAGCCTCCACTCCCCCGTGGTCAGCCACATAAGCGATACGACCATCCGTCAGCGGACGCGGGAGGCGGGCCCGGACACCCGGCGTCGCTTCGACTACTCGCGAGGGCCCGTCCTTATGGCGGAGCCAATGGATGGTGCCATGTGATTCAACGGCGCTGGCCGTTCCTGCAACGTTCGGAAATACGTCGCCCAGATGCGCAGATGCTTTCAGTGGAGCAGGACGCCGCGCCGGTGATGCAGAACCGAGCGTGATGTCCAGCTTCACGGCTTCAGCATCGGCATCGAGCGAGGGCAGGATCCAGAGTTCACCAGCAGATTCGAAGATGATCTGCTGGCCATCCGTGCTGGCATGCCGAACATAGAAATCTTCATGGTCCGTGTGCCGGCGGAGTCCTGACCCATCAGGAAGAACGGAGTAGAGGTTTCCGTAACCTTCGTGGTCAGAAAGGAAGGCGATGCGCCCCTGGATCCACAGCGGGTCAGTCAGGTTGCCCTCAATTTCGGGGATCAAGCGCTCGAACTCACCATTGCCGTCTGCGTCGATCCACAACTTGCCGGCAGTGCCGCCACGGTAGCGCTTCCACCAAGCCGGTTCGCGGGAAAGGACGCTCGCCAAGACCACTGGCTTCTCGTCACCGATTTCGGGTCCATACGCAACAGCCTCCACCGGTCCGAAAGGAAGTTCGACGGCGGCACCTCCGTCCAGGGGGAGGCTATAGGCATAGGTGTGGCGGCTCTCGGACTGCTGGAACGCGCTGGTCACCAGGACGTTTCCAGCGGGCGTGAAACCCTTGACCCGGGTTGTGGTGTGTCCAAAGTAGCTCAGCTGCTTGTACCCGCCGCCGTCGACGTCCGCGGTGACAACTTCCGGTGAGGTACCAACAACAGCAGTCCACACCAGCCGCTTGCCATCGGGAGTGAAGCGTGGGTTCCTGGCCGGCATTTGCTGGGAGGAAACACGCCAGGCCCGGCCACCGGAGACGGGGGCGATCCAGATGTCATCTTCGGCCACGAACGTGACCAATTCGCCATGGACATGCGGGAAACGGAGGTAGCTGGAGGAGGTCATTGTTCGATCATAGTCAAGAGGCGCGGTGTCAAGAGGGACCCGCCCCGCGCTTCGCACCTGTTTCTGCCTCATGCTGGGGTCGTGGTGAGATGGGTCATGCGAATCGTGATGTCCGGAGCCTCAGGAATGATTGGGACGGCATTGTCCGAGCAGTTAAAAAGTGCTGGTGACGAGGTCATCCGGCTGGTTCGTCGGCCTGCAAAGACTGACGACGAAAGGACATGGGATCCAGTTGCTGGAGTCCTGGACGAGGCAATCCTGGAAGGCACAGATGCGGTGGTCAACTTGTCCGGCGCCGGCATCGGCGACCGGCCTTGGACCAAGCACAGAATCAGTGTCATTCGTGACTCACGCCTTCAGCCAACCCGGACACTCACTGCGGCCATGCGTCGCTTGGGCCAGCCGGCATTGTCTTTCGTCAGCCAGTCAGCGTCCGGCTACTACGGCGCCTCCCGGGACGGCGTGCTCCGCGAGGACTCCGGTCCAGGCGCGGGAGTGCTGGGACCGCTCTGCGTTGAATGGGAGCAGACTGCCAGAACCGCTCCAGCCAGCGTGAGGGTAGTGACACCAAGGACCGGAGTGGTGCTCAGCACTTCCGGTGGCGCATTGGGCCCAATGCTTCCACTGCTCAGGCTTGGGCTTGGCGGACCCTTCGGAAACGGGCGACAATACTGGCCGTGGATCACCCTTGCCGACGAAGCCGCTGCACTCGCGTTCCTCCTCAAGTCCGATCTGGAAGGTGCGGTCAATGTGTGCGCCCCGGAAAGCGCGGACGTTAACGCCATTGTGAGGCGGCTGGCGAAAGCGTTCCATCGTCCTGCCTTCTTACGCGTCCCACCACCCGCCCTCCGGCTTGTCCTTGGCAAGCTTGCTGACGAGCTCGTCCTGGCAAACCAAAGGATGGAACCAGCCAAGCTTGCCGCCGCCGGTTTTCAGTGGCAACACCCGGGGCTCGATGAAGCCATGGAGTGGCTGACGAGCAAGCATTCCCGCTGAATCGAACCGCATCCCAGACCCACTCACGCCAAGAACGTCCCATGGCAGTACGGCTAACCGGGACCTAGAATCTCCGAGATGGTCCACTGTCCTGCCAATCTGACAAGGACGAGGCGCAGCTGCTGGCGCTCCCCGGCGGGCTGGGACCTCACCAAGCGATCCGATGCGTCGCGCTCCTCGTAACCGGAGGTTGTTGCCGTCAGGGCAACGACGGCGCGATCAACCTCATGTGGGCTCAACACCGAAACGCTGTCCAAGGTGGTGGTGAGCCCGGCAAAGCGGATACCGTCAGCTCTTAATTGCTGCTTCAACGTCTCATCTGCCGCATGGGCAGCTGAGCCTGCCGCGTTGACGGTTGCCAGCAATTCAAGACGATCCAGTCCCAGCGCCATGTCGCGCACCGCCGATAACGCGGGCATGGCGATTGCCGGATCCTCAGAGTGCAGCGCGTCCAAGAGTGCGTCCGGAATGGGCTGGGCGGCTTGAGTGGCTTGGGCCGGTTCAGTGGCTTGGGCAGCTTCCGTGACTACGGTCGTCGTCCCCGGATCTACTACGGACGTCAAACCAGACGCGGGTTCCTGGATTCCCAGCCAGATAGCAAACCCAACCGCCCCAACCGACACTCCCGCAGGCACCAGGAACCCCACTCGGATGCTGGAACGTGGCCCACCCTGCGGTTTAGTTCTCCGCTGAGGTTGCCTTGTTCGGGTTCGGCGTTCGGGACGCGGAGTCCTTGCTGTCCGCAAGGGCGGAAGCCGCAACACAGCCCCGGCCAGTGGACTCCTGCTCAGCGGACTCCTGCGCTGGGGTCGTCCCCCAGCCTGCCGGCGCGTCAGCAACTCCGGAATCACGGAAGAATGGACGGACCCAGCCAGATCCACGGGCTCCGCGGCCGCGCTGCGATAAATCGCTGTTCCCAACTCCCGGGCCGTGGGACGCGCCCGCGGATCGGGATCCAGTCCCGCCTCAAGGGCAGCGGCGAGCCCTTTGGGGACATCGGGAACCAAGAGAGGCAGCGGTGGGCGGTGCTTGGCGATTTCCGGCGCCATGCCTGTCAAGCAATACCAGCCAAGCGCGGCCAGCGAATAGACATCCCGTTCCGGCTGCAAAGCGCCTCCGGCTCCATCACCCCGCGCACCCCGCGCGGCTATAGAAGGATCAACGAAGCCGTCCGTGCCGACGTCGAGGCTTTGATTCTCCTCACCCACAACACCCGCCACGCCAAGGTCTGTCACCAGGGGCTTCCCCTGTGCCGTAAACAGGACGTTGCCTGGGGAAATATCCCCATGGGCCGTTCCCTGGGCATGCAGGTAAGCCAAGACCTGGGCAACAGGGGTCAGAATCGTCACCGCTTCACCGATTCCAAGCTTGCGTCGGCCACCCACCAGATTCGCAAGGGAACCTCCTGCGGCAAAGTCCATGACGAGCCCGACACTGCCCGTCCCCACTCCCGGCAGGTCCATCACATCGTGGAGTCGGATAAGGTGCTCGTGCTCGAGCCGGGACAGGATCCGCCCCTCACGCAAGGCATGTTGGGACTCTGGTCCGGCCGACCCACGGGAATCCTTGCCGGGCCCTCCCATGATGCACTTGATGGCGAAGCGGGCACCGTCCTTGTCCCTGCTGGCAAGCCAGACTGTCGACGAGCCACCGCTACCCAGTAGGCGTAATGGCGTGTATCCCGGAATGTGCGGGACCGAGGGGGCAGGATCGTCAGTAGTTTCCATATCCAAGGTCTACCGGATGATCGGATTTCCCGCAGAAGTTATCCACAGGCAGCACCAGCTTGCGGGGTACGAAAGCCACGCTGACGGATGCGACTGAGAGGTTCACCACAAAATCATGGTGAGTGACCTGCTGGGTCTAAGCTTGAACCCATGACTCTTGAGTTTTCACAACTGGGTCTTGCCCCGGATTTCGTTGACTACGTGCAGGGCTGGGACCTACAGCGCGAGATCCACAACAAAGTTGTTGCCGGCGAGAAAAACAGCACCGTCCTGCTCCTTGAGCACTCCGCCGTCTACACGGCTGGCAAGCTCACCGAAGACCACGAACGTCCCTTTGACGGCACCCCCGTTGTCCCCGTGGATCGTGGTGGCAAGTTAACGTGGCACGGTCCGGGACAACTCATTGCCTATCCGATCCTCAAGCTCAAGAACCGCGCGGGAATCCGGGACTATGTGGAGCGCCTCGAAGCCATCATGATCGCCGTCATGACGGACTACGGAATCCCGGCAGTCACGGTGAAGGGACGCGCAGGCGTATGGATCCTCGCCGATGACAAGGGACCGGACCGCAAGATTGCCGCGATCGGCATCCGCGTCCTTGAGGGCGTCACCATGCATGGTGTTGCCATCAACTGCAGTAACGACCTCGCGCCGTATGCGCAGATCATCGCGTGCGGAATCACCGACGCCAGCGTCACCACCATGTCGCTGGAGACCGGCCGGACCATCAACCCGGCCGACATCGTTGACCGCTTCGTGGAAGAGTTCCGCAAGCATGAAGAAGCACTCGTTTCCACCCCAGAAGGAGCACTCCAGTGACCCTGGCACCTGAAGGCCGTAAGTTGCTGCGCGTTGAGCAGCGTAACTCGGCTGTCCCGGTTGAACGCAAGCCCGAGTGGATCAAGGCCAAGGTCCAGATGGGCCCGGAGTTCGTCGGGTTGAAGAACCTGGTGAAGAAGGAAGGCCTGCACACGGTCTGTGAAGAGGCCGGCTGCCCGAACATTTTCGAGTGCTGGGAAGACAAGGAAGCGACGTTCCTGATCGGCGGGTCCGAATGCACCCGGCGCTGTGATTTCTGCCAGATCGATACCGGCAAACCCTCCCCGGTGGACATGTTCGAACC
>NZ_JBFTJK010000006.1:0-315515 GCF_056395385.1 Paenarthrobacter sp. 10L420 | reverse complement strand
TCGGGGGTTGGTGGCGACGTTCATGGCGGTGGTGAGGGTTTCGTATTGTTCGGCGGTGGCGAAGATTTCGATGTGGTGGAGCCCGTGGCGGCGTCGGCGGCGGAAGAACGCGCCTTGGAGTTGGCGGAGAACTTCTTCGGACGGTTCGGGACCGTCTTGGTCGATCGAATCGACCCAGCGTTTGGCCATTTTGGTGACGAAGTCCGGGTCGGATTCAATGGCCGTGGCGGTGAGGGCGTGTTCCATCCGGGTGAGGGTGTCTTCGTCGGTGAGCTGCCGGACATTTTCCAGTGCGCTGCTGATGATGGTCGCGGACCGGGTGGGTATCTGTGTGGTTTCGAGGGCTTGGGCGAGGATTTCGCGGCGGGGCGGGATGTGTTGCCCGGCGATTCCGGTCCGGGGGAGGACCTGGGAGGCCAGGGCGAGGCGGCGGTTGGCTTCGCTTTTGCTGATCCGCAGGCTCGCGCGGAGGAATTCCGCGGCGTTCCGGTAGCCGTCATCGGCCACCGCAGCAGCGTCTGCTGCAGTGACAACTACTGCCGAAGCCACAACACCTGGCCCCGCAGTAGTAGCGGATCCTTCAGGAGCATCGGATCCAGTAACAGCCCCGGCTGAGTCCGAGCCGGTGGTTCCGGGGTTGGTCCAGCCTGTCTGCCATCCCGTGCCGGCGGCGGTTGAGGGCCGTGTCTGCTGGGCTTGGGTGCGGGTCCGTTCCACGGCGTGCGCCGCGATGACCTGCAGGTATTCCACGGTGCGGGCAATCTCCTCCACCCGCCCGGCGAAACCCGCGGCCTCGGTGAACCCGAATACCAGGGCACCGGTTACGGTGAAGGAACGCAGGGATTCCAACGCCTCAACGCTGTCAGCCAGCGCCCCCTCAAGTCCCAGCGCACCCTCAATTCCCTGGGAAACGCTGCGCCCAGGGGAACCGTCAAGTAACAGGGAAACAGGGCGGACCTCAGGGTCCACTCCACCAGGGGCGGCGAAGGGCAGTGGTTCCAAGCCGCGAAGCAGCTCGGCTTCAGGGTCCACTCCACCAGCGGGGGCGAAGAATTGCGGTTCAACGCCGCGAAGCAGCTCGACTTCACAGTCGACGTCATCAGGCTCAGAGAAGGACGGCGCTTCAATGCCGCGAAGCAGCGCAATGGCCCTGAGGTTCTTCAAAATGGCGACTGCCGCCGTCGGGCTTTCACAGCGCGCATCCGCGTTGGCAGATAGGTCATGGCTTGCTCGGGAAACTCCTCGGGGGCGCAACGCGACGCCAGACATCGCTGCCCGACGCGCCAACATCTCCCCAATACTTCCCATGAATAAACCCTCTCATTGGGGTCTGACATTTTAGGAAGCCCGCTAAAAGCCCTCAGCCCGGATAGCCATACTCCGCATCTGTCACTAGCTCGCCCCACGTAGTTTCGGAACCGTCGGTGGCTCCGATGGTTTCCCACATGGCGAGGTGGCTCATGAAATGCTCCGGAGCAGCACCGTGCCAGTGCCATTCGCCCGGCGGGGTGTAGATGGTGTCACCTTGACGGATCACCTTAACCTCGCCTCCGCGTGCCTGAACCAGGCCTACACCGTCCGTCACATGGAGGGTCTGTCCAACCGCGTGGGTGTGCCACGCCGTTCTAGCGCACGGAGCGAAGCGGACAATGTTCACCCGCAATCGGGAGGGCTCGTCTCCCTTGGCGATGACATCGAAATAGACGTCGCCGGTGAAGAGCTCTGACGGTCCCTTGGTGCTGGTGGTTTTGGGGGTAATGTCCATGGTTCCTTTGTCGTTCCGGAATTAGTTGCTGTTCGTCTTGCGGAGCGCATGACCGGATTCAGACGCGTCAGCTTCAGACGCGCCAGGTTCAGACGCGAGCGTGGTTGCACCCCAACTCGCCAGTAACCGCAGGGCATCCTCGGTTCCGGTGCCAGGCTCCGCGTTGTAGATGGTCATGGTCAGGCCGTCGTCGGCGGAGAGCTCAAACGCCTCGTAGAGAGTGTGCAGGTCCCCGACGATCGGATGGTGAAACTGCTTTTTCCCGGTGTAATGCTGCCGGACGTTGTGGGACGCCCAGCGCATACGGAATTCCTCGCTGCGGGTGGACAGCTCACCTACGAGGTCAGTGAGGCCACGGTCGTAAGGGTCTCGCCCAGCCTCGGTACGCATGATGGCCACAGTGTCATTGGCAGCGCGTTCCCAATCGGTGTAGAAGTCATGGCTGCGGGGATCGAGGAAGAGGAAACGGGCAAGGTTGGGCGGCCCGGAAGGGGTGTCGTAGCTGTCCGCGTACAGTGCCCTGCCCAAAGCGTTGGTAGCGAGGATATCGAGCCGGCCATTGCGGACGAAGGCCGGCGCATGCGCGATCGCGTCCAACGTGAGTTGGACACCCTGTCGGATGGACTGCTTCCGAACCGGACGACGCCGCAACCGACCGCCGTCGTTGGCCGCACGGGCGAGGTCGAAGAGGTGTGCCCGTTCGGCGTCGTCCAGTTGCAGGGCGTTGGCCAGTGCTTCGAGGACGCTCTCCGAGACGCCTGAGAGATTCCCCCGCTCCAAACGGGTGTAGTACTCAACACTGACGCCTGCAAGCATGGCAACTTCGCCGCGGCGGAGCCCAAGGACGCGCCGATTGCCGCCATAGGCGGCCAGCCCAGCTTGCTCGGGGGTGATCTTCGCTCTTCGGGTAGAGAGGAAATCGCGCGTCTCGGTCCTGTTGTCCATGGTTCCAACGGTATGGCTTTTGGCCCTCCAAGGGAGTCCCTGTCATTACCCCTAACAGCAGTAACTCCTTGCATTTTGGAAAAGAGGGTTAGATGGAAGCATCCACTAATCTTCATCACGCAGGAGAAACATGCCTTCCGCTAACGCTTATGCTTCACCTTCGGCCACGGGCGACCTCACCCTGACCACCATCGAACGTCGCGAAGTTGGACCTCACGACGTCCACATTGACATCAAATTCGCCGGTATCTGCCACTCTGATATCCACACTGTCCGGGGCGATTGGGGTCCCCAGCAGTACCCGCTCGTCCCCGGCCACGAGATTGCCGGCATCGTTACCGAAGTCGGTCCGGAGGTCACCAAGCACAAAGTGGGCGACCGCGTAGGTGTTGGCTGCATGGTCAACTCCTGTAAAGAGTGCAGGAACTGCCTGGCGGGCGAGGAACAGTATTGCCTCAACGGCAACGTGGGCACCTATGGCGCGGTCGACCGTGATGGCACCATTACCCAGGGCGGATACTCCAGGAACGTCGTCGTGAACGAGGACTTTGTCGTCACCATCCCTGAAGCGCTGGACCTCGACGTCGCCGCACCGCTTCTGTGCGCAGGCATCACGACGTTCTCCCCGCTGCATCACTGGGACGCCGGTCCTGGCAAGAAGGTCGCGATCGTGGGCTTGGGCGGCCTGGGACACATGGGCGTCAAGATTGCCCACGCCATGGGTGCCGAGGTGACGGTCCTCTCGCAGTCCCTGAAGAAGATGGAAGACGGCCTGAAGCTGGGCGCAGACCACTACTACGCCACCAGTGATCCGGCCACGTTTGAGCAGCTGGCAGGGACGTTTGACCTCATCATCAACACGGTCAGCGCGTCCATCGACATCAGCGCCTACCTGCAACTGCTGAGCCTTGACGGAACCCTGGTGAACGTTGGCGCGCCGGCCGAGCCGTTGCCCGTGAATGCTTTCGCCCTCATTGGTGGGCGCCGCAGGTTCGCCGGCTCCATGATTGGCGGAATCCGCGAAACACAGGAGATGCTGGACTTCTGCGCCGAGCACGGGCTCGGCGCCGAGATCGAGGTCATTCCCGCCAGCAAGATCAACGAGGCCTATGAGCGCGTGCTCGCCTCTGATGTGCGTTATCGCTTCGTGATTGACACGTCCACCATTGGCTAGCACACCGACCCAAGAGCAACAACGTTGAAGGGGCCACGCCTCCTCGCAGCCGTCAGGTTCACCGAGGAGGCGTGGCCTTTTCAACGCCGGCCAGCAGGGACAATGGTGTGGTGACTTTCAGACTGGACACCATCGGCGCAGGACTGGTTTTCGCTGATTCGTTGGGAAGGCTCGCCGCCGCTTTGGAGAGCCAGGGCGACGGCGGAACGGTGGTCGTCCAGGCACCGCCCGGGACGGGAAAGACCACCCTGGTTCCTCCACTGCTGGCCAATCTCGTGGGGGAGAGGCACCCCGGCCAGCCGCGCGTCGTCGTCACCCAACCGCGCAGGGTGGCCGCGCGTTCAGCGGCCCGCCGTCTTGCCTCACTCGACGGCAGCCGTCTGGGCGGTCGGGTGGGTTATACAGTCCGCGGCGAAAGCATCGCTGGTTCGGACACTGTGGTGGAGTTCGTCACTCCCGGCATTCTCCTGCGGCGCCTCCTGGCTGATCCCGGACTCGAGGGAACGCAAGCGGTGATCCTGGATGAGGTCCACGAGCGTGGACTCGAAACCGACCTGCTCGTGGGCATGCTCGCGGAAGTCCAGGAACTCCGTGGCGACCTCACACTGGTGGCCATGTCGGCGACCGTTGACGCCACGCGTTTCGCCGCCCTGCTGGGGCGAAGCGGGACGGGGCGAAGCGGGGCGGGGCGAACCGGCTTGGGGGAGGCCGACGACGGCACGCCGGCTCCCGTCGTCGACTGTCCTTCCGTGCTCCATGCCCTGGAGGTCGACTGGATTCCTGCCTCAGGTCCGCGCCTGGACGAGCGCGGCGTTGCCTACAGCTTCCTCAATCATGTTGCCGCAACAACGGTGGCCGCGCATGAGCAGGCCCTCATACATGACCCCGACGTTGACGCGCTGGTCTTCCTCCCGGGCGTGCGTGAAGTGTCCGACGTCGCCAGCCGGCTCCGCGGGCTGGTCCGGGCCGACGTCGAGGTACTTGAGCTGCACGGCCAGATCGGTGCGGACGCCCAGGACCGTGCGGTTTCAGGCCGGGAACCCGGCGGCCCTCCTCGAATTATTGTGTCAACGGCGTTGGCCGAGTCCTCACTCACGGTGCCGGGCGTCCGGCTCGTCATTGATTCCGGCCTGTCACGTGAACCGCGTCGCGACGCCGGCAGGGGCATGTCCGGGCTGGTGACAGTCTCCTGCTCAAAGGCGTCTGCCGAGCAGCGGGCCGGCCGCGCAGCGCGTCAAGGACCAGGCAGGGTGGTCCGTTGCTACGACCAGCAGGCCTTCGCCGCCGCGCCAGCGCATCAAACCCCTGAGATTTCGGTGGCCGACCTCACCAGCGCCGCCCTGGTGCTGGCTTGCTGGGGAGCACCAGAAGGCCGTGGGCTTGCACTGCCGGACGCACCACCACGTGCGGCTATGGAGGACGCCGTCGAGGTCCTTCGGGAACTCGGTGCCGTGACCGCGGAAGGAACTGTCACGGACGTGGGCAGGACGCTCGCGAAGATCCCGGCAGACCCTCGGCTTGCCCGGGCGCTGCTGGACGGTTCTGCGCTGGTTGGCCGTCGCCTTGCCGCTGAAACGGTGGCACTGGTAGCCGGTGATCAACGTGCGCCGGGTGCTGACCTCACAAAACTGTTGGCGTCAGTTCGTTCCGGATCAGACCCGGCAGCCCGACGATTTGCCGAAGACGTCAAACGGATGGAATCGATCGCGCGCCAGGAAACTTTCGGCATCGCCTATCAACAAGGCATTGATGAACGACAGGCACTGGACGTTTCAGCGAGGGAGGCGCCCGGGTTCGTCGTGGCGTTGGCCTTCCCGGACCGTATTGCCAGGCGGGTTCCCGGCCAAGGGGCACCAACGTATCTGCTGACCTCGGGCACCAGAGCTGGTCTGCCTGCGGGTAGCTCGTTGTCCGGGCATGACTGGTTGGCCGTGGCGGAGGTTTCCCGCGCCCAAGGCAGGGACGCGGCGGGAACGGGAGCCGTGATCCGATCAGCGGCGCCCTTGTCCGCAGAGCTGGCGGCCGCCGCGGCGCCGGAGCTCCTGATCGAGGAGGTAACTGCACGTTTCGCCCAAGGGCGCGTGACCGCCAGGCTTGAGCGGAAGTTGGGAGCCCTTGTGCTGTCCTCGACGCCCGTGCGCCCCAGCGTAGAGCAGGGCCGCCAGGCTGTTGCGGTTGCACTGGAAAAGGCAGGACTCTCGATGATCGGGTGGTCCGCTGCGGCGGATGCGCTGCGCCGGCGTCTGGCTCTGTTGCACCGGGAGCTGGGCGATCCGTGGCCCGATGTCAGCGAATCCGCGTTGTTGGCAAGCTTGGATGACTGGCTTGCCCCGGAGCTCGAATCCATGTCCACCGGCACCCCGGCCACCGCCATTGACCTCAGCGATCCACTTCGGCGCCTGCTCCCGTGGCCCGAGGCTTCCAACTTGGACGGCCTGGTGCCCGAGCGTCTTCAGGTGCCCAGTGGCTCGAGGGTGCGAATCGAGTACCCGGAGGTCTCTGAGGGCTTTGACGGCTCCGATCGAAAGAATGCGGAGCACGACGGCGGCAGCCCGGTTGTGGCGGTCAAGCTGCAGGAGTGTTTCGGCTGGGACAGCACGCCTCGCCTTGTTGGCGGAAGGGTGCCGGTGCTTTTCCACCTTTTGTCTCCCGCAGGCAAGCCGTTGGCGGTGACAGGTGATCTCGCATCGTTTTGGTCCGGGCCCTACGCCCAGGTTCGGGCAGAGATGCGTGGGCGCTACCCCAGGCATCCCTGGCCCGAAGATCCGTGGACGGCACTAGCCACGGCCAAAACCAAGAACCGCATGTAGCCCGCCCCATCAAAAGGGCTGGCCCGATCAACAATGCTAGGCAAGCCTTTCCAGCATGAACTGGATCTCGCCGTCCACGAACGTACCTACCACGCTGCTGGCGGCAAACTCGTCCGGGGCGGTGGTCAGTGGATCGCGCTCGAACGCGGTGAAGTCGGCGCGTTTACCCACCGTGATCGAGCCCGAAACGTCCCACAGTCCCGCAGCGCGTGCGGCGTGCGAGGTGTAGCCCTCAAGCGCCTGGAGTGCGGTGAGTGCCTGGGAAGGTGCGATGGGTTCCTGTTCCGGATGTCCGGAACGGCGCCGCAACTGGGCGTCTGCAATGATCGGCAAGGGTTCGTACGGAGCGATCGGCCAGTCGGAGCCGATACCCACGGTAACTCCAGCCTCGCGGAGGTCCCTGCAACGCCATGCGCGGTCGGCACGGACCTTGCCAAGCCTGGTGGACCAATTGTCACTGTGGTCCGCCAGGGAATAGTGCGTGCAGTGCGTGGGCTGCATGCTCGCCACCACTTCGGCGTGCTGGAAGCGCTCCACCAGCTGGTCGGGCACCGTCTCGATGTGTTCAATCCTGTGAACCGTCTGGCGGAGCACGTCCGGGGGCACAACACCGCGGAGCGACTCCAAGGCGTCCAGCACATGTTCCACGCCGGCATCGCCAATGGCGTGGGTCGCCGTCGGGATGCCGCGGGAGGCAAAGTAGCGAACCGCTGCTGTGTATTCTTCCGGCCGTGGCCAGAATGGCACCGTGGATCGGCCGTACAGGTCCGGCTCGTAAAGCCACGCGGTCCCGTTGTCCACGGTTCCGTCAACGAACAGTTTGATGGCCTCGACGGACCAGCGGCGTCCGCCGGTGCCTATGGTGTGGGCAAGTCCCTTCCACTCAGCCTCGCCAGTGCCCGGCATGCACCATGGCGCACTCCGCAGCCGCAGGGGCAGCTCGCCGTCGGCTTCCAAAGCCTGAAAAAGGGCGGCCGACTGCTCGTCGTGGTCCATGACGTGCCCGCCGGTCAGGCCGGACCGGGCGAAGTCCCGGAGCAAGTTGCCCAGGCGGGTCTTCCGTTCCTCAAACGATTCCTTGGGAATGTGACGCTGCACCAGTTCAATGGCCGCCGCTTCCAGGAGCATCCCGGTGGGGACGCCGTCGCCATCGCAGACCACCTCGGCGCTCTGGTCAAATTCAACACGCCCATGGATCCCAGCCAGTTCCATGGCCCGGCTGTTCGCCAACGCCGAATGGCCGTCGAACAACCGGATCATGGCTGGCCGGTCTCCGGAGACTTCGTCGATCACACTCCGGTGCAGGGGTACTGGGCCAAACGCGTTCGGATTCAGGCCCCAGGCACGCAGCCAGCCGCCGTCGTATTGTGATGCGGAGCTTGCTGATTCTGCCTGCAGCAGCGCCTGTACTTCAGCCAAAGTGGATGCGCCGGACAGATCGCAGCCAATGGTCAGGTCCAGGCCAAACACGGGGTGGATGTGGCAATCAACCAGGCCTGGCGTCAGCGTGGCACTGCCAAGATCCACTATTCGCGTGCCCGGCTGACGCCACTGCTGCGCGTCCTCCCGGGATCCGACGGCGGCGATCAAACCGTCACTGACGGCGACGGCCTGAATAGGCGGCCGGGCGCTGTTAGCCAGGCTGTCATCGAGGGTGTGGATGGTGTCAGCAAGCACGATGAGGTCAGGAGTCATGGGTTTCGAAGCTTCCAATCCGGGCAAAGATGGCGGGGCGGGCGGTGCGCAATCTGCGGGCGATCAGCAGACCGGCCAGGAAAACAAGGGGCGTCACCAGCATGAGAACGGTGTTGGTGAGGGCATCGGCGAACGTCAGGAGTTCGATGTTGATGGCGATCAACGCAACCACGCCAAACAGCAGGATGGCTGACGCAATGCTCAAGGGAATGAGTAGCCTGTTGGTCACGGCGTCAGGGTTGCGCCGCAGGTAGATGAAAGCTGCCACGGAAACCAGTCCCTGCAAGGCGACAATGCCGAAGATGCCGGGAGTGTTGACCCAGATCAGCAGCTGTTTGTAGGGATCGGCGCCGGCGATGGCGCAAATGATGATGACGACGGCGGCGAGGGCTGTCTGGATTTGCCCGGCGCGATGCGGGGACTTGTACTTCGGGTGGGTCCTGCCGAGGAATGCAGGCAGGACGCCGTCTTTGGCGAGCATGTAAACGTAGCGATTGATGGCATTGTGGAACGCGAGCTGGGAGGCATACACGCTGGTCACGATCAGTACGTACATGACAACTTCTGCCCAAGGACCCACGTAATGGTTGATCGTGGCGAAGAACATGCCGTCCGCCAATTCACCGGCGGCAGCCATCACGTCGCCATCTCCATAGGCCTGGATGACTGTCCACACGATGAAGGCGTAGAACACGGACATGAAGCCAACGGCAATGTAGGTTGCCCGCGGCACGGACTTGTCAGGGTTGCGGGCCTCACGCCGGTACAGCACCGTGGATTCAAAGCCCATGAAGGCGGCGAAGCAGATAGCAAGGATGGCAAGGACGCCAGGGGTGAAGGCATGCTCGGGGGAGAAGGAGGCAACGCTGATGCCTTGTGCGCCGCCGTTCGCCAGAATGCCGGCGCCCATGACGGCAAGTATGGCGGTCTCGGCAATGAGCAGTACGCCCAGGACCTTGGCCCCAACGTCGATGCCCCGATAACCAAGGAACCAGACGGCGGCCACGGCTGCCAGCGCTACCGCCGGCCATGGAACGTCCAGGCCGAAGAGTGTCCGGAGCATGGCCTGGGTCTGGACTGCAAAGAGTCCATAAACGCCGATCTGCAGGCAGTTATAAGAGACGATGGCGAGAATGGCCGAGGCCAGCCCCACCGTTTTTCCCATGGCCAGTGTGATGTAGGTGTAGAAGCCGCCGGCTGCTTTGACGTGCTTGGTCATGGCCATGAAGGCCACGGCGAAGATCAACAGAACGGCGCCGGCGATGACGTAGCCCATGGGGGCGCCAATGCCCCCGATGCCAATGGCCACAGGTGCCACGCCGGCCATTACGGTCAAGGGGGCTGCTGCGGAGATCACCAGGAAGGCAATGCCGCCGGTGCCGATGGCATTCTTCTTGAGCCCGTTTCCAGCATCCGCTGCAGGAGGGCGGGTTTCGATTTCAGACATGGTGTCCTCGGAGGTCTAATGCGGGGAGATTCAGGGGAGGAGCCGATCGATAAGCGAAAGGCTTTCGTTTATCGTAAGGCCTTGTGATGGGGCGCACAATACCTTTGCCCAAACTTCTGGCTAGAGTCGTAACAACACTTTGATTGGAGAACCCAATGCCACGCCCGCTGGTTCCGCTGATTTCCATCGACGCACTCGTCACGGCCGCCTTGGAGCTGGTAGACGAGGCCGGCGACTTCAGTCTGCCCAAACTGGCCAAGAGGATCGGCGTCAGCCAATCGTCCATCTACAATCACGTCAGCGGCCGGGAAGAAATATTGGAGCTCATGCGCGGACGCATCATCGCCCAGAGCCCTTACACCCTCCACGACGGGCAGGACTGGGAGGATGCCCTCAGGGTCATCGTCCGAAGCTACCGCGACGCGTTCGCCCGGCACCCTCGCCTGGCGCCCCTGCTCGTCTTGCAAACAGTTCAGGACGATCAGGTGCTGGCTCTCTACGAGAATCTGGCCGTCGCCCTGGAAAAGGCCGGTTTCCAGGGACAGGATGTGGTTTCGGCGATCTCCACCATCGACAGTTTTGCCTTGGGATTTGCGTTGGACCTGGCAGCTCCCGACGTCGTCTGGGCACCTCCGGTTCACGGCTACCCGACCCTTACCCAGGCGTTGACGCACGCCGGCCCGCCGGACCAGCGTGGTGAAGCGGCCTTCGATTTCGGTTTGGAGATCCTGGTAGCGGGACTTCGTTCACGCCTCAAATCCTCGGTGCTGTGAACGGGGCTGTGAACCCTGCTGTGAACTTGCTGCAAACCTGGTGGGCGGCTGTGGTCCGTGGCTTCACCGACGTCCAGACTACTGTCGTGCCCCTGCCAGCGTTGTTGGCGATTCTCGCTGGAGCCACCATTCTGAGCATCCCTCGAGCCACGTGGCGATGGTTCGGTCTCTACGTGACATTCGTCCATGAGCTTGGCCACGCATATGCCGCCCTCATGACGGGGCGATTTGTCCACAGTCTTCGCATCGGACTGGATCATTCGGGTCGCCTCGTCAGCAGCGGCCGGAGCCCTTTCGGCGCAGCCTGGTCAGGGTTCTGGGGTTATCCCGCCCCGGCAGTCGTGGGACTTGCCTTAATTGCTGCGTTCGCCGCGGGCCGATCAGGAACCGCGATGTCTGTGGGTGCCCTCATCCTGCTGGTCTCCCTGATTTTCCTGCGCAACCTGACAGGGATCCTCGTGGCGGTGGTCAGCGCAGCTATCGCCCAGCTTTTGCTCCTCTTCGGATCGCCCACCATCGTCAACTACATTGTGCTGGCCCTGGGGATCGCCCTGTCAGTGGGTGCCGTGCGGGACCTCTTCAAGCTCGCCGGCGTCCATACACGGCGCCGGGACCGGCTCGCAGCGTCGGACGCCTACATCCTTGGCCGAACCACGGGTGTCCCGTCCTTCCTGTGGCTGACAGGATTCTCCGTGGTCATCACAGGGAGCACTGTCACCTCAGCATGGTTGTTGTGGGAGATGGTCGCGGCCTAGAACCCCTTGGCCACTTCGCGCTGGCTCTTCGTCCGCGGCTGGGTCTTGCCCTGTGGTCGCCTCAGGGTGTCCAATCCTCTTACACGTTCGAACCTTTCGACGCGTTCGAACTCCGAGCTTGGATACGACACCAGGAGGTGCTCATGTCCGCGAAGGGCACACGGGAGACGGCCAAGGCGGCCGGACCCGGCACACCCGAGTCCCGGCGAAGCGAGAACGGAACGGCTCTGGCGGCAAGTGATCCTGCCAAGATACGCAACGTGGCACTCGTAGGGCATTCAGGTGCAGGGAAGTCGATGCTCGTTGAGGCGCTGTTGGCTGCCACCGGTGCCATCACCCGGATGGGTTCCATCACTGAGGGAACAACTGTCAGCGATTCAGACCCTTCAGCCATCCATCAGCAGAGGTCCGTCACCATGTCCGTGGCCCCGATCCTGGTGGGCGAGGTCAAAGTGAACCTGATCGACACTCCGGGGTACACGGATTTCACGGGGGAATTACGAGCAGGGTTGAGGGCCGCCGATGCGGCCCTCTTTGTCGTCTCCGCCGTGGATGGCATCGACGGCGCCACCATCGCCTTGTGGGGTGAATGCGAGAAGATCCGCATGCCGCGGGCTGTAGTAGTCAGCCGCCTGGACCACCCCCGCGCGGACTTCAGCGCCGCCGTCGTACGTTGCCAGGAAGCCTTCGGTGAGTCTGTCCTTCCGCTGTATCTGCCCTCTGGCGGAGGGCTGGCAGGGGTGCTCGAGGGGAACAACGATGATCCCGTCGTGGAGGAAGCCCGCGGCCCTTTGATTGAAGGGATCATTGCCGAAAGCGAAGACGAGACCTTGATGGACCGCTATCTGGGCGGTGAAGAGTTGCCCTTGGAAGACCTCATCAAGGACCTGGAGACGGCTGTGGCCAGGGGCTCCTTCTTCCCTGTGATGGCTACTTCGGCGGAGACGGGTTTGGGGCTTCCCGAGCTCATGGCACTGATGATCGATGCTTTGCCTTCGCCGCTGGAACGCACCGCGCCCCCAGTGATGAAACTCGATGGTTCATCCTTGAAACCACTGGAATGCGACCCCGCAGGACGCCTCGCTGCCGAGGTAGTGCGGACTACCGTGGATCCGTTCCTGGGCCGCGTCTGCCTGGTCCGTGTTTTTTCCGGCACCCTCGGTGAAGATTCAGCCATCCACATCGGCGGCAGGGGATTGGCGGACAGGGGCCACGAGGACCACGACAGCGATGAACGCGTCACGCATCTGTACTCGCCCGTCGGATCAAGCCTGAAGGCTGTTTCGCAGTGCGTCGCCGGTGACATTTGCGCTATCAGCAAGCTGGCAAACGCGGAAACCGGGGACACTGTCTCGGACAAGGACGCCCCACTGTTGATCGAAACCTGGAACATGCCTGAGCCGCTGATGCCCATCGCGATCGAAGGAGTGTCCCGCAGCGACGAGGACGCGCTGGCCAAGAGCATCGGTAAGGTAGTCGCCGCAGATCCGACGCTTCGGGTGGAACGCAACCAGGACACGCACCAGTTGATTCTTTGGTGCATGGGTGAGGCGCATGCCGAAGTGATATTGGACAGGCTGCGCAACCAGGGCGTCAAGCTTCAAACTGTGGAGGTCATCACGCCGCTGCGTGAGACCTTCGCCAGCAAGGCCGCAGGGCACGGCCGGCATGTCAAGCAATCAGGCGGACACGGACAGTTCGCCATCTGCGACATCGAAGTTGAGCCGTTGGCGCGCGGGGAGGGGTTTGAATTCGCTGACAAGACGGTGGGCGGTGTTATTCCCGGAACGTTCGTCACTTCCGTGGAGAAGGGCGTGCGCTCCCAGATGCTCAAGGGCGTTTCCGCTGGGTTCCCCGTGGTGGATATCAAGGTCACCTTGGTGGGCGGAAAAACGCACAGCGTGGATTCCTCAGATGCAGCCTTCCAGGCAGCCGGTGCATTGGCGCTTCGAGAAGCCGCGTCAACGGCCAGGATCCAGCTGCTGGAACCCGTGTCCGCCGTGGTGGTCAGCGTCCCGGACGAACACGTGGGGGCGGTGATGAGTGATTTGTCGGGTCGGAGGGGACGGGTGACCGGAACTACGGCAGCCAATGGCGAAGGTACTGAGATCACCGCAGAAGTCCCCGACCAGGAGCTTCTGCGCTACGCCGTTGAACTTCGGGCGCTCACGGCGGGTACGGGGCGCTTCCGGCGATCGTATCTGCGCCACGAACCGGTGCCGAAGTAGTTCCTCAACTGTTTTCCCTCATGAACCCCGCTACCGCGGGTGCAAGCGAGGCACCTATCTCAGCGGCACTGCGCTTGAGGCCCTTGACCACAAACGAATGGTCGGCATTTTCGCTCCACTGGAAAGTCGCCGTCGGGCCTATCCTGGCCACTACCGACTCCAGAAGTTCCGGCGTCGCGAAGGTATCGCGAGTGCCTTGGAGGAAGAGCATGGGCACCGTTATCCCATAGAGGTGTTCATCGCGGAGCTTCTCCGGTTTGCCCGGTGCGTGGAGGGGATAACCGAGGTACACCAGGCCAGCCGCGGGCATTCCCTCAGCCACGGCCATGGATGCCATCCGACCCCCAAAGGATTTTCCGCCGGCCCACAACGGTTCATCGCCTGCGAGATCCGCGGCCTTTTCCATGACGGCCCGCCACGTGGCAATCGCTGCGGGCGGACGGTCGGGGAAACGGCGTCCGGCTTCCCGATACGGAAAATTGAAGCGCAGCGTACTGACGCCTTCCTCCGCCATCGCTTCGGCAAATCCCTGCAGGAAGGGGTGTTCCTTGCCGGCTCCGGCACCGTGAGCAACTACGAGGGTCGCGAACGACTTCTCCGGACGGACGTGGATTGCCGATACCTTGGTATCTCCCACGGCAACAGTCAGGGCGGTTTCAGTGTTTGGCATGTATCCATCATGGTGCAGTTTTGCCTTGGGGCCGCCAGACACTACTTCACGCCGCCGAAAAAAGGAACGCAGGATGCTGACGTGAACGCCCTTGACGGGGTAGCTTGTGGCCATGGCGAGCGAATCAGCAACAGTCTCCGTGCCCGGTCCCGAGGGCCCCCGCGAAGTCCGGATTTCAAGTCCAAGCCGCGTCATGTGGCCCGAGGCCGGACTGACGAAACTGGACCTGGCCAACTACCTGGTGGATGTGGGCGATGCTTTTGTGGCGGCCAACGGCAACCGGCCCGTCAGTCTCCAGCGTTACTCCGGCAACATCGAGGGCGAGATGTTCTTCTCCAAGAACCCTCCCAAGGGTGCGCCGGAGTATGTCCGCTCGGTCATGGTGACCTATCCGAGCGCCCGGACCCATCCGCAGTTGGTAATCGACGAACCTGCGGCCGCGGTGTGGGCAGCGCAAATGAACACGGTCGTCTTCCACCCGTGGGCTTCCCGTGCCAACGATCCCGACAATCCCGACCAGCTGCGTATCGACCTCGATCCGCAGCCGGGAACGGACTTTGATGACGCCATACCGGCCGCGCAGGAACTCCGCGCGTTGTTGGACGAAGCCGGGCTGACGGCCTTCATCAAGACCTCGGGCAACCGGGGACTGCATGTGTATGCGCCCATCCACCCCAAGCATGAATTCCTGGAAGTGCGCCACGCGGTGATCGCTGCGGGCCGGGAGTTGGAGCGACGGATGCCCGAAAAGGTCACCACGGCATGGTGGAAAGAAGAACGCGGGACCAGGATCTTCGTGGACTTCAACCAGGCCAACCGGGACCGGACGATTGCCGGTGCGTACAGTCCGCGTGCCGTGCCGAATGCACAGGTATCGTGCCCGTTGGCGTGGGAAGAGCTGGAAAATGCAGATCCGGCCAAATACACCATCAGCACAGTTCCGGACCGGTTGAAGACGACAGGCGACCCTTGGGCCACCATGCATGAGAAGCCCGGGGACATCGACGTCCTTCTGCAATGGTGGGAGCGCGACGTCAAGAACGGCCAGGGCGAGATGCCCTTCCCACCGGAATTTCCCAAGATGCCGGGCGAGCCGATGCGGGTACAGCCCAGCCGCGCTCGGAAACAGGAGGAGTAACCGCAGGAGCAAGCATGCATCCAGGTTCACGCACGGGAATTGTGACCGCAGCGCTTGCGTGCGGACTGTTCCTCGCTGGCTGCACGGGCGAACCGCAGCCCAACCCGCTTCCGCCGCCACCCGTGACAAGCTCGACGTCGGTCCCTCCCACAGTGCCCACGCCGCCATCCGGGAGGGCACAGTCCACGACGGCATCACCCTCACCACCAACAACACCCGCCTTTGCCGAGCTGCAGGCAGCATTGGAACTCTTCAGCCGGGAGATGCTCCAGAACGGTGCCCCCGCGGTGCTGATAGAGGCCAGGGCCGACCAACAAGTGTGGAGGCACGCGGCGGGTGTCAGGAGCCTTCACGGAGGTGCTCCTGTGCAGGCGGACGATCCGATCCGGGTGGGCGGGCTTACACGGACGATGGTGGCCGTTTCCGTGTTGAAGCTGGTCGAAGAAGGCCGGCTGGTACTTGAGGATTCGATCGCCAAATATCTGCCGGGGATCGACGTCCTCCTGCCGGCAGAGCCGGAGTCTGTGACAGTCCGGCAATTGCTGGGCCACACGGCAGGGACTCCCTATGCCAGCGGACTTTCGGATTATGCAGTCCTCGGCTTTTTGGTGGAGCGGCTCCGGGGCGCTCCACTGGGCGCGGTCCTGCGGACGGAAATCCTGGATCCCTTGAATCTGCACTCAACCATGCTGTTGGACGAGGGCCCCCTTTCAAACACCCTGGTCCATGGTTATGCAGTGGTGGGGGGTGAAACAGTGGACGTCACGCGTACCGTGCAGCAAGGCGGCCCGGCTTCCGACGGCTTGATCGCGAGTGTTACCGACATTAACGCCTTCTACGCAGCGTTGCTCAAGGGGCGGCTGCTCTTACCAGAGAGCCTGGTGGAGATGAAGGGTTCGGTTTTCGCCGATTACGGATTGGGCCTGGACCACTGGAAGGACAGGTGTACCAACGGCTTCTATTACGGCCACTCAGGTGACGTACCTGGCTATGCCACCATCTCCATCAGCAGTGCTGATGGGAACCGTCAGCTCACCATTTCCTTGGCCTACCCGCCGTCGCCCCTGTCTACGCAACCTTCGGCCATCGCTTTGGAACTGACAGGACTCGCCCAGGTCGCTTTGAACGCGAGTTGCCGTTTCCAGTTCCGCTGATCGCGGTTCGCCCCCGCTGGGACCCTATTCGAACCGTGAAGGATCGCCCGTTCCGCGCCGAACTACTTCTGCCGTGCCGCTGGAGAAATCGATCACCGTGGTGGGCTCCGAACCTGTATCGCCGGAATCGATCACGGCGTCCACTTCGTTGTCCAGCCGCTCCTTGATTTCCCAGCCCTGAGTGAGGGGCTCTTCCTGGTCGGGCAGCAGGAGCGTGCTGGAAAGCAAGGGTTCACCGAGCTCCGCCAAGAGCGCCTGAACCACTTTATGATCCGGGATGCGTACTCCCACTGTCTTCTTTTTCGGGTGGAGCAGGCGCTTGGGAACCTCGCGCGTGGCCGGAAGGATGAAGGTGTAGCTGCCTGGGGTGACGGCCTTGATGCTGCGGAAGACATCGTTATCGATCATCACGAACTGCCCCATTTGGGCGAAATCCTTGCAGACCAGAGTGAAGTGGTGTTTATCGTCCAACTGCCGGATAGTCCGGATACGATCCAAGGCTTCCCTGTTGCCGATCTGGGCACCCAGTGCGTAGCAGGAGTCGGTGGGGTAGGCGATCAGCCCGCCGCTTTGGAGCATATTAACCACTTGGCCGATGGCGCGTGGTTGGGGATCTTCAGGGTGCACGTCAAAGAATCTGGCCATGCAGAGAGCCTACGTCAAAGCTAGGACAGGATGTCTTTGGTGGAGAACTTCCCGTAGGCCAGCGCGCCGCAGACGGCGATATAACCGGCTTGGAGCAGCGCGTTCTCGCCAAACGATGTCCAGGAGATCGGTTGCCGGAGGAGGTCGGCGAAGCCCAGCCAGTGGTGGCTGAACAGCCAGGGATGCAGCCAATCGAGTTGTGGCAGGTTATCCAGGACCTGCGATACCACCGAGAGGACGATGGTCGCCGCCATCGCCCCTACGGGGACATCCGTGAAGGTCGAAATGAGCAGCCCAATCGCAGACAATCCCAGGAGCGAGACGGTGATGTAGGCAGCAATCAGCAAGGATCGCAATACAGACTCGCCTACCCCGATCGTGTCCCCTGAAAGTAGCGTCACGGGACCGATAGGGAAGAACACGACGCCGGCCAGAGCACCTGCCGCTGCGACGGTGGCCGTTGCGGCACAGCAGAAAGCGACGGCACCGGCGTACTTGATCAAGAGCAGGCGGATACGCCCCGCCGGTGCCAGGAGCAGATAGCGCAACGTTCCAAGGTTGGCCTCTCCGGCGATGGTGTCTCCTGCCACCACTCCGATGGTGAGGGGGAGGAACAGCGGGACACAAACCACCAGGGCTGTCACAGCAACAAAGAGGCCATTCTGGGTGATGCGATCCAAGAATAATGGCCCGCGACCGGGTGTCGCTGGCCGGGACGAGAGCTTGACGGCAAGGGCAATCAGGATCGGAACGGCGGCGAGGGCCACCAGCATTGCCCAGGTCCGGAGACGACGGAACAGCACGGATAGCTCCGAGCCAAGCAGCGCCCACCCCATCCCGGGATGGACAGCATTGTCATTGGAAGTAGCAGTTGTACCAGTAGTAGGAGTCGCTCCAGCAGTTTCAGCGGTCCCAGCAGTTTCAAGAGTGTCACCAGTTTCAGCCGACAACGTCGAACCCCTCTCCGGTCAAGGACACGAAGCGCTCCTCCAGGCTTGCGTTCTCCACAGTGAAGCCCCTGACCCTGACGCCATCGGCCACCAATGCGGCAACGATCTCTTCAGGCTTAACGCCGTCCAGCCCGTTTCCCTGGACCACCTCGCGGCCAGGCGCTTCGCCGGGTACCAGACCCAACCGGGCCAGAACACGGGCAGCACGTTCGACGTCGGGCGTTCGCACCAGGACGTGCGCTTGCCCTACAGAGCGCAGCTCATCCAGCGGTCCTTGGGCTACCAGCCGTCCGGCACTCATCACGCCCACATGGGTGCACATCTGTTCCACCTCGGCCAGGAGGTGGCTGGAAACGAAGACGGTGGTCCCGCCGGCGGCAAGGGAGCGCACCAGGCTTCGCACCTCCCGGGTACCTTGGGGGTCCAGCCCGTTGGTTGGTTCGTCGAGCACCAGCAGTTCCCGCGGCCGGAGCATGGCGTTGGCCAGCCCGAGGCGCTGTTTCATGCCCAGTGAGTAGGCACGTACCTTCTTCCCCGCTGCATGGCTGAGGCCTACGCGGTCCAACGCTTCGTCGACGCGCTGGCGTCGGGTGGAAGAGGATGCATGGCGATCAGCGGAGTCCAACCGCAGCAGATTGGCCGCTCCGGAAAGAAACGGGTAGAAGCCCGGGCCCTCCACCAGCGCGCCGACCTCGGGCAACACCGAGGCCAATTGCTGCGGCATCTCCCTGCCCAGAACCCGTATTTCACCGCTGTTCGCTGAAGCGAGCCCCAGCAAGACCCGGATGGTGGTGGTCTTTCCCGAACCGTTGGGCCCCAGGAAACCGAACACCGCACCACGGGGGACCGCAAGGTCAATGCCATCCACCGCGGAACGGTGCCCAAAGCGCTTCACCAGGCCATGGGTTTCTATGGCAAGGTCAATCGATTGAGCGCCGGGAGCAGTTTCACGGATCTCCGTCACAGGCTGCCGATCATGGGGTGCCGATCATGGTGCCGTCGCGGCTGATTCCAGCCGGTCCAACGGCACCAATCCCGCAAACACGCGGCCGTCGTCGAGAATGAGGACGCTCACCAAGGAGGTAGTCAAGGCTCGTCCGCCACTCACGGGTTGCAGGGCCTGGGCGAGTAGCGGGTTCGAGGTGAGTTCCGCGGGCGCCGTTCCAGCGGGCAAGCCGATCACGGTGTCCCACCCTTCACCGGTCACTGAAGGGCTGGGGTGGGGGAGCATCGGAGTGGCTGATCCCTCAGGAGTTGGAACAACAGCATCCGGGGTCGGAGCCGGCTCAGTGGTAGCTGGCTCATTGGGGCTTGGGACGGGAGCATCCGGTGCCGGGGCAGCAGGACCTTCCATCGCAGGCGGCACCGGCTTCTCCGTGACAGTGGCACCGGCAGGAGGAGTGAAATTGAACAAAGCCGCGTCTGGAGCGGTGAGGTTTATTTCGGTATAGGCAAGGGAGTACGCCGGCTCCGGCTGGCCCTTCGCGCGGACCTCGACGCCCAGCGGCAAACCGGTTTCGGAGTCGACGTCGATCGACACCGAAGCAACCAAGGTTCCGTCACTGCGCGGCACCAGGCTCAGCCGGTACGCGCTGCGACCCGCCACCGTGGACGCATCTCCCACCGTTACTTTGGTGCTGGAATCAATGGCTGACAAGAAGTGACTGGCCATCGCCTCCGGAGTGGGAATGTCAGGACGGGCTGTTTCGCTTGGCCCGGATCCTCTCCGCTCAGCCTTTGACGGCACAGGGACGCTCAAGTGCGTTGCGCTGTTGTCCGCGGAGTTGTAGAACCAGGCATCGCCGCCATTGACCACAAAGTCACGTTCGGCCATCCGGTCCAGGATCTGCAGCCTGGCCTTGAAGGGCCCGTCCAGATAGACCCGCGCTGTGTGCGAGCCCGTGAGCAGCTCAAGTGCCGACGTGGCTCCGGGCACGATTCCCGGGCCAGCCGTGGGAACTTCAGGCAGCCCCAACTCCGCAGTTTGCACCACAGTGCCGGATAACGCCCGCACCTCGGTACGGGCTATCATCGCCAGGATCTCGTCGGCCGTTTTAGGCGGCAGGGAGACAGTTGCGCCGGCCTGGACGGAGCCAATAAGCGCCGCCAGTGCCAATGCAAGGGGAATCAGGAGAGCTGGCAACCACCGCTGCCTGGCCCGCGCCATTGCTACCGACCACCACACGTGAGAGGCATGAATCCAGACTACTCCCGTTACCTGAACGGATCATCGGTCCGCTGGGCTGGATGCGGCGTGCACATCCAGCCACGCACCGGTGCGCACCAGGTTGCTGCGTCTACCAGGTTTCGGTGACCTTCAGCAGGCCCCGCGGCGCATCCGGATCATTGCCGCGCTCCACCGACAACTGCAACGCCAGTCGCTGGAGGGGCAGGATCTGCAGGATAGGAGAAAGCTCCTCGGGAACGCCCGCAGGCAAAGGAAGCACCAAACTGCCTGGAAGGGCGGCAGCGGGATCGCCCACCACGCACACGTGCGCCCCCCGGTCCGCAAGTCTGTCCAGGACCGGGCGCATCGCCGCACCTCCGATTCCCTCTGGCACAACGGCAATCACCGGGTGCTGGGAGTCGATCATCGCGAACGGGCCGTGCAGGAGGTCCGCGCCAGAGAATGCCTGGGCAGGAAGATACGAGGTCTCCATGAGCTTCAAGGCACCCTCCCTCGCCGTCGGGTAGGAATAGCCACGACCGGTAGTGATGATCCGGTCAGCAAAGCGGTAACCACCAGCGACCTCCAGCACCGTGTCGTCGGCAAGGACCGAAGCGGCCCACTCTGGAAGACCCGCGGCGTCGGCGAACGTCCCATCACGCCACGCATCAACCAACAACCACAGGGCCAGAAGCTGCGCCGTGTAGCTCTTGGTAGCAGCAACTGCAGTTTCGCTGCCCGCCCGAATATCCAGGTGATGCTCCGCCGCCCCAGCCAGCGCGGACTCCGGCGAGTTTGTCACCGCAACAGTGAGGGCGCCCAGGCGGCGAGCTGCCGCCGTCGACTCCACCAGGTCCGGTGAGCCGCCGGACTGGCTAACCGCCAACCACAGCACGCCCTCCAGTTGGGGCTTGGCGCCATAGGCGGTGAGGGTCGACGGCGACGCGAGGCCAACCGGCAGCCCCAAGCTGATTTCAATGAGGTACTTCGCGTACAAAGCCGCATGGTCACTCGTGCCGCGGGCGGCCAGCAGGACAAACCGAGGGCTCGCCTTCTTGATGATGTCCGCCATCGCCACGAACTGGTGGCGACCCGAGTCCAGGAGTCCGGCAAGAACCCGGGGCTGCTCGCCGATCTCATGGGCCATCTTCAGGCCGGGAGTATGGTTCGAGACGTCTGGGGAGGTAGGAGTGATCGTCATGGTTCCTGTCTGTTGCTCGAAGGGGCAAAATCTCTGGGAGTCAGGGCTGGATCAGCTGCCGTGCGAGCTTTACGGCCCCGTGCACCGGCGCCTGGCTCTGGATCCTGATCAGCGACGGATCCTCCACGGCAACCTTGCGGGCAACAGCGCCCGCCAACTGCTGTTGATTGACCAGAAGGCCGCCAGCCATCACCAACGGCAGGTCCAATCCGAGCTCGCCCAGTACTTGCCTCGCCAACGTGGCCAGAGAATGTGCCGCTTCGGCTTGAATCCGCAACGCAGCAGGATCACCCTCAACTGCAAGGTCCAGGACCAGCGGGGCAAGGCCCGCCCAATGGTCCGGCTCGGGCTTGGCATAGAACAGATCCATGAGCTGCAGCGCGTCCGCGCTCGCCGTCGCAGCCAAGAGTGCGCTGACCATGGTGCCGGGTTCCAGCCCCGCGTAATACTCCCGCAGGGCCTCCCGGACCGCGTCACGCACCACGGAGTATCCTCCGCCTTCATCGCCGAGCAAGTAGCCGTAGCCGCCGCTGCGCGCTTCCCGTCCTTCCCGGTTCCGGCCCCAAGCTACCGAGCCGGTGCCTGCGACCAGGACCGCTCCGGCGTCGAGGTCTGCTGCGGCGAGGATGATGCGGGTGTCATGGACCACCTCAATCCTGGCGCCGGGAAAATACCCTGTAAGTAAAGCACTCAGGACTGCCCTGCTGGCAGGAGTATCAGCCCCCGCGGCGCCTGCGCAAACCGCCTCGACACCGTCACCGACGGCAACCGCGATCCGCCGCAGCACGGCATCGGCTCCCTGATGCCCCACTGAGGACAGGTTGGCGCTCGCCTCGGTGATCTCCAGAGGTGCCTCGCTTGCCTGCGCGCCCTGGCTCGAGTCCGAGTCCGAGTGCACATCCGAACGGACAGCATGCGTCTTGGAACCTCCGATATGAAGGCCCAACACCGCCGGCGTCACCGGGCAACCGCCAGTTCGGTGTTTTCCTGTGGAGGGACCTGGCCGGCTGCCACAGGCTCCGGCCACTTCCCACCGTTTTCCCAGTACTGCTGTATTTCCTCCAAGGGGCGGCCCTTCGTCTCGGGAGCGAACTTGCGGACAAACATAAAGCCGAGAATAGCCAGAACACCGAACACTGCGAAGGTACCTGCACCACCCAATCGCTGGAGCATGGTCAGGAAGAAGGCTGCCACCAGGACATTGGCACCTATCGCTTTCGGAGTTTCTCTGCAATTGGTTTAGACCAACGTGCACAAGATTGGCATAGACCAATGACGTTGTCTACAAGTAGGATGTCCAATATGTCCTCCAATGCCACGCCGGCAATGCCCAAGTACTACCTCCTCAAGACCGAGCTGCTTGCCTCGATCGCCGGAGAGCAGCCGGGCACGCTCATTCCAACGGAGCGGGCGCTGGCTGAGAAGTACAAGACTTCCCGCACCACCGTTCGGCAGGCCATTAGCGAGCTGGTTGCAGAAGGGAAACTGGGCCGCATCCAAGGGCACGGCACCTTTGTGGCGCCGCCAAAGATCACCCACGTGCGGCAGCTCACCTCCTTCTCCGACGACGCGAAGAACCAAGGCCTTCGGCCCGACTCGCAGCTTCTGTCCCTTGCAACAGCAAAGGCGGACATCGACGTCGCGGCGCACATGGGGCTCGACGACGGCGCTGTTGTCACCCGGCTTGAGCGAATCCGGTTAATCGACGGCGAACCGCTGGCCCACGAGATCGCCTACCTCCCAGGCAAGCTGCCGCGGTTCAAGGCAAACCTCGAGAAGGCCGGTTCGCTCTATACAGCCCTGGCCGACATGTACGGCATCCACATCTCCGACGTTGAGGACACCGTGGAAACAGCACTTGCCGGGCCCGAGGACGTCCGGCTCCTCGGGATTGAAATGGGGGCGCCGTTGCTGGTGGTCCACCGCCTGGCACGGGACGCTGCAGGCGTCCCCGTCGAGTGGACGCGCAGCACTTTTCGCGGCGACCGCTTCCGGTTCGTCTCACGCGTGAAGTCCGGCTCCTGAAATGGCCAACTCGCAATCGGGCGAATCCGTCATCCGCCGCGTCGTTCGCTTGGTGGGAGCTTTCGACGACGGACACCGGACCATGAGTGTGGCAGGTCTTGCCCGCCGGTCCGGGCTCCCCGTCACCACCACGTATCGTTTGGTCGATGAACTGCTCGCGGAGGGGCTGCTGGAAAGGGAAACCAACAGCGAGGTTCGCATAGGTACGCGGCTCTGGGAACTCGTTTCCAGAAGTTCACGGATGGTCGGCCTTCGTGAAGCTGCGCTGCCGTTCATGGAGGACGTCCAGTCGGTGGTGCAGCATTCAACAACTCTGGGAATACTGGATTCGGATGAAGTCCTGTACATCGAGCGGATCGGCTCCAGGGATTCCATGGTGGATATCACGAAGGTCGCAGGGCGCCTTCCGGTGCACGGGACTTCCTCCGGCCTGGTCTTGTTGGCCCATTCTCCGGCGGCATACCAGGACCTCTTCCTGTCACGGCCATTGGAAAAGTTCACGGATGCGACGCTCACCGATCCGGCTGAACTGCGCCGCCATCTGGCAAGCATCCGCCAACGGGGCTTCGCGTCCATGCCCGGTATCATCGTCCCGGAGTCCAGTGGCATCGCCGTCCCCGTCTTTGACCGCTCCAATACAGTGGTGGCAGCCCTTAGCGTCGTTGTACCGCGGAATGAAGAAAATGCCGCCATCCGCGTGCCTGTGTTGATGACAGCGGCCCGCGGCATCTCACGTGCTTTAGGGTGGCGCGGCGAACTAAAACGAACCTTGCGGCAGAGCAACGGCAATATCTGATTCCCGTTCATCGGTAACGTTGTGTTCCCACTCACAGGTCGCTGGAAGAGTGGAGTTCAAGCAGGGCAGCTCGCCCGGCAACCACAATTTTCAGCCCCAACGGGCTATTCCGTGCTGCCCTGCGTCGAATCGATGGTTGAGCAGCCGCAATCCCGCGGCAGGAGGAGTTGTTCATGGAGACTGCAGCGCATTCAGTTCCAGAAGGGACGGCACGCCGCGTGGCCGGCAAGGTAGCCGTGGTCACGGGCGGCAGGGGTGACCTGGGCAGCGCAACAGCCCGTTTGCTGGCGGACCACGGGGCAGTGGTCGCCAGCCTGGACCGGGCAGGAACGGGCAGCGGGCCCGGGCACCGGGGAGTTGAGGAGTACGACGTCGATGTCACCGATGAATCGAGCGTCGCGGAGGCTGTCCGGCAAGTAAACACAGACCTCGGCACTCCGGACGTCCTGGTCAACGCTGCCGGCATCATCGGACCAGCGGGAGCCAGCCACACTGCAACCCTTGAAGATTTCAACGTCATTTTTGACGTCAATGTCAAAGGCGTATGGCTGATGACCAAGTATGTCGTCCCGGGGATGATCCACAAGAAGTCGGGAAGCATCATCAACTTCTCCTCCATCCACGGAATCACCGGTGGACGCAATGTCCCGCTTTATCACGCCACCAAAGGTGCTGTCCGGCTCCTGAGCAAGTCCGATGCGGCAGCCTACGGCATTCACGGTATCCGGGTGAACTCCATCCACCCGGGTTCCATGAACACCAGGATGAGCCAACGCTCGGCTGAGCAGTCCGATATCGGCCCCGAGGCCTACTACAAGCAGCTCGTGGGCGGAAACCCGCTACCGCGCCAGGGCGAACCGGACGAAATTGCCTACGGAGTCCTCTATCTCGCCTCCGATGAATCCCGTTTCACCACCGGCTCTGAGCTTGTCATCGACGGCGGCTATACAGCTGTCTGACGTTCACGCACCACCGTTTTTCAGAGAGGCATGATCATGAAATTCCTGAACGGCACACGTTCCGATACCTATGACGTCGTAGTGGTTGGTTCCGGCGCAGGCGCTTTGACCGCAGCCGCGACTGCCGCACGCGCCGGCAAGTCCGTCGTCGTGCTTGAAAAGACCCAACTGTTGGGCGGTACGTCCGCAGTGTCCGGCGGCATGCTGTGGGTGGCTGACAACCACCATGCCCGTGCGGCCGGGCTCAGCGATTCCAAGAACGACGCCGCCCGCTACGTCCGGGCCGTCGCGCGGGGCCGAGGCAGGGAAGAACTGCTGGATGCCGCGTTGAACCACGGGGACGCGATGCTCCGGTTCACCGAGGACGAGTGCGGACTACGTTTCATCTTCCTGGAGAACTTTCCGGACTATCGTCAGGATCTCCCCGGATCCGTCACAGGCGGCAGGACAGTTGAACCTGAGCTCTTCAACATCCGTGAAGCACTTGGCGGGCTGGCAGAGCATGTCCGCTCCGACGGCCGGGCACCTTTCACCATGCAGGAATACGAAACGTGGGGTGCTTTCACCAAATTTCCTTGGGAGAAGCTCAGCCAGCGGCAAGAGGACGGCCTCGTGGCCAAGGGCCAGGCCCTCATCGCGATGTTGCTGGCCAGCTTGGTCCGCGACGGTGCCTCGTTGGTGGTCGGTGCCCGCGGTGATCGACTGTTGCACGACGACGGCAGGGTAGTGGGCGTCAGGCTCGAGTCGGGTGAGGCTTTCCACGCTAATGACGGCGTTGTCCTGGCCACCGGCGGTTTCGAATGGGACAAGGCCTTGGCGGACTCGCTCCTGGCATCGCGCTTGTACATCATGTGCTCGCCCCCTTCGAATACGGGAGACGGACTCAGGATGGCCCAGCGGATCGGGGCACAAACCCGCGGGACCCGGGAGGCGTGGTGGGCTCCCATGTCCATCACGGGGGATACCCGGGATGGCGCACCCATTGGCACACTGCTCCGGTTCGAACGGCAGGGGCCAGGCTCGCTCATGGTGAACCGCCACGGGCGACGGTTCGCCAACGAGGCCCAAAACTACAACGACCTCGCCCGATGCTTGCAGTCCTGGGATTCGCCCAACAACCAGACGTTGAACACCCCTGCACACGTGGTGTTCGATCACAGTTACCTGGAGCGGTACGGTGTGCTGGCGCACCGGGCGGGCCAGCCGACGCCGGACTACCTGATCGAGGCTCCCACGCTGGTGGAACTGGCCGGAAAGATCGGCGTCCCTGCGGAGAATCTGGCAGCCACGGTCCAACGCTTCAACGAATTCGCAGTCAAAGGCGAAGACCCTGACTTCGGTCGTGGCGAAAGCGCCTACGACAAGTACTGGGGCGACGACGACTGCCCGTGGCCCAACCCCTCCTTGGGGCCTTTGCAAACTGGTCCGTTCTACGCCATGGAGGTAGTCAACGGTGCCTTCGGCAGCAACGGAGGCGTAGCCACTGACGGTCTCGCCCGGGTTCTGGACGTGGACGGGCAACCCATCTCCGGGCTGTTCGCTGCCGGAAACACCACGGAAAATGCTTACGCTGCCGGCTACCCCGGAGCGGGCGCAACCCTGGGCCCCATCATGACCATGGGATACCTGGCGGGCAGGACTCTTGCGAACCAAACGGCAGAATATGAAGGTCTCCCGGCCGAGGTAGCCTCATGATCCGCCATACGGTCTTGTTCAAGTTCAAACCTGACTTCCCAGCGCTGGACAAAGCCACCTGGATCGAAGGCCTTGACCGGATGGCCGGCAATGTTCCTGGGCTATTGACACTCACCCACGGCCCGGACATCCTCCAGCACGGGCGTTCCTTCGACTACGCCATTGTGGCCGATTTCAACGCCGTTGAAGACATCGAGGTCTACAACACCCACCCCTTGCATGAGCCTCTGAAGAAGTACTCGTTCCCCAACAGCGAGCAGATCATCGCCGTTGATTTTCAGTTGTAAGCCCGATCTGCCATTCAAAGGAGAATCGCTATGTTAAGCACCACCCGGCAGCCCCAAGCGCTGCGTAAGACCCCACGAAAAGCCGCACTCGCCTCTTTTCTGGGAAGCACCCTGGAGTACTACGACTTCTTCATCTACGGTTCGGCTGCCGCCCTGGTTTTCGGCCCGTTGTTCTTTCCGTCCGAGGACCCTGCAATGGGACTCATCGGGGCATTCGCTACCTTTGGAGTCGCGTATGTTGCCCGCCCGGTAGGCGGCATGGTCATGGGACACTTCGGCGACAAGCTGGGCCGGAAGAAGGTCCTGCTCATCACCCTGGGGGTGATGGGCACCGCGTCCCTGGGCATCGGTTTCCTGCCCAACTACAGCCAGATCGGCATTTGGGCGCCAATCCTGCTGGTGATTGGTCGGCTGGCACAAGGCTTCTCGGCCGGTGGGGAATCAGCGGGCGCCTCTACCCTGACCTTGGAACACTCCCCGGAGGGCCGCCGTGGCTTCTTCACCAGTTTTGTGATGACCGGCTACGCCTCCGGAATGGTCCTCGCAACGCTCGTGTTCATCCCAATAGCTGCGTTGCCCACTGAAGCACTCATGAGCTGGGGTTGGCGCATTCCATTCTGGTTGTCCATCGTGGTCCTGGCCATCGCCTACTGGGTGCGCACACATTTGGACGAGACGCCGGTATTCGAGGAAGCAAAGGACCGCCAAGCGGTAGCACCGATGCCGATCCGCGAGGTCCTGCGCTTCCAGTCCGGGGACGTGATCAGGGTAGTGGGCATGTCCATCATGTCCGTCATGCAAACCATATTCACGGTGTTTGGCCTCTCCTACGCCACAGGATCGGCGGGCTTTGACAAAGCATCGATCCTGACGGTGAACGCCGTAGCTATTGGATTGTCGATGTTCGTGATGCCTTTGGCTGCGAAGCTCTCTGACAGAGTGGGGCGCAGGCCGCTTCTCCTGACGGCTGCCCTCGGCTGCTCGGTCACGATCTTCGCCTATTTCGCCGCGTTGTCCACCGGCAACATCATGCTGGTCTTTGCTGCAGCATTTGCCAACATGACGCTGCTCTATTCCTGCTTCAACGGCATCTGGCCAGCCTACTTCGCCGAGCTGTTCGCCTCACCGGTCCGTTATTCCGGCATGGCTTTGGGAAACCAGCTTGGTTTGGTGGTCGCTGGATTTGGACCGTTGATCGCCGGACTCCTCCTGGGTAAGGGCCACGACGGCTGGCTACCTGTCGCGGGCTTCGCGGTCCTCTGCATGCTCATCGCAGCAGTGGCAGCTTTCTTCTCCCGCGAAACGGCAAGAACGCCCATTGACGAGCTCGGCTCGCCGTACTGGCTTGGGGTGGCCGCTAGGAAACAGTAACCATCGCGCTTCCCTCCAAGGTGCGGCGCACGAACTCCGCGCTTGGTTCCGCGTAGGCCTCCACAATCCGTTTGAACAACGCAGTGCCTTCGGCCCCGGGCCAGTCTTCAGGCAGGAATGTGCCGGGCAGCCCGGGGTCGAGGTACGGGATGATCCGCCAGCGGTCGATGCATTGGACGTACCTGGCAAAGGCCCCCTGGGTCGCTTCGATCCCGTCGCTGTCCGGTTCAGGCACCGCGGCGCCGTGCTCCCGGATGAAATCCTTGTGCAGCTCCGCCACCGAATCCAAATCCCACCAAGCTGACGCAGCGTCCTGGAGGGTGCCGCCCACCAGTGGGGTTTGCGTGACGAAGAGGGTTGCCATCCCTCGGAGTCCGAGGTCGGCAAGGATTTCCTCCACCTCGCCGCGAAGGGTATCCGGGCAAATCCACAAGCCGGCGGCCACAGTCCCGCACCCAATCCAGTGGAGCCTTCGCCGCAACTGATGGCGCTTCTCCCGCTCGGTCTCCGGAATCGAAAAGGACACCAGGCACCATGGATCGGACGGTGACATGCTGATGGGGTTGTAAATGCGGCGGTCGCCGCGGGCCAGCATGGTGGCCGCTCCCTCGGTCAGGGTGAATCCGGGTATCCCGTCGCGTGTCTCCTGCAGCACCACGTCCTTCTTCCGGAGGCGGCCCAGGGCCGTCCGGGTCACTGTCCCGGATGTGCCCAGGGCCTCCATGAGGACGACGATGTCCTTGGCCGACATCCATCCGCCGGCTTCCCGCAAGTACAAGCCGATGACTGTTCGCAGCAACGATGTGGTACTCCCGGGACGGGAGTCCATATCGTCAAGGACGGCACTCACAGCAGTTCGGCGAGGGCGTCGCGGATAGCGGTCACTCCCAGCTCAACCTCGGCGTAGCTCGTGCTCAAGGGAGACAGGCCGATGCGCAGACCATGCGGGGGACGGAAGTCAGGGATGACGCCCTGCTCCCACAGTTTGGCTGTGACGTCGGCAAAGAGCGGGTGGTCCACCGTGATGTGCGAGCCACGCTCGGCAGCATCGCGGGGGCTCACGATTTCCACGCCAAGTGGCACCAGGAGTTCTTCGGCGAGGGCAATCGCGTACTCCGTTAGTTTGACGGACTTCTCCCGGACCGCATCCATGCCCACGGAGGCGATCAGTTCCACCATGTCCTTGATTGGCTGCATGGCAAGAACCGGAGGAGTACCCGTGATGAACCGGCGGATTCCCTCTGCGGGGCGGTAGGAATCCGTCATGCCAAACGGATTGTCCGCCCCCATCCAGCCCCAAATTGGCTGCTGGAGCACGTCCTGCCGTGAGGCGTTGACATATGCGAACGCGGGGGAGCCCGGACCACCGTTGAGGTACTTGTAGGTGCAGCCGACGGCCAGGTCAACGTCCCAAGCATCAAGTTCCAACGGCACGGAACCTACGGAATGGCACAGGTCCCAGAGCATGAGGGCACCGGCAGCATGTACTTTGCCGGTGATTGCCTTCGCGTCTGCAAGGAACCCCGAGCGGTAAGCCACATGGCTAAGAACCACGACGGCGGTCCGCTCGCCCAGGAGCCCGTCGAGATCCGCGGCACGGACACCGCTGGAGGGGTTGGCCGCGATCCATTTGATGCTTGCCCCACGTTCTTTGGCGATCCCTTCGATGATGAAGCGGTCCGTGGGGAAGTTGTCGCGGTCAATGATGATCTCGTCACGCCCTGGCTGGGCATCTACGGCTGCCCGAATCAGCTTGTAGAGCATGACCGACGTCGAGTCGCCCACAGTGACCTGCCCCGGCGCCGCACCAAGCGCCACTTCGCCAATGCGGTCGCCCACGCGAGTAGGCTCATCCATCCATTGTTCGTCCCAGCCGCGGATCAGGCGGCTGCCCCAGGCGTCTTGCACAAACGACTGCAGGCTGGCAGCAGTTACCTTCAACGGGCGTCCGAGTGAGTTGCCGTCCAGATAAGAGGTGAGCTGCCCGGCGTCAGGCGTGTAGAAGGCCTCACGCTGGGCGGCGAGCGGATCTTCGGCGTCCAGCTCGGCCGACGTTGGCCATTGGGTCTGCTGAGCGGTAGTCATGGTTCCCTCCTGGGGAGTGGTGGGCCGGGTATTTGCTTAGTTGCCGATCTCAGTACGGACGGCGTACAGCTCGGGGAAGAAGGTGAGATCAAGGGCGCGCTTGAGGAAGTCGACACCTGAGGAGCCGCCGGTGCCCACCTTGAACCCGATGGTCCGCTGGACCGTACGCAGGTGGCGGAACCGCCAGGCCTGGAAGTTGTCTTCGATGTCCACGAGGTCTTCACAGGCCTCGTACAGCCCCCATTGGGTATCGTCCGATTCGTAGATCTTCTGGAAGACGGGGACCAGATCCTTGCGGAAGGTCCAGGGCTCGCTGGTGTCCCGTTCAAGGATGTCTGCCGGAATGTCATATCCGGCGCGGGCGAGCACCGCCAGGAAGGCGTCATACAGCGTGGGCTCTTCCAGCAGCCTGCTGAGCAGGGCATGTGCATCGGGGTCGCTTTCGAAGACCCTCAGCATTCCACGGTTCTTGTTGCCCAGCAGGAATTCAACGCCACGGTATTGGTACGACTGGAAGCCCGAGGAACTGCCCAGGAAGCCGCGGAACTGAGCATACTCGCGAGGCGTGAGCGTACCCAGGACCGACCACTGTTCGGTCATGGTGCGCTGGATGGCCTTGACGCGGGCGATGCACTTGAGTGCCTTGCCAAGATTGTCAAGGTCAAAGAGCCTGCGGGCTTCCAGCAGCTCATGAAGGACCAGCTTGAGCCAAAGCTCGCTGGTCTGGTGCTGGATGATGAACAGCAGTTCGTCGTGGTGCTCCGGCTGGCTGAGCGGATGCTGGGAGCTGAGCAGGTGGTCCAGGTCCAGGTAGCCGCCATAGGACATCGCATGCCGGAAATCGGTGCGGACAGAGTCTTCAATGTGGCGGACACTTTGGGGGGAATGGACTGGGGGCTTTTCCATACCTTCGAGATTATCACTTCCATGACGAACGTCAAGAGAATGATTTGGTTTGTATGTTCTTCCCCTGAAGTTCTCCGCCGTACCGTACGCTGGGCTTGATACACCGGAACCTGGGGGAAGGGAGGACGGCCATGGCCTCCAACATGCCGGTGTCCATATATTTGGACGTCGACGGCGTGGTGAACCCGTTCGGACCCCAAGGCGTCACTGATTGGGGCGGCGAGTGGAAAATCGCCGACGCCGGCATCCTTGACGTCGCGTTCGCGCCGGAGGCAGTGGCCGAACTGAACGAGATCTCGCAGCATCCCCTCGCCCGTTTTGTTTGGCTTACCACCTGGGAACGCCTTGCCCCGGAGTTCCTCTGCCCTGCCATTGGATTGAAGGGCGAGGACTGGCCTGTCCTCTCCAGCCAGGGCTGGGACCAAAGCCCGGAATGGTGGAAACTCGGCGCGCTCCAGAAGGACCTGGCCGCGATTGGGGCTGAGCGCTTCGTATGGCTGGACGACCAACTTGGCCAGGAGTCAGACGCCCGTTCCTGGGCCGAATACCACCAGGACCGTGTGCTTTGCATCTCACCGGATCCGCGTAAGGGGCTCTCCCGCAGCGATCTTGCCGCGGTCCGGACCTTCCTCGGTTGACCGAAGCGCTGGTGCATGTTTGTCGGCTCGGTGGTTGGCACGTAGGATTCTAAAGGTTTCAAGCCCGCCGGATAGAGTGCGGCAAGTCCAGTCAGTTGAACATTGGCTGAACTATGCTGTGCATGGCAGGTACGGGGAAGTGGAACTGCTGAACGTCGACTCTGCAGATTGGGCAACAGGTGGAAATCACCTTCATGGTCGCGCTTGTCATAGCGTTGGCCCTATTCTTTGACTTCACCAACGGCTTTCACGACACAGCCAATGCGATGGCTACGCCTATCGCTACGGGGGCGATCAAGCCCAAGACGGCGGTTGCCCTCGCTGCCGTGCTCAACCTTGTTGGGGCGTTCCTATCAACTGAAGTAGCAAAAACCATTTCCGGTGGACTCATCCGGGAAGGCTCGGACGGTATCCACATCACGCCGGACATCATCTTTGCCGGCCTGATGGGTGCAATCCTCTGGAACATGGTCACCTGGCTCAAGGGCCTGCCCTCCAGTTCCTCCCACGCACTGTTCGGCGGCCTCATCGGCGCCGCCGTGGTGGGTATCGGAGTACACTCCATCAACTTTGAAACAGTGCTGCAGAAGGTGATCCTGCCAGCTGTCTTCGCACCACTCATCGCCGGCGCCGTGGCATACCTTTGCACGCGCCTGGCCTATGCGCTGACGTCCCGCCATGACCCGGAAACGGGCGACAAGCTCACGCAGAAACGCGGCGGTTTCCGGACCGGCCAGATCTTCACTTCCAGCCTCGTTGCCCTCGCGCACGGCACCAATGATGCCCAGAAGACCATGGGCATCATCACCCTGGTTCTCATCGCAGCAGGTACGCAGGCGCCGGGATCCGGTCCCCAGTTCTGGGTCGTGACCGCTTGTGCCCTGGCCATCGCTATTGGTACGTACGCCGGCGGATGGCGCATCATCCGCACCATGGGTTCGGGCTTGACCGAAGTGAAGCCTGCTCAAGGATTCTCGGCGGAGACCAGCACGGCCTCCGCCATCCTGGCTTCTTCCCATTTGGGGTTCGCGCTCTCCACCACGCAGGTCGCCTCCGGCTCGGTCATTGGCTCCGGCTTAGGCCGAAAGGGCACCTCCGTGCGCTGGGGCACTGCGGGCAAGATCGCTTTGGGTTGGCTGTTTACCCTGCCGGCGTCGGCCATCGTGGGCGGACTTACCGCTCTGCTGGTGAACATCGGCGTCGTGGGCGTGGTCATTGCCGCCGTCGTAGGTAGCGCCGCCGTGGTCTTCATGTTTGTTGCGTCGCGCAAATCGCATGTCGGCCACCACAACGCAGTGGAAGTCGAAGAGGCCGGCCACGCCGTGAAGTTCAGCAAGAAGAAGAAAACCCGAAAGTCCGTCAACAACAAGGATGTGCAGCGATGAAGTGGCTGGAATTGCTTCAGGTTGCCGGCGTCACGCTCGTTGCTGCCGTGACACTGGTGGTCCTTTACTCCCTGGGAGTACGCCTCACCGCAATTGCAGGTGACGCCCAGCAGAAGTCGCCTGGACTCATCCGTTCCCTGGCCGTCGTATGTTTCGGCGTTTGCGGACTGGCCGTGCTGTTCGGCATCTACTTGATCGTGCCCTACTTCGGAAAGTAACGGCTTCTCTGGCAGCAAAGTCCTTTCGGGAGAATAATCAGCAGTGAAGTTACATCACTGCGTGATTGTGATCCGGCAGATGTGGGGCTGTCATGAAGTGCCATTCCCGAAGCCATCTCATCGGACTGGCGCTGGTTCCGGTCCTGATGCTGGCACTTTCTGCCTGCGTTCCCAACGCTGCCTCACCAGGTAGTCCTTCTCCCAATCCGGCACCTCCCGTCACCACCGCAACAGCACCAGCGGTTCCCACCGCCGTCGATCCCACTGCCGGGCAGCCCGCTGGTCCGGCCGGACCTGGAGCACCACAAGCAGAAGCGCCCGTGGTGCGCTGGGTACCCATTGGACCGGTGGGCCCCAACGATCCCACCTCGGGTCAGCGGTATCTCCTGCTGCAGCAATTCCAATGCGATGCCCTCGCCCAGAACCTGGAAGGTGCGGAAGATGCTGCCGTGTGGCAGGCCGGCGCCGCTGTCTGCAAGGCACTGCAAAGCGGTGCCCAGCAGGACTGGCAGCGGGCTTCGAACGCCGTTGCAGCAACACCGCGCATACCGCAGACCCAGTGTCTTGAGTTCACGGTGGCCGCAACGTCAGCCTCTGCGATCGCCCAACACCGCAGCAACCCGGGAGTCCCACTAAAGCCTCAGACCGCCCCGGGTGAAGCTTGTCCTCGGCACTTGAGCGGCCTCACGGTGGTAGACAACGACCTGAGGCCAGTGGCCGGCACAGCACGTGCCTCCGACCCCCGAACAGGCGGAACTGTCGTCAGGCTGGATGGCTATTACGTCAGGGTTGGGGACATCCTGTTCGACGGCGTCCCGGCCTCTCCCGAAATAGTTGCCGGCGGCGGGGATTACGAAACGCTATACCTGAGGATGCCGCCGTCTGACGGCCGCGACTCCGTCCGCATTTCCATCACGGACACCGTGGACATCAGCGGAACAGTGACGTTCTTCTATGAAGATTCCACGCCCACCAGCACGGGCCCGGGTGGAACGCCTGGAACCCGGCCAAGTGATGGACCCACGCAGAGCGGCCCGCCAACCATTCCTTCCTTTGGTGCCTCCCCAACGGCAACTCCATGAGCGTCCCCCAGGAGCCCGCTGCCTCACAGGAGCCCGCTGCGTCACAAGAAGCCGAGGAGCGGAGCCTGGTCAACAACCGCTGGCAGCGGACCCTGGACGTCCTCTCCGTCATTGGTCCGCCCCTCACCGTGGCCACGGCGTTGTTGGTCTACTTCGGCTGGGCGCGTACGGATGCCCAGGCGAAAGCCATGGGCCTGGACGTCAGCCTGTTCGGTTATACCGTGCAGGACTTTATCCTGCGGAGTATCCAGTCGCTCTTTCAGCCGTTGGCCTGGCTCGTGGTGATCGGGTTGTTGTGGCTCATGGTGGATAGGCTGGTTTCCCGACTCCTGGGCGCCGCACGCTACCGGACACTTCTGCGAAGAGCCGCCCTGGTAGTGCTGGTTCTTGGCTTCGCCTACGCGGCCGTGATGTGGGTGGCGATCGTGACCCAGCCGGAACGGATCCTGCTCTATGCGCCGTTCCTCATCGCGGCCGGCCTACTTGTGGGGGCTTGGGGACTGAGCGTGCGCCGGCGGGCCGCCGATCCGGCCCAACGGGGACTCCGCGCCGCCACTCCGCGCTCGCTCGAGAGATCCCTGGTGTTTGTCCTGGTCACCCTGCTTCTCTTCTGGGGTACCTCTGATTACGCGCAAGCCCTTGGGCGGGGCGCAGCCATCGATTACCAGGAACGGTCCAGTCTGCTTCCAACAGCCGTGGTGTACAGCAAGGAGCGGTTGGCCGTGACAGCGCCCAACGTCCATGAGGAGTCAGCTGGTACAGATGCCGTGCCGCTGTACCGGTACACAGGCCTGAGACTGCTGGTGGTCAGCGGCGGAAGAATCTTTCTACTGAACGACGGATGGACGCTTGCCCAGGGCCGGGTGGTGGTACTCCGCGATGATGGCAGTGTGCGTGTGGAGTATGGGAACGCCAACGCCAACTGACTAGTCTGGGGCCATGTCGATCTTCCAGTACTACGTTGCCTCCACCGTCGACGGCTTCATTGCTTCTCCGGACGACGACCTCGGCTGGCTCCTGCAATTCGACCAGGTTGAAGGCGTGAGCGGCAGCTATGAGTCCTTCTTCGCAGGGGTGGGTTGTATCGCCATGGGCGGCGAGACCTACCGTTGGCTCATGGAGCACGAGCCCGGCAAGTGGCCGTACCCCGACACCCCCTGTTGGGTGTTCACCCACCATGAATATTCGGCTCCGGCCGGTTCGAACGTCACGTTCGTCCGTGGGGATGTGCGCGAGTTCGCCCCGGACCTCCTCGCCGACGCCGGAGACAAGAACGTCTGGCTGGTGGGCGGCGGGGACCTGGTAGCCCAGTTCGCCAACGCCGGATTGCTCCACGAGATGATCGTCACCATCATCCCCGTTGTGCTCGGCGCCGGTAAGCGGCTGCTGCCGCTCAAGGGTCCGACGGCGCCACTTGAGTTGCTGTCCTCGCGCATCCTTGCCGGGGCCGCGGCTGAACTGCATTACCGCATGCCGCCGCAGTAGCTCTTTGGGCCGCGGTAGCTGGTTGGTCAGTAGCTGGTTGGTCAGTGGCGGTTGTTGCGGATCATGTTGGTAATCCGGGCAGTTGAAAGCCTCCGGCCTTTTTCGTCTGTGATAACGATCTCGTGCGTGGCCAACGTCCCGCCCAGGTGGATCGCCGTACACGTGCCGGTTACCGTTCCGCTGGCGATGGAGCGGTGATGCGTCGCGCCGACTTCGATTCCCACAGCGTGCCGCCCTCTGCCGGCGTGAAGCGACGCGGCAAATGAGCCCAGGGTTTCCGCCAGGACCACGTGGGCTCCGCCGTGAAGGATGCCGGCTACTTGCGTGTTCCCTTCCACAGGCATGGTTGCCACAGTGCGTTCGGCACTGAGCTCGGTAAACCGAATACCCATTTTCACCACAAGGGAGCCAACGCCATGCCCGGAAAGCCACTCATGGAACTCTTCGGGCACACCTGCCTCGTTCAGCTCGTCGACAAACCGGTTCGGCGTGAAATTGTCCATCATGCCAACTAGGCTGGCACCTGTGAGTGAAACAACCAAACCGGACCAGGTTCCAACGGCCCAAGCTGCTGCCATTGCAACAGCACCCAGCCCCTCTTCCACCGCTTCACCCAGCACCACGGGGGAGGGCCGGCCCAGGTTGCTGGTCCTGGATGGCCATTCGATGGCTTTCCGGGCCTTCTACGCCCTCCCCGCTGAAAACTTCTCTACTGCCAGAGGCCAGTACACCAACGCCGTGCATGGGTTCACCTCCATGCTCATCAACCTGATCAAGGACCAGAAGCCCACGCACGTCGCCGTAGCGTTTGATGTCTCTGACGACACCACCTTCCGCAAGGCCGAGTACAGCGAGTACAAGGGCGGCCGTAACGCGACGCCCGCGGAGTTCCAGGGCCAGATCGCCCTCATCGCGAGGGTTATGGAGGCGTGGGGAATCAAGACCATTGCTCTGCCCGGCTACGAAGCTGATGACATCCTGGCCACCCTTGCGGCCCAGGCGGATGCCGCCGGCTTTGAGGTCCTCCTGGTCTCCGGGGACAGGGACTCCTTCCAGCTCATCAACGACAACGTTTTTGTGCTCTATCCCAAGCAGGGCGTGAGCAACATCCCCAAACTGGATGCTGCGGCCATTGAAGAGAAGTACTTCGTCAAGCCCGCGTTGTATTCGGACCTGGCTGCCCTCGTGGGCGAATCGGCGGACAACCTTCCGGGCGTACCGGGCGTGGGCCCAAAGACTGCCGCCAAGTGGATCAACCTCTACGGTGGCCTGGAAGGCATCCTGGAGAACCTGGACGCCATCGGTGGCAAGGTGGGCGGAGCTCTCAAGGAGAACCTTGAGAACGTCAAACGGAACCGCAGGCTGAACCAGCTGCTGACAGACCTCGAACTGCCCGTCAGGCTGGAGGACCTCCACGAGCCGCGCCCCGACCGCCAGGCCATCGAGGAACTGTTCGAGGAGCTGGAATTTCGTACGCTCCGCCCCCGGCTCTTCGATCTCTACGGCGACGACACCACCGGTGCTGCCCCGGACACCATCGAAGCCCCTGAGTTTGCTACACTCCAGGGCGCCGCTGAGCTTGAGGCCTTCTTCGGCGCCGGTTCCGGCACTCGTTCCGCGATAGCCATCCAGCCTGTCCAGGGCCGTATCGGCGAGGATGCCAGCGCGTTGGCTGTGGTCCGGAACAATGGCGCTGCCTACATCGAGCTCAGCGGGCTGGATTCAGCAGCCGAGTCGGCGCTGGCCAGCTGGCTCCGGGACCCTGAAGAAGCCAAGGTGGTGCACGAGTTCAAGGCCGCGCTCAAGGCCCTGCACAACCGTGGCCTGGGCTTGGAAGGCGTTGTGGATGACACGTCGATTTCCGGATACCTGATCCAGCCGGACCGCCGCAGCTACGACCTCCCGGAGCTCGCCCAGGTCCACCTCAAGATCTCCTTGGGCGTTGTGACCGCATCCGCCGGGCAGTTGGAGCTGGACTTCACCGGAGGCAGCGACCAAGCCGCGGCCGCAGCCCTCGTCCAGCAGGCCGCCGTCGTGCATGCCCTCAGCAAGCACTTCGAAACGGAACTTGCCGGTATCAAAGCCGACGCCCTGCTGACCACGCTGGAGCTTCCGGTGTCCCGCGTCCTGGCGCAGATGGAACTGACCGGTATCTACGTCTCCACGGATCGCATGGACGAACAGCTTGCGGACCTCACCAAGGTGATCGAGAACGCCCAGGAACAGGCGTTTGCGGCAATCGGTCATGAGGTAAACCTGGGATCACCCAAGCAGCTCCAGACCGTCCTGTTCGAGGAACTTGGACTTCCCAAGACCAAGAAGATCAAGTCCGGCTACACCACCGACGCCGCATCCCTGAAGGGCTTGCTGGAAAAGACCGGCCACGAGTTCCTGGTGCAGCTCATGGCCCACCGCGAATCCTCAAAGCTCGCCCAGATGGTGGAAACCCTCAAGAAGTCCGTTGCGGATGACGGGCGTATCCACACCACCTACGCGCAGAACATCGCCGCCACGGGCAGGATCTCCTCAAACAACCCCAACCTGCAAAATATCCCGGTGCGCAGTGAAGAAGGCCGCCGGGTCCGCGGGATCTTCGTGGTCAGCGAGGGGTATGAATGCCTTCTGTCTGCTGACTACTCACAGATTGAAATGCGCATCATGGCCCACCTCTCCGGTGACGAGGCGCTGATCCAGGCCTACAGGGATGGCGAGGACCTGCACCGCTTCGTGGGCTCGCGGATCTTCAATGTCCCTCCTGCCGAGGTCACCAGCGCGATGCGCTCCAAGGTGAAGGCGATGTCCTACGGCCTGGCTTACGGGCTGACCTCGTTTGGCCTCTCAAAGCAGCTGGAGATTTCGGTGGATGAGGCCAGGACGCTGATGAAGGACTACTTCGATCGCTTCGGCGGTGTGCGTGACTATCTCAGGGGCGTTGTGGATCAGGCGAGGGTGGACGGTTACACGGCCACCATTGAAGGTCGCCGCCGTTACCTCCCGGACCTCACCAGCACCAATCGTCAGGCCCGGGAAGCAGCCGAGCGCATTGCGCTTAATTCGCCCATCCAGGGTTCCGCCGCCGACCTCATCAAGCGGGCAATGCTGGGCGTCTCAGCCGAACTTGCGAGCCAGGGCTTGAAATCGCGGATGCTCCTCCAGGTCCACGACGAACTCGTCCTCGAGGTCGCCCCGGGAGAGCGCGACGCCGTCGAAAAACTGGTCGTAGAGCAAATGGGGACTGCTGCTGAGCTGTCTGTCCCTTTGGACGTCCAGCTCGGCGTAGGGTCCAGCTGGTACGAGGCCGGCCACTAGTAGCCCGCACGTTCGAAAGGATCGCCGGAGGGCGCGCCGCCTTGATGGTGGCGCGCCCTCCGGCGTCTGGCTAGGCTCGGGGGCGTGGCTGATCCCAATGAAAGTTATTCCGAAACGAACTCCGCCGAGAAATATGCCGATCAATACAGGGTTCAACAATTCCCTGCTACAGCTGATCGTGAGGACCCTGCCTACTCCCGCTGTGCCGCATGGGTCCAGGCAGTCTCGCACGGCTTCCACCAGCACAGGCGTGACGAAGAGTACATCGCCAAGACCCTGGCGGCCTACCGCACAGACCAGCGTGAGTTGACCGGGGTGTACATCAACGGAGTCGTTCCCGAGCACGCTCTGGGCGTCGAGGTCCCGGTGGCCACGTACGGCACCATGCGCAAATCCCTGAATATCGGGTTTGGCCGACAACTGGAATCAAACCTGGTGACCAACGTGACTGTCCGTGGAACGCACCGGCGCAAAGGGCTGCTCCGGGGCATGATCACCGCTGACCTTGCCGGCGCAAAGGACGATGGTCTCGCCATGGCAGCGCTGACCGCCTCAGAGGGGTCCATCTACGGCCGCTTCGGTTTTGGCGTGGCTACCTTTGAACGCAGCATCAAGGTCGACACCGGCCCTCGTTTCCGCCTCAAGGGGTTGGCGACAGGAACTGTAGAGGTGGCTGACCCCGGCGTGCTCCTGGAGGTTGCGCCACAGATCTTCGGCCACGTCCAGCGTGCGACTCCTGGCTCAGTAGACCGCCAAGAGTACTATCGCTTGCTGGCTTCCGGAGCGATCGGCCATGACGGAAAGCCTGACACCGGTGTCAGAAGCGCCCTGCATTACAACGCCTCCGGAACACTGGACGGCTACGTTTCCTATCGCTTCAAGGGCTGGGATCACAAGCCCTACACCATGGAAATCGTGGACCTCGTTGCTGGTACCAATGCGGCTTATCTCGATCTCTGGCGCTTCCTTGGGAGCATCGATCTCATTGACCAGGTGACGTGGGCCGAGGCCCCCGTGGACGATCCACTGACCTGGGCCCTGGAAGATCCCAGATGCATCGACTCCTCGGACGTGCGGGACATGTTGTGGTTACGGATCCTGGACGTTCCGGCAGCGCTGTCCGCCCGACGGTATCCGGTTGCCGGAAAGCTCGTCATGGAAGTCTCGGATACACTTGGTCTGGCTGGTGGCACATGGGCGTTGGAGGCCGACGGCGGTGCTACCGCGGCCGTCACCGAGGCATCCGGCCAACAACCTGATCTCCGCATGGATGTCGCGGATCTCGCGTCCATCTATCTTGGTGCTGTGTCCCCAGCGACGCTCACTGCTGCCGGGCGGATGAGCGAAAGCAAGCCCGGTGCCGCGTTCGCAGCCCAGAAGCTTTTTGCTGTGGAACGGCCGGCGCACTGCCTCACGCACTTCTAAAAAGCACTTCCGGAAATAAGCACTTTTACAAGCGACTCACATACTCAATAGACAAGGACATCCATGGGGGATTCCAAGCGGCGGCCGTTGGCCGGCCGGCGTTCGGTGCTGCTTGGAATGGCGGGGCTGGCAACTGCAGCTCTGGCGGCTTGCGCGGACAACGGGAGAGGGGCGCTCCCGGACGCCGCCGCACCAGGGCAGATGGCCCCTGGTAGTCCCTCAAATGGGCCGGCGGTTGTCCCACCAAACGGACCCGGGGCCGGCCCTGCGACGCCACCGCCCTCCATCGCCGCGCTGTCCAGTGAGCAAGCTGCTGCTGCCCTCGCCGCCAAGGCCGGCAGCGGTGAGGGAGGCAGCGGCGACGCAGGCGACCAGAGTCCAGTGCCGCCGTCGAGCGCTCCCGCATTGCCAGCCGCCATCCCAGGCAAGCCGCAGATCCTGGCAGAATTTGGATCCCTCCGGCCGCAGGAATGGGGGCTTCACGTGACGGGTGTGGTGAACAATTCGGCATCCCGGCATGTGGCCCTCACGTTCGATGCCTGCGGTGGCCCAGGCGGAACCGGCTGTGACCACAAGCTGCTCAAGTCACTTCGCAGCCTCAACGTCCCCGCCACACTTTTCATTAACAGCCGTTGGATTAACGCGAACAAGTCACTTGCCGCGGAACTGGCCGCCGACCCCCTGTTCGAGCTCTCGAACCACGGCACACTTCACCTGCCCTTGTCAGTCAATGGCAAGTCCGCTTACGGCATAGCCGGAACGGCAAACCCTGCGGCAGTGTACGAGGAATTGATGGGCAACCAGGCCCTCATGCATGAGTTAACCGGGGTTTCCCCGCGCTTCTTCCGGCCAGGAACGGCGTTCTACGATGACGTCGCTGCCAGCATGACCCGCAGGCTGGGGATGCTGCCAGTCAACTTCACGATAAACGGCGACGGCGGGGCCACCTTTGCGCCGGCTACCGTCGCCGGGGAAGTGGCCAAGGCAGCGGCGGGAGACATCGTCATCTCGCACTTCAACAGGCCGGGCGCCGGAACTGCAGAGGGTTACGCGAGGGCTTTGCCTCGCTTGCTGGACCGAGGGATTACGTTCGCGCGGCTCGGAGACGTCCTGCCTGCATGAAGGCCTTTGCTGGCCCTGCCGGAGTCCTTTTGACCCTGCTTTGCAGATACGACTAGAATAAACGGGCGTGTACTACGTGCATGCGTCCATTTTGTATTAATCCACAAATCAGGATGACCCGGTATTTTGCCGTGTTCTGCCGTCCGGACCCGGGCGGCAGCGGTTTGCCTGACCGACTAACTATCCACAACGGAGCCCCTACTACATGACCATCACCTCCACCGAGAAGCCCGGTACCCCCGTAGTCGCCATTAACGACATCGGTACCGCTGAGGACTTCCTCGCAGCTGTCGACGCCACCATTAAGTACTTCAACGACGGTGACCTCGTCGAAGGTACCGTCGTCAAGGTCGACCGCGACGAAGTCCTGCTCGACATCGGTTACAAAACCGAAGGTGTCATCCCTTCCCGCGAGCTTTCCATCAAGCACGACGTTGACCCCGGCGAAGTTGTTGCCGTTGGCGATCAGGTCGAAGCTTTGGTTCTCACCAAGGAAGACAAAGAAGGCCGTCTGATCCTCTCCAAGAAGCGTGCTCAGTACGAGCGCGCCTGGGGCGACATCGAGAAGGTCAAGGAAGAAGACGGCGTCGTTACCGGTACCGTCATCGAGGTTGTCAAGGGTGGCCTCATCCTGGACATCGGCCTGCGCGGCTTCCTGCCCGCATCCCTCGTCGAGATGCGTCGTGTCCGCGACCTCGCTCCGTACATCGGTCAGCAGATCGAAGCCAAGATCATCGAGCTGGACAAGAACCGCAACAACGTTGTGCTGTCCCGCCGTGCATGGCTCGAGCAGACCCAGTCCGAGGTCCGCTCCACGTTCCTCAACAAGCTGGAAAAGGGCCAGGTTCGTCCCGGCGTTGTTTCCTCCATCGTCAACTTCGGTGCATTCGTGGACCTTGGCGGCGTAGACGGCCTCGTTCACGTTTCCGAGCTCTCCTGGAAGCACATCGACCACCCGTCCGAGGTTGTCGAGGTTGGCCAGGAAGTCACCGTCGAGGTCCTCGAAGTGGATCTGGACCGCGAGCGTGTCTCCCTGTCGCTCAAGGCTACGCAGGAAGACCCGTGGCAGACCTTCGCCCGCACCCACGCCCTGGGCCAGGTTGTCCCGGGTAAGGTCACCAAGCTGGTTCCGTTCGGTGCGTTCGTTCGCGTCGAAGACGGCATCGAAGGCCTCGTTCACATCTCCGAGCTGGCTGTCCGCCACGTTGAGCTCGCCGAGCAGGTTGTCTCCGTTGGCGACGAACTGTTCGTCAAGGTCATCGACATCGACCTCGAGCGTCGCCGCATCTCCCTCTCCCTCAAGCAGGCTAACGAGGGCGTTGACGCTGACAGCACCGAGTTCGATCCCGCTCTGTACGGTATGGCCGCTGAGTACGACGAAGAGGGCAACTACAAGTACCCCGAGGGCTTCGACCCCGAGTCGAACGAATGGCTCGAAGGCTACGAGACCCAGCGCGCCGCTTGGGAGCAGCAGTACGCTGACGCCCAGACCCGTTGGGAAGCCCACAAGAAGCAGGTTGCACAGCACGCTGCTGACGACGCTGCCGCTGCAACGTCCGGTGAGAGCGATTCCGGCACCACCAGCTACTCCTCGGAGCCGGCTGCTGCTGAGTCCAACGCCGGCACCCTGGCGTCCGACGAAGCTCTCGCCGCACTGCGTGAGAAGCTGACCGGCAACTAATTCCGCCACCCCTCACGGGATGCGCTGAATAGCCAAAGAAGGACCCCTGCCATGTGGCAGGGGTCCTTCTGCTTAAGCTAAGCCGGCCCTTCGAGTCCGGCTGCGGCCCCCCGGGGTTGCATAGTTGATTCAGGGCACATCGATCCACTCCGTTCCCTGCGGACTCAGAGTGCCCGTGCCTGCAGTGAGGGCCGCTACACGGGAGTGCGCCTCCGCCAAGGCGTCGCTGTTGTCCGCCAGCGCGACCCGGAGGACTGTGTGCTTGGCTTCATAGCTGGTGTTGGCCATGACAAAGCCGGATCCGCGGAGTTCGTTCTCCAAGCGTCCGGCGTCCGCGTGCGGCACGTCGATGTCGCAAAGCCGCAGCCGTCGACGCTGCACCAGGGGTGCCAGTTCCAAAGCTGCAGATACCGATTCGGAATAGGCACGGACCAGCCCGCCCGCGCCCAGGAGGATTCCGCCGAAATAGCGGACGACGACGACACTTACGTCGCTAAGGTCGGTCACCCCGGGTGCTGTCTCACGTTTGAGCAGTGCTTCCAGCATGGGAATACCGGCCGTGCCCGACGGTTCGCCGTCGTCACTGGAACGTTGAATCATCCTGTCCGGACCTACAACGAAAGCCGAACAGTGGTGCCGTGCGTCATGGAACTCGCGTCTCAGCGCAGCCACCAGGGAGCGTGCAGTTTCTTCGTCCGGCGAGCGGCGGAGAACAGTGATGAAGCGGGAACGCCGGATCTCCAGTTCGTGGCGGAAATCCGGACCTTCAGCCAACGTTGTGTAACTGGTTGCACGGCTGTCATCCTCAATTTCCACCGCTTCAGTCTAGTGTGGAGGGGTGTTGAAGATCGGGCTGACGGGCGGTATCGCCTCGGGAAAATCGCTGGTAGCTGCCAGGCTGCAGGAGTTGGGGGCCGTGCTCATTGATGCTGACCTCATTGCCAGGCAAGTGGTGGAGCCCGGAACTCCGGGGCTCGCCCGCGTAGTAGAGGCTTTTGGACCGGGGATCCTAGGCCCTGAGGGGAGACTGGACCGGCCCGCCCTTGGCGCCATAGTTTTCCAGGATCCCTCACGGCGTGAAATGCTCAACGGCATCATCCACCCGTTGGTCCGGGAGTCAGCAGCCGCAATCGTTGCCCAAGCCGCGGATGAAGACATTCTGGTCCAGGACATTCCCCTGTTGGTTGAGACAGGGCAGGGGAGTGCTTTCCATTTGGTGATTGTGGTGGATGCTCCCGATGACGTGCGGATACAACGCATGGTAGACCTTCGCGGGATGAGCCTGGAGGACGCGCGTTCCCGAATGGCGGCCCAAGCCAGCCAAGAGGCAAGAAACGCTGCAGCGGACATCGTCCTGGAAAATTCCGGCAGCCGGGAGGAACTGCTCGCCACAGTGGATGCCTTGTGGTTCGGTCGACTGCTGCCCTTCGCTGACAATTGCCGGCGGGGTGTTCGTGCCCGGCGAACAGAAGGGCCAGTCCTGTCTGCTTCCAGAACCGACTGGGGCCCGCAAGCGGCCCGACTGTCCTCGCGGATCCAGGCAGCGGCACCGGAGGACATCCTTGCCGTGGACCACATTGGATCTACATCGGTGCCCGGGTTGGCGGCCAAGGATGTCATTGACCTTCAACTGACTGTTGCCGATCTCGAGGTGGCGGATCGGATTGCGCCACGTCTGGCCGCAGCCGGATACCCGCGTGTTCCGGGCGTCGTCGCGGACACCCCGAAGCCGTCACAGCCGGATCCGGCCCAATGGCAGAAACGCTTCCATGCCAATGCGGATCCAGGACGCCCGACGAACCTGCATGTGCGCGTTGCCGGCTCGCCCGGCTGGAGATACGCGCTGCTGTTTCGTGACTGGTTGAGGGCCGAAGCTTCTGCCGTTGCCCTGTATGAGGGGCACAAGCGCGAACTTGCTGCACAACATGCCAGCGACCCCGGCACGGCTGCCTACGCCGATGCCAAAGAACCCTGGTTCACGGATGCGGCCTGGCCGCTGATGGATGAGTGGGCCAGCCGCACCGGCTGGCAACCGCCGTCGTATTCTTCTGTTGCAGCGGGACTTAAATCCGAACAATAAACTGTCGGGGTGCGGGGGTAGATTGGTGTCATGAGTCTTGCCCAGGAGATCAACCGTGTCGTCGCGCCCTTCGAAGTCGTCAGCGATTACAAACCCGCCGGCGACCAGCCGGCGGCAATTGCGGAACTGACAGAGCGCATCAACAACGGCGAGAAGGATGTTGTCCTTCTCGGCGCCACTGGTACGGGCAAGAGCGCCACCACAGCCTGGCTTATTGAGCAGGTGCAGCGTCCCACGCTGGTCATGGTTCAAAACAAGACCCTGGCGGCCCAGCTGGCCAACGAGTTCAGGGAACTCCTGCCCAACAATGCGGTGGAGTACTTCGTCTCGTACTACGACTACTACCAGCCGGAAGCGTACGTACCGCAGACGGATACGTTCATCGAAAAGGACTCCTCGGTCAATGAGGAAGTCGAGCGGCTTCGGCACTCGGCCACCAACGCGCTGCTGACCCGGCGCGACGTCATCGTAGTAGCCACAGTCTCCTGTATCTACGGCCTGGGAACACCCGAAGAGTACATCGCGGGCATGGTGACGCTCACCAAGGGCGCCGAAATGAACCGGGATCATCTCCTTCGCAAGTTCGTTTCCATGCAGTACGCGCGCAATGACATGGACTTCCACAGGGGCACCTTCCGCGTCCGTGGTGACACTGTAGAGATCATTCCCATGTACGAGGAACTCGCACTCAGAATCGAATTTTTCGGCGACGAAATCGAGAACATCTACACGCTGCATCCGGTAACGGGCGAGGTCATCCGCGAGGAAACCGAAATGTACGTCTTCCCGGCCTCCCACTACGTTGCCGGCCCGGAGCGGATGGGCCGCGCAATCTCGGCCATCGAGGACGAACTCGCAGAGCGCCTGAAGGTGCTGGAGAGCCAGAACAAGCTGGTGGAAGCCCAGCGGCTGCGGATGCGGACCACCTACGATCTGGAAATGATGCAGCAGATGGGTTTCTGCAACGGCATCGAGAATTACTCGCGGCACATCGACGGCCGTGCAGGCGGTACGGCACCGCACTGCCTCCTGGACTACTTCCCAGACGACTTCCTTCTGGTCATCGACGAATCCCACGTCACTGTCCCGCAAATCGGCGCTATGTACGAAGGGGACATGTCCCGCAAGCGCACGCTGGTGGACCACGGCTTCCGACTGCCCTCGGCCATGGATAACAGGCCTTTGAAGTGGGACGAGTTCCTTGAACGCATCGGCCAGACCGTCTACTTGTCGGCCACACCCGGCAAGTACGAGCTCGGGAAGGCAGACGGCACTGTCCAGCAGATCATCCGACCCACTGGACTCATCGATCCCGAGGTGATCGTGAAGCCCACCAAGGGACAGATCGATGATCTCCTGGGCGAAATCCGCCAGCGCACTGAACGCGATGAACGCGTCCTGGTAACTACGTTGACCAAGCGCATGGCCGAAGACCTCACGGACTACCTCCTGGGCCACGGCGTCAAAGTCCAGTACCTCCACTCCGACGTCGACACTCTTCGCCGGGTTGAGCTGCTGCGCGAGCTCCGGATGGGTGTCTTTGACGTCCTGGTCGGCATCAACCTCCTGCGCGAAGGCCTGGACCTGCCTGAAGTCTCGCTGGTCAGCATCCTGGATGCGGACAAGGAAGGCTTTCTGCGTTCAGCCACGTCCCTTATCCAGACGATTGGCCGTGCCGCTCGAAACGTGTCCGGCCAGGTCCACATGTATGCGGACAGGATCACGGACTCCATGGCGCACGCCATCGAGGAAACCAACCGTCGCCGCGCCATCCAGGTCAAGTACAACACCGACAATGGCGTTGATCCCCAGCCGCTTCGGAAGAAAATCGCTGATATCACGGACCAGCTGGCCCGCGAAGATGCTGATACCCAGGAGCTCCTGAACAACAACAGGCTGGCCAAGGGAGCCAAACGTACCTCGGGCAGCAAGGGTGCAGCCACCGTCCGGAAGGACGGACTGGCCGCGGCTCCCGCAGAAGATCTGGTTGGCCTGATCGAACAACTCACGGAACAAATGCACGGGGCCGCTGCCGAGCTGCAGTTCGAGGTCGCCGCCCGAATCCGCGACGAAGTGGGGGAGTTGAAGCGCGAATTGCGTCAAATGCAGTCCGCAGGGCACGCCTAAGGTAAGGTTGTGGTCACGTAGGGGAGTATCCCAAGCGCTATGTCCGTCAGCACGCAAGGCACAGATGCCTCGCCGGACATAGTGGGCCGCTGAATGTGCATTCACCGCACTGGCAGGCCGGAGAGACTTACACCGCTTTCCCGTACCCTGCGAAAGGCCTGCATTAATGGAGCTTCCAATCTGGTTTGAGGTCGGCTCATTCGTCGCCCTCGGCATCATCCTGCTCATCGACCTCCTCCTGGTGGTCAAACGTCCCCACGAACCATCAATGAAGGAAGCCGGCCTCTGGGTCGCCTTCTACGTTGCCTTGGCCCTGGTCTTTGCCGGTGCCATGTTCTACTTCACTGGCCCCGAATATGGCAGCCAGTTCGTCGCCGGCTGGGTTACTGAATACAGCCTGAGCATCGACAACCTGTTCGTCTTTATCATCATCATGGCCCGCTTCTCCGTGCCCCGGAAATACCAGCAGGAAGTGCTGATGGTGGGCATCATCATCGCACTGGTCCTCCGCGGTATTTTCATTGCCCTGGGCGCGGTGGTCATCGAGCAGTTCAGCTGGATCTTCTACATCTTCGGCGCCTTCCTGCTGTGGACTGCCTGGAAGCAGGCCACGGATTCCGGTGAAGACGAAGAAGAAGGTGCCGAAAACCCCTTGGTTGCGCGCCTGCGCAAGGTCCTGCCGATGTCTGAAAAGTTCGACGGCGGCAAGCTGCGCACCACCGTAAACGGCAAGAAGGTCTTCACCCCGATGGTGATCGTCTTCGTGACCATCGGAATGACCGACCTCCTGTTCGCGGTGGACTCCATTCCCGCGATCTTCGGCCTGACCCAGAGTGCCTTCATCGTCTTCACAGCCAACATCTTCGCGCTCATGGGCCTGCGCCAGCTGTACTTCCTGCTGGGTGGACTGATGAGCCGCCTGATCTACTTGAAGCACGCCCTGTCAGTCATTCTTGCCTTCATTGGCGTCAAACTCGTCCTGCACGCAATGCACGTCAACGAGCTTCCGTTCATCAACAACGGCCGCCACATCGAGTGGGCTCCCGAGATTCCTACCTTCGTTTCTTTGGCGGTCATTATCGGCACGATCGTCGTAGCAGTCGTCGCCAGCTTGCTCAGCCCGGCGGCGCGCCAGTCCAAGCTGGACGCACGGTTGGAAGAGGACTCGAAGAAGAGCTTGAGCGAAGCCGAGTAACCGGGCTGTGAAAGTTGTAGTCTCGTGAAGTGACTACCACTTCTACTACGGCGCTGGACCCCCAACGGGTCCAGCGCCGTTCTGTTTTCCTGCTCAGTTCGGCCCAGCTCCTCAGCGGAGTCGGCAACGGCGCCACATTGTCCATCGGATCGCTCCTGGCCGTGGATCTGTCCGGGTCCGAGGCGTGGGCGGGATCGATCACTACTGTCCTCACCCTCGCGGCAGCCTTGACTGCCCTACCGCTGGCACGGCTGGCGGAAGCGCGCGGACGCCGGGTGGGCCTCGTTTCTGGCCTGCTGGCTGCCATGATCGGGGCAGTCCTGGTGATGGTCTCCGTGGTGGCCGAATCATTCCCGTTGCTCCTGCTCGCTGCCGGTTTTCTCGGACTTGGTACAGCCGCCAACCTTCAGGCGAGGTTCGCCGCCGTCGACCTCGCCCACGCTGAGCACCGCGGCAGGTCACTGTCCACTGTCGTCTGGGCGATCACTATCGGAGCCGTGGCCGGTCCAAACCTCATCCAACCTGGTGCCGCAGTGGGGTCCGCGTTGGGCCTGCCACCCATTGCCGGTCCTTTCGTCTTCTCAGCCGCAGGTCTGTTCCTGGCGGCGGTGTTGCTCTTCATCGGTTTGCGGCCGGACCCGTTGCTGCTGGCGCGGCGGTTGGCCTCGGAGTCCGCAGGCTCGGGGACCCTCCCTGTCAGGGGCACTATCCGCTCCGGCCTTCAAGCTGTTCGTTCCTCGCCCCGGGCCATCCTTGCGCTTGCAGCCGTGGTTGCTGCCCACGGCGTCATGGTGGCGATCATGTCCATGACGCCCTTGCACCTGCAGCAGCTGGTGGGCGGTTCACATGCCGGCCATCACGGCGGAACAACTGACAGCACGGATGCCCTGGTAGTCATTGGGCTGACCATTTCGCTGCATATCGCCGGCATGTTCGCCCTCTCGCCGCTCTGGGGCTGGCTAACGGACAAAGCCGGCCGCATCCAGACGATCGCCATAGGGCACGGTCTTCTGCTGGTGGCAGTGCTGATCGCTGGAATCGGTCAGCAAGAGCCCGTGTTGGTGACCATAGGTCTGATCATCCTTGGCCTTGGATGGTCCGCCGCGACCATTGCCGGGTCCACGCTCCTTGCTGAAAGTGTTGCCCAAGAGCAGAAGGTAACCGTGCAAGGCGTTTCCGATACGCTCATGGGCGCGGCGGGTGCAACGGGCGGCGCCACATCCGGACTTGTCCTCGCCTGGCTCGGCTACGAAGGGCTGAACATAGCCGCCGGAGTGCTGGCCGCTGTGATGCTGGCACTGACAGCCGCCACCGCTGCCCGGGCGCGCCGTTCAATCCCTGCCTAGGACAGCTGTGGCCTCAGCGGGAACTCCGCACCAGCCCGAAAAGCCGCCCAAAGATGCCTTCGCCGTCTTCCCCGATGCCGTCATGGTGGAAGTCGTCCGTGACCCAGGTTTGAAGCCCCCGTACTGCCGCCGCGGTTTCCATTGAGAGGTCATGGTCCACGTAGATGTCGTCCTTGTAGACGGCCGCTGCCACTGGAACCTTGTTGACCGCCAACTGCTGGTGGTCATATAGGGGACACCAATCCGACTTGGCAGCCAGCAAGGCGGCTACGTCGTGGAGCGGGATCAGCGCCGGATCCTGTTCGAAGTACCAGGGGTAGACCATTTCTCCCGTGAGCAGGGGGGCCTCCGCTCCCGGCTTGAACTCGGGGAATTCTTCCAGCACGCGCCACGCTGCCCAATCCGTGGCTTCGCCCTGCCCGTAGATCGATTCATGGAGTACCGCGTACAAGGGGTTCCCTGCCCGGCTCACGAGGCTACGCACTTGCTCCAGGAACACCTCCGACAGTCGTTCACCCAAAGGTGTTTCGATGAAAGCGTCCTCCAGAAGGTAGTGCAGGGAGTCCACCCGGGTGTTGCCGCCGAGGAATGATCCCACCATCTGGAACCGCTCGGGCGACAGCCGTTCTCCGCTGGCCAGGAATTCCTCATGCTGTTCGAGGTGGCGAACGATCCTGGTGACAGTTTCGCGGTCTTCCGGATACCAGGCGAAGTACTCCGCGTTCCGCTCCGCCACCCGGCGGAAAGTGGCACGGTACACGCGCTCGGCCGGGCCATGCAGGGGAGCAAGTCCTCCCGTGATGAGGACCTCCCGCAGCCCTTTCGGGGCAAACGACAAATAAGTCAACGCGCAGAATCCACCAAAGCTCTGGCCCAACACTGACCATGGCCCGGAATCCAAGGCATGCCGAATGAACTCGGCGTCGGCCACGATTGAATCAGCCCGGAAGTGCGTCAGGTAGTCAGCCTGGGCTGCGACGTCACCGCGGAGCGCCAATGATTGTCGCTCCACAGGTGTGGAGAGGCCCGTGCCACGCTGGTCCAGCATCAGGATCCGAAAATCCTTGGCCGCCGCCTTCATCCACCCTGAAAGGGAAGTGACGCGGTTCCCGCGCCCGCCAGGTCCACCTTGGAGGAACAGCAACCATGGAAGTTTGGCGGCCTCCTCCTCTGAGTGATCGGTGGAGGAATACTCCCGTGCGAACACGGTGATCGTTTCGCCGGTCGCCTGGTCGTCCGTAACGGATTTAGCCGAATCATGGTCCAGAGGGACGGTGAAGTAGTGCTCGGCGGTTCGGACGCCTCGGAATTCATGCCGGGCGCGAATACGGTGAGCGTCGGTCACAGCTCGCATTTCAGCCATGGGCAAGAGCCTTGTTGCGGTTGCTGGCACCTGCTCCGAACTTTTCCAGCGCCTCTCCAGTCAGCCTGAACGTGGACCACTCCTCCATGGGGAAGGCGCCAAGATTCTTATAGAACTTGATGGACGGTTCGTTCCAGTCCAGGACGCTCCATTCCACCCGGGCATAGCCACGTTCGACGGCGGTCGCGGCCAGATGCTGAAGGAGCGACTTGCCGTGGCCCTCGCCACGCGCGTCCGGAACGACGTAGAGGTCTTCCAGGTAAATGCCGTGAACACCTTCCCACGTTGAGTAATTCAGGAACCACAGGGCAAAGCCCTGCACTGTACCAGCAGCGTTACAGGCCATGCTCGCGTACACCCGCGGGTTCTCTCCGAACAACGCCTCGGTCAGCAGCTCCGGGGTATTCCTGACGGCGTCGGGTTCCTTTTCGTAGATCGCAAGATCGTGGATCATGCGCAGGATTGTGGGAACGTCTTCAACGGTGGCAGGGCGGATTACACTCATGCTTCCGAGCTTACTAGGGGCCGGGCTTTACCAGGGGCCGGCCGCCTACCGCCAACGCCGTGCGGAGGAACCGTACGTGACAGGCGGTTCTTGATAAGCAATGGGAACACCGTCCACCGCGATGGGCGGACCGACGTACCGGAGACGGCCGTAGGGGCTGTCTACCTCGTGGTAATCGGGCTCTGGCAGCTCGACGTCAGTCCCGATGCCCGTCGGAAGGAGAAGTAGCTCTTCCGCTGTCCGGGCCAGCGAAAGCCGGGCCGTTCCGCCACGTCCCGTAGCCAGTCGCTGGGTCAGCAAAGCGAACACTGCCGCAGCAAGGCCATAGCCCGTGTCATGATCCAGCGCCTGCACCGGTAGCGCGCCAGGCCGCCACCCGCCGTCGTCGTAATGACCATATCGGTCAGCTATGCCGCACGCTGCCTGGACCAGACTGTCAAAACCACGTCGCCCCTGCCAAGGACCTCCGTGGCCCCATGCACTCAAGGTGGCCACCACGAGGTCCGGGCGGCGCAGCAGCAGCGCGTCAGGTGTTAATCCAAAACGATCCAGCCCGCCGTCGCGATACCCCATGATCACTACGTCTGCCATCTCCAGAAGTTCCATGACAGCAGCCAGATCGTCCGGATTCCGGAAGTCTGCTTCGGCGCTGCGCTTGTCAAAGCCTGAGTCAATGAAAGCGTCTGTCAACTCCGGAACGTGCGGAGGGTCGATCCGGAGGACGTCGGCGCCCAGGGCTCCGAGGAGCCGGGTTGCCACGGGGCCGGCAATAACGCGGGTCAGGTCCAGGACTTTCAGACCTGCCAAAGGGCGTTCCGGATCCGTGGAAGGAACCCACGACGACGGGCGGCTTGGTTCCGTGGTTGCTCCAAGGTGGCCGAAACTGATCCACGGCCCCTGACTGGCCGCTTCAAACATAGGAGCGGCTGCCCACTCTTCCCTGGTGCGGACGGCGGCAGCTACGCCGTTGTTGCCAGTAATAAGGTCTTCGGCTTCCAAAGACGTCATGGCCAGTAATGCGCGGTCCACATCGGCAGGTTCGCTGGCCGAGACCGCCTCCATAAGCCGGGCGGCGTGGTGTGGATAGTTAGCGTGGAGGCGGATCCAGCCATCAGCGGTTCTCCGGAAACCGGACAACGGAGCGAACCCTTCAGGTTTCTGGCCACCTATCCGCAGGTGCCCCAGGGAATCGAACGCAGCCGCCGTAGGTCCGGCGTCAACCGAGTACCTGTGCGTCGTTCCTGTCAACGCGTTCAGCCCCGTCGCTGCAGCCCGCACCGCACCCAAAGCCAGGCCTTCCACGTCCAGTGCAGGAACGCCATCTGCAACTGCCCACCATCGTCGCGGTCCGGTCCAGGGCGCCGTGGGTTGTGTGCTCATGACGTCCAGCGCCCGCAAGCTACTGCCGAGATCAGGGACGGATTCCACGGGACCTCCTTCAGACGGTTGACTAGAGTCGGTTGACGTTCGTCACCCGAACCACAGCGGTGCCCGTCTCATCGGAAGCGGCGAGATCCACATCGGCAGAGATGCCCCAGTCGTGATTTCCGGCGGGGTCATCGAAGATCTGGCGGACCCGCCACGTGCCGGGTTCTTCGGTGATGATAAGCAATCCGGGCCCACGGGCATCGGGGCCCGTGCCGATGTCATCGTGTTCATCGAAGTAGTCGTCCAGAACCTCTTCCCAGCGTTCGGCGTCCCAGCCGGCGTCGGCGTCCAGCTCACCCAGCGCGGCAGAGTCTTCGTCCGCGAAGAGCTCCACCCTGCGGAACATTTCGTTCCGGACCATGACCCGGAAAGCCCGGATGTTCGTGGTCAAAAGCGGCGGCGGTGGCGGGGGAGCATCGTGCGGTGTAGGCGTAAGCCCTGAAGTGAGCTCCTCCCACTCATCAAGGAGGCTGGAGTCCACTTGCCGGACAAGTTCACCCAGCCAGGCGATGAGGTCCTCGAGGTCCTCGCGCAGCAAGTCCTGGGGCACGGTCTGCCTGAGAGCACGGAATCCATCCGCCAAGTAGCGCAGGACGATGCCTTCGGAGCGGGCCAAGCCGTAGAACTGCACGAACTCTCCGAAGTTCATGGCGCGTTCATACATGTCGCGGATGATCGATTTGGGCGCCAGCTCGAAGTCGCCCACCCACGGCGCAGCCTTTCGGTACACCTCGAAGGCCTCGCCGAGAATCTCCGCCAAGGGCATCGGGTACGTCACTTCGTCGAGCATGGCCATGCGCTGCTCATATTCGATGCCGTCAGCCTTCATGGCGGCAACTGCCTCGCCACGGGCCTTCTTCTGCTGGGCAGAGAGAATCTGGCGCGGTTTATCCAACGTGGCTTCGATAACCGAAACAACGTCCAGTGCATACGACGGCGACTCTGGATCCAACAGTTCCAGCGCGGCAAGTGCAAACGGAGAAAGCGGTTGGTTCAGGGCGAAGTTGGCCTGCAAGTGGACCGTCAAGCGGACGGAACGGCCTTCGGACTGTTGTTGATCCTCCGGAATGCGTTCAACCACACCCGCGGCCAGCAGTTCGCGGTAGATTCCCAAGGCCTTCTTCATGAGTTTCAACTGCGCCGCGCGGTTCTCGTGGTTTTCGCTGAGCAAGCGCCGCGTTGCCTGGAAAGGATCTCCGGGGCGTTCCATGAGGTTCAACAGCATTGCGTGGGTGACAGTGAAACTTGAAGTCAAGGGCTCGGGTACGGACTCCACAAGGCGCTTGAACGTCGGCTCACCCCAGGAAACGAATCCTTCCGGAGGCTTTTTCTTGACCACTTGGCGCAGTTTCTTCTGGTCATCGCCAAATTTGGCGGTGGCTTTGGCCATGGCTTTGGTGTTCTCCACCACGTGGTCAGGAGCCTGAACCACTACGGTACCGGCGGTGTCGTACCCGGCGCGGCCGGCGCGGCCGGCAATCTGGTGGAACTCACGCGAGTTAAGCGATCTGGTGCGTACGCCGTCGTACTTGCTCAACGCCGTCAACAGAACCGTACGGATGGGAACGTTGATGCCCACGCCCAGGGTGTCGGTACCGCAGATGACCTTAAGGAGCCCGGCTTGTGCGAGTTGCTCCACCAAACGCCGGTACTTGGGCAACATCCCGGCGTGATGGACACCGATGCCATGGCGGACCAACCGGTTGAGCGTCTTTCCGAAGCCTGCGGCAAACCGGAAGCCGGCGATGAGCTCTGCGATCCGGTCCTTTTCATCCCGGCTGCACATGTTGATGCTCATCAGGTTCTGGGCGCGTTCGATCGCTTCTGCCTGGCTGAAGTGCACCACGTAGACGGGGACCTGCTTGGTGGAGAGCAGTTCTTCCAGGGTCTCGTGGACCGGAGTGAGGTGATAGTAGTAATGCAGCGGAATCGGACGCTCCGCAGAGCTAACGGTTGTGGTGGACCGGCCGGTGAGTTCAGTGAGGCCGGCTTCGAAACGGCTGACGTCGCCCAGCGTGGCGGACATGAGCAGGAACTGGGCCTGGGGGAGTTCAAGCAGGGGAACCTGCCAGGCCCATCCGCGCTGGGGATCGGAGTAGAAGTGAAATTCATCCATGATCACAGCGCCAAGTTCCGCGGAGGCTCCCTCGCGGAGGGCAATATTGGCCAGGATCTCGGCGGTGCAGCAAATAATCGGCGCATCCTGGTTCACGCCGGAGTCGCCTGTAATCATGCCAACGTTTTCGGCACCGAAGATATCGCAGAGCGCGAAGAACTTCTCCGAGACCAAAGCCTTGATGGGAGCGGTGTAGTAGCTTCGTTGGCCGCGGGCCATGGCCTCGAAGTGGGCTGCAATGGCAACAAGCGATTTTCCCGAGCCCGTAGGCGTCGCCAGGATGACGTTGGCGCCAGAGGCGAGTTCCATTATGGCCTCGTCCTGAGCAGCATACAACTGCAAGCCGCGGCCCTCTGTCCACTCAACGAACCGTGTGTAGATCTCATCCGGACCCAAGGGGTTGGAGGCGGTGGAACCAGGGAGCTGCTCAAGAAGTTTCATTGGTTTCCAGCTTAGTGCCCGGACGGTTTAGGCTCGCCCCAGCGCTGCTGCCAAATGCGAGGAGGCTTATATGAGGTGGGATCCATCCAAGTATGTGGAGTTCGGCAATCACAGGGACAGGCCGTTCCATGACCTCGTGGCCAGGATTCAGGCTGAGTCGCCGCGGAAAGTGGTGGATCTTGGATGCGGCCCCGGTAACCTCACAGCCACACTGGCTGTGCGCTGGCCTGATGCCCGCATCGTCGGCCTCGATTCCTCTGGCGAGATGCTTGCGAAGGCAGCTGGACAAGCCCGGAAATTCGCCAACATGGAATTCGAGCAGGCGGATATTGCTGGTTGGCAGCCTGACCAGGAGACCGACGTCGTAGTAACCAATGCCGCGCTCCAGTGGGTTCCCGGGCACCAAGCCATGCTGGGTCAGTGGCTACGTGAACTTAAGCCGGGTGCCTGGTTCGCCCTGCAGGTGCCGGGAAATTTCACATCCCCTTCGCACACGCTCATGAGGGAGCTAGCCGAGTCATCCAAGTGGTCCTCCCGCCTTGGCGACGTTCTTCGGCATGATGGCGTTGTGGGTAGTCCCGCCGACTACCTTGGGATCATGCTCGACGCCGGATGCGCAGCTGACGCTTGGGAAACCACCTACCAGCAGGTACTACCGGGCAAGGATCCGGTCCTTGAATGGGTGCGGGGCACGGGACTCCGGCCAGTGCTCGCAGCCTTGTCTCCCGCGGATGCCGCCGACTTCGAGCACGAATACTCCGCTTTGCTGCGCAAGGCTTATCCGGCCACAAGCCACGGAACAGTGTTCCCGTTCCGCCGCATCTTTGCGGTGGCCCGGAGGGACACGTGAGGCCGCACGACCCGTTGCCGGCCGTAGCAATTAAGTTTCCAGCCGTCAGTGGCTTGTTCCCGTTCCGCGTCGCTGGTCTAATTCTCGGCATGGACCATGGACGCTTCATTCAGCAGCAAACGCCCGCATGGGTCCCGGCACCTGGCCGGTGTTCGCGATGACTGCCATGGACGGATTTCCCGGGAACTGGCGCCCCAACACCAGCAGCGGAGTTGCCCTTTTTGAGCAGTTGAGACTGCGAATCATCGAACTCGCAGACTCCGGGGTCCTCGCAGTGGGAGCCAAGCTCCCGCCGGTGCGCAATCTTGCGGGCGTGCTGGATGTGGCCCCACATACAGTGGCCCGGGCCTATAAGGAGTTGGAGGCTGCGGGCGTCGTCGCTACGCGGGGACGCAACGGCACCATCGTGTGTGCCCGGGATGACCGCTGGGGCGCGCTTGCGGAGGTTGCCGCCCAATATGCTGCTGCGGCTAAGGCCCAAGGCGCCTCATTCGCCGAAGCGGTACAGCTTCTTGCGGCCGCGTATGACGCTGATTGATACCGATGAGTAGCATGTGAGGCACGACATGGAAATTCGAAGAAGTTTTCGATTAGCATTGGTAGGTGCCCAAAGCCTTAGCTGAAGATGCAGCCATCGATGCCCTGAAGAGCGTATCCGTCGTTCCCGATACCAAGCCCACCAGGCCGGACCTGTCCCGGCTGGTAGTCAAGGGCGCACGTGAACACAACCTGCGCAATGTAGATCTGGACCTCCCAAGGGACGCGATGATCGTGTTCACGGGCCTTTCGGGTTCGGGCAAGTCCTCCTTGGCCTTCGATACGATCTTCGCCGAAGGACAGCGGCGGTACGTGGAATCGTTGTCCGCCTACGCCCGCCAGTTCCTGGGCCAAGTGGACAAGCCGGACGTGGACTTCATTGAGGGCCTGTCCCCGGCAGTGTCGATCGATCAGAAGTCCACCAGCAAGAACCCCCGTTCCACGGTGGGCACCATCACCGAAATTTACGATTACATGCGTCTTCTCTGGGCGCGTGTAGGCCGTCCCCACTGCCCTGTCTGTGGCGAGCCCATCGCCCGGCAGACCCCGCAGCAGATCGTTGATCAGCTCCTGGAACTGGAAAAGGGCACACGCTTCCAAGTTCTGGCCCCCGTGGTTCGCGGGCGCAAGGGCGAGTTCGTGGACCTCTTCAAGGAGCTGACGGCCAAAGGTTATTCGCGCGCCCGGGTGGACGGCGAGCTGGTACAGCTCAGCGAGCCGCCCAAGCTTGGCAAGCAGTTCAAGCACACCATCGAAGTGGTAGTGGACCGCTTGGTGGTCAAGGAAGACATCAGCCAGCGGCTTACCGATTCCATTGAAACTGCGCTGGGCTTGGCAGAAGGCCGGGTGCTGATTGAGTTCGTGGACCTTGAGGCCGGAGACCCCGCACGTATCCGTGCCTTCTCCGAGAACCTCGCATGCCCCAACGAGCACCCCCTGGCCATCGATGAAATCGAGCCTCGCTCTTTCTCGTTCAACAACCCCTTCGGCGCCTGCTCAGCCTGCAGTGGCATCGGAACCAGGCTTGAAGTGGATGAGGAACTGATCGTTCCCAACCCCGAGCTTTCCCTGGCACAGGGCGCCATCGCGCCTTGGTCCCTGGGCACCGCCACCACCGAGTACTGGAACCGCCTCCTGGAGGGCCTGGCCCATGAACTCGGCTTCTCCATGGACACCTCGTGGGAAAAGCTCCCCAAGGATGTCCGGAACACCGTGCTGCACGGCAAGGATCACAAGGTTGTGGTCCAGTATCGGAACCGGTTTGGCCGGGAACGCAAGTACAGCACCGGCTTTGAGGGTGCCATTCAATATGTGCACCGCAAGCACGGCGAAACCGACTCGGATTGGGCGCGGGACAGGTACGAAGAGTACATGCGCCAGATTCCCTGCCCCGAGTGCAACGGTGCGCGACTCAACCCTGCTTCGTTGTCGGTGTTGATTAATGGCAAGTCAATCGCTGAAGTAGCGGCGCTTCCCATGCGTGACTGCGCGTCGTTCCTGGGCAGCTTGACCTTGACAGACCGCGAGGCGCAGATTGCCCACCAGGTCCTGAAGGAAATTCAGGCCCGTCTGACGTTCCTTCTGGACGTAGGGCTTGAATACCTGAACCTGGAACGTCCTTCCGGGACCTTGTCCGGCGGTGAAGCCCAGCGCATCCGCCTTGCTACCCAAATTGGGTCCGGCCTCGTGGGAGTCCTCTACGTCCTGGACGAGCCCTCCATCGGCCTTCACCAGCGCGATAACCGCCGCTTGATCGAGACGCTGACCCGCCTTCGGGATCTCGGCAACACCCTGATCGTGGTGGAGCATGACGAGGACACCATCCATGAAGCGGACTGGGTGGTTGATATTGGACCTGGCGCCGGCGAGCACGGCGGACAGGTTGTACATTCCGGTACTTACAAGGAGCTCCTGGAAAACAAGGAGTCCTTGACTGGCGACTATCTGTCCGGCCGCCGCAAGATCGATATCCCGGCCAAGCGCCGCAAGTACGACAAAAAACGTGAGTTGAAGGTTGTCGGCGCCAGGGAAAACAACCTGGACAATGTGGATGCCACGTTCCCCCTGGGGCTCTTCACGGCAGTGACGGGTGTCAGCGGCTCGGGCAAGTCAACGCTGGTGAACGAGATCCTTTACAAGGTCCTCGCCAACAAGCTCAACGGCGCCAAGCAGGTTGCCGGGCGGCACCGGAGCGTGAATGGATTAGAACACCTGGACAAGGTGGTCCACGTTGATCAGAGCCCCATCGGACGCACACCGCGCTCCAACCCGGCAACGTACACAGGCGTGTTCGACAACATCCGAAAACTGTTTGCTGAAACCACCGAAGCAAAGGTTCGGGGTTACCAGCCTGGCCGGTTCTCGTTCAACGTCAAGGGCGGCCGCTGCGAAGCATGCTCCGGCGATGGCACATTGAAGATCGAAATGAACTTCCTGCCTGACGTCTACGTTCCCTGCGAGGTTTGCCACGGCGCCCGCTACAACCGCGAAACCCTTGAAGTGCATTACAAGGGAAAGACGATTGCCGATGTCCTCAACATGCCCATCGAGGAAGGCGCTGAATTCTTTGCTGCCTTCACTCCGATCGCGCGGCATCTGAACACCTTGGTGGACGTAGGACTGGGCTATGTCAGGCTGGGCCAGCCAGCCACAACCCTGTCCGGCGGTGAAGCGCAACGCGTGAAGTTGGCCGCAGAACTCCAGAAGAGGTCCAACGGCCGCAGCATCTATGTTCTGGACGAACCCACAACTGGCCTGCACTTTGAGGACATCCGGAAGCTGCTCATGGTCCTTCAGGGACTGGTGGACAAAGGCAACACCGTGATCACCATCGAGCACAACCTGGACGTCATCAAGTCCGCGGACTGGATTGTGGACCTCGGGCCGAACGGCGGTTCAGGTGGAGGAAAGATCGTCGCAACGGGCACACCTGAGCAGGTAGCCAAGTCCACTGACAGCCACACCGCAACGTTCCTTGCGGAAATTCTGCGCTAACTGTCCGGACCGCCTCACGGGACGCCTAAAGAATATCCTCAGCACGGCAGAAGTATTCCGGTAGCGGCATGCGAGTTTCAGGCATGCCGCTACTCGTGAGAAACTAACCCGGTGACTCAAACAACGGTGCCCGTAATTTTCGATCTGGACGGCACCCTTGTCGATCCAGCCGGCGGTATCACAGGAGGAATATCCGCGGCCCTGCGCGAAATGGGCCTTCCGGTTCCGGAACAGGCCGTGCTGAACGCCATGGTTGGCCCCAAGCTCAGCGATGCACTTCTGCATTTAGCGGATGTCCCGGCGGAATTGGTCGACGAAACCATTTCCCGCTATCGGCGGCATTACAGGGAAACCGGAATTGGCCAGAGCAAGTTGTACCCGGGAATCTTCGACCTCCTTGAATTCTTTGCCGAAACAGGGCGGGCCGTTGCAGTTGCAACCCAGAAGCCCCAAGGTATTGCCCGGACTGTCCTTGAGCATCACGGTATAGCGGATTTCTTTGTGTCCATTAGGGGAGCTGCTGACGATGAATCGCTGGCGGCCAATTCCGCGTCCGGCAAGATCGAGATTGTTGGCGCCGCCTTGGCGGATCTCCACTCCCAGCCTGCGGTGATGGTGGGAGACCGGCACCAGGACGTTGCCGGAGCAATGGCCAACGGTCTGGATTGCATTGGCGTCCGTTGGGGCTTCGCTCAGGACGGCGAGCTGGAGGAGGCCGGTGCAGTCGCCGTGGTCGGCAGCGCCCGTGAGTTGCGAACCAAAATTGAAGAACTTGACGCTGTCCGCGCGGCGGCCCTGAGCGAGGTACAAAACGATGGCAGTCTTTGATGCGATCCGCTGGACTACGCGTGGACTGATCTCCACCACGTGCCGGCCCACGGTCATTGGACTGGAGAACGTGCCCAAAGACGGCCCGTTCATCGTGGCCCCGAACCATCTCTCGTTCCTGGACAGCGTGATTGTCCAGGCGCTCATGCCTCGTCCAGTGGCTTTCTTCGCCAAGGCGGAGTACTTCACCACCAAAGGCGTTAAGGGCGCTGTGATGAAGTCCTTCTTCGAAGCCGTCGGTTCCATCCCGGTGGAACGCGGTGAACAGGCAGCGAGCGTGCAGGCACTGAAGACCCTGCTGGATATCCTGGAGTCCGGGAAGGGCATTGGAATCTACCCGGAGGGCACCCGGTCCCGCGACGGCATCCTTTATCGCGGCCGGACCGGCGTCGGTTGGTTGGCACTCACCACGGGCGCACCTGTAATTCCCGTGGGGCTGATAGGCACGGAGAAACTGCAGCCAGCGGACAAGAACGCCGTCCGCCCCCAGCATTTCACCATGAAGGTTGGCGAGCCGCTCTACTTCGACAAGACGGGCCCTGACCATTCCCTTCCTGCACGCCGCCTGGTGACGGACAAGATCATGGATGCCATCGCTGCCCTCAGCGGTCAGGAACGGTCCACAAGCTACAACCAAAGCAAGTCGGTGGACTGAGCGCCTGGCGTTGGCTGTCGGTCCAGTTCACTAGACTGGAATCGTGGCAAATCCAGCAACTTACCGGCCCCAGACGGGTGAAATTCCCACCACCCCGGGCGTCTACCGTTTCCGCGACCCCCACGGCCGGGTCATCTACGTGGGCAAGGCCAAGAACCTCCGTTCCAGGCTGAATTCCTACTTTGCCAACCCCTCCGGGCTTCTACCCAAGACCCATGCCATGGTCCATGCTGCGAGCAGCGTGGAGTGGACCGTTGTGGGCAGCGAGTTGGAGTCGCTACAGCTGGAGTACACCTGGATCAAGGAATTCAAGCCTCGTTTCAACGTGGTCTTCCGGGACGACAAGACTTATCCCTACCTGGCCGTCACCATGGGGGAGAAGTACCCCAGGGTGCAGGTCATGCGTGGCGAACGCAAAAAGGGCACCAGGTATTTTGGCCCCTACACGGCTGGCGCCATCCGGGAGACCATGGACACCCTCCTTCGCGTGTTCCCGGTCCGCAGTTGCAGCGCAGGTGTCCTCAAGCGGGCGCAAGCCAGTGGGCGCCCGTGCCTTCTGGGCTACATCGACAAATGCGCGGCACCCTGCGTCGGCCGCGTGACGCCTGAGCAACACCGTCAACTTGCGGAGGACTTCTGCGCCTTCATGGGTGGGGAAGCCAAGCGCTTCATCAACCGGCTTGAAAAAGATATGGCGGCCGCTGTCGCGGAACTGGACTATGAGCGCGCCGCACGGCTCAGGGACGACATCATCGCTCTGCGCAAGGTCTTCGAACGCAACGCCGTAGTCCTCGCGGAAGATACGGACGCCGACGTCTTCGCGCTTCATGAAGACGAGCTTGAGGCCTCCGTGCAGGTGTTCCACGTCCGCGGCGGCCGGGTCCGTGGACAGCGCGGCTGGGTGGTGGAGAAAGTCGAAGACGCCACGACGCCGGAACTCATCGAGCACTTGCTGCAGCAGGTCTACGGGGAGGACAGCGAGGTCCAGGGCCGCATCCCGCGGGAAGTGCTGATTCCGGAAAATCCGAGCAACCATGCCGAGCTGAGTGAATGGCTGGGCGGGCTCCGCGGGGCAAAGGTGGATATCCGCGTGCCCCAGCGAGGTGACAAGGCTGCGCTCATGTCCACGGTACGGGAGAATGCCGAGCAGGCGCTGAAGCTGCACAAGACCCGCCGCGCCGGGGATATCACCGTCCGCTCGCTGGCCCTTCAGGAGCTTCAGGAGGCCTTGGAGCTTCCGGTTCCGCTGCTTCGGATCGAATGTTTCGATATCTCGCACGTCCAGGGAACCAACGTGGTGGCGTCCATGGTGGTGGTGGAAGACGGCTTGCCCAAGAAGTCCGATTACCGCAAGTTCTCCATCACGGGTGCTGCGGCAGTGGACGATACGGCCGCCATGCATGACGTCCTGACGCGCCGCTTCCGCCACTACCTCACGGACAAGGCCGCCCAGGTGCCGGTCTCCGGCGAAATCGTCAACCCGACCCGTGCGGGCACCGCCGCGGCTGCCAAGGGAACTGAAGCGCCGCCGTCGGACCCCACCATGCCGGCCCCCAAAGCCAAGTTCGCGTACCCGCCCAACCTGGTGGTGGTGGACGGCGGGCAGCCGCAGGTCAATGCTGCAGCGCGTGCTTTGGCTGAGTTGGGCATCGACGACGTCTACGTGGTTGGCCTGGCAAAGCGCCTTGAAGAAGTCTGGCTCCCCAACAGCGACTTTCCGGTGATCCTTCCCCGGACGTCGCAGGGCTTGTACCTGCTCCAGCGCATCCGCGATGAAGCCCACCGCTTCGCCATCACTTTCCACCGGCAAAAGCGCGGCAAGGCCATGACGGTCTCTGCCTTGGACGGCGTTCCGGGCTTGGGAGAGGCCAAACGCAAGGCCTTGGTGGCGCATTTTGGCTCCCTCAAGAAGATCCGGGCGGCCAGTGTGGAGGAACTTACCTCTGCCAAGGGCATCGGTCCAGCGTTGGCAGCGGCGGTCGTGCAGCATCTGGGTTCCAGCGAAGACGCAGGTGAAGCCGCTCCCGCCGTGAACATGACGACCGGCGAAATCCTCGAATCTTAGCTAGGGTAAGAACTTGACCGGTGGCCGCGATTGCGATGCCACCGGTCAGGCTGTAACAACCACTTCCAAGGAAACGGGGACCACTGATGGATGAGGCAACGGCAGGAGCCGGCGCGGAGCAGGACGGACTAACGCCCGTCAAGCCGGCGGAGGCGGAACTGCTGGTGGTTACCGGCATGTCGGGGGCGGGCCGCAGTACCGCTTCGGACGCCTTGGAGGACCACGGTTGGTACGTTGTCGACAACCTTCCTCCCCAGATGCTTGGCACCTTGGCGGAAATTGTCTCGCACGCGCCCAAATCCATTCCGAAGCTGGCCGTAGTGGTAGATGTCCGAAGCAAGGACCTCTTTACCGACATCCAGACTGCTCTGGGCGCCTTGAGCGCCACCGGCATCACGTTCCGTGTGCTGTTCCTCGATGCCAGTGACGAAGTCCTGGTCCGCCGGTTCGAACAAGGCCGGCGTCCGCATCCGCTGCAGGGCGGTGGTCGGATCCTTGACGGAATCGGCATAGAGCGTGAAGTCCTGCGCGAACTCCGGGAGCATGCCGACGTCGTCTTGGACACCAGTGAGTTCAACGTGCACGGCCTTGCAACGGCGATCACTGAACTCTTCAGCGATACCGGACCTGTGACGCTCCGGCTGAACGTCATGAGTTTTGGATTCAAGTACGGCTTGCCTGTAGACGCCAACTTCGTGGCCGACGCCCGTTTCATTCCCAACCCGCACTGGGTTCCGCAACTTCGTCCCCACACAGGCTTGGATGAGGACGTCAGCGACTACGTGCTAACCGCTGATGGGGTCCAGGAGTTCGTGGACCGTTACGTGAAGGCACTGGAACCAGTCCTGGACGGCTACCGCCAGGAGAACAAGCATTACGCCACCTTGGCTGTGGGATGCACCGGGGGCAAGCACCGTTCGGTTGCAGTCGCCGTCGAGCTCTCCAAACGCCTCGCGCAATATCCGCGCGTTACCGTCACAACCACGCACCGCGACCTGGGGCGTGAGTAATGGGAGTCCTCACAGGTCCATTGCCCCTCATCCCGCCCAAGGGCGTTCCGGGCAGCCAACAAAACAAGAGTCCTTCCGTGGTGGCCCTCGGTGGGGGACACGGCCTCGCGGCCTCGCTCTCCGCACTTCGTTTGTTGACGTCAGAGCTGACGGCAATCGTCACGGTAGCTGACGACGGCGGCTCCTCCGGGCGTCTACGGGACGAGTATGGTGTCCTGCCGCCCGGCGACTTGCGGATGGCACTGAGCGCGCTGTGCGACGACACTGACTGGGGGCGCACATGGCGGGACGTCATGCAGCACCGCTTCGCTGCGGGAACCGCCAAGGGCGGTTCGCTGGACCACCACGCGATGGGAAACCTGCTTATCGTCACCCTCTGGGAGCTGCTGGGGGATACCGTGGCCGGCCTCAAATGGGCCGGGGCATTGCTGGGCGCGAGGGGCCAAGTGCTGCCGATGTCCAGTGTTCCTTTGACCATCGAGGGCCAGGCCCGGGTGGAACTGCCCGGCGGGGGACACGAACTGCAGACGGTCAGCGGCCAGGCGAAATGCGCGGTTGCTGGAAAACTGGAGGAAGTGCGGCTGCTGCCCGAGGACGCCCGAGCCTGCACTGAGGCGCTCACCGCGATCGAGCTCGCCGATTGGGTCATTCTCGGACCAGGGTCCTGGTACACATCGGTATTGCCCCATTTGTTGCTCCCGGAGCTTCGGCAAGCCTTGGGCGATACTGCAGCCAAACGCTGCCTCACCATGAATCTTGATGTCGAAACCAAGGAAACGTCCGGCATGACGGCGGCCGACCACTTGGATGTCCTTCGACGCTACGCACCGGAGTTCAGCGTCGACGTCGTACTTGCCGATCCCTCGGCGATCCAGGACCTGAAGGCCTTTGAGAAAGCAGCGGGGATGATCGGTGCGGAAGTGGTGTTGGGTAGAGTAGGGGCTTCGAGGCGCCGCCCCGTCCACGATCCACTGCTCTTGGCGGCGGCGTACCACGATATTTTCGGGAACAGTTAGGAATACACACGCGATGGCACTTACCGCGTCGGTCAAGGACGAACTGTCCCGGCTGGACATCAAGAAATCTTCAGTCCGTAAAGCTGAGGTTTCGGCGATGCTCCGCTTTGCTGGCGGCTTGCATATTATTTCGGGACGAATCGTCATCGAAGCTGAGGTGGACCTGGCCTCGACTGCCCGGCGCCTGCGCGCCGCGATTGCCGAGGTTTACGGACACCAGAGCGAGATCATCGTGGTCTCAGGCGGCGGCCTGCGCCGGGGCAGCCGCTACGTGGTCCGTGTTGTCCGCGACGGCGAAGCCCTGGCACGCCAAACAGGACTCCTGGACGGTCGCGGCCGTCCGGTACGCGGACTGCCTTCTGTAGTTGTCAATGGCTCTGCGGCCGATGCGGAAGCCGTCTGGCGCGGAGCTTTCCTGGCCCATGGATCCCTCACCGAACCCGGACGTTCCTCGTCCTTGGAGGTAACCTGTCCCGGGCCGGAGTCCGCGCTGGCACTCGTGGGTGCTGCACGGCGGCTGGGCATACAGGCCAAGGCCCGCGAAGTCCGCGGCGTCGACCGCGTGGTTATCCGCGACGGCGACACGATCGCCGCGCTCCTTACCAGAATGGGCGCACATGACGCCTTGATGGTCTGGGAGGAGCGGCGCATGCGCAAGGAAGTCCGGGCCACTGCCAACAGGCTGGCCAACTTTGATGACGCCAACCTTCGCCGTTCGGCGCAGGCCGCCGTGGCGGCAGGTGCCAGGGTGGACCGCGCGCTTGAAATTCTGGGCGATGACGTTCCGGATCACCTGAAGTATGCGGGGGAGCTCAGGGTCGCCCACAAGCAGGCAAGCCTGGACGAGCTGGGCCGCCTTGCCGATCCCCCCATGACCAAGGACGCCATTGCGGGCCGGATACGCCGCTTGCTCGCGATGGCTGACAAACGCGCACTCGATCTCGGAATTCCCGGTACGGAAGCAAATGTGACTCCGGAAATGATGGACGAGTAGGTCCCGCCCATAGAATCGAGATCGTGTGGAGGAAATACTGTGAGGCCGCAGCGGGTTGTTGCCGGTGGCGGCAGGAGCAGGCTTCTTCCCCAAGGATTTCCGGCTGGCCTGCCGGCCGGATGAACACAACGAGAGTTACCAAACCGGACTTCGGTCCATTACATTGGAGGATTTCGTGACAGAGTACGTTCTGCCCGAGCTCGGCTACGACTACGCAGCTCTTGAGCCGCACATTTCGGCGAAGATCATGGAGCTGCATCACAGCAAGCACCACGCTGCGTACGTTGCAGGCGCCAACAACGCCCTCAAGCAGCTTGCTGAAGCCCGCGAATCGGGTGACTTCGCCAACATCAACCGCCTCTCCAAGGACCTCGCGTTCCACACCGGCGGCCACATCAACCACTCCGTGTTCTGGAACAACATCTCCCCGGACGGCGGCGACAAGCCTGAAGGCGAACTCGCAGCAGCCATCGAGGATGCCTTCGGTTCATTTGACGCTTTCCGTGCCCAGTTCACCGCTGCCGCACTCGGCCTGCAGGGTTCCGGCTGGGCCTTCCTGGCTTACGAGCCCATCGGTGGCAACCTGGTCATCGAGCAGCTCTACGATCAGCAGGGCAACGTCGCCGTTGGCACCACTCCGCTGCTCATGCTGGACATGTGGGAGCACGCCTTCTACCTGGACTACGTCAACGTCAAGGCTGACTATGTCAAGGCATTCTGGAACATCGCCAACTGGGCAGACGTCGCCAAGCGCTTCGAAGCAGCCCGCGCCAACGCTACGGGCCTCATCGTTCTGTAGCTGGTGAGCCCCGGTTCACGTTGATGTAACAAAAGTCACATTAACAGTGAAATGGGACCAAATACTGGAAAGCCTGCCCCCGCAGTTGCGGGGGCAGGCTTAGTTAAACGTAAGATGGGTCACGGAAGGCGGTTAGCCTTCAGCAACGTGGCTGGTCGCCCTCCGATCTGATAATCACCTCTGCCCAATGACGTGCGGGGTCTGTTAGTTGGAAATAAAAATCCGACTCACTAGGCGTGCTTGCAAGAGCACCAAGGAGATTGACACACAGTGACCACCCGTATTGGTATCAACGGCTTCGGCCGCATCGGCCGTAACTACTTCCGCGCAGCACTGGCCCAGGGCGCAGACCTTGAGATCGTCGCAGTCAACGACCTCACCAGCCCCGAGACCCTCGCCCACCTCCTGAAGTACGACTCCGTCGGTGGCCGTCTGACCCAGTCCGTGGAAGTCAAAGAGGGCAACCTGATTGTTAATGGCCAGTCCATCACTGTCCTTGCTGAACGCGATCCCGCCAACCTTCCCTGGGGCGAGCTCGGTGTCGACATCGTCATCGAGTCCACCGGTTTCTTCACCAAGGCCGCAGCTGCTCAGAAGCACATCGACGCCGGCGCCAAGAAGGTCCTCATCTCGGCACCTGCCAGCGACGAAGACATCACCATTGTCATGGGCGTGAACCACGAGCTCTACGATCCCGCAGCGCACCACATCATTTCCAACGCATCCTGCACCACCAACTGCCTTGGCCCGCTGGCCAAGGTAGTCAACGACGCCTTCGGCATCGAGCGTGGACTGATGACCACGGTTCACGCCTACACGGCTGACCAGAACCTGCAGGACGGCCCCCACGGAGACCTCCGCCGTGCCCGCGCTGCTGCCATCAACATGGTTCCCACCTCCACTGGCGCCGCCAAGGCCATTGGCCTGGTCCTGCCGGAGCTCAAGGGCAAGCTCGACGGCTACGCCATCCGCGTTCCCGTCCCCACCGGTTCCGCCACGGACCTCACGGTCACTGTTTCCCGCGAAGTTACGGTCCAGGAAGTCAACGCAGCAGTCAAGGCTGCCGCGGAGTCCGATCAGTTCGCCGGGATCCTTAGCTACACGGATGCTCCCATCGTCTCCTCGGATATCGTTGGCGACCCCGCTTCCTCGATCTTCGACTCCGGCCTGACCAAGGTCATCGGCAACCAGGTCAAGGTTGTTTCCTGGTATGACAACGAGTGGGGCTACTCCAACCGCCTCGTCGACCTCACGGAGCTCGTCGCATCCAAGCTGGGCTAGGGTAGACACATGACATCTCACACCCTCAACGAACTCATCGCTGAAGGTGTCCGCGGGCGGTACATTCTGGTCAGAAGTGACCTTAATGTGCCGCTCGACGGCTCTGCAGTGACCGACGACGGCCGCATCAAGGCCTCCCTCCCGGTCCTTAAGAAGCTCTCGGACGCCGGTGCCCGTGTGCTCGTAACCGCCCACCTCGGCCGCCCCAAGGGCGCCCCCGAGGAAAAGTACTCTTTGAAGCCCGCAGCCACCCGCCTCGCGGAACTCGCGGACTTCAACGTCCAATTGGCTGCTGATACCGTTGGCGACTCCGCCAAGGACCTGGCAGCTGCATTGCAGGATGGCGAAGTACTCATCTTGGAAAACGTGCGTTTCGATGCCCGCGAGACCAGCAAGAACGACGCCGAGCGTGGCGCATTCGCTGACGAGCTGGTTGCCCTCACGGGTGACAACGGCGCGTTCGTGGGCGACGCCTTCGGGGCGGTCCACCGCAAGCACGCGAGCGTCTATGACGTCGCAACGCGCCTGCCGTCTTACCTTGGCGACCTGGTGCACACCGAGGTGGAAGTTCTCCGGAAGCTCACCGCAGACACCCAGCGGCCTTACGTTGTTGTCCTCGGCGGTTCCAAAGTCTCGGACAAGCTGGCAGTCATCGACAACCTGCTTGGCAAGGCAGATACCATCCTGGTTGGTGGCGGCATGCTGTTCACTTTCCTGGCCGCCGAAGGCCACAAGGTAGCTGGCAGCCTCCTGGAAGAAGACCAGATTCCTGTCGTTCAGGACTACCTCAAGCGCGCCGCTGACGCCGGTACGTCGTTCGTGATTCCCACGGACGTCGTGGTTGCAAGCCGTTTTGCGGCCGATGCCGAGCACGAAGTGGTCCGCGCGGATGCTATAGAGGAAAGCTCGTTTGGTGCCTCCGGCATTGGACTGGACATCGGGCCCGAATCCGCGTCAGCTTTTGCGGCGCAGATCGAAGGAGCCAAGACCGTGTTCTGGAATGGCCCCATGGGCGTCTTCGAATTCGAGGCATTCTCCAGCGGCACGCGGGCCATCGCGCAGGCCCTGACTGACACCGTGGCCTTTACGGTGGTCGGTGGCGGCGACTCCGCCGCAGCAGTAAGGACCCTCGGCTTCGAGGATTCCCAGTTTGGCCACATCTCCACCGGTGGCGGGGCCAGCTTGGAATATCTTGAAGGCAAGGAACTTCCGGGCCTCAGCGTCCTGGACCGCTAAACAGCAACCCGGCCGGCAGGACGCCCACGCGTCCTGCCGGCTGTTCCATTTATCAACGCATTCTTGGAGTTCATGTGACTACCTCTGCCAACGGCAACTTTGTCCGAAAGCCCTTCATCGCAGGCAACTGGAAGATGAACATGGACCATGTCCAGGGCATCACCTTGCTTCAGAAGCTCGCCTGGACCCTCTCGGACGCCAAGCATGACTACAACCGTGTAGAGGTTGCCGTCTTCCCTCCGTTCACTGATCTCCGCGGCGTGCAGACGCTCGTACAGGGCGACGAACTTGACGTCGTTTACGGCGGTCAGGATCTGTCCCAGTTCGACTCCGGCGCCTATACCGGTGACATCTCCGGCCAGTTCCTCAGCAAGCTGGGCTGCGCCTATGTCCTGGTGGGGCACAGTGAACGCCGCACCATCCACAACGAGTCCGACGACGTCCTGAACGCAAAGGTCAAAGCCGCGTTCCGCCACGGAGTCACACCAGTCCTTTGCGTCGGTGAAGGCCTCGAAATCCGTCAGGCAGGAACACACGTGGAGCACACGCTGGCCCAGCTGCGCGCCGGTGTCGAAGGCCTCACACCGGAACAGGCCGCTGAGCTTGTGGTCGCCTATGAGCCCGTGTGGGCTATCGGAACCGGCGAAGTTGCAGGCCCGGAAGACGCACAGGAAATGTGTGCTGCCATCCGCGTCGAACTTGCCAAGCTCTTCGACGAGGGCGTAGCTGAAAAGACGCGCCTTCTGTACGGAGGCTCTGTCAAGGCTAACAACGCTGCCGCCATCATGGCAGAAAACGATGTTGACGGCCTGCTTGTGGGTGGCGCCAGTTTGGACCCAGCTGAGTTTGCTAACATTGTCAGGTTCGAGAGCCACCTCGTCACGGACTAGTCCGGCTCCCGTTTTCCGCTTCTTCGAAAGGCCGTCGTGGACGTTCTTCATGTCATTCTGCAGATCCTGCTGGGCGTAACCAGCCTTCTGCTGACGCTGCTCATTCTTCTCCACAAGGGACGTGGAGGCGGTTTGTCCGACATGTTCGGTGGGGGAATGAGCTCCGGATTGAGCTCTTCCGGCGTTGCTGAGCGGAACCTGAACCGCTTCACCATCATTCTTGGTGTCACCTGGGGAGTCGTCATCATCGGCCTGGGCCTGATCATGCGCTTCACATCGGGCGGCGATTCCTAAAAGTTTGCGTAGGAAGGCTCCTGCAAGGGAGCCTTCCCAGCACTTCTGAATCATTCGGCACCAAACACCAGTGCCGCCGTCGTACCCCTCGCATTAGACTGGGCCTGTTGGCCGTAAGGCCTACGGGCCGTGACGGCCAACCACCGAGTCGCTAGGGGTTCGAAAATGGTTCATGGCACGCCTGGTTACCGGGGCACCCGCGTTGGTGTAGCACTGGGATCTGCTCCGCGACATCAAAGCGACCACGGCGATGGAGAACAACTGCCGCGTATTCGTGTCCCGTATTGGTGCGCCAAGGGACACGAGACGCGGCTTGTTTTCCTTAAACTGCCGGACGAACAAATACCGAAGAACTGGGACTGCCCCAAGTGTGGCCTCCTTGCATCGAGGGACCCCGGCCAGGTTGCGGAAACCCGGCCGGAAGACGACCTCTTCAAATCCCACTTGGATTACGTTAAAGAAAGACGCTCCAGCCAGGACGCGGAAATCGTCCTGGCTGGAGCGTTGGAGCGGTTACGCGCCCGCGGGGTCCTTCCGGACCAACTGCTGGGGGACACGTGACGCAGCGTTCTCGTCGATGAGCCACAGGGTCCTGGAGCGCCCAACGGGGCCTGCTGCGGGGACCTGAACAGGGTTGGCGCCTGCCAGGGCAAGGCCCACGGCACCGGCCTTGTCCTCGCCCGCTACCACCATCCAGATCTCCTGCGCAGTATTGATGGCGGGCAAAGTCAAGGAAATGCGCGACGGCGGGGGCTTGGGTGAGTTTTCAACGCCCACCACTGTACGGTTCTTCTCCCTGATGGCTGCCTGCTCCGGGAAAAGGGAAGCGACGTGGGCGTCTGGACCAACACCGAGTAGCAGTACGTCGAAGCGCGGCAAGACACCGGGCTCCTCCAGACGGGTATCGGACATGTCAGCGGCATGCTCTGCCTCTGCTGCTGCCTTCAGCCTGTCGGCATAGTCAGCCGCAGCGTCATCAGCCGATGCGAACTCGTCCGATGAACCCGGCTCATGGACGCGGGCCGGATCAACAGGAAGGTGCGCGAGCAGGGCCTGGTGTGCCTGGCGGGTATTGCGATCATCGCTGCCCGCGGCCACAAACCGTTCATCACCCCACCAGAAGTTCACCTTGGACCAATCGACAGCTGGTGCCGCAGCAGAATCCGCCACCGCCTTCAGGGTGCCAATCCCGACAGTGCCTCCTGTCAGGACCACCGTGGCCTCACCGTGCTTGTCCTGGACATCCACGAGCTTGGTGATCAGGCGGGCCGCAATGGCCGCCATGAGCACCTTGGAATCGGGGTGGATGCTTACTCTGGGCTCAGCGTGCACTGGTCTGGACTCTCCTCTGACTGGTTAATGGCAGTCCCATCGTAATCACTTCTCCGAAAACTTCGTCCGGGTCCAGCCGGCGAAGTTCTTCGGCGAGGCAATCTTTCAGGCTGCGTCGGGGGAGGGTGATGCGCTGGGCAGGCTGGCCGGGCTGCGTCAGCTCGGCCACGGACAATCCGGGGCGGAAAAGCTGAACGTCACCGCTGGCACGCGTCATGCGGACGCGGCGGATGCCCGTACCCGCCGGATCGGCAACGATCGTTACCGGCGCCTGCAGGGCAAGGCCCAGCCAGGCTGCGAGGAGCAGGGTGCTGGGGGAGTCCGAAGCACCTTCAACGGCTACGGCCGAGACGGGGTCGTTGTCCACTTGGTCGAACACGGCTGCGAGCTGCATGCGCCAGTTCGTCAGGCGGGTCCATGCCAGATCCGTGTCGCCTGCCTTGTATGTCCGGCGAATGTTCTCCAGCGCCTGGGCGGGGTCGGGCTCGTTCGCGGAGTCGGTGATGCGCCGGTGGGCAATACGACCGATGGACGTCTCGCAGGCGCTTTCCGGTGCGCCGTGAGGCCACCAGGCCACGATCGGTGCGTCCGGAAGCAGCAGGCCCGCCACCAAGGACTCACTTTCGTGGGCCATGTGGCCGAACCCTCGGAGGACGATAACTTCGGAAGCACCGGCATCCCCGCCAACGCGGATCTGCGCGTCAAGGCGGTCCGGTGCCTCAACCCCGGCATCGGCAAGCACGATGATGCGGCAGGGGTGTTCGCGGCTGGCCTCGTTGGCCGCCTCGATGGCGTCTTCTTCCTGCCCGGACTTCGTGACAACCACCAGGGTCAGCACACGGCCCAGGGCGATCACGCCGCCTTGTTCCCTTAGCGACATGATCTTCTTGGAGATCTTGGAGGTGGTTGTGTCGGGAAGATCTACGATCATGGCCTTCTCCAGGTTCGTCCATCACGGGCAAGGAGTTCATCGGCTGAAGCCGGTCCCCAGCTACCGGGTGCGTACGGTTGCGGTTGTTCTTCCAGGCCCGCCCAGTACTCTTCGAACGGGTCCAGGATCTTCCAGGACAGCTCAACTTCCTGGTGGCGCGGGAAGAGCGGCGGCTCACCCAGAAGTACGTCGAGGATGAGTCGTTCGTAGGCTTCGGGGCTGGACTCCGTAAACGAGTGGCCGTAGCCGAAGTCCATCGTGACGTCGCGGACCTCCATTTGCGTGCCCGGGACCTTGGAACCAAATCGGATTGTGGCGCCCTCGTCAGGCTGAACACGGATCACCACGGCGTTCTGGCCGAAGTCGTCGTCGTTGTGGTCCCGGAACAGCAGGTTGGGAGCACGCTTAAAGACGACCGCGATCTCGGTCACTCGACGGCCAAGACGCTTGCCCGCCCGCAGGTAGAACGGCACACCATTCCAGCGGCGGGTGTTGATATCCACCCGGATCGCGGCGAAGGTCTCGGTCTTGGAATCAGCCGGAATACCGTCCTCATCCAAGTACCCCAGTACCTCTTCGCCGCCCTGCCAGCCACCGGTAAATTGTCCCCTGGCCGAATGCGTGGACAAATCATCGGGCAGCTTAACGGCCGCGAGGACCTTTTCCTTCTCGGCACGCAGGTCATCGGCGTTGAAAGAAATAGGCTCTTCCATGGCCGTCAGGGCCAGGAGCTGCAGCAGGTGGTTCTGGATGACGTCACGGGCCGCGCCCACGCCATCGTAATAGCCGGCACGGCCGCCGGTTCCGATGTCCTCAGCCATGGTGATCTGGACATGGTCAACATAGTTGGCGTTCCAGAGCGGTTCGAACAACTGGTTCGCGAAGCGCAGCGCCAGAATGTTCTGGACCGTTTCCTTGCCCAGGTAATGATCGATCCTGAACACAGCATCCGGCGGGAACACTGACTCGACGATGTCGTTGAGCTGACGGGCTGACTCGAGGTCGTGACCGAACGGCTTTTCGATGACCACTCGCCGCCACTGGCCGGGCTTCGCCTGAGCCAGGCCATGCTTGGAGAGCTGGCGACAGACCTGCTCGAACGCCTTGGGCGGGATGGAGAGGTAGAAGCCATGGTTGCCACGCGTGCCGCGGGTCTCATCCAGCTCCTCCAGCACGTCGCCGAGGCGCTCAAAGGCGTCGTCGTCGTCGAATTCGCCCTGAACGAAGCGGATGCCTGAAGCCAACTGTTCCCAGACGGCTTCGTCAAACTTGGTCCGCGCGTGGGCCTTGACGTTCTCTTTCACCTCCGCGGCGAAGTCGGCGTTATCCCACTCGCGGCGTCCGAATCCCACCAAGGCAAAGCTCGGCGGAAGCAGGCCGCGGTTGGCGAGGTCATAGACCGCCGGCATGAGTTTCTTACGGGCGAGGTCGCCGGTGACTCCGAAGAACACCAACGACGACGGCCCGGCGATGCGGTTCAGGCGCCGGTCCCGCGGATCCCGCAAAGGATTCCGCAGGCTGGCGTTCTTCCTGCCGTTTTCAGTTTCTGGCATGTTTGGTTTTGTGCCTTAGCTTTCGAGTGCGCTGGCCTGGCCGGCCAGTGCAGCGACGACTTCCTGGAGCTGGGCTACGCCGGCCGCACGCTCGGTGAGGTGCAGGCGCAACACGGGACGGCCATGGCCTTCCAGGACCTGGGCGTCGCCCGAGGCCTGTGCAGCAATGAGCTCCCCGAACGTGAAGGGGCGGTCAGGGATTTCCAGATCCAAGGACGAGGCCGCCGTGATCTGAAGGAACACTCCGATAGCCGGGCCGCCCTTGTGGAACTGACCCGTGGAATGCAGGAAGCGCGGGCCCCATCCGAACGTCACCGGACGGCCGGAGACTGCGGCGAGTTCGTCACGGATACCTTCAAGAGGTGCATGGGAGATGCGGTCCAGGTAAGCCTGGACGCTCAGGTAACCGTCAGAGCCGAGCTGGGCCAGAAGTGCCTGCACGGCTTCGGCTGCGGTGGAAGCACTACCGAGCCAATCGCCGCCGCGAACTTCCACGACGCCGTCGGTGAACGCGGCCGGAGTTGGCTCAGGGCGGGCATCCAGCAAGCCGCGCGCGGCCACCTTGGCAGCCTCGACATCGGGCTGGTCAAACGGGTTGATGCCCAGCAGTCGTCCTGCAACTGCGGTCGCGAATTCCCAAAGGAACATCTGGGAAGCCAAGCCGCCTGCGATCGCAACTTCGTTTTCACGAAGTTCGACGTCGGCGTCCGCACTGACCAGCCGGACCACCAGAACGTCCTCGGCACCGGCAAGGGCCTCCGGGGAATCCGGGCCCGCGACAACAGGCAGCACACCCGTGCCTAGCTTGCCCGTGGACTCCGCGATGAGCTGCTCGGCCCAATCAGCGAAGCCCACAATGCCGGAACCGTCCTCGGCAATGACGATCTTGTTGCGCAGAGGCTTGGTACCGCCCAGGGCAATGCCCAAAGCAAGGCCAATGTTGTCCTCCGAGTCCTCATTGAGGATCTCGGCAGCCTCCTCAGCTTCGTCCAGGAAAGCCTGGATGTCGACGCCAGCCAGCCCGCAAGGGACAAGCCCGAAAGCCGTGAGGGCAGAGAACCGGCCGCCGACGTTGGGATCGGCGTTGAAGACGGCTCGGTAGCCGGCTTCGCGGGATGCCTTGTCCAGCGGCGATCCTGGATCCGTGACGATGATGATGCGGCTCTTGGCGTCGATGCCGGCGTCTTTGAACGCTTTCTCGAACACCCTGCGCTGGGAATCGGTCTCAACAGTCGAACCGGACTTGGAGGAGACCACAATTGCAGTCGCCGCCAGCCCGTCCGTCAAAGCAGCACTGACCTGCTCGGGATCTGTGCTGTCCAGCACAGTCAGCTCGACGCCGGCGGTACCGGCGATGACCTCGGGAGCCAAGGAGGAGCCACCCATGCCACAGAGGACAATACGGGAGACGCCCTCGGCGCGGAGAGCATCGCGAAGTTCGAGAATGCTCTCCACCAAAGGTTGCGATACGGCGGCAGCCTCAACCCAGCCCAGTCGGATGGCCGACTCGGACTCGGCTTCAGGACCCCACAACGTGTGGTCTTTGGCGAAAATCCTCGTGGCGACCTTGTCCTCTACCAGGCTGGTGATGTTCTGGGCGATGGCCTGCTGCGCGGCACCGCTGGCGTCGTAGCTGATTGTGCTCATGGTTGGTTAGGAAGCCTTCCGTGCGGTGGCGAGGGCGCCTTCGACGTCGGCCAGGAGTTCCTTCCAGCTGGCCACGAACTTCTCGAGGCCTTCGGTCTCAAGGACAGCTACGACGTCGTTGTAGGAGACGCCGAGTGCCTCGAGTGCGTCGAGGGTCTGGTTGGCTTCTGCATAGGTGCCCGTGATGGTGTCTCCGGTGACTACGCCGTGATCGAACGTTGCGTCGAGTGTCTTTTCCGGCATGGTGTTGACCACGCCAGAGGCGACGAGTTCGGTGACGTACAGGGTGTCCGGGTAGGCCGGGTCCTTGACTCCGGTGGAGGCCCAGAGCGGACGCTGGGGGAGGGCGCCGGCTTCGGCGAGCAAGGTCCAACGTTCGGTGGAGAACAGCTCTTCGTAGACCTGGTAGGCGAGCCGTGCGTTGGCGACGCCCGCCTTGCCCTTGAGGGCCTTGGCTTCGTCGGTGCCGATGGCGTTAAGGCGCTTGTCGATCTCGGTGTCCACGCGGGAAACGAAGAAGGATGCCACGGAGTGGATCTTGGAGAGGTCGTGACCGTTGTCCTTGGCCTGCTCCAGGCCGGACTGGAAGGCGTTGATGACGGCGCGGTAGCGCTCCAGGGAGAAGATCAGGGTCACGTTGACGCTGATGCCCTCGGCCAGGGTTGCCGTGATGGCCTCCAGGCCTTCCAGGGTTGCGGGGATCTTGATGTGGACGTTGTCCTTGTTGACCTTGCCGTACAGGTGCTTGGCCTCCGCAATCGTGGCCTGTGTATCCCAGGCCAGTCGGGGATCCACCTCGATGGACACGCGGCCGTCCACGCCATTGGTGGCGGCGGCGACCGGTGCGAACAGATCGCAGGCGTCGGCGACGTCGGTGGTGGTGATCTCGAAGATTGTCTCTTCGACGCTGGCACCGGCCGCGGCCTGCGCGGCGATCGTGCCGTCATAGTCCGTGCCGGTGGTGATGGCGGCGTGGAAGATGGACGGGTTGGTGGTGACACCGACGACGTTCTTTTCGTCGATGAGCTTCTGCAACGTGCCCGTTTCGAGGCGGTTGCGGGAAAGGTCATCGAGCCAGATGGAAACGCCGGCGTCGGAGAGTTGCTGCGTGGGGGTGTTGGTCATTGTTTTTCTCCTTGATAGAGGTATCAGGCGCTCAGGCCTGCGAGGGAGTCTTTAGCAGCGGCGGCAACAGCTTCGGCAGTAATGCCGAATTCCTGGAACAACCGCTTGTAGTCTGCCGAGGCACCGAAGTGTTCAAGGGAGACCGAACGTCCGGCGTCGCCGACGAATTCTCGCCATCCCAGCGCAAGGCCGGCTTCGACGGAAACGCGTGCCTTCACATCGGCCGGGAGCACGGACTCACGGTAGGCCTCGTCCTGCTTGTTGAACCATTCCACGCACGGCATGGAAACAACGCGGGTGGCGATGCCTTCGGCCTGGAGTGCTTCGCGGGCCGCGACGGCGAGCTGGACCTCGGAGCCGGTGCCGATCAGAATGACCTGCGCGTCAACGGTTTCGCCGTCCTTGGAAGCCTCAGCCAGGACGTAACCACCCTTGGCCACACCAGCGGTGGAACCGAAGGTGTCACCTTCTGCTGTGCCTTCGCCGCGGGCGTAGGTGGGGATGTTCTGACGGGTCAGCACGATACCGGCCGGGTTCTCGTGGTTCTCGAGCATGGCCTTCCACGCTGCCGAGACCTCGTTCGCGTCACCGGGGCGGACCACGTCCAGGCCCGGGATGGCACGCAGCGAAGCGAGCTGCTCCACGGGCTGGTGGGTAGGACCGTCTTCGCCCAGGCCGATGGAGTCGTGCGTCCACACGTACAAGGACGGGACACCCATCAACGCGCCGAGGCGGATGGCCGGGCGCTGGTAATCCGAGAAGATCAGGAACGTGCCCGAGAACGCACGGGTGCGTCCATGCAGGGAAATGCCGTTCACGATCGACGCAGCTGCGTGCTCACGGATACCGAAGTGCAGCACGCGTCCGTACGGGTTGCCCTTCCACGCGTCGGTGGAGCGCGAGGTGGGGATAAACGACGGCGAGCCTTCAATGGTGGTGTTGTTGGACTCGGCGAGGTCGGCGGAACCGCCCCACAGCTCGGGGAGGACCGGGCCGATCGCGTTCAGGACCTTGCCCGATGCTGCACGGGTGGAGACGTCCTTGCCGGCTTCGAACACCGGCAGCGCGGCATCGATGCCCACGGGAAGCTTCTTGGCCTCAACGCGCTCCAGCAGGGCAGCCGCGTCGGGGTTGGCGGACTGCCAGGCCTCGAACGAGGACTGCCAGGCAGCGCGGGATTCGGCGCCACGGTCCAGGACCTTGCGGGCGTGTGCCAGGACCTCTTCGTCAACATCGAAGGACTTCGCGGGATCGAAACCAAGCACGGTCTTCAGCGCTGCGACTTCCTCGGCACCCAGGGCCGAGCCGTGGATCTTGCCCGTGTTCTGCTTCTTCGGGGCCGGGTAGCCAATGATGGTGCGCAGCGAAATGATGGACGGCTTGTTCGTCTCAGCCTTCGCAGCCAGCAGTGCGGAGTAGAGTTCCTGGACGTCCTCGACGTAGTCCCCGGTCTTGGTCCAGTCCACACGCTGGGTGTGCCAGCCGTATGCTTCGTAGCGCTTCAGGACATCTTCCGTGAACGCAACGTCAGTATCGTCTTCAATGGAAATGTGGTTCTCGTCGTAGATCACCACGAGGTTGCCCAGTTCCTGGTGGCCGGCCAGCGAGGACGCCTCGGACGTCACGCCTTCCTGCAGGTCGCCGTCGGAAGCGATAACCCAGATCGTGTGGTCAAACGGCGACTCGCCGGCGGGAGCATCGGCGTCGAACAGGCCGCGCTGGCGGCGCTGGGAGTAGGCGAAGCCAACAGCCGAAGCCAAGCCCTGGCCCAACGGGCCGGTCGTAATCTCCACACCCGCGGTGTGCTTGTACTCGGGGTGCCCCGGGGTCAGCGAACCCCAGGTACGCAGTGCTTCGAGGTCTTTCAGTTCCAGGCCGTATCCGGAGAGGAACAGCTGGATGTAAAGCGTCAGTGACGTGTGGCCGGGGGACAGGACGAACCGGTCACGCCCAATCCAATCAGGGTTCTTCGGGTCATGGCGCATCAGCTTCTGGAACAGCAGGTACGCTGCCGGTGCCAAGCTCATAGCCGTGCCGGGGTGGCCATTTCCAACCTTCTCCACGGCGTCAGCAGCCAACACGCGAACGGTGTCAACCGCCTTCCGGTCCAGATCGGTCCATGACAGTTCTTGCTCTTCCAAATGTGGCACGAAAACCGAGCCCCTCTCTGTGCTGACGGCAGGCGGAAGGACACGGCACGCAGGAAGCACAGGATGGCGCCCGCTGCAATGTGTCTACCAGCCGTTCACCATTGAAACGTTGATCCTTCATCCAGACGCACGGATTATCCGAGAATACGGTTTCCCGGAGCGTCAACGTGTCCTGATCTGCTCAACAGCTTAGCCCTAAACGTGTCCTGGGACTCAGGGAATCCCACTAACTGGACAGAATTTCCCTTATATGAATCACGATGGCGCCCCTGGGAAGTGAACTTTCCGAAACATTGGCGTTTTTTGCGGACACGGACGCACTTCCGGCCACGGTATGATATCTGAAGGCCACCAGCGGTTTCATGCGCCTGCGGTTCCTTCTCGGAAACCCGGACGGCAGCCGCTGCGAGAAACCCAGAGCATAGAACAGAGTGACTGCCGCCGTGAGCACAACTGATACGCCCCTCAACGCGTCCCCGGCCCGGGGAAGCATCGGAATCTCCCGTAAGTTAAAGGCGTATCTGGCTCTCACCAAGCCCCGTGTCATCGAGCTGCTCCTGGTCAGCACGCTCCCCACCATGATCTTTGCCCAGCGCGGGTTCCCGTCCATCGGGCTGATTCTGGCAACGCTCGTTGGCGGTGCCTTCGCGGCAGGCAGTGCCGGAGTGTTCAACTGCTACATCGACCGCGACATCGACAAATTGATGCACCGCACCGAGAAGCGTCCACTGGTCACCGGTGAAGTTTCGCCCCGGGAGGCTTTGGTTTTCGCCTGGATTCTCGGCGCCGCTTCAATCGCCATCCTGTGGTTCGGTGCGAACCCGTTGTCCGCATGGCTTGGGTTGGGTGCCATCGTTTTCTACGTCGTCATCTACACCATGATCCTGAAGCGCCGCACAGCACAGAACATAGTCTGGGGCGGGGCCGCCGGCTGCTTCCCGGTACTGATCGCCTGGGCTGCCGTCACCAACACCGTTGAGTGGCCCGCCATTGTGCTGTTCATGGTCATTTTCCTGTGGACGCCTCCTCACTACTGGCCGCTGTCCATGCGCTACGGCGAGGACTACCGCAATGCCAACGTGCCTATGCTCGGAGCCATTGCAGGAGCCAAGGTGGTTTCGGTGCAGGTGGTCCTTTACGCCTGGGCGATGGTGGCCTGCTCGCTCTTGATGGTTCCCGTTGGCCGCGCGGGCTGGGTCTACACAATTGCGGCTGTAGCTGCCGGCGCGTGGTTCCTTTACGAGAGCCACGCCCTCTACAAGCGGGCACAGGGCGGCGACGTCTCCAACAAGGGGGCCATGAAGGTCTTCCACGGCTCCATCAGCTACCTGACGCTGCTCTTCATCGCGCTGGCAGTAGACCCCTTCATCGGATCACCGATCATCGGCGGCTAACCTTCGGGACCGCTTCCACAAAGAGGCACGACAAAGAAGGCACGACGACAAAGAAGGCACGACGCCGGCACTCACCCAAGTTCCGGCGTCGCGCCTTTTCGTTTCCCCCCGGATGTTCTCTCACATCCGAGCGTATTTTTACCGATCTTCTCTCACATCCCACCGGTTTCCGGCGGATGCTCCCTCACATCCCACCGGTTTTTCACTGATCTTCTCTCACATCCTGACCGGTTTTTCACTGATCTTCTCTCACATCCTGACCGGTTTGCGACGAATGCCCTCACACATCCTGACCAGTTTCCGACGGACGGTCTCACACATTCCACGGGGTAATCGACGAATGCCCCCATCGTCAAGTTGGTTGTGAGTCATTCATTACCTGTTGATTGCCGACCTTGGATCTGAGAAAACATCGGGCTCAAGGATCCTGCATGTGCAAGAACATTCGGCCACAGGCCGCAGGATGTGAGAGAACCCCTCATCGTCAAGCTGGTTGTGAGTCATTCATTAGCTGTTGAGTGAAGGAGCCGGCGATGGCCGTTGATAACAAGGGTTTTACGCGTGAAGAGATCCGTGAGTTCATGCATGAGTACTATTTGCAGCCGTACGGGACGAGGAAGGAATGGATGGCCTCGTCGTCCGTTTCGGAATGGACGTTCCGCAGGTGGCGCAAGATGATGCTCCAGGGCGATATCGACCGTGGGCTGATTCCGCGGGAGCATGGAGGCATGGTCCCAACGAATCGTGAACTCTCCGCGTTTGAAAAAGCACGCGCGAAGGAAATCGCTGCCCACCGTGCCGAAGTCGAAAAACTCCAGAAGCGGGTGCAGGAGCTGGAGGACACGAATTCCGCGCTGGGAAAAGCTATCGGGCTCTTGCACGAGTTGAGCGTGCCAGAGCCCGATACAACCCCGACGAGCGCTCACGAGGATTCATAGCGGCCGAGAACACTCTGGTCCAGGAGCTGCAGGTGATTATCGGCTCCCAGCGGACAGCGCTCAAACTGGCGGGCGTGTCGCGCGGGACCTGGCATTACCGCTCCAATCGCCGTCCGGCGGTGCAGCACCCGATCCACCAGAGCGAGCGGGCCTACGAATCCCGGATCAGCACCGCAGATCAGGACCGGATCCTGGGGCTCATCCTGGCCAGCTGGGAGAAGGGCAACTCCGTTGACCATGCCTTCGCCACGGCCTGGGACAACGGCGTGCTGCTCGCCTCCAACCGCTCGTGGTGGCGGATCGCGGCAGAGTACGAGGACCAGCAGGCCCGCCCGGCCATCCCGGCCAAGCGTGGGGGCACGCGTGGTTCCTCTGACAAGCCGGTGGTCAAGGCCACCGGCCCCTGCCAGGTCTGGTCCTGGGACATCACCGACATCTATTCCAAGTGGCAGGGCAAGGTTTTCAAGGTGTACTCCATCATGGACATCTTCTCCCGGGAGATCGTCGGCTGGCGGGTGGAGGAACGCGAGTCCGACCACCTCGCCGCGGAGATGTTCAAAACAGCCATCGCCCGGCACGGCTCCCCGCGCATCGTGCACGCCGATTCAGGCCCGGCCATGAGATCAAACCTGCTCCGTGACACCCTCACCGCCCACGGCGTGGAACTCAGCCATAACCGCCCGTACGTCTCCAACGACAACCCCTTCTCGGAGTCAGGCTTTCGCACGATGAAATACCGGCCCGGCTACCCCCGGATCTTCAACGATCTCGACGCCGCCAGGGAGTACCTCACCGGCTACGTGCACTGGTACAGCACCGATCACAAACACTCCGGCATCGCCCTGTTCTCACCATCACAAGTCCACGACGGCTCATGGAAAGAACTCTGGAACAAGCGAGACAAAGTCCACCAGGACTACTACGAACGACACCCAGGAAGATTCCGCCAACGCCCCACCACACCGGCCCCCGCCACACACGTCGGGATCAACCTCCCCCAAACCAAAACACCCCAAAAACTAGCCCAATGACTCCACACAGCTTGACAACTTTCGAACATCCCACCCAGCGCGGCCCGATGTGAGAGAACATCCCACCCAGCGCGGCCCGATGTGAGAGAACATCCCACCCAGCGCCGCCCGATGTGAGAGAGCGCTACTTGGCGGGGCTGTACTTTGCGATATCAGCCGCGTTGGTGGATGCGCTCATCAGCAGGGCTGCGCCAAGCATGTGTGCACCCACGAGAAGCGCAGGAATTCCGTTGTAGTACTGGGTGAACCCGATGACAGCTTGCAGCAACGTCACGGCGAGCAGCAGGAAGGCAGCGGTTCGGAACGGGCCGCCAATCTTATGCCGGACCACAAGGTATACAGCCAACAGTGTCCCGGCTGTGATCAGGTAAGCGGGCACAGCGTGAATGTGCGAGAAGAGGTCCCAGTCCAGATCATTGCGGGGCGCATCGGCGTCGCCCGCGTGCGGACCGGCGCCTGTGACTACTACGCCGAGCATGACAGCTATGGCCGAGAAGACGGCGACGGCCAACATCACAGGCCGGGCAACCGAAGGCAGTGCAGGCAGCGCGTGCTTCATGAATCGTCCCGTGCGGCCAAAAGCGCGGTTAACAAGCAGCGTCGCGAAGACAACCAAGGCCATGGATACCAGGAAGTGCAGGCCCACAACCCAAGGGTTGAGGTTGGACAGGACTGTGATTCCGCCGATGATGGCCTGAGCCGGGATGCTCGCCAGGAGGCCAAGAGCAAGCATGAAGAGGTCGCGGCGTTCTTTGCGGAGATTCCACAAGTAGACCAACATGAGCGCCGCAACCGCCGCCAACGCGAACGTGAGCATCCGGTTGCCGAACTCGATAAGACCGTGAATGCCCATTTCAGGCGTGTTGACGAGGGATTCGTCGGTGCATCGCGGCCACGTAGGGCAGCCAAGGCCCGAAGCCGTAAGGCGAACTGCACCACCGGTCACTACAAGCACGGTCTGTCCGATCAGGGAAAGGACCGAGAGCCGGCGGATAGTGCGGTTTACTTCCGTCGGCAGCTTGGTGGTGAATCGCTGGACGGATTTAGGGAGGCGCGATGCCGTGCTCACAGTTTGCTCAACTCTCAGTTCTGCTTGTTGTCAGTTCCACTTGAACCAGCGAATGGCCGCGGCGCCGGCCAGCAATGTCCACATCAGGAGGACCAGGACGGCCGGGAAAGGCACGATGCCCAAAAGGAAGGCATCCCGCAATGCTTGGCCCAGTGCGCCGGAGGGCAGGAAGTGCACGATGCCCTGGGCTATGGCGGGGAGCCTTTCCGCCGGGACAACAATCCCGCCCAGCGCTCCGAGCAGGATCCACAGGAGATTGGTGATGGCCAACGTGGCTTCAGGCCGTACAGTTCCAGCGACCAGGAGCCCCAGCGCAGTGAACGCGGCCGCACCAAGGACAAGGATCCCAAGGCCTGGAAGCCATGCCTCCGCCCGCGGCTGCCAGCCCAGGAGCCCGGCGACTGCCCCCACGACCAGCACTTGGAGGAAGAGAACGACGAGCACAGCCAGTATTTTGCCGGCGATCAGGCCACCACGACCCAGGGGAGTGGTGGAGAGGAAGCGCAGAACTCCGTAACGCCGGTCAAATCCTGTGGCAATGCCCTGTCCGGTGAAGGCGGTGGACATGGCACAGAGAGCGAGGATTCCGGGCGTCGCCACGTCAATGCGCGAGCCTCCGAGCCCATCCAGCAGGGGAGTAACAGTCAGCCCGGCCAAAGCAAGAAGCGGAAGGACGACGGCAAGAATCAGCTGTTCGCCGTTCCGCAGCATAGTGATGGTCTCGTAGCGGCCCTGCTGGAGAATACGGCGAGGCAGGGAGGCGGGCCCGGCATTGGGGGAGAGGAGCTTGCTCATCGGAGGTCCCTTCCGGAAATGTCCAGGAAAACGTCCTCAAGGCTCCGCGCCTCGAGTCTCAGGGACGCTGGCATGATGTTCCGTTCGGCCCACCAGGCGGTCAGGGCGGCAAGGTCCCCAGGTGCCAGAGCACCGGTGATCGAGTAGCTGCCGGCACGGGTTTCAAGGACTTGCAGGCCTGCACCAAGGACGCCTTTGAACTCGAGTCCAGGCGGCGCATCGAAAAAGAGGGTCCGGTCCGTGATCGCGGTATCGGCGGAATGATCGTGCCGCAGAAGGTCCGCGACCGTCCCCTCGGCGACGTTGTGTCCGCCGTCGATGATGTAGACGTAGTCCGCCAGGCGCTCGGCGTCATCCATCAGGTGCGTCGTGAGGATGATGCCCATGCCGGCGTCACGTAATTCGGCAATGAGGTCGAAAACCACTTGGCGCGAATGCGGATCCAATCCAGCGCTGGGTTCATCGAGGAAGAGGACCTCGGGGTTGCCAATCAAGGCCGCAGCCAAGGCCACCCGTTGCTTTTGGCCACCTGAGAGGCGCCGCACACTGGTGCGGCTGAACTGGGCAATGCCCAGGCGATCCACGAGGGCATCGACGTCCATGGGGTTCCGGTACATGCCGGCAACGTGACGCAACAGGGGGATTGGACGGGCCGACGGCGGGAGCCCGCCATCCTGAAGCATGACGCCTACCCGGGACCTCAAGTCAGCGCCGGCAGTATCCGGGTCTGCGCCCAGAAGTGAAATAGTTCCACCAGTCCGTTTCTGCAAACCTTGGGCACATTCAAGGGTGGTGGTCTTGCCGGCGCCATTGGCCCCGAGGAGGGCGGTAATCCGGCCCCGTTCAGCCACCATGGACAGGCCACTCACAACACGGAGCATTTTGCCGTCAAGGGCAGCCAAGGGCCCTACATCCTTAATGAGTCCGTCTATAGTGAGGACAGGGGAATCGGTGGATCGCACCAAAGTATTCTACGCGAAGTAGTACGGTCGCACCTGGCGGGTGACTAAGGTCAGTCTTGCCTTACTGGATGCATGAAACAAATTACGACATGATTGTGTTGTGTATTCCATGAGCAGTCCAATTTCCATGCCCTCAAGGCGGCATGCTGCAGCGGCAGAGGCCTTCGCGCCTTCGTCTGTGCTGCCGGACGCGGAGGACCGCACAAGGGACCGCGTTCTGGGTGCTGTGTTGGAGAACGGCCCCGTGAGTGCCGCCGAGCTGGGCGACCTCCTTGGTTTCACGCCTGCAGCGGTCCGCCGCCATCTGGATCATCTTGAGCGCAATGGCGTTATCGAAGTCAAGCGCGTGGCCAAGGCGGGAGCCGGTGCCGGACGTCCTGCGCGCCGTTATGTCCTGAGTTCACAAGGACAATCCAAGCTTGGCGATGACTACTTGAACATCGCCAGCTCCGCGCTCAGGCGGCTACAGGAAATTGCCGGCGAAGATGCAGTCCGCGAGTATGCAGAGGAGCGCTTCTCTGAAATGGAGCGCCGGTATGCACCGGAAGTTGCCGCCGCCGGGCAGGACATCGGCGCCCGAGCCCTGGCCTTATCCAAGGCCCTCAGCCGGGATGGCTATGTAGCCTCTGCCCATTCCATTGAGGCCAAAGCCCCTCTGCCGGCAGAATTTTCCAGTGTCCAGCTCTGCCAGGGACATTGCCCCATCCAGCAGCTCGCAGCGGAATTCCCTGTTTTTTGCGACAGCGAGACCAAAGTCTTTTCCCGCTTGGTGGGCGTCGATGTCCGGCGTCTTTCAACCCTGGCGCAAGGCGGGCACGTCTGCACCACCCACATACCTACCGGGCGACCAGCTGCCACGGTGCATCACAGCACCGCAGAGCAGTCCGGGAACCCGTACCAGGAATCAAACAACCAGCAAGAAAGGCCGTGATGACGGACCAATTAGCAGAGAAAGCGGTAGCTGACGGCACTGTGATCTCGGAGATTCTGGAGAAGAATCCCGAACTGCACGGTATCGGAAACTACGAGTACGGCTGGGCCGACAAGAACGACGTAGGCGCGAATGCCCGTCGTGGCCTCAACGAGGACGTTGTCCGCGACATCTCCTCGAAGAAGAACGAGCCCGAATGGATGCTCGATCTACGCCTCAAGGGCCTGAAGTACTTCGACCGTAAGCCCATGCCCACGTGGGGTGCAGACCTCTCCGGCATCGACTTCGACAACATCAAGTACTTTGTGCGTTCCACCGAGAAGCAAGCGGCAACGTGGGAAGACCTGCCGGAAGACATCCGGAATACCTACGAAAAGCTTGGCATCCCGGAAGCTGAGCGCAGCCGGCTCGTTTCCGGCGTCGCGGCCCAGTACGAATCCGAGGTTGTCTACCACCAGATCCGCGAGGACCTTGAAGCCCAGGGCGTCATCTTCCTGGACACGGACACCGCCTTGCGCGAACACCCGGAGATCTTCCAGGAGTACTTCGGCACCATCATCCCCGTGGGCGACAACAAGTTCGCTTCCCTGAACACGGCGGTATGGTCCGGTGGATCGTTCGTGTACGTGCCCAAGGGCGTGCACGTGGACATCCCACTGCAGGCTTACTTCCGCATCAACACGGAAAACATGGGCCAGTTCGAGCGCACCCTGATCATCGCCGATGAGGACTCCTACGTTCACTACATCGAAGGTTGCACGGCTCCGATCTACACCTCGGACTCCCTGCACTCCGCCGTGGTGGAGATCATCGTGAAGAAGGGCGCCCGCGTACGCTACACGACCATCCAGAACTGGTCCAACAACGTGTACAACCTCGTCACCAAGCGCGCCATCTGCGAAGAGGGCGCCACCATGGAATGGATCGATGGCAACATCGGCTCCAAGGTGACCATGAAGTACCCGGCCGTTTACCTGGTAGGCGAGCACGCCAAGGGTGAAACCCTGTCCATCGCCTTTGCCGGCGAGGGCCAGCACCAGGACACCGGCTCCAAGATGGTGCATATCGCACCGAACACCAAGAGCTCCATTATTTCCAAGTCCGTGGCCCGCGGCGGTGGCCGTGCGGCTTACCGCGGCTTGGTCCAGGTCCGCGAAGGTGCAAAGCACTCGGCCAACACGGTCCGTTGCGACGCCCTCTTGGTGGACACCATTTCCCGCTCGGACACGTACCCGTACATCGACATCCGCGAGGACGACGTCGTCATGGGTCACGAGGCCACCGTTTCCCGCGTCAGCGAAGAGCAGCTCTTCTATCTGATGTCCCGCGGCATGCCTGAGGACGAGGCCATGGCCATGATCGTGCGCGGCTTCATTGAGCCGATCGCCCGTGAACTGCCCATGGAATATGCCCTTGAGCTGAACCGCTTGATTGAACTGCAGATGGAAGGGTCCGTCGGTTAACAATGACTGATATCACTACTGAAAAGGCACGCATCGGCGCGCCCTCGGCCCAGCCGTTTATCAACGGCTTCACCGAGGAAGGCGAAAACCTTTCGCCCGTAAATACCGGAACAAACACCAGCACGACGTCGGAACAGCCTGCTGCTGGTCCGCTCGGTGGCGCATCGGTCAAGAGCCACTCGCATGGCGGCGGCGTCGGCATCCCGGACAGCTCCCGCGCCGGCCGCCTCACGTCCTACAAGCTGGAGGACTTCAAGCCCCTGACCGGCCTTGAAGAAGACTGGCGTTTCACGCCGCTGAAGCGCCTGCGCGGTCTCCACACCGAGGTCCTTAACGGTGCAGCTCCGGCTGTCAGCGTGACTGCACCGTCCGGCGTCGTTGTCGAAACGGTTGGCCGCGAGGACAAGCGGATCGGCCAGGCAGCCATCCCCGAGGACCGCGTGTCCGCCAACGGTTGGGAGAACTTCGCCGAAGCTACCGTTGTCACGGTTCCGGCTGAGCTCCAGGCCGAGAGCGAAGTTTCCGTCCTGATCACCGGATCCAGCGAGGCTCCTGCTGCCCAGCACATCGTGATCGTGGCAGAGCGTTTCTCCAAGGCGGTTGTGGTCCTGGATCACCAGGGCACGGCTGTTGTCTCCGAGAACGTTGAGATCATCGTCGAAGATGGCGCTGAGCTCACGGTCGTGTCCTTGCAGGAATGGGCCGACAACGCTGTTCACGCGTCGGCCCAGCAGGCCAGGATCGGCCGTGACGCGAAGTTCAAGCACATTGTGGTCAGCCTCGGCGGCGACGTCGTGCGCGTTACGCCGTCGACCCGCTTCACGGCCCCTGGTGCCGACGTCGAAATGTTCGGCTTGTACTTCGCCGATGCCGGTCAGCACCTTGAGCAGCGCCTGTTTGTTGACCACGCGGTGGCCAACTGCAAGTCGCGCGTGCTCTACAAGGGCGCGCTGCAGGGCCGCAATGCCCACACTGTGTGGGTGGGCGACGTCCTGATCCGTAAGGAAGCAGAAGGCACGGACACCTATGAGGCCAACCGCAACCTGGTCCTGACGGACGGCGCGCGTGCGGACTCTGTGCCGAACCTGGAAATCGAAACTGGACTCATCGAGGGTGCCGGCCATGCCAGCGCCACCGGCCGTTTCGACGACGAGCACCTCTTCTACCTCATGGCACGCGGCATTCCCGAAAAGGTAGCCCGCCGCCTGGTGGTCCGAGGCTTCCTCAACGAGATCATCCAGCAGATCAACGTCCCGGCAATCGAAGAACGCCTGACCGCAGCTGTTGAGCGCGAACTCGCCGCGACCGACAACTAGCAAAGACCAGGCAGGACAAGCATGAGTGAACAAACCAAGGGCGAACTGGTATGCAACGCCAATGACATCCAGGTCAAGCAGGCGCTGCGCGTCCTGATCGATGACTATCCGGTAGCCATCGTGAGGGACTCGATGGGCGAGATCCATGCCATCGGCGATACCTGCTCGCACGCGGACATCTCGTTGTCTGAAGGCGAGATTGAAGGCTGTGCGATTGAGTGCTGGGGCCACGGTTCCCAGTTCGACCTCCGCAGCGGACAGCCTCTTCAGCTGCCTGCCTACGACCCCGTTCCCGTTTTCGCAGTCACCATCGATGGTGACGACGTCTACGTGGACGTGACCAACGTTGTGAACGGTGCTTCGGTAGATAACTACTAAGCGCCCGGTATCACCAGACTTACGAACGGAAAAGAAAGAAGAGCATGTCTACTCTTGAGATCAAGGACCTGCACGTCAGCATCGAGACGGAGCAGGGCACCAAGGAGATCCTGAAGGGCGTCAGCCTCACCATCAAGACCGGTGAAACGCACGCCATCATGGGCCCCAACGGCTCGGGCAAGTCCACCCTCGCGTCCACAATCGCCGGCCACCCGCGCTACACGGTGACCAGCGGTACCATCACTCTCGATGGCGAAAACGTCCTGGAAATGAGCGTTGACGAGCGCGCCCGTGCAGGCGTCTTCCTCGCCATGCAGTACCCGGTAGAGGTTCCCGGCGTCACCATGACGAACTTCCTGCGTACCGCCAAGACGGCGATCGACGGCGAAGCACCCGCCCTTCGCACATGGACCAAGGACGTCAAGGCTGCCATGCAGCAGCTGCGCATCGACGCCGACTTCGCTCAGCGCAACGTCAACGAAGGCTTCTCCGGTGGCGAGAAGAAGCGCGTCGAGATCCTTCAGCTCGAGCTCTTCAAGCCGAAGTTCGCTGTTCTGGACGAGACCGACTCCGGCCTCGACGTTGACGCCCTCAAGGTAGTTTCCGAAGGCGTCAACCGCGCACACGCAGATGGAAACATGGGCACGCTGCTCATCACCCACTACACCCGCATCCTGCGCTACATCAAGCCCGACTTCGTCCACGTTTTCGTCGACGGCAAGGTCGTTGAAGAGGGCGGCCCCGAACTGGCCGACCGTCTTGAAGAAGAGGGCTACGACCGCTACGCCGCAGGCGCAGGCGTTGCCGTTGCTCCTGCCGTACAGGCCTAGTTAGGATCATTCCATGACCGAAATCAACGCGGCGCGCACCAGCCTCGAGGACGTTGAGGAAGCGCTCAAGGACGTCATTGACCCGGAGCTCGGTGTCAACGTCGTGGACTTGGGCCTCCTCTATGGCCTGAAGTACTCAGATGAGGACGGCGCACTCCTGATCGACATGACACTGACGACGGCGGCTTGCCCGCTCACGGACGTGCTGGAAGAGCAGGTAGGCAAGTCCCTCGACGGAGTCGTGGACGAGTGGCGCCTGAACTGGGTATGGATGCCGCCATGGGGTCCCGAGCGGATCACCGACGACGGCAAGGACCAGATGCGGGCCCTCGGCTTTAACATCTGATCGGCAGTTTTCGCCCTCCAAGGGCAAAGAAATGGTTCCGGACCTGTGGTCCGGAACCATTTCTGCATTTAGCCGTTGGCTCAGGAAATAAACCGTCGCCACCGCAGCTATGGCGCCGCAACACCAAACGTGTCGCATTTGTTGATGTCGCCCGTGGCGTATCCCTGGTAGAACCACTTCTGCCGCTGCGCGCTTGAGCCATGGGTCCAGGACTCCGGCGAGACGCGACCTGTTGCTGCCTTCTGGATTCGGTCATCGCCGACGGCGGACGCAGCGGACAGCGCGTCCTGCAGGTCCTGCTCGGTGAGGGGGTCAAGGAACGGCTTGCCCGTTGCCGGGTCTTTCTGCGTGGTCGCATGGCGAACCCAGAGTCCTGCGTAACAGTCCGCCTGCAATTCAACCCGGACTGCACCGGACTCCGGCCCTTGGGGATCCTGTTGTGCCCGGTCAAGGTTGCCCAGGATGTTTTGGATGTGATGGCCGAATTCATGGGCCACCACATACTCCTGCGCCAGCGGCCCACCTGATGAGCCAAAACGGGTCACGAGCTCATCGAAGAACCCGGGGTCGAAGTATGCCTTGGTATCGGCCGGGCAGTAGAACGGACCGACAGCCGTGGTAGCAGCACCACATCCGGTATTCGTCCCTTGCTCGAAGATGACTGTCCCGGGCCGGGAATACTGAACGTTGTACTGGGCGAGATATTCGGGCCAAAAAGCATTAAGGCTGTTGACAGTGCCTGTGATCCGGCAGTCGAGTCGTTTGTCCGCATCAGCGCCCGTCTTGCACTCCTGTACACCGCCGCTTCCACCTTCGACGGCGGGAGGCTGGGTTCCGCCGCCAGTAAGGTCGCCAAGGATGTTGGGGTTGATTCCGAAGAGGGCCAGAAGCAGCACGACGATGCCACCACCAATCCCGCCACCTATTTTCGTCCCGCGGCCCATGCCTCCGCCGCGTCGGTCTTCTACTTGGGATGGGTCTAGCTGCGCACCGTCATTGAAACTCATACAGTCAGAATAGACGTCACCATTGGTGCCGGAGGGCGGACACTGCCGTAAAATTGCGGGGATGCCTTTCCTGGATAAAATTCAGCTCTGGGCCGATGAGCGTCCCCACGACACCGCCGTCGTTGTGGGCCGCAGCCGGCTCAACTGGGCCGAGCTCCGCGACGCCGCGGCAAGCCTGCTTGGCCACGCGGCGGCCACTACTGTGCTTGCCGAACCCAACTCCACTGACTTCGTCGCGAAGTTTACGGCGGCGGTGGCTGGGGAGCGCCGCTGTGCTGTGCTGGACCCACTGTGGCCTGCAGCAATGGTGGAGGAAGTGACGTCGCGCATCGTCGATCCTGCCATAGCAACCGATGTGGAACTTGTAGACGGAGATCCGTCCACTACCTTCCTGATTGGGCTTACGTCCGGCACCACTTCGGTGCCGAAGGCGTTCACGCGGTCCCGCCGTTCGTGGCAGGTTTCGTTCGACGCTTCGATCGAGTTCTTCGGACTCTCCCAGGACGATCGGACCCTGGCGGCAGGTCCGCTCTCCTCCAGCTTGAACCTCTACGCCCTGTCTGAGTGCCTGTACGCGGGCTCTGCATTCCACACGCTGGAGTCTTTCGATGTCGGTGACGCCCACGCTTCGATCAGCCATGACAACATCACAAGACTGGTGCTCACCCCGACCATGCTTCGTTTGCTCAGCGAACGCGGCTTAGCTGGGGATGTGGATGCTTCCGGCATCCGGAGCATCATCTGCGCCGGTTCCAAGCTCGATGGCCGTACGTTGGAAGCGGCGCGCCGCTGGGCTCCACATGCTGCCATCTTTGAGTACTACGGAGCCTCCGAGTTGAGCTTCGTCTCCGGCACACGGCTGGCTGCCGGCGAGCCCCTCGACCTCGGTGGTACAGGGATTGGCCGGCCTTTTCCTGGTGTGGAATTGCGAATCCTGGACGACACCGGCCAGAACCTCCCGGACGGGGAGCACGGCAACATCAGCGTCCGCAGTGGAATGGTCAGCAACGGCTACCTCTGGGGCGACGACGGCCAAGCCCTCCGCTGCCTGGACGGCTGGTACACCGTGGGGGATCAGGGCTATCTCGCCGACGGCACCTTGCACATTCTGGGACGTCGTTCGGACATGATCATCACTGCGGGAAAGAACGTGTACCCGCACGAGGTGGAACTCGCCCTCGCCTCCGTTCCAGGCATTGAAGTTGCGGTAGCAGCCGGAGCTCCGGATGACATCCGCGGTCAAAAGGTGATTGCCGGCGTCGTTCCTGCCTACGGTGCCGTCACGGCGACGCAGTTGCGCACCGGCCTTGATGGCCTGCTCGCCCGGGACAAGTGGCCACTGCAGTACTACGTCCTGTCCGAGCTGCCCATCACGGATCGCGGCAAGGTCAGCCGGATGGTACTGCTCGACTGGATCAAGAACCATGACGTCCGGGCGCGTCCCCTTGGGTAGCGGCGGCCCCTTGGGAAGCGGCCCTTCCATGCAGCAGGTCGACGAGTCCCGCCAGCCTGTCATCATCGCGGCGCTGCGGACTCCGATCTGCCGGGCAAACGGGCAGCTGAGGCAGCTCCGCGCCCCGGATCTCCTGGCACCGGTCATCCGTTCCCTCATCGAGCGGGCTGGCATTGATCCAGCCGCGGTGAACGATGTCATCATGGGCAATGCTGTTGGTGGTGGCGGAAACGTGGCGCGCTTCGCCGCTCTCCAGGCCGGTTTGCCTGTCACGGTCCCGGGGCTCACCGTGGACCGGCAGTGTGGTTCCGGCTTGGATGCCATTGCGCTTGCGGCGCGTCTGGTTGGCGCCGGCGGCGACCCGCTCTATGTTGCCGGCGGGGTGGAAAGCATCAGTACGGCTCCAGCGCGGGCCAACAGGACCGACGACGGCGGACTGGACTTTTTCTCTCGGGCCACCTTTGTGCCGCCCGCGTTTGGTGATCCTGACATGGGTGTGGCTGCGGAAAATGTGGCCCGCACATTTGGTATCAGCCGTGAGCGGCAGGATGAGTACGCCCTCCGCAGCCATCGGCGGGCTCTTGAGGCTGCGGCAGCGGGCAAGCTCGCACGCGAAATCGTGCCGCTTGAAGACGCCGGGACGATCGTCGACGCCGACGACGGCCCCAAGCCTTCGTTGCGCGCCCCACTGATGTCGCGGTTCCCGGCAGTTTTCGTCCCCGACGGGACTGTCACGGCAGCGAACTCGTGTTTTGATGCGGACGCAGCTGCCGCCGTCGTCATAACATCGCTGAAGCGCGCCCGCGAGATGGGGGCGGTGGACGGCTTGCTGGTTTTGGGTTGTGAGACCACAGGTGTGGATCCGGAGTTGCTGGGCATCGGGGCCGCACACGCCGCCGAGCAGTTGTTGGCTCAACATGGCGTGGCTGCAACCGACGTAGACCTCATCGAATTCAATGAAGCCTTTGCGTCCCAGACCATCGCTTGCCTTGATCATTTGGGTATCGATCCTGGAAAAGCCAATGCCGAGGGCGGGGCCTTGGCTTTTGGGCACGGTTACGGCGCTTCGGGGGCTGTTCTGGTGACGCGCTTGCTTACCCAGGCTCGTGGCGTCTCCCAAAATTCCGGGCTGGCACCACTGGGCTTGGCGATGATAAGCATCGCGGGCGGCATGGGCACCGCAGCCCTGCTGCGCTACTCCCGGCTCCAGCCCAACTGACCAGCATTAGTGGTTGTTATGACGCCTGAAAACAACCACGAATGCCAGCTACTTGGGCTCGTCAGGTTCCCCGAGTCCTCGGGCGGCCAAGGCGTCGCCTGTTTGGCGTGCATAAGCGACCGTCGTGATAAAGACGGGGAGTACCAATGCCCTGGGATTGCGTTCAAGTCCGCGGGCGCGGGCGGCATCCCTTACGTCCGAAAAGGCACCAGCAATGAAGGGGATGCTCCTGAGCATCACGGCAATGGTGAGTGCGAAGCGCTCGGGATCGGCACCAAAGCGCTGGAACGGTTTGGCGAGGGAGACAACGCCGTCCAACAGGTCCTGGACGGGTGTGGTGGCAGTCAGAACCGAGGCTGCGACGACGCACACCAGGACGTTCAGGACGATGCGTGCAGCCGTGGGGGCACCTAATTGCCACCATTGGAACAATCCGATCACCACGAGGATGGGCGTCACCATCCATATGGCACGCATCAGACGGCGCAAACCGGCCCCGCTCAGCAGGAACAAGCCGCACATGATGGCGAAGACCAGCAGCGAAACTGCCCAGTCGACAATCAGGAAGGACGCGGTTCCGCACCCTGCAACCACCAGGAATTTCAGCCACAACGGGGTTCGGTGGATGGGCGAGTTGCCCGGCACATAGTTTGCTATCAGGAAGCCGTGGCCCCTCATAACCGGCCTCGCCCCGGAAGTTCCCCAAAGCCCGGAACCTCGTCGAGTGCAGTTGCGCATAGCTCCCGGTACCGTGCAACACCTTCAGCCGCACCGCCGTCGAAGACTATCCGCCCCGACTCCACCACGAGGACGCGGTCCATCTCCAACGCAAGGTCGAGGTCGTGGGTGGACATGACGACTTGTTGCTCCAGGCCCGCCAAGGTGCGCCGCAGCAGCTCGCGATTCCGCAGGTCAAGGAGGGTGGATGGCTCGTCGAGGACCAACACTTTGGGATTGACGGCGAGGACTGCCGCTAAGGCGAGCAACTGGCGCTCCCCGCCGGAGAGCTCATAGATGCTCTGGTCTGCCAGGGGCAGCAGGCCAAACCTGTCAAGAACGGCCTCCGCGTGCGCGGCTCGTTCCCGCGTGTTCTTAATGGTGCGCCGCAGGGAGAGTTCAACGTCTTCACGGCCGGTAGGCATGACCAATTGCGACAAGGGATCGGTAAAGACGAACCCGACGTTCGCACGGACCCGGCGCACGGCTCTAACTGTGTCATCGCCGTGGACTTCAACAGTTCCGTCGCTGGGCTCCACCAGGCCGTTCAACAGCCGTAGCAACGTGGATTTTCCGGAACCGTTTGCCCCGATGACGCCAATTCGCCGCTCCGTAAGGCTCAAGGAAACATCGTGCAGCAGGGTCTTGGACGTGATGCTGCCATCAATGGCTACACGAACCGAGACCCTGCTGAAACTGATGGAGTTCATAGAGTGATTGTGTCTGACTTTGTCGGACGGAGGCTATTTGACCCTGCGGACCAGGACGTCCGGGAAGGCCTTGTGGATAGCCACTGCAATGATCACTGCGAGGACATTTTTGATGATGTCCCCGGGGTAGAACGCGAGGTCGGCAATGAAGGCCTTGGTGAAGTCCAGCTTGCCGTTCACCATCATGCCCAGGACGCCAAGGCCGTGGATGAGGACGATGCTGCTGACCATGGCGGCAGCAAACAGCAGCAGCGAACGGTTCCGGACCGTCTTACGGATAATCAGGGCGGCCAGATAGCCTGTTGCCGCCGCTGCAAGGGGGAACGCGATGATGTAGCCTGCCGACGCAGTAGCCAGGATGCCCAGTCCGCTGCGGCCGCCGCTGAAGATCGGCAACCCGGCCAGGCCAAGGAGGACATAAAGCCCGACGGCGGCGAATCCGCGCCCGGGGCCAAGCACCAGGCCGCTCAGCATCACAGTGAGGGTCACCAAGGTGATCGGCACGCCAAGGGCGCCAACCGGAATGCCGGGAACGATCGCGGACGCTGCCACCAGGGCTGCGAAGACGGCAATGAGGCCGAGGTCTGTGGCGGTCCATCGCTTGCGCGAAGAGTTGCGCTCCACAGAAGCGGAGGTGGTTTGGCTCATGACGGGTCCTATCAGGAAATGCTGTGGGTGCGAGGTTGAAGTTTGTTTCCCCCAACAGTGAGGATACGGAGCTTGGGAAGGGGCTTTTTTGGAGCCTCTCCACAACTGTGGACATTAATCCTGTGTGAAATGGCACAATCAGCCCTTCAGGCGGCGTTATGTCCGGGGGAGGGCAGGCTGCCGGTAGACTTGAACAGGCTGTTCTCACGGCCGTCCCCGCCGCAACTACCGGGCCAACCGGTCACGCAGGCGTTCCCCATTGAAAGGCATCACCCGAATTGATTACCGTCCAGGAACTCGAACTCCGCGCCGGCGCACGCCTGCTCATGGACAAGGTCAACTTCAGGGTGGACAAAGGGGACAAGATCGGCCTCGTTGGCCGCAACGGGGCGGGCAAGACAACCCTGACCCGTGTCCTCGCAGGCGAAGGCCTTCCGGCAGGCGGCAAAGTGACCCGCAGCGGCGAGATCGGTTACCTGCCCCAGGATCCCCGCACCCCGGACATGGAGCAGCTCGCCCGTGACCGCATCCTCTCTGCACGTGGATTGGACGTGGTGGTGGGGAAGCTGAAGAAGGCACAGGCCGAGATGGCCAGCGAGGATGACGCCATCCAGCGCAAAGCCATGAACCGCTACGACCGCTTGGAAACTGAGTTCCTGGCCGGCGGAGGATACGCCGCCGAAGCGGAGGCAGCCGCGATCTCCTCCAACCTTGCGCTCCCTGAACGCATCCTCAACCAGCCGCTGAAGACCCTCTCCGGTGGCCAGCGCCGTCGTGTTGAGCTCGCCCGCATTCTGTATTCCTCGGCAGAAACCCTGCTCCTCGACGAACCCACCAACCACCTCGACGCCGATTCCATCACCTGGCTGCGCGACTTCCTCAAGGACCACCAAGGCGGACTGATCGTGATCAGCCACGACGTCGAACTGCTGGAAGCCACGGTCAACAAGGTCTACCATCTTGATGCGAACAGGGCCCAGATCGACTACTACAACATGGGCTGGAAGCGCTATCTCCAGCAGCGCGAAACGGATGAACGAGCCCGCAAGCGCGAACGCGCCAATGCTGAAAAGAAGGCCCAGGTCCTCATCGACCAAGCCAACAAGATGCGTGCCAAGGCAACAAAAGCTGTCGCAGCGCAGAACATGGCAAAGCGTGCTGAACGTCTCCTCGGCGGCTTGGAAGCGGTCCGCGAAAACGATCGCGTCGCCGCCCTGCGCTTCCCGGATCCGTCCCCGTGCGGCAAGACCCCACTGACCGCCGAAGGGCTCAGCAAGTCCTACGGCTCACTGGAGATTTTCACTGACGTGGACCTGGCGATCGATCGCGGCTCCAAGGTGGTCATCCTTGGCCTCAACGGCGCCGGCAAGACTACCCTCCTGAGAATGCTTGCAGGCGTGGACAAGCCGGACACCGGCGACATCATCCCGGGACACGGATTGAAAGTGGGCTACTACGCCCAGGAACACGAAACCCTGGATCACGATCGCACGGTCCTTGAAAACATGCGTTCCTCCGCACCTGACATGAAGGACGCCGAGGTCCGCGGCATTCTGGGTTCGTTCCTGTTCTCAGGTGACGACGTCGAAAAGCCGGCGGGAGTTCTGTCCGGCGGTGAGAAGACCCGGCTGGCCCTCGCGACCATCGTTGCCTCCAGCGCCAACGTGCTGCTCCTCGACGAGCCCACCAACAACCTGGACCCAGCCAGCCGCGCGGAAATCCTCGGTGCGCTGAAGAACTACAGCGGCGCCGTCGTCATGGTCAGTCACGATGAGGGTGCCGTCTCAGCCCTGAATCCGGAACGCGTGGTGCTGCTGCCGGACGGTGTTGAAGATCACTGGAACGAGGACTACCTGGACCTGATCACCTTGGCCTAGTCCGCCTCGCCGTCCGCTGCGGACCGTGCTTCGTTCCGCTGCGCGGCGCACAGCGCGTTGTGGTTGCGTTCCGCTTCGCGGCGCGCTCGATGTGCCGCTGCGCAACGTGCTGGGTTCCGCTGCGCACCCCGCCGGATTTGCCGCGTGCTCGCTCGTTCCTCGCTTGGACGCACGCTACACAAATCCACCGCGCTGCTCCGCTCGTGAGCCAGTCGCCTTCGCGGGGGCTAGCGGACCTGCAACGGCTCGGCGTTCGTTATCCTTTGCAGCTGGTCGTAGGTGATGGAGAACATTGAATTGTGGTCTCCGGCGCCGGCCCACAGTAGTGGGTGTTCTTGCAGCGAGGTGTCCAGGATGGTTCTTATGCGTTGTGGGTGACCGATAGGCGCGACTCCGCCCACCTCCTGGCCGGTGTGTTTCAGCACGAAATCTGGCTTCGCGCGGCGGATCTTTTCGGTTCCCAGGAGTTTGGCTACCAGTGTCGTATCTACCTTTGCGGCTCCGCTGGCGAGTATCAGCAAAGGTTTGCCGTCGAGTTTGAAGATCAGGCTGTTCGTAATGGCCGCAACGTCACATCCAAGGACGGAGGCCGCGGCAGCAGCGGTGGGCACCTTGTCCTCGAAGATCCGGACGGTGTCCTCAGCGCCTGCCGCCGTAAGGGCCGACTTGACGTTGAGAACTGGGTCCGGAACCGCTTCAGTAACCTTGGGCATCCAGGATTGCGTCTTCCTCTTCTTCTGACGTGGGGCGCTTGTTCTTTCGGTTTGCCGACACGCGGCGCTTGGGCGGCCCGTTGGCAGCAATAACTTCCTCGGCGTCGTCTTCGTCCTCTTCAGCGTCGATGGCAGCGTTACGCGCCTGCTGCCTGGCTGCGTAGCCGAAACCAATGAACATCAGGACGCCGAAGGCAAACCACTGCAGGGAGTACGAGAGGTGCGTGCCCTCTTCCGTGGCTGGTTTGGGGAACGGCGTGGGCATGGGTTGGACTGCGGGATCTTCGCTGGCCAGCTGCCCATAGGCGCCCGTCGCGATGGGGTAGGGGAGTTCGCTTGCAAAGCTGGCCAGGTCAATGGATGGCAGTTGTCCATCCACCGCACCGCGGTCCAGCTTCGGTTCCGTTGGCTTGAGGCGGGCAACCACGGTCACTTCGCCCGCGGGAGGTGCCGGAACGACGTCGGGACGGCCCGGCGTGTTGTTGCCAATCGGCAACCAGCCGCGGTCGATAACTACCGCGTCGCCGGTGGTGAGGCGGAAAGGAACCACGACGTCGTAACCTGGCTGCCCGTTCAACGGACGGTTCCGTACAACGCGCTGGCCATTCAGGTCATAACTACCCCGCAGTTCCACCTGGGTCCACTCCCGCTCGGGGTCCAGGGTGCGGAACTGGTCCTTGATCCCAGCGAAGGGGACAGGCGTCGCGGAGTAGTTGTTCACCACGCGGTTGATCTCAGCCAGCGTCTCTGCCCGCCGATCCATTTGCCAGCGGCCGAGGAACACGCATGCTGTGGCGAAGATAACGGCCAGAACGAAATAGCCCAGCCACTTGCTGGAGAAAAGGAAACGATACATTCAGCGGGCCTCGCCAACAGCAGCGTCATCTGCCTCGAAAGGGACGGTCTCTTTCCAGAGGCCCCGCGTTTGGAGGTAGTCCTCAAGCCACTCGCGATGCTCGTTGCACGAAAGCCAAACCTTCCGCCGTTCGGGGGTATGGATCCGGGGGTTATTCCACAGGAGTTGCCACGCCGCCCCCTCCCGGCATCCCTTACGGGAGCACAGGGCGGAGCCACTGGCGCGATCGGACTCCTGGCTGCCCAAACCGGCGCCGCCAAGGTTAAAGATGTTCATGAAGCCGCCCGTTCGTTGCCGGCGTCCCCGGCCTTCGGTGTATGAGTCGCGTCAGGCCCTGTTTCCTGACTTGGTGGATCATCGTCCACCAACTCGCCTTTTAGCACGGTGACGTTGTCCGTCGATTCCTCTTCGATGGGCAGCGAAGAGCCCTCGATTTCCGCTGTTCCCACGTAGTCCAGCAAGGAATCGCTGTGATCCTCGGCTTTGTCGCTGCCATTGGCAATGACCACGGCTATCCAGGGAAGGAACACGGCGCCGGCCACGGCGATTATTTTCAACCAGCCGTCCACCACGAAGATCAGGATGATGCAGACCATGCGAATACCCATCGCCACTGCGTACTTGATCATGCGCTCCCGCATGTCTTCCGAGTGGGCAGCCGCGGCATCGGTGATGCTGTGGACTTCGGGGTCGCCAGAGACGGCGTCCGGATCCCCGGGCACCTGCTGCAGGGGACTGTTTTCTCGTGTCACAACTGAATCATCACGCTCCAAAGGCTTCTCTCAATTCTCTCACCAAGGCGGTGGCCGCCCAAACCGCGGACAGGCCGGTTACCGGGCGGTTGGAGCACGTGCCCGATAAGATCGAGGCAGGAAATCCCCTCTTCACCGCAGCACACCCATGCCGCAGAACCTGGAGCGAAAGTATGTCTGAAGCAGTATCCACCGGCCGGAGCGTCCTCATCACCGGCGGCAACAGGGGCATCGGCCTGGCCATTGCCGAGTCCTTCCTCGCGAACGGTGACAAGGTGGCAGTGACCTATCGAAGCGAAACAGAACTGCCTGAAGGCATCCTGGGAGTCAAAGCCGATGTCACTGACGAAGCCTCGATCGATGCCGCCTTTAAGACAGTAGAAGAAGCGCACGGCCCGGTGGAGGTTTTGGTTGCCAACGCCGGCATCACCAAGGACACGCTGCTCCTGCGCATGAGTGAGGACGACTTCACCTCCGTGCTGGACACCAACCTCACCGGTGCGTTCCGCGTCATTAAGCGTGCTTCCAAGGGCATGATCCGTCTCCGCAAGGGCCGCGTGGTCCTCATCTCATCGGTCTCCGGGCTGTATGGCGCTCCGGGCCAGATCAACTACTCTGCCTCGAAGGCGGGCATGGTGGGCATCGCACGCTCGCTGACCCGCGAACTGGGCAGTCGGGGGATCACGGCCAACGTGGTTGCTCCGGGATTCATCAACACGGACATGACGGCAGAACTTCCCGAGGAAACCCAGAAGTCGTACCTGGCAAACGTGCCGGCAGGCCGTTTCGCCGAGGCTTCCGAGGTAGCCAATGTTGTGCGTTGGGTGGCCAGCGACGAGGCCGCCTACATTTCAGGGGCAGTGATTCCCGTTGACGGCGGTCTCGGGATGGGCCACTAAAGCGGCCCACTCCGAGGCAAACAGCAGGTTTTTGTCGCCAGCCGACAACGGGGGTCGAGTCGGTCGCTGGCATGATGGAACCCGGGACCACACATTTTTAGATGAAGTGAACAAAAGGAGCACGAATGGGAATGCTGGATAACAAGACCGCGATCGTCACGGGATCTTCGCGTGGCATCGGTGCTGAAGTCGCCAAGATCCTCGCGGGTGAGGGCGCCGCTGTGGTCGTCAACTACCGTCAGAAGGCACCGCGCGCCAACAAGGTCGTCGCTGAAATCCAGGCAGCGGGCGGCCGCGCTGCGGCCGTGGGTGCAGACCTCACCACCGACGAAGGCGTTCACACTCTTGCCAGCACCGCAATGGAGCAGTTCGGCTCGCTTGACGTGCTGGTGCTGAACGCATCCGGTGGCATGGAGTCCGGCATGGAGGAGGGCTACGCGCTCAAGCTAAACCGCGACGCCCAGATCAACATGCTCAATGCGGCTGTGCCGCTCATGCGCGAAGGCTCGCGCGTCGTCTTCGTCACCAGCCACCAGGCGCATTTCGTGGAGACCGTTCCCACCATGCCTGAATACGAGCCGGTAGCAAAGAGCAAGCGCGCCGGTGAGGACGCACTGCGCGCACTCCTGCCCGACCTTGCCGACAAAGGCATCTCGCTGGTGGTTGTTTCCGGTGACATGATCGAGGGCACTGTGACGGCCACCCTGCTTGACCGCTCCAACCCGGGCGCCATCGAGGCCCGCCGCGCAGAAGCAGGCAAGTTGTATTCCGTTGAAGAATTTGCGGCAGAGGTCGCCAAGATGGTGACGGCCGACGTCGAAACCGGCCACACCGAATACGTGGGTGGAGCAGACTACTTCGGCAAATCCGCCGAGTAGGCACCCTGGCAGAATTAGTTGTGGCCCGGACACGCGTCCGGGCCACAACTGTTTAACCGTCCAGATGCCAATCAAAGTGGACCATGACAATTTGATAAATTGTTCAGTTTCCTGCAACACGAAATACTAAAAGTTGTTTCAAGTTCCCGCTTTTGCATTTGGGGAACCTATCTGATTGAATCTGCAAGGCGTCGTCGTCCCTAAATGCAAGCAAACTGTATTAAGCCAAGGTAGGAACTTTATGGCAGTGTCCAGGGTCGAGCCCACTACTGTGAACTAGGAGCATCTTTGGACCTGTTACTGCACGCTGATGATATTCATGCGTCCTACGATCAAAGGCGCATCCTCAAGGGCGTGGAGCTTTCCCTCCACCGCGGCGAGATCCTGGGATTAATCGGGACCAATGGTGCGGGCAAAACCACTCTCATGGGCGTATTGGCAGGATCCCATAAGCACGATGACGGGCGTATCATGCTGGCTGGCGAGAAATACGGACCGGATTCCATGGAGGAAGCGCAGGCCTGCGGCGTCGGCCTCATCCCGCAAAACTTCCGCCTCGACCCTGAACTGTCCGTCGCCAAGGCCATTTTTCGCGGAACTTTTCAAGCTGACAAATCCCATGATGAACTCCGGATTCAGGCGGTTAAACTCATCAAGGACATCGGGATCACCTTGGATCCGGACGTGAAAGTAGGCACGCTGATCCGTGCCGAGCAGACACTCGTGGAAGTTCTGAGAATGGTGGCCGAAGAAGCCCAACTCGTCATCATGGACGAAGTTGCTGCGTCGCTACCGGATCATGACGTCGCCGTCCTGCATCAAGTTTTGCGGATGCTCGTCGGGCAGGGGCGTGCGATCATCTACATCACCCATCGCCTTGATGAAGTCCGCTCCATAGCCCACCGCATCGCTGTCATGCGGGACGGCAAGGTCCACAAAATCCTGGAAGCCAGTCGGACAGACGTCGACGAGCTCGCTTTCCTCTTGCTTCAGCACAAGCTGGCCAACACCTCCAGACCCACTGATCCGGCACCCGGAGATGAAGCTATGCGGGTGGTTGAGCTCACTGTGGAAGACAGTATCCGCGATATTTCCTTCAGCGTATCCAAAGGTGAGATTTTCGGGTTGGCGGGAACACATCGCTCAGGCATATATCAATTGCTTGAAGCGCTTGTGGGTATTCACCCGAGTACCTCGGGCCAGATTTTCATGCAAGGAAAACCAGTACAGATCCGAGGGCTGCAGGATGCACTGCGTTTGAAGATCGGTTACTTGTCAGACACCGCAGACACCCTGGAATCGGCAGGTGGAATCGTTGAAGGCCTTCAGCGCAGTGACGATACGGCCGGGGCCAATTTACAGGAAGAGATCACTCAGCTTCGTGGCGTGATCGAACTGGTTCGCCGTATGCGCATCAACACGACAAACATCCATGGCGCCATCACCACTCTTTCGGGTGGCGATCGCCAGAAGGTGCAGCTTGCCAAGTGGATGACGAGCGACTGCGATGTGTTGATCCTTAGCCACCCCAGCCGCGGTATAGATGTTGGGGCCAAAGAGACGGTGTACAGGATGCTCCAGGAGCTCAGCCGAACCGGGGTTGCGATCATCCTGTTGTCGTCGGATTTGTCGGAACTGGTCAGCTGGTGCCATCGGATTGGTGTGATGCGCAACGGCGAAATGGTAGCCATAGAGGCTAATGCCAATACCAACGAAGACGCCCTGGTACACCATATGCTGGGCGAGAAGTTCACGTCCGGCAGTGGGGAAGCCCGTCGCGTGAAGAGTTGACTGCAGTGTGCCTTCCTGACGTGAAACCGAAAGGGGCGACCGCGAATGTGCGGCCGCCCCTTTCGCTCTTACGGGGAAGATCAGATGGTAATTCCCTTGGCAAGATTGCTGAGCTTGTGGCGCGCCAATGCAAGGTTTGCGTAGGTGCGGTCAAGCACCAAGTAGACAAACAGGCCCTTGGAACCGCCTGAGTTAAGAACGTTGATCAGGTGGTACTGCGAACCCAGGGTGATGAGGATGTCTTCGATATCGCTATCCACGTGCAGGTCGGCCATGGTGCGGAGTTTTGCACTGACAACATTCGAGTTACCGGCAGCGGCCACTCCCAGGTCAAAGCCAGGACTTCCGCCCTGGGCCAAAGCCATTCCGCTGGAGTAGTCCACGACGGCCGCGCCTGTTGCGCCCTCGATGGACAGCAACTGCTTTATGGATTCGTCAAGCGTGCTCATATTTTGTTCTTCCTTTTCTTTTTTATCATCACCGATATGTGTGAAGTAGACCGCCACGGGCTGCTGGTACACCGGTGCATTACGAAGTGATTCATCCTCATGGGCATGCACTTCAGCAGGAACATGCTTTTCCCGACGTTGCCACCATCTTCGTGCGTGCCGCGAACGATTCACTTTCTGCCCCTGCTGGTCTTAATCCCGGGCCGCCTAATGCATCACGACTCCGTCTTGGAATTTCCAACAATACACATTAAGAAGCCACCGGAACGCACTGTCTCAAGAAGCGAACCAGTTAGTGACAATCGCATAAATTATTCGAAAGTTGGCGTCACGAAATGCGACCCCGGGCTTCGGAGGCGCTTCTGTGCAGCGTCTTTCGATTAATGAAAGCGACGTTAATAATGTGGTCTCCTCCAGCTTCCGTCGTATTTTGGAAGATCACTTGATACGGAGTACGCCGAATCAAAAGGGCTATCCCGTCAGGAGCCCTGTCGGGCGTTTTGGACGCATTGGCGAGCATGTCCCGGAAACCCGGGTGGTTTTCCACGTGCCCCCGGATCCCGGATTGATCAAAAGACGCCAGGGTAGACAACCACACAGTTCCATCTGCCTCGATAACTCCGTGAGCCGGGTACACCACGTGGCCGGTTTCGGTGGCGAAGCCGAAGTCTGTTGGAAAGATCTTGAACCGCGCACACCAAGCGGCGAAGTGCTTCCTCAGCACACCGTCAGGATCTGCTGAAACAACAGATCTGAAAAGGGTTTCATGCTCCGGCAACGCATCTCCTTCGGATGGGCAAGCCGATGTTCGCTCACCGGCAAGGGTCACATCTGATGAGTGTCCTGAAAGCGCCAATCGTTTCGCTGAAAACCCTGTGAAATGCGCAACATGAACCCTGTGGTCCCGCTACTCGAATGGTGGAGGTCCCTGGGCAACTGCCCGGGGCACCATCAATCGAAGGGACAAGTGTGATAAATCAACGCGCATCACGGCACTGGCGAGCGGCCACTGCCACCTTGGTCGGGGCGGTGCTGACTGTGTCATTTTCCGTTGCCCCAGCTTCGGCCGCACCCGTGATTGGCAGCGACCAAACCGGTTCCATCACCGTTCACAAGTTCGAGAAGCCGACCGGTGGAGGCGGCGGCGGGAACAACGGCGGCGGACACGGTGGCGGCGGCAGTAATGGCAGCGGGAACGGTGGCGGCGATAACAACTTTTCCCGCGCCGTTCCTGACACCACCGCGCTGACGCCCCTGGCTGGCATTGAGTTCACGGTCCAGCAGGTCAACACCATTGATCTATCCACCAATGCGGGCTGGGACGCGGCACACAACCTCAGCGGTGTATTTGCGGCGTCTGACCCGTCCGGTTCCATCACAGGCGCTGGATACACCCTCGGTGCCGGGCAGGCCCAGATCACTGCCGCCGACGGCACTGCCGTCTTTGCCAACCTGCCCATAGGCCTGTATCTAGTGACCGAGACGAACTACCCGGCCGGAGTCACCCCATCGGCCCCGTTCCTTATCTCGGTGCCGCTAACCGATCCGGACAACCAGGACAACTGGATCTACGACGTCGACGTGTACCCGAAGAACTCTGTTTCGGGTGCGGAGAAGATCGTCACTGATGCTCCCGACGTCAAGCTGGGCGACCAGGTCGATTGGACGATCACAGCTGATATCCCGAACGAGGCTGTGATCGACGGTTACAAGGTGGTGGATCAGCTCGACCCCAAACTGACCTACGTCGGTGCGACGGCCATGCTCGAGAACGGTCCCGAACTTGCTGAAGGAACCGATTACGTTGTGAGCTTCGATCCCACGACCAACACCGTCTCGGTGGTCTTCACCGATGGCGGGCGTGCCTTCCTGGCCAGCTACACCGAAACCCGTGTGCGGATCGTAGTGAGCACCAAGGTCAACACCATCGGGGAGATCGAAAACGAAGCACTCGTCTACCCGAACGCTGCGAGCTTCAGCATCACCCCCGGCCAGCCGGGAGGGCCAATCGTAACGCCGCCTGTCGCTACCAAATGGGGCGGGATGACGTTGCAGAAGGTGGACGAGAATGCTGCCGCCCTGGCCGGCGCTTCTTTCTCGGTCTACACCAATGAGGCTGATGCCAAGGCAGGCACCAACCCCGTGGATATTGAAGGCCAAAGCGTCTTCACCGTTGCCGGCGATGGAACCTTGACCATTTCAGGCCTGCGCTACTCGGATTGGGCCAACGGTGCGGCCGTTGCCCCTGGGGACGCGGACTACCGCACCTACTACCTGGTGGAGACCACAGCGCCGGCAGGGTACGAACTGCTCGCCGAGCCTGTGTCCTTCCTGATCAACTCCACCACCACAGCCGTCGGTATTGACCTGAGCGTGAAGAACATCCCGTCCAACAACGGCTTTGAACTGCCGCTGACTGGCGGCGTGGGAACCGGCATTCTTTACGCAGCCGGTGCTCTGCTGGTCATTGGTGCCGGCTTGTTGTTCGTCCGCAACCGCAGGGCGGGTAGGAACAGCTAAGCACGTGGGCTTCAGACGTTGGCGATGTGCCGCACCGCATCAAGGTACGGCATGTTGATGACGGCGTCTGCCGCTGCACGGACGGCCGGTTTGGCGTTGAAGGCAACGCCAATTCCGGCCGTCCCCAGCATGTCGAGGTCGTTGGCGCCGTCGCCCACAGCGATGGTGTGCTCAAGGTCGATCCCCTCAGCGGCTGCCCACTCACGCAGGTACTTCTCCTTAGCCGCGCGATCAATCACGTCGCCCAGCACCCTGCCCGTCAAAGCGCCATCGACGATTTCCAACTCGTTGGCAATCCAGTAGTCCAGGCCGAGTTCTTCAGCGATGGGCCCCAGGATCTGGTTGAAGCCGCCGGAAACAACAGCCACCACGTGGCCTGCCTCCTTGAACGCGGCCACCAGTTCTGCTGCACCAAGGCTGAGGCGCACTTCCGCGCGAACTGAATCGACGACGGCGGCAGGCAGCCCTGCGAGCACCTCAACGCGGGCGTACAGGCTCTGGGCGAAATCCAGCTCCCCACGCATGGCCGCTTCGGTAACAGCTGCAACTTCATCGCGCTTGCCCGCATACGCCGCAAGCAACTCGATGACTTCCTGCTGGATCAGCGTTGAATCCACATCCATGATGAGGAGTTTCCTGGGAGCCTGGCGAAGGGCCTCCGGAACGATCGCAGTATCTACTCCGGCATTCGCGGCCTCAGCCACCCGCCGTCGAATAGCACTTAGTTCTGCAGGTGTGATTGCATCAACGGCGAGACCGGCCGTGTGAACACCGAAGCGGTCGTCCCCGGAATGTGATTCCGATGACACTGCGGCACCGGCATCAGCCAGCACTTTGCGCACGTTATCAAGCGATTCAGGGGACAAATTCACGCCATAGCTGACCGCAGCCAAGTTCGAAGTCATGGCCTCAATCCTACTGAGCGTGCCAGGTTCACCCGAATTCGTTTCTCCGCAGCAGCGAGCACCTATGCCCGGTTATCAGTCATCTGTATTTTTGTCCTAGTGTCTACTGCTATGAGTGATGTTCTGGAATTGGCTTCCGTCAGCGTTGTCCGAGGCAAGAAGACCCTGCTGGACAAGGTTGACTGGCAGGTCAACGAAGGCGAACGCTGGGTCATTCTTGGCCCCAACGGCGCAGGCAAAACCACACTTCTCCAGATTGCTGCAGCACGCATGCACCCGTCCAGCGGAAGGGCAGGGATCCTTGACGAAACCCTGGGCCGGGTGGACGTCTTTGAACTGCGCCCCCGGATTGGCCTTTCCTCGGCAGCACTCGCTACCCAGATTCCGGAACACGAGAACGTCCTCAATGTCGTAGTTACCGCGGCCTATGGCGTCACGGGCCGCTGGCGTGAAGGATACGAGCGCGACGACGAGCGTCGCGCCTTTGGCCTTCTGAACGACTGGGGGATGGGCCCGCTGCTCAACCGCACGTTTGCCACTCTCTCCGAAGGTGAGCGGAAGCGGGTGCAGATCGCGCGCGCACTCATGACCGATCCCGAACTCCTGCTCCTGGATGAACCGGCGGCCGGACTGGACCTCGGGGGGCGCGAAGAGCTCGTACACAAACTTGGTGAACTGGCCAAGGACGAGGCGGCTCCGGCGATGGTCCTGGTTACCCACCACCTCGAAGAAGTTCCCCCGGGATTCACCCACGCAATGCTGCTGCGCGAAGGTGGAGTAGTGGCAGCTGGTGCCATCAAGGACGTTCTCACGGACGAACACCTGAGCAACACCTTCGGCCTTGCCCTGGACGTCACGGAAAACGCCGGCCGCTATACCGCAACCGCACGCCGCTAGGCGAACTCTTCGTCAACTGTGGAGATTCTTAGCAGCGTCCTGGTCTTTTTCGCGGGCTTGTGGGCCGGCACCATTAATGCGGTAGTCGGCTCAGGCACCCTCGTGACTTTTCCAGTGCTCATTGCGCTGGGCGTCACCCCCGTGGTTGCCTCCATGAGCAACGCCATGGGCCTGGTGGCCGGCACTGCGGCCGGAGCATGGGGATATCGCCAGGAACTCGCGGGGCGCGGCAGGCAGTTGCTGAAGCTGCTGCCAGCTTCACTCCTGGGCGGCATCACTGGCGCATGGTTGTTGCTGCACCTTCCGGACAAGGTGTTCCATTACGTCGCCCCCGTCCTGTTGGTACTGGCGCTGCTGATGGTGGTGTTCCAGCCTCGACTCCAGGCCTCAGTGCGAAACCGTGAAGAGAACCCGGAGCATGCCCTCAGGGACCGGAGCCACGGCATCCTCCTCGTGGTCCTGGTTTACCTCGCCGGGGTATACGGCGGCTACTTCGTAGCGGCCCAAGGGATTTTGCTCGTAGGAATATTGGGCGTGTTCCTCACTGGGACCATGCAGAACGCCAACGCCATGAAGAACATCCTCGTGCTCGGCGTTAACATGGTGGCCGCTGTGTCCTACCTGATCTTTGCCTTCGATCGCATTAACTGGCTCGTGGTCCTGCTTATCGGCGTGAGCTCAACCATTGGAGGCCTGGTTGGATCCAAGGTTGGCCGCAAGCTTTCCCCGCGCGTTTTGCGTGCGATTATCTTCACCCTTGGCATCGTGGCCCTCGTCGTCATGATCGCCAACCTGCTGAAATAATCACCCGGTGACGTTCCACTACCTTGAGTCCGCGGATGATCCCCGCGTGACCGACTACACCACCCTGACCGATGTGCACCTTCGCAAGCTCCGCGAGCCTAAGGAAGGCATGTACATCGCCGAATCCTCCAAGGTTCTTCGTCGGGCGCTGGCAGCAGGTCATCAGCCACGTTCCTTCTTCCTGGCTGAGAAGTGGCTGGAAGACCTCGACGACGTTTTCCGGGCCTATCCCGACGTTCCGGTCTTCATCGGCAAGGCCAAGCTGCTGGAAGAAATCACGGGATTCCACCTGCACCGCGGAGCGATGGCAGCCATGCACCGTCCGGAACCGGTGCCGCTCACGGAGCTGCTGGCCGGTGCCCGCCGGATTGCCGTACTGGAAGACATCGTGGACCACACGAACGTCGGCGCCATCTTCCGTTCAGCTGCCGCCTTGGGAATGGACGCCGTGCTTGTTTCGCCGCGCTGCGGGGACCCGCTGTATCGCCGGAGCGTCCGGGTCAGTATGGGAACGGTCTTCCAGGTTCCCTGGGCACGTCTGGAAAGCTGGCCGGGCGACCTCGAAAGGCTCAAAGAACAGGGCTTCACAGTTGTCGCTATGGAATTGACCGATGACGCTGTTGACCTTGACGAACTCGCTGCCCGCAACATCCCCAAACTCGCTCTGGTACTTGGCACGGAAGGTGCCGGAATGAGCGCAGAGACGCTTGCCGCCGTCGATCTCGCCGTCAAGATTCCGATGCGCGCCGGAGTCGATTCACTGAACGTCGCATCCGCCTCGGCAGTGGCGTTCTGGGAGCTTCGCCCGCAGGACTGAGCCTGGTTCGTGCACCCGGCTGGTTTCGGCTATGATTGATTGTTGGCCCGGCCGCTGGAATTTCTACATGGCAGCAGGCGGACCACCTCCATTCATACCTGGCAGCTGGCAAAATCCAGTTGCGTGAACAAAAGGTCCCATTATGAAGTCTGATATCCACCCGAAGTACGAAGCTGTTGTTTTCAACGACCTGGCTTCCGGCACGAAGTTCCTGACCAAGTCGACCGTGTCTTCCTCGAAGACCATCGAATGGGAAGACGGAAACACCTACCCGGTTATCGACGTCGAAATCTCTTCGGAGTCCCACCCGTTCTACACGGGCAAGCAGCGCATCATGGACTCCGCTGGCCGCGTCGAGCGCTTCAACGCTCGCTTCAAGGGCTTCGGCGGCACGAAGTAACCCACTTCACCCCAAAGCTTTTCGAAAGCCCGCATCGCTGGAATTTCCAGCAATGCGGGCTTTTTTGTTTTCCGGCAAGATGGAACGCATGACGTCCCAGCCCGTACCCGAAAAGCCCACTAACTACATTGACGACGGCGCCACTCGCCTTCACGGGGAGTACAAAGTTCCCGGCGGCAAACTCGTGGTGGTGGATCTGGACGTCCAAGGCGGCCTCTTGGCCAACGTTTCACTGAGTGGCGACTTCTTCCTGGAGCCGGACGAAGCCCTGCAGGACATCAATGCGGCGCTGACGGGCCTGCCTTCGACGACGTCGGCTGCAGACATCACTGCAGCTGTCTCAGCCGGGTTGCCCCCAGGGTCCGTGCTTTTTGGATTCTCGGCGGAGGCCGTGGCAGTGACCGTCCGCCGTGCGCTGTCCAAAGCCACAGGCTGGTCCGATCACCAATGGGAAATTATCCCGCCTACGGTCCTGCCCACCGAGGTTAACGTCGCACTCGATGAGGTCCTCACGGAAGAAGTCGGCGCGGGACTGCGAAATCCCACCCTGCGGTTCTGGGACTGGGAGGAACCTTCAGTGGTGATCGGGAGTTTCCAGTCCGTTCGCAACGAAGTCGATCCTGAAGGCGTATTCAGGCACGGCATCACGGTAGTCCGCCGGATCAGTGGTGGCGGTGCAATGTTCATGGAAGCCGGCAACTGCATCACCTACTCCCTCTACGTACCGCAGACGTTGGTGGACGGCATCAGTTTCGCTGATTCCTACGCCTTCCTTGACGCATGGGTCATGGCGGCGCTGGAGAAGCTTGGCATCACGGCTTTCTATGTTCCCCTCAATGACATCGCCACTGAGCAAGGCAAGATCGGTGGCGCGGCCCAGAAACGGCTCGCCAATGGAGGCATGCTGCACCACGTGACCATGAGCTATGACATCGACGCTGACAAGATGGTGGAGGTCCTGCGCATCGGCAAGGAAAAGCTCTCAGACAAAGGCACGCGAAGCGCCAAGAAGCGAGTGGATCCATTGCGCCGGCAGACCGGCTTGGCCCGCGCCGCTATCATCCATGCAATGCAGGAAGTCTTTACGGAACGCTACGGTGCAGTTGAGTCCCGCGTGTCGGACGACGAACTTTCGGAGGCCAGGAAGCGGGTGGAAACGAAGTTCGGCACAGAGGAGTGGTTGTACAGGGTTCCCTAACCGGCGGCCTGCGCCGTCAGCGCCCGTAGCAGGTGGCTGCGCTGTTCGATGATGATGCGGCGCAAAGCGCGGGGTGCATCGGCATGCTCATGCAGCCACCGGTCAGTCTTCACCAGCACTGGATGCGTGATCGGCTCCATCCCGGCGGCTAAATCCTGGGCGCCGGGGTAGAGGCCCCTGACGATCCTGCCTGCGATTTCGATACTGCGCTCAGCCCAGACACGTTCCAGGCATTCAAAGTAGGGCTCGATGTATGGGTCCAGGAGGTCTCTGGGCGCAATGGTGAAACCCGTGATTGTTGCACTGAGGATCTCGTTGGACAGGCCGGTGGTGTTGACTGCTGCGTCCCATGCTCCAGCCTTTACGGAGGGGTCAGGGCGGGCTGAGGAGGCTACTGCATGGCCTTCACGGCCGGAGGCCGTCTTGTCCGCCTCAAGTTCAGCGTCCAGCTCGCGCTGCGTGGCTTGTCCATGGGCGACGAGGGCCTGCCAGAAACTCCAGCGCAGTTCAGCATCAACGGCCAGGCCCTCAATAACGGTGCCGCCTTCCAGGATGCCCCGCAGCAGTGGGAGCTCGCTGTCGCCGTGCCTGGAAACATCGGCCAGGGTTCTGGCCCACGCAAGCTGATGGTCGGATCCAGGGGCTGCGGATTGCAATTGGGCGGCGGCGACTGCCAGGAAGTCCTTACGCGCGCCTTCCCGCATGACAGGGGGGACATAACGTTCAATAGCGGTGGCCGCATTGCCCAGCACGTTCAGGAGGACGCCGATGCCGGTTTCGGTGGCTGCGAATTGTTCGACGGCGGCAACGTACCGAACCGCTGGCGTAGCGCCATCCCGAGCCGAATCCCACAGTGCGGTCCAGCACAGGGCACGTGCCATGGGGTCCTGGATGGTGCCCAGGGAACTGCGGACCGTGTGCTCCGAAATGACGTCCAGCCGCACCTTGGCGTAACTGAGGTCCTCATCGTTGACCAGCAGCAGGGCGGGCCGGGGCTTCCCTGCCAGTTCGGCCACCAGCGTGCTCGGGCCAGAGACGTCCAGCTCGATGCTCTCTCGCCGGACGAGGTGGCCGGAGGAATCGGGGTCATACAGGCCCAACCGGAGTCGATGGGTCCGCAACTCCTGCCTGCCGGTCAGGGGGTCGATTGCATCCTGTTGGAGCGTCACGGTGCCCATGATCCCGTTGTCATCAACGATGTCCGCCGTGATCGTGGAAATGCCCGATGTCTGCAGCCACTGGCGCGCCCAGCCGGCAAGGTCCCTTCCCGACGCGACGCTGAGCGCCTGCAGAAGGTCCTGTAGCGAGGTGTTGCCGAACTCGTGGTCCCGGAAGTACTGACGGGACCCGGCAATAAAGTCATCAAAGCCTACGTAAGACACCAGTTGCTTCAGAACAGAGGCCCCTTTGGCATACGTGATTCCATCAAAGTTCTGCTTGGCCGCCTCGAGGTCCGGAATGTCAGCAACGATGGGGTGCGTGGTAGGCAGCTGGTCCTGTACATAGGCCCAGGCTTTGCGTTTGCTGGCAAAATTCACCCATGCGGTATCCCAGTCAGTGGCGCGGTCCACGCCGAGGGTCCCCATGTAGTCAGCAAAGGATTCCTTCAGCCAGAGGTCATCCCACCAGGTCATGGTGACGAGGTCGCCGAACCACATGTGGGCCATCTCGTGCATCAGTGTGTTGGCACGGGCCTGGTACTGGGCGTCCGTTGCCCGCGAAGCGTAGACATACTTCTCGGTGAAGGTGACCAGCCCGGGGTTTTCCATTGCGCCGAGGTTGTACTCGGGCACGAACGCCTGATCGTATTTGCCCCAAGGATAGGGGTAGTCGAAAAGTTCGTTGAAGAACGCCAGCCCGCTCTTGGTCAGCCGGAAGAGTTCATCGGCATCGAACGACTCCGCCAAAGACGCGCGGCAGTAAAGGGCCAGTGGCACGTCAAGGCGGGTGCCGTCGTCGAGAGTTGCTCCCCAATGATCCGTCGCCTTGAAGTAGGGCCCGGCGAGGATCGTGGTGATGTATGTGGACATCCGCTTGGTGGTGGCAAAGTCCCAGCAGCATGCTGCCGCATCATCCGCTAGAGGCGTTCGGGCGGTCTCCACGCCATTGGAGGCGACTTCCCAGCCTGCCGGAGCGATCACGTGGAAAGTGAATTCGCCTTTGAGATCGGGCTGCTCGAAGTTGGCGAAGACGCGGCGACTGTCGGCCGGTTCGTACTGGGTGTAGAGGTAGCACTGGCCATCGGCGGGGTCGACAAAGCGGTGCATGCCCTCTCCGGAGCGGCTGTAGAGCGCTGTCCCGGTCACAGTGACGGTGTTTTCGGTGGCGAGGCCTTCCAGGATGATTCTGTCCCGGTCCACGGCACGGTCAACATCAAGCTCCCTGCCGTTCAGGACCACGGACTTCACTCCGCCGCCGATGAAATCGAGGAAGGTGGCTGAACCGGGTTTGGCTGAAAACCTGATGGTGCTGGTGCTCGGGTAGCCGGCGGTTGCGGGATCTGCCGCGTCGCGGACATCGAGGGTGACGTCGTAGCTGTGGGTGGTGATCAGGGCTGAACGTGTTGCGGCTTCGTCGCGCGAGAGATTGTGATTCGACACACAGCTATCTAATCATGATCCATACGGCGCCCAGGCCCAGCGTTGCGATCAGCAGCCACGATCCCAGTGCAACAGCAACGGCACGGCCACCGGTATGAACCAGGGTGCGCACCCGCACGGCGGAACCGAGCCCAAACAGGGCGGTCGCAAGCAGGATGTCCTGTACTCCGGCGGCGGCTTCCAGAGCTGCCGGTGGCGCCCACCCCAAGGTGCGGACGCCCACCATCGCGATGAAGCCGAGGACAAACAGAGGGACAATCGGCGGGAACCTGCCGTCGCCGTCGTGCTGTCCTGATGGACCTGGTACCCCATTGGACCGCCGCCGGACGTGCATCACCCGCTGGTGGAGCCCTGCCGCCGCCGCGATGGGCGCCAGAAGCACCACTCGCGTCAATTTAACGACGACGGCGACAGCCAGCGCCGCTGTCCCCGCAGTTTGGGCGGTGGCAACCACTTGACCGACATCATGCACGGATGCACCGGTCCAGGCTCCGAATTGTTCCGGGTTCAAGCCCAGGGGGTGCATGAGGAGGGGGAGCACTCCAATGGCCAGAGTGCCGCACAATGTCACCAGCGCCACGGGAAGAACAGTGTCCTGATGCTTGACCCGCCGTACCGCTGCCATGGCACCGATGGCAGACGCACCACAAATGGAAAACCCTGTGGCGATCAGGAGGGCCGCCTCGTCCGGAAGGCGCAGGATCTTCGCGAGTCCATATGTCCCGGCGAAACTCAGTACTACAACGGCCGCAATCAGAAGCAGTGACAACCACCCCAATCCCAGGACGTCGCCCATGCTCACCTTGAGTCCAAGCAGGACGATTCCGGCACGCATGAGGTGCTTCCCGGCGAAGTCCAGGCCTGGCCGGGCGCGCCCCGCCGCCCAGACAGCAGTGCCCGGTATATTTGCAGAGAGCAGACCCAGTGCAACAGCAAGCGTCATGACGGGAATGACCCCCAATGCCGGAAATACCGTGTGGACGGTAAAGGCGACCCCCGTTGCGGCAATACTCAGGACCAACCCCGGCCCCAGCCGGGACAGGTGGGGCGCAAGACTGTTCAAGGGCATGCCTCAACCCTGCCGGATGGGGGCACCGAAAGGCGAACCGGGAGTCTCCGGAAACCGCGACACAATCAGTGCGAAATGCGCTTGACTCAAAAAGGTGATTGTCTAATTCCCATGTCTGACCTATTTCAGGATTATTCCGAGGCCGCTGCGCGCAGCGGTGCCTACGACGAGATGTTCGCTCCCGGCCACGTCGCCAGAAAATCCTACGGTCAGGTCTCCGGTGCACTGCGCGAACTTTCCCTGGCCGATGTCACCGCCCGCGCCGATTCCATGGCACGTACGTTCCTGGACCGCGGTGTGACGTTCGACTACGCGGGGGAGGAGCGGCCATTCCCGCTGGATATCGTCCCGCGCGTTATCCCCGCCGATGAGTGGGACGTCCTTGAGCGCGGCGTGGCGCAGCGGGTCAAGGCCCTTGAAGCATTCCTCAACGATGTGTATGGCCGGATGGCCGTGGTGGCTGATGGCGTCATTCCCCGGCAACTCGTCACCACAAGCGCCCATTTCCACCGTGCGGTTCACGGCTTCGAGCCTTCCGGTGGTGTTCGCGTCCACGTCTCAGGCATCGACGTCGTCCGTGATGCCGAAGGCACCTTCCGTGTCCTCGAGGACAACGTCCGGGTCCCCTCCGGCGTGAGCTACGTACTGGAGAACCGCCGTGCCATGGCAAAGGGCCTGCCCGAGGCATTCGGCCAACAACACATCCGGCCGGTGGAGGAGTACCCCCGCAGGCTCCTCTCAGCGCTGCGCAAGACCGCACCGGCCGGCGTCGACGATCCCACGGTTGTGGTCCTCACACCTGGCGTGTTCAACAGCGCTTATTTTGAGCACACCCTGCTTGCCGGACTCATGGGCGTGGAATTGGTGGAAGGCCGGGACCTGATCTGCCGCGGCAACCGTGTGTACATGCGGACCACAGCCGGCGAACAGCGTGTGGACGTCATCTATAAGCGAATCGACGACGACTTCCTGGATCCCCTGCAGTTTCGGTCCGATTCCATGCTTGGTTGCCCTGGCCTGGTCAACGCCGCCCGCGCTGGTGGCGTCACCATCGCCAACGCCGTTGGCAACGGCGTAGCCGACGACAAGCTCGTGTACAGTTACGTGCCTGACCTGATCCGGTACTACCTTCACGAAGAGCCAATCATCGCCAACGTCGACACTTTCCGGCTTGAAGAAAAGGAAGCCAGGGAACATGTTCTGGACCGCTTGGAGGAGCTTGTGGTCAAGCCCGTCGATGGTTCGGGCGGCAAGGGCCTGGTCATCGGTCCGGATGCTTCCAAGGAAGAGCTTGACGCTTTGCGGAAGCGCGTCATTGCAGATCCGCGCGGCTGGATCGCACAGCCCGTTCTTCAGCTCTCCACTGTTCCCACGCTCTCCGGAGACAAATTCGGGCCGCGGCACGTGGACCTCCGCCCCTTTGCGGTCAACGACGGCGACGACGTCTGGGTCCTTCCCGGCGGCCTGACGCGTGTGGCGCTCAAGGAAGGTTCCCTGATTGTGAATTCCAGCCAGGGCGGTGGTTCCAAAGACACCTGGGTGTTGGCCAATTCGCCACAAATGCCTGCCGAGATCATTCCCCGCCAGTCCGTGACGGTGCGCGAGCAGGTTTCTGTGTGGCCCGTGGAAAGCAATTGGCGGGACCGCCAAACGGAGCAGCAGCAGTGAGCCGGATCGCAGGCCTCAGCGGAATCACTTCTCGATCAAACCCTGAACTTCGACAAGCACCACGCGAAGGAGGCGCAGTTTCATGCTGAGCCGTATTGCCGAGTCACTTTTCTGGATCGGACGCTATGTGGAGCGGGCCGACGGCACTGCCAGGATCCTGGACGTGCACCTGGAGCGCTTGAACCACCTGCCCCTTGAGGAGCAACGCAGTGTGGCCCGCGAACTCCTCGCCGTAATGGGCGCGAAACCACAAAGCGAAGACTTCGGCCTGCCGGAGTTGCTGCATGCACTTGCCTATGACAAGCAGAGCGCATCCTCCATCGCGGGCTCGCTTGGCGCCGCACGTGAGAATGCACGCAGGGCGCGGGAGACCGTCTCGCAGTCACTCTGGGAAAGCCTCAACACTACGTATTACGGCCTCAGCCAGCATCGCAAGGACGTCGTGGGAACCTACCGTTTCTGCAACTGGGTCCTTGAGCGGACCGCCATGGTGCGCGGCCTGGCCGACACCACCGTCAGCCATGACGAGAGCTGGCTGTTCATGGTGCTCGGGCGTTCCCTTGAGCGTGCCGACATGACAGCACGCATGCTGTCCACGCGCGATGTGCAGTCCGCGGGAATGTCGTGGGTGAACATGCTGCGCTGCGCCGGAGCCTATGAGTCCTTCATCCGGACCCGGAGGGCCGCATTTGGCGACCAGCACGCAGCCGAGTTCCTCCTTCTGGACCGTTTGTTCCCGCGCTCGATCGTCTACGCCCTGCGCGACGCGGACGAGTGCCTGGCAAAGCTGGATCCTTCAGCACAGCGGGTCGGCTTCATCAATGATGCGCGTCGGATTGTCGGGCAGGCCAGAACGTTCCTTGAGTTCCACCGGACGGATGACCTGATGTCCGAATTGCCAGAGCATATGGAACGTGTGCAGAAGGCCGTGACCCAGGCTTCGGACGCGATTTCCCGTAAGTACTTCAATCAGGCTGATGAGCACGCCTGGGTGGGAGAAGTTTCATGACCCGGCTGAGCATCGTCCACAAGACGGCGTACAAATACAACCGACGCGTGACGTTGTCCTACAACGAGGCGCGGATGACTCCGTTGACGGACGGCCAGCAGGTGGTCCTGGAGTCCTCGCTGAAGGTTTCACCCAACCAGGCCTCGGTCAGCACGTACCGCGACTACTGGGGCACGCGCGTCACCGCCTTTGATATGCAGATGCCCCACGAGAGCCTCGAGGTCCTTGCCACGGCCACCGTGGAAGTGCACCGGACCGAGCGCGTGGCAACCGAGGACGACATCGTGGGCTGGGACGTTATTGCCTCGGAGAAGGTCCAGGACGATTTCAGCGATTGGCTGCCCCAGTCCCGCCTGAGCGGTCCGGGTGAGGAAGTCCTCGGCATCATTCCAGGGGTGGTCGACGGTAAGAACCCCCATGAGGCCGCGTTGGCGGTCTTTTCGTGGATGGCCGGCGAGATGACGTACATGAAGGGCACCACCGGTGTCACGACGAATGCCGAACAGGCGTGGACGCAACGCCAGGGTGTCTGTCAGGACCTCGCCCATTTGGCCATTGGTGCATTGCGTAGCCGGGGCATTCCAGCGCGCTACGTTTCCGGATACATCCATCCGCGATCGTCCGCTGACATCGGCGAAACGGTTGCCGGGCAGTCCCACGCGTGGCTGGAGTGGTGGGACGGCGAATGGCGCAGCTGGGATCCCACCAACCATAAGCCTGCCGGCGACTACCACGTGACCGTGGCGAGGGGACGGGACTACCGGGATGTTCCGCCGCTGAAAGGTATTTTGTCCGGCGGCGGAGGTTCGGGGCTATCCGTTTCCGTGGAGATCACCCGCCTCGCATAAGCAGTTAATGAACAGATATGGCCCCCAAGAAAGCACTTGGGGGCCATATCTGTTCACAAGTCGAGGATTTTTGATCTACCAGGGGGAGGGCTTGTAGTCCTTGAGGAACACTCCGTACTGGTCCTCGCCGTTCTCGCCCATCACGATGGGGTCATACACGCGGGCAGCACCGTCCACCAGGTCCAAGGGCGCATGGAATCCTTCTTCCATGAGCCGCACCTTGGTGTAATGCGGACGTTCATCAGTGATCCAACCGGTGTCCACGGCAGTCATGAGGATGCCATCGGAATCCAACATTTCCTGGGCACTGGTTCGCGTCATCATGTTCAAGGCAGCTTTGGCCATGTTGGTGTGAGGATGCCCCGGACCCTTGTAGGCACGGGAGAACTGCCCCTCCATGGCCGAAACGTTCACGATGTACTTTCGTCGTGCCGTTGAGCGTTTCATGGCATCGCGCAGCCGACTGACCAGCAGGAACGGAGCTGTGACGTTGCACAGCTGCACTTCGAGCATTTCGAGCGGATCCACTTCGTCCACTACTTGCGTCCAGCTGTTGATGGTGGCGAGGTCCGGCACCAGCCCGCCGGCATCGATAGCCGTTCCGGATTCAATCCGGGCCAAAGACGCCGAGCCGGTAGAGAGCGCCAGGGAAGTGATCGCGTCTCCGGCGAGGACAGGATGTTCGGTGACGCTGCTGGCCAGGGCCAGTGGATGCTTGTCATGGGCGTGGCCGAACGTGACAAGCTCGGGCCCTCCGTTGGAAGCCTCCAATACCGCCGGCAAGGGCTCGTCCTCGGCGTCAACCAAGGGTTTGTAGGCGTTACCGGTCCGCCGCACGGTTTGCGCGGCATTGTTGATGATGATGTCCAGCGGACCGGCCTTGTTCAGGGAGTCCGTCAGGGCCATCACCTGGGCGGGATCACGGAGGTCGATGCCAACGATCCGCAAGCGGTGCAGCCAATCCGCGCTGTCTTCCATGGCCGCAAACCGACGTGCCGCGTCTTTGGGGAAGCGCGTTGTGATGGTGGTGTGGGCACCATCCCTGAGCAGGCGGAGCGCAATGTACATACCAATCTTGGCGCGGCCACCGGTCAACAGGGCATTGCGACCCCTGAGGTCCGTGCGGGCATCGCGTTTGCTGTGGCTGAACGCAGCGCACTCGGGGCACAGCTGGTGGTAAAACGCATCCACCTGGGTGTAGTGCTGCTTGCAGATGTAGCACGGGCGGGAACGGATCAGGTGACCCGCGACCTCGCCGGTCGCTGAAGGAGCGAGCTTGTTGCCACGGGTTTCGTCGTCAATGCGGTCCGGTGCAGCTGTTGCCGTGAGGGCAATGACTGCACGGTCTGCTTCCGCGATCAGATCCCGCTTGGTGACGCGGCGGTGCCGCTTGACGGCTTTGAACATTTTGCCCGTTGCGCGGCGGACCGCGACGTAGTCCGGGTGCTCCTCGTCATAGACGTGGATTGTGGTCAGAACCTTGAGGCAGGCCTGGATCTCTTCAGGCGTCAGATCGGTGGAGCTCATTGACCTGATTTTACAGCCTTGGGAGCCTGGGGCCTGCCTCGGGTTCTACCAGCGCAACCGGTGATGAAGGGGAGCCTAGCGGCCAGCGCCGTTTGACGCTGCGTCTACTACCCGGGCCTGAATGCCTGCAGCTACCTTTTCTGCAGAATCCCGGATATCGGGGTCATCCTGCGTCGCAGCCTTAACGGCTTCCGGCAGGCCCCGGCGGTACTCTGCGGACAACGCGAGCTCCTCTTCGCCAGGTTCAGGTACAAGCTGTCCCTTGGCAAGGACTGTGATCCCGGATTCGGTGACCTTGTAGCCACGGGCCTTGTCCAGCGCCGGGTCCAGTCCGATCGCAGCGCCGGCCGGGACTTTGACGTTCTTGTCCAGGATGGCCCGCTTGATCACTGCACCTTCGCCGACGCGGACCTTGTCCATGAGTACCGAGTCCTGAACACGGCTGCCCGCCTCCACGAAGACATCGTTGGAGAGCACGGAGCCTTCAACGATGCCGCCTGAAATGACCACACCGCTGGCCACGATGGAGTCCAGCGCCGTACCCACCGTGCTGTTTCCGCCGCGCACAAACTTGGCGGGAGGGGAAATGCTCTGGCGGGTGTAGATGGGCCATTCGGAGTTGTAGAGATTGAAGATGGGAACGGGGGAGATGAGGTCAACGTGGGCGTCGTAGAAGGAGTCGATGGTGCCAACGTCCCGCCAGTAAGTACGGTCACGTTCCGTTGCACCAGGGATGTCGTTGAGCGTGAAGTCATAGACTCCGGCCTCACCCTTGTCCACGAAGTAGGGAATGATGTCCCCGCCCATGTCGTGCTTGGTATCCAGTCGCTCAGCGTCAACATGAAGCGCCTCAACGAGGGCGTCGGCATTGAAGACATAGTTGCCCATCGAGGCGAGGAACTGGGTGGGATCGGCCGCAAGTCCTGGCGTGCTGGCCGGCTTCTCCACGAATGCCCCGATCTTCTGGGGATCGTTCTGGTCAACTTCAATCACACCGAATTGGTTGGCCATGTTCAGCGGCTGTCGCACGGCTGCTACGGTAGCCTTCGCGCCACTGGCAATGTGCTGTTCCACCATTTGGGAGAAATCCATGCGGTAAACGTGGTCTGCGCCGACCACAACCACGATGTCCGGAGCGTCGTCGTGAATGAGGTTCAGCGACTGATAGATGGCGTTGGCGCTGCCAAGGAACCAGCTCTTGCCGACGCGCTGCTGCGCCGGAACGGAAGCTACATAGCGGCCCAACTGTGTGGACATGCGCCAGGTCTCGGAGATATGTCGGTCAAGGCTGTGCGATTTATACTGCGTCAGAACCACGATTTTCAAATATCCCGAATTGACCAGATTCGATAGTGCAAAGTCAATAAGCCTGTAGCCCCCGGCGAACGGAACTGCTGGCTTGGCCCTATCCGCCGTCAAAGGCATGAGGCGATTGCCTTCGCCGCCAGCCAACACGATTGCCAATACTTTCTTCAACGCCATGGTCATAGCTCCCCGTACGTCTTCGTAGCCCCCAAAAGTCCGATTTTCCGGACCCTTTCACACTAGAACACATAAGCCGGAACGACTACGTTGGGTAACGTGCGAATAGACATTGTGACTAAAGAATTCCCTCCGGAAATTTATGGCGGTGCCGGTGTCCACGTTGCCGAGCTCAGCCGTGTGCTGGCGAAGCACGTGGATCTTCATGTCCGGGCGTTTGGCGCCCCACGTGATGCCGACTACCATGGGGCCACCGTGGCCTCCTATGCCACACCCCAGGACCTCGGCGATGCCAATGCTGCCCTCCAGACGTTGGGCGTGGATCTTCGGATCGTTCCGGACATTGCGGGAGCGGATCTCGTCCACTCGCACACCTGGTACGCCAACATGGCAGGACACCTCGCTTCGCTGCTGCATGGCATTCCCCATGTACTGAGCGCCCACAGCCTGGAGCCGTTGCGTCCATGGAAGGCCGAACAGCTCGGTGGCGGCTACGCGTTGTCTTCATGGGTGGAGAAGACAGCCTACGAAGCTGCTGCGGCGATCATCGCCGTATCCGATGGAATGCGGCAGGACATCCTGCGCAGCTACCCCGACGTTGACCCGGCCAAGGTCAGGGTGGTACACAACGGCATCGACGTTTCCCTGTGGGAACGGGACGAAGAGGACGACGCCATCCGCGCGCTGGGCATAGATCCCGCCAAGCCAAGTGTGGTGTTCGTTGGCCGGAACACCCGCCAAAAGGGCGTCCCCTACCTGCTGCGCGCAGCGTCCAGCCTTCCCGCCGATGTTCAACTGGTCCTCTGCCTGGGCGCAGCTGATACTCCCGAATTGGCAGCTGAAACAGCACGCCTCATTGAGGAGCTCCAAAGCAAGCGTGAGGGCGTGATCCTCATTGAGCGGATGCTGCCGCGCCGGGAACTCATCCAGGTCCTCAGCCATGCCACCGCATTCGCCTGCTCCTCCATCTACGAACCGTTGGGCATCGTGAACCTTGAAGCAATGGCTTGCGGCGCCGCTGTGGTGGCAAGCGCAACCGGCGGCATTCCAGAGGTTGTCCAGCATGGCGAAACCGGCTTGCTGGTCCCTTTGGAGCAGGTTACCGACGGTACCGGGACGCCGCTGGATCCACAGAAATTTGTGGCCGACTTCGCTGCAGCCCTGAACGAGGTAGTGGCAGATCCAGAGCGCGCCCGCAAGATGGGCATGGCCGGCAGGCGCCGCGCCGAGGAACATTTCTCGTGGGAATCGATCACTGAAACCACCCTTGAGGTATACCGCTCCGTTCTTAACTGAGCACCCTTAACTCAGCCCGGCCCGTCCGGGAAAGCAGGCAAACCACGACGGCGCCGCCCCCTTGAGTGGGGACGGCGCCGTCGTGGTTTGGCGAAACTTCCTAAAAAGTTCACTGACGGGAAATCTCGTACTGTTACCGCGACTTTGACGCTTTCAGGGCCAGCAGTGACTTCTCGTCGGCTGGTGCGGAGCCGCTGGCCCGCTGTTTACGGAAGTGCGTGCTGGCCTCGTCCTGGCGGCCTGCTTCAGCGCCGGTAGCGATGGCTGCACGCAGGTGCTCCGGACCGTAGCCAAAGGCATCCACGAGGTCGAGCGCGTGGGGACGGATCTTGACCAGCAACCGGTTGATGTAGGTCCCCACGGTCCGGCCGCGCTGCATCGAGAGCCGCCCATTCATGAGATACCAGGACAGGTGCTTCTCAATGAGCGACAGTCCGAAAAGGTCCCGCAGCCAGGTGAGGACCCGTTTGGTTCCCTCATCGGAAACCTCGGTCAGGGCCTCCGTGAAGGCTTCCCACTGAAGGAGTTCGGCATGGGCTTGAGCGGCTTCGATGAGTTCATGCTGGTGCTGGTTGAACAGGGCTGCCGCCTGGTGTTGCGGCAGCTTATTGGCGCCCTTCAGCGCAGCACCTACTTCGGCCACCATGGACTGCACGCGGTCAGTCAGCAGCGTCCGCTGGCCTTCCTCGTCACGCAAAGCCAACGCTGCTTTCTGCACCGAACCCGTGTCGGCTACGAACTGGGCAACCTGGCGAAGGCCCGTCCTGTGCAAGGCGACACCCGCGGCCTGGTCCACCACATAGCGTGCAAGCACACCGAAGTCAGCACTGCGGAATTCCTTGGCATAGTCGGCAAGGAGGCGCTTGGCCACCAACTGCAGCAGGACGGTGTTGTCGCCTTCAAAAGTCACGTAAACGTCAAGGTCCGCGCGCAACGAGGCAAAGCGGTTCTCGATCAGGAATCCTGCGCCACCACAGGCTTCGCGGCATTCCTGCAGGGTGTCCAGCGCATGCCAGGTGCTGAGGGGCTTCAGCGCGGCCGCCAAGGTTTCCAGATCCTGGCGGTCGGCGTCGGTGTCGTGGGCACCGGAGAAAACGTCGTCAAACTTTTGCAGGAGCTGCTCGTGGGCAAAACTCGCGGCGTACGTCGTGGCAAGCCGGGTGAACAGGCGCCGCTGGTGACGCTGATAGTCCAGCAGGACTTCCTCATCAGTGGGGGAGGACGCATTGAACTGACGGCGCTCAGTGGCGTACTGAATGGCTGTTTTGAGCGCAACCTTGCTTGCTGCCACAGCTGCACCGTCCAAGGAGACCCGGCCTTGGACCAAGGTTCCGAGCATCGTGAAGAAGCGGCGACCCGGGCTCTCGATGGTTGACGCATACGTACCATCCACAGCTACGTCGCCGTAGCGGTTCAGGAGGTTGGTGCGGGGGATACGGACATCGGTGAAATGGAGCCTGCCGTTGTCGATGCCGTTGAGGCCGCCCTTGATGCCGTCATCCTCCCCGCCGATGCCTGGCAGGAATTCTTTGGTAGTGGGGTCGCGCAGTTCTACGTAGAAGGCGTGGACGCCGTGGTTAACGTTCTTGGTTACCAGCTGCGCGAACACGACGGCGGCCAAGCCATCGTTCGCGGCGTTGCCGATGTAGTCCTTCCAGGCTGCCCGGAAGGGGGTGTTGATGACAAACTCCTGGCTACCCTCGTCATAGGTGGCCGTGGTGGCGATGCTTGCGACGTCGGAGCCGTGGCCCGTCTCCGTCATCGCGAAACAACCCGGAATTGCCAGGCTCATGATGCCGGGGAGCCATTTGTCGTGGTGCTCCCGGGTACCAAGGTGCATGACAGCGGAGCCAAAGAGGCCCCATTGAACGCCAGCCTTGATCTGCAGGGAGGGGTCCGCCGTGACGAGCTCTTCGAATCCGGCAATATTGCCGCCGTGATCATCGGAGCCACCCAGGCGCGTGGGGAACGCCCGGTGGACAGCATTGTTATCCACCAGGAACTTCAACTGCTCAAACACGCGGGCCCGGTGTTCCGTGTGATGCAGGCCTTCGATCTTCTGGACATCGGGATGACCTGCTACTTCGCGGGCTTGGTGCCGGATGTGGGCCCACTTGCCCAAGAGCTGCTCACCCAGCGCAGCGACATCGACCACCGGGTCCGCACCCTGCTTGCCAGAGTCACGGCCTCCGGATCCACTGGTGCCGGATGCGCTATTGCGGGTGGCCGCATCCTCGCGGCCTGAGAGTTGTTGGGCTGATGCCGCCCGGTCCACTACTTCAGTCATGTTGATTCCTTCTTTGGTTCCTACAACTGATGGGTCGTTGCTCATGTCACGTTGTTGCTTTGAGTTCGGGTGCGACGCCCAGGCACAGCCAGTCCGTGATGTGTCCGGCCATGGCTGCCTGATTCGGTTTCGTCTCGGAGGCAGGGCTTCCAAGCCACATTTCGCCGGCGTTCCGAACGAGCCCAATGGCTGCAGTGGGCCAATACTCGATCAAAGCCTCTTTCTCTGTACCGAGGTACTGCCGCATGGGTGTGGCGATCATGTCCGTGATTTGTTCGAAGAAGTTTCCCAGCGCACCCGACGCCGCAATGGCATCCTGTGAGGAAGCTTCCCCGGGCGTCAGCCGGGTGATGAACGCATACACGTTGGGGCTGGATTCCGCCATTTGCAGGTAGGCCGAGACCATGGCGTAGAGCCCTTCACGTGGCGTCTGCGCCAATTGGGCCGCTTCTTTCATGCGGCGCTGCATTTGCCCCAGCACCACTTCTCCCATCGCCTGTTGAAGGCCTGCCTTATCGCCGAAATAGCGGTAGTAGACCGACTTTGAGGTGCCCGCGGCACCGGCGATGTCTTCCATGGACGCCTCGCTGCCCAAGGCGTGCACAGCCCTGCGTGCTGCCTTGATGAGCTCGCGCCGACGCTCCTCGCGATGGCTCTGCCACCTGGCAGCACGCCCATCTACGGCAGGATCCGGGACGGCACTGCCGGACTCCGCTGCGGTATCAACAGCGCCAGCGCGGGAAGAGGCAGGAGCGTGCGGAAATTCTGTACGACGACGGTTCACGATACCCAGCGTATCAGGTACGCTGGGTATCAGTAACTGGTATTCATCGAAGGAGTCAAGCATGGCTGCAGCAGACGGACCCGCGGGCACGAACACAGGTACAAACAGCTTCGCAAGCGCAGAGCAGAGTGCCGAACAGAACAAGGGCATTCAAGGGACGCGTTCTGCCGTGATCGTTGGAGGCAACAGGATTCCGTTTGCCCGGACGGGCGGCGCTTACGTGAAGTCCTCCAACCAGGACATGCTTACTGCTGCACTGGATGGACTGATCGCCCGCTTCGGGTTGCAGGACGAGCGGATCGGTGAAGTAGCAGCTGGGGCGGTGCTGAAGCATTCACGGGACTTCAATCTCACCCGGGAGGCGGTACTGGGTTCGGCGCTATCTCCAGAGACACCTGCATACGACCTTCAACAGGCATGTGCAACGGGACTGGAAACCGTGCTAGGGCTTGCCAACAAGATCAAGCTTGGCCAGATCGATTCCGCGATCGCTGGTGGTGTTGACTCCGCGTCCGATGCCCCGATTGCTGTCAGCGAGGGGCTGCGGGAGATCTTGCTGGACCTCAACCGTGCGAAGACCTCCGTCCAGAAGCTGAAGATCCTGGCCCGTATCCGTCCAAAGGATCTGGCCCCGGATGCTCCCAACACCGGCGAACCACGTACCGGCCTCTCCATGGGCGAACACCAGGCCCTCACCACGGCACAGTGGAAGATCAGTCGGGAGGCACAGGATGAACTCGCGTTCAACAGCCACCGCAACCTCGCCGCCGCCTACGAACGGGGCTTCTTCGACGACCTCATCACTCCCTACCGGGGCCTGAACCGGGACTCCAATCTTCGGGCGGACACCACATTGGAGAAGCTCTCCACGTTGAAGCCTGTCTTTGGCAAGAACCTGGGATCCGAGGCCACGATGACGGCCGGCAATTCGACGCCACTGACCGACGGTGCGGCAACCGTGCTGCTTGCTACCCAAGAGTGGGCGGACAGCCGGGGCCTGCCCAAACTCGCCACCGTCCTGGATGGTGAGGCGGCCGCCGTCGACTTCGTCCACGGCAAGGACGGACTTCTGATGGCGCCGGTCTTTGCCGTACCGCGCCTCCTGGCCCGCCATGGGCTGACTCTGGAGGACTTCGACTTCTTCGAAATTCACGAGGCCTTCGCCGGAACCGTCCTCAGCACCTTGGCTGCCTGGGAAGACGAGGACTTCGGACGAACGCGGTTGGGGCTGGACGGCGCTTTGGGAAAGGTGGACCGCGCCAAGCTCAACATCAACGGTTCCTCGCTCGCTGCCGGCCACCCATTCGCCGCAACCGGTGGCAGGATTGTGGCTTCGCTGGCAAAGATGCTCCATGACAAGGGGAGCGTGGACGGAAGGCCGGCACGTGGCCTGATTTCCGTGTGCGCCGCCGGCGGGCAGGGCGTTGTTGCCATTCTGGAAGCAGCCTAGGGGAGCGTGATGACAGACAAGTACACCAAAATCGTCAGCAAAGGACTGGGCAAGGACGTCGCCAAAAGGCTCGGCCTGCCACAGCCTGTTGAGCTGCGTCGACACCAGCCAGGCGCACCGCTCATTATGGGGCCGGTGCTGGTTAACGGCGACAGCCTGGGCGCAGATGACCTCGCCACCACGCTTCTTGGTTGGGGCCTGGACATCCGCCGTCATGCGTTGCCCAAGGAAAAGCTCGGGGCCATCATTGTTGTCCTCGACGCCGTGCAGCACCCGGAAGATCTGGGCAAGCCAGTCCTGACAATTGGCGCTTCCTTGCGGGATCTCGCGCCCAATGGACGCGTCATTACCGTCTCAAGGACGGCCAGGTCGGCACCTGCGCCCGCTTCGGCCGCCGCCCGGCAGGGCATCGATGGCCTTCTGCGTTCACTGGCCAAGGAATTGCGTGCTGGAGCCACGGCGAACGGCATTCTTCTTGACGAGGACTTAGCCACCACCAGCCCATCCACGCTGGGGGCGCTCCGATTCTTCCTTTCCGGCCGCTCCGCCTACGTGGATGGCCAATTCCTGACGATCAGTTCGTCCTCCGGCAGCCTCCCCTTCGACGCCGACAAACCCCTTGCCGGAAAAGTTGCCGTTGTCACCGGTGCAGCGCGGGGCATTGGTGCGGCGATCGCCCGTACGCTCCACCGTGATGGCGCGAAAGTTGTGCTGGTGGATATTCCTGCAGCGGGCGACCATTTGGCGGCGGTCGCCAACGAGGTCCATGGAACCGCGCTCCAGCTGGACATCACCCGCGACGACGCCGGTCACCGGATCATCGACCACGCAGTGGAACGCCATGGCCGGCTCGACATCGTAGTCCACAACGCTGGCATCACCCGCGACAGGCTCCTGGCCAACATGGATGAGGGACGCTGGCAGTCTGTCATCGCCGTCAACATCGCTGCGCAATTGAGGATCAACGGGACCCTCCTGGCATCGGAGCACTTCAAGGACAAGCCGCGCATCGTTTCGGTGGCATCCACCAGCGGAATTGCGGGTAATCGAGGCCAGACCAACTATGCCGCGTCCAAGGGCGGCGTGATCGGAATGGTGCGCTCAACAGCGCCGCTCATGGAGTCCTTCGGGGGGACGATCAACGCCGTAGCGCCAGGGTTTATTGAAACAGAGATGACGGCCCGGATGCCGTTCGCCATCCGGGAAGCTGCGCGAAGGGTCAATTCCCTCAGACAGGGTGGCCAGCCCCAGGACGTAGCCGAAGCCATTGCCTTCCTGGCGAGTGACGCCGCGGGAGGAATCTCGGGCGAAGTCCTTCGCGTGTGCGGGCAGCAAATGGTGGGAGCATGAGCAAACCCCAGCCGGTCATCCTTGGGGAGCTGCCGTCGCTGTCCAAGCTCTACATGAATGCCGCGGCAACTGCCGCTCGTCGGCGTGTCCTGGGGTCATCGACGGGGCAGGCTACACTGCCTGCCGCTAGCCACGAGGTCAAGGGGGTCCAGGCGGACGTCGCCAATCTCACCGCCTACCAGCACCTTCTGGGGGAGACCGCCAGTGACATCCTGCCAGCAGGTTTCGTCCACGCGCTGGCGTTTCCGGTGTCAATGAGTGTCATGAACCGGGATGACTTTCCCTTGCCATTGCTCGGGATGATCCACCTCAGGAACCATGTGGAACAGCGGGTTCCCATCCAGTTCACAGAAGCCTTGGACATCCGGTCATGGTCGGAGAACCTTTCGGGGCACCGGGCGGGGACGCAAGTCGATGTCATCGCCGAAGTCCGCTCGAGTTCGTCAGGCGCGCTGCTGTGGCGGGGAATTTCCACTTACCTTGCGAAAGGGGTCTTCCTGCCTGGCATCGACAAGCCAGGAAACTCAAGTGGCTCCGGTGATAATGGCGGCTTTTCTCCGCCGGACCCTACGGCCCTGTGGCAACTCGACCTGGACATCGGCCGTAACTATGCCGCCGTCTCCGGCGACTTCAACCCCATCCACCTGAGCGTTCTATCGGCCAAAGCCTTGGGTCTGAGAGGGTCCATTGCCCACGGCATGTACCTTGCCTCCCGGGCGTTGGCAGACGTCGGTGCGGTCAAGTCGGATGCCTTCACTTGGGACGTGGCGTTTGAAGCGCCTGTGTTCCTTCCGGCCCGGGTGGCGCTGGACATCTCCACCATCCAGTCGGAAACCGGGGCTTGGCAGCGTTCGTACTACGTGGCGTGGAACCCACGCAGCGGTCGGCGTCATTTCAGGGGCGGCGTGGCGCCCTTGTAGGAAGCTGTTGGAACTTGGTGACTTCGAATCTTCCTCTGGATAAACTCACTTAGCGCTGGGAATCCTGCCTGGACGCCGCCCAATACGTTGGCGGGGAGTGATGATGTCGATGATCGAGCCCGTCACCGAATGGGAGGAAGGTCGCGCCCTCGCCACCAGGAACGAGCCGTCGACACTGGTGCCCTTCAAACAAGCCAGCTCCAGGCTCGTCCTCCAACCACTTGGCGAGGGGACAGCGATGGCCTTTGACTACCGTTATGTGCCCAGGGGTGGGCCACTCGGGCGCCTGACCGGCCCCCTGATTGACAGAATGCTGACGGCGACCTTCAAAAGCATGCTGGCAGCGGTCGAGAAGGCTGCCCGCCAGGCAACTGAGAGGTGATGCGCTTGTGCAGACCCCCTTCAGATTCGAACATATGTTCTATTCTTAGTTCATGAGACCCAAGCAAGACTCCAAAGCTTTCGCCCGCATGATGTTGCAGACCGAGGCGGAGGCAAACCACCCCAAACCTGACGATGGCAAGATCATGGAGCTCGAGCAGGGTGCCCAACCGCTTGTCCGTGTTGGTGAGGTGTACGGACGTGCGATCAAGTACACCCGTACCTATGGCCTGGTGGAGTGGATGGATGATCGGCGGGACTATCACGTGGAATGGTTTCCGGCCGGACAGATCAAACGGGTGGCCCAGGAGTCATGGAGGGGCTGGCCGTTGGCTTAGCAAACGTTATGAATGATCGGACAAGCGTCACCCAGGGTGGCTGAGGGCACAAAAAAACCCCGGTTTCCCGGGGCCTTCTTTGTGCGCGGAGGGGGACTTGAACCCCCACCCCCTTTCGAGGACTAGCACCTCAAGCTAGCGCGTCTGCCATTCCGCCACCCGCGCAGGTGGTGTTCAGAGAAGCCATTCTGCACCTTCCGGTGCTTCACTTTCCTCCGAAGCAGCGAGAAAAACTCTAACACGGTTTGAAGCAACTAAAAAATCGATGCTGGTGAGGACCGGGTGCAAGCTTTCAACCCGTGGCGATGCCCGGAATTGCTCAACCGACGGCGCTTCCGGTGAGTAGGCTGGTGGAACACGGGACGGTAGAACTGCGGGGTCCGCAGTGCGCGTCGCCGGCACCTGCAGCCCAGCCAACGCAAGGAGAATTTCCATGTCTGTCATCCGCCCCGAAGATGAAGTTGTCCGGATCTGCCAGGAGCTCATCCGTATCGACTCCTCCAACTTCGGCGACGACACCGGACCGGGCGAACGCGCTGCTGCGGAGTACACGGCTGGCCTGATCACGGAAGTGGGTCTTGAGGCCGAGATTTTCGAGTCCGCACCGGGACGCGCCAACGTCGTCACGCGCATGGCGGGGGAGGACCCCTCAGCCGACGCGCTGGTGGTCCACGGACACCTGGACGTTGTGCCGGCCCTGAAGGATCAGTGGAGCGTTGACCCCTTCAGTGGTGAGCTGAAGGATGGACTGATCTGGGGCCGCGGTGCCGTGGACATGAAGGACATGGATGCCATGATCCTGTCAGTGATGCGGGACTTCGCCAGGACTGGCCGCAAGCCCAAGCGGGACATCATTTTTGCCTTCTTCGCAGACGAGGAAGCGGGCGGTACCTATGGCGCCCGCTATGCCGTGGAGCACAGACGAGAATTGTTCGATGGGGCCACCGAGGCTATCTCCGAAGTGGGTGGATTCTCCGCGACTATCGGTGGCCAGCGGACCTACCTGCTTCAAACTGCAGAAAAGGGCCTGTCCTGGTTGCGGCTGGTGGCCCATGGACGGGCTGGCCACGGCTCACAGATCAATACGGACAACGCGATCACCCGACTCGCGGCCGCGGTCACCAGAATCGGCGAATACAAGTGGCCCGTGGAACTGACTCCCACCACCAGGCAGTTCCTGGACGGTGTGACTGAACTCACGGGCGTGGAGTTTGATGCCGAGAACCCGGACATCCTGCTCAAGGAGCTTGGCACGGTCGCCCGCTTTGTGGGGGCAACGCTGCAGAACACCTCCAACCCCACCCTGCTCCGCTCGGGCTACAAGCACAATGTCATCCCGGAATCGGCCGAGGCCTTCGTGGATTGCCGCACGCTGCCCGGCCAGCAGGAACTGGTGTTTGAGACCATCAAGGAACTCGCCGGCGACGGCATCGAGATCAGCTACGTCAACAAGGACGTCTCCTTGGAGGTACCCTTCGCCGGCAACCTCGTGGATTCCATGATTGACGCCTTGCACTCCGAGGACCCGGGCGCCAAAGTGCTTCCCTACACTCTTTCCGGAGGCACGGACAACAAGTCCTTGAGCAAGATCGGCATCACCGGTTATGGCTTCGCTCCACTGATGCTGCCGGATGAGTTGGACTTCACAGGCATGTTCCACGGGGTGGACGAGCGAGTGCCGGCGGAGTCCCTGCAGTTCGGCGCGCGCGTCCTCAACAGGCTGCTGAGCAACTACTAAAACGCAAACTTCAGGAAAGACGGTGGGCCATGACTCCAGAGGAAATCCTTCCGGATGCGCTGTTGGAACGGCTGCGCGGACGGGCAGCCGGTTACGACCAAAACAACCTCTTCTTTCAGGAAGACCTTGAAGAGCTCGCAGCCGCCGGTTACCTGAAACTGTTCGTGCCAGTTGCCGACGGCGGTATGGGACTTGGCCTCGAAGCGGTGGCTGCGTTGCAGCAGCGCCTCGCCACGGCCGCCCCGGCCACAGCACTGGCAGTCAATATGCACTTGGTGTGGACCGGCGTCGCGCATGTCATGGCCGCCAGGGGAGACGACTCGCTGGACTTCGTGTTGAAGGAAGCCGGCAAGGGGGAAGTGTTCGCTTTCGGGATTTCGGAAGCGGGCAACGATTCAATGCTGTTCGATTCCACTACCGTTGCGGAGCCGCTGCCTGACGGAGGTTATCGCTTCACCGGACGGAAGATCTTTACGAGCCTGTCCCGTGGTTGGACCCGCCTGGGAACGTTCGGCAAGGACGCGGAGGGCAGGGACGGAGAGGGCGAATTGGTTTTCGGCTTCATCCATCGTGATGAACCCGGGCACGAGACCCTTAACGATTGGGACACCCTGGGCATGCGGGCCAGTGCCTCGAACACCACACTGTTGAAGGGAGCGGCGGTTCCTTCGGAGCGGATCTTCCGTAAACTGCCTGTCGGCCCCAACCAGAACCTGCTGATCTTCGCCATCTTTGCCTGCTTTGAGACCTTGTTGGCGGCCGTCTACACGGGATTGGCGGAGCGCGCCTTCATGCTGGGCGTTGAAAGTGTCAAACGACGGGTCTCGGCGAAGCACGGCGGACGCAGTTTCGCCCAGGACCCGGACATTCGCTGGAAAGTTGCTGACGCGGCCCTGGCCATGGACGGTATCTATCCCCAGTTGTCGGCAGTAGCGCGCGACGTCGACAATCTGGTGGACCATGGACCCCAGTGGTTCCCCAAGCTTGTTGGACTCAAGTCGCGGGCCACGGAAAATGCCCGCTACGTGGTGGATCTGGCGATCAGGGTCACGGGAGGATCCAGCTACTTCCGCGGCTCGGAACTGGAACGCCTCTACCGGGACGTACTCGCTGGAATTTTCCATCCATCTAACGACGAATCGGCGCACAACACCGTGGCGAACGCCTGGCTGGGGCCCCTGGACAGCTAAAGGCTCGACAGCTGAGGCACGTGGACAGCTGACTAAACCGTGCGCTGAACGGAATAGACTTTTCGGCGCAACCAGAAGCGTCTGCCGCCGCCCAGGTACAGCCGGCTGCGTTCCAACTCCCACTTCCCGTACTCCGAGTGCTCAGCAAGCCGTCGCCGGGCTTCGGGCAGTGAATCGTCAGGTCCTACCGTCAGTACGAGGTACTCGTACTGACGTGCATAGTCACGTTGGCGCTCTTCGGAGCTGCCTCGAAATTGTTCCTTCATCCCTCTCCATTTTCGTCCTTTTCGGGCTAACGTGAAGTCATGAGCATCGATCCGCGTGTCGCGCTTCAGTCACTGACTGCTGCCCTGGAAGAGCACTTGGCCGCCGCTTCCGCCCGTCGGGGCGAGGGTGACCCCAACGTCGAGGCGGCGTTCTTCGCCGTCGCAGATGCCTTCGAGGTTTACGAAGACGCCTTGTACGAGGCATATTCCGAGGTTACTCCGCTGCAGGTGTTTGATGACGAGGAAGAGGACGATGACGAGATCCTGGACGAAGACCTCGAAAGCCTGGAGGACTAGGAACTTTCAATAGGCGGCAACTAACCGGTCACCGGCGGTGGCCGGTTTCTTGTGTCGTTTCGCGACCTGTTTGTCCTGTTTCCAGCCCGAAATGTAGCGGTTTTCGGTGCTGCAGTGAGGCTTAGAGCACGTAGTCCTGCCTCATCCGGCTAGGTACTGGCACGTAGGAGCCATGGGTAAACCTGCGCAAAGTTGAGTACCGACTACTGGTGCGCCTCCTGACAGCCGCCGCTTCACTGGGATGTAGGCAACGGCAGGTCTGCGAAGAAGGCTGACATGGTAAAAGTTCCAGTCTTGCGTTCGGGCAAGGTGGCGGCCCCTCAGGGTCCGCACGACTTTTCCTTGGGCGCGGCGTTCACCGCGAAACCTGGTGTTGTCGATGTCAATCCGCCGGCGTCTCCCTGGATTGACAAGTCCGTTGCTGCACAACGGGCTGAAAAGGCGGGACTGGCGGCGTTGAGGGCAGATGTCACCCTGGACCTCAAGCCGCCAGTCACCCACCGCAAAGCCCGCAACTCCTCCTCTTTGGCCGATCGGTCAGACCGGTACGAAGGGGCCGGCTGGACCAAGGCGCTCACCAACGGTCTTCGCTGGGCAGACAGCGCCCTGGTAGGGGCAGCAGTCACATCCGGATTCTTTCTAAACACTGACGGTCTTGCCGTTGCGCCAGGCGGCGCGGGATATGAGCGGCACCTCATGCTCGGTTTCATACTTGGCATTGCCTGGCTGGGCGCACTGGAGGTCTACCGGACACGGGATCCGAAAGTACTTGGGGTTGGGGCCGAAGAGTACAAGCGTGTCCTGTCGGCAAGCCTGCGCGTTTTCGGCTTCCTGGGGCTCGTGGCAGTCGTTGTCCGGCTGGAGTCAGCAAGCTCCTTCGTCCTGGTGTCCCTGCCCGTCGGCTTAGTGGCCCTGACAGGCAACCGGTGGATGTTCCGCCGCTGGCTGACGCGCGAAAAGTCACGCGGCCGGTGCCTGTCCCGTGCCATTGTGGTGGGGGAGCCACAGGACGTCAGATACGTCATCAAGCAAATCAACCGGAAGTCCGGTGCCGCGTACAACATACTGGGGGCATGCCTTCCAGGGGCGCGGCGGGGTGCCGTCCTGGTGGTGGATAACGTGCGGGTTCCCGTGTTGTCATCGATTTACGGCATTGCCCACACTGTGCGTCAGACGGGCGCCAACGCGGTGATCGTTGCCGGTCCGGTCCCTGGCGGCAACCAGTTCATCCAGGAGTTGGGCTGGCGCTTGGAAGAAGATGCCGCCGAACTGGTACTGGCAGCAACGTTGACCAACGTGGCCGGCCCGCGCATCCACTGGCGCCCCGTTGAGGGCCTGCCCTTGATGCATGTGGATATTCCGCACTACTCCGGTGGCAAACACACACTCAAACGCCTCCTGGACGTTGTGGTCTCGGCTGCTGCGTTGCTTTGCTTGGCGCCACTGCTGGCTGTTTTGGCGCTGATTGTCAGGTTGGACAGCCCCGGCCCAGTGCTCTTCCGGCAGGAACGGATTGGCAGGCGAGGCACCACCTTCCAGATGCTGAAGTTCCGTTCGATGGTGGTTGACGCCGAAGCGCGGCTGGAAGAACTCAGCGGAAAAGACCAGGGCGCCGGTGTCCTCTTCAAGATGCGCGAGGATCCCCGCGTCACCAAATGCGGCCATTGGATGCGCAAGTACTCCTTGGACGAGCTACCCCAGTTCTGGAATGTGCTGGCCGGGAACATGAGCCTGGTGGGCCCCCGTCCGCCGCTCCTGCGCGAAGTCAGTGGTTACGAAAGGCATACCCATCGCCGGCTGCTCATCAAACCTGGAATTACGGGCTTGTGGCAGATCAATGGACGATCGGACCTTCCCTGGGATGAAGCTGTCCGGCTGGACCTCTACTACGTCGAAAACTGGTCGATAGCGGGCGACCTGATGATCATGTGGCGGACCTTCCGGGCCATGATCCAGCCCTCCGGTGCCTACTGATGGGCTGGCTGGAACGTACTGGCTGATCCGAGACACGTCGAGCAGCCCCAAAAGCATTACCTGAGAAAGAACCGAGCTATCCAACACAGAATCCGAGTGGAAAATGAGCATAGGAACTATTCCATCAGGCCACCTTAACGGCCACGGGATGACCCCGAAGTTACGGATCGCCGTGGTCGGAGCGGGATATTGGGGCCCGAACCTCGCCAGGAACCTCAAAGCCAGCCCGGATTGGGAACTGGTGGCAATTTGCGATCTTGACGTGGAGCGCGGACTTCGGCTGGCTGAAACGGTAGGCGGCGTCGCCGTCGTCGAGTCCTTGGACGAACTTCTGGACACGTACAACCTGGACGCCGTCGCCGTCGCGACCCCGGCGCACACGCATCACGGAGTAGTGATGACCGCGTTGCGGGCCGGCATGCACGTTCTCGTCGAGAAGCCACTCGCGGATAGCCGCGCCAAGGGCCTGGAAATGGTGGAGGAAGCCAAGGCCCGCGGCCTGGTCCTCATGGCAGACCATACCTATTGTTTTACTCCGGCGGTTTTGAAGATCCAGGAGCTCGTCTCCAGTGGGGCGTTGGGCGACATCTTGTATGTCGACTCCGTGCGCATCAACCTCGGACTTGTCCAACCGGACGTCAATGTCTTCTGGGATCTTGCACCCCACGATCTCTCGATCCTGGATTTCGTCCTGCCAGGAGGCCTGCATCCCACCGAGATCTCTGCACACGGCGCAGATCCCCTGGGTACGGGCCGCGACTGTGTAGGCCACCTGACCTTCGGCCTGCCAAACGACGCCATGGTGCATATCCACGTGAACTGGCTCAGTCCCACCAAAATCCGACAGATGATCATTGGCGGCTCAAAGCGGACGCTCGTCTGGGACGACCTGAACCCCCAACAACGCCTCAGCGTCTATGATCGCGGCGTCAGCCTGGAACAGCAGCCACGGTCAGCGGCGGACAAAAAGAACTCGGCCATCTCCTATCGCCTCGGCGATACCTGGTCACCGGCGTTGCAGGAACGCGAACCGTTGGGCCAGGTCGTCGCCGAGCTGGCCGGATCCATCCGGAACCACACGATGCCGCGCACCAGCGGCGAATCCGGACTCAGGGTCCTCTCAGTCCTGGAAGCCGTCACCCAAAGCCTTGGAACAGACGGCCAGTCAACCATCGTTGCCGGCAACGAGGTCGCTCTCCAGGTCGCACAGTGAAGAAGCTGCTCGGCGCCAACGTCCTGGTCACCGGAGGCGCCGGAACCATCGGATCCACCCTGGTTGACCAACTGGTCGACGCCGGCGCGGCGCACGTGGACGTCCTGGACAACCTCGTCAGGGGGCGCCGGGCCAACCTCAACGATGCGCTGGCTACCGGACTCGTACAGCTGGTGGAAGGTGACCTGCGGGACCGGGACCTGATCCACGACGTCACCAGGGGCAAAGATCTGGTTTTCCATCAGGCTGCGATCCGCATCACCCAATGCGCCGAGGAACCACGGTTGGCTCTTGAGGTCCTGGTGGACGGAACCTTCAACGTGTTCGAAGCCGCCGTTGAGCACAACGTGGAAAAGGTCATCGCGGCGTCAAGCGCCTCGGTCTATGGAATGGCAGAAGAATTCCCCACCACCGAGAGGCACCACCACCACAACAACGACACCTTTTATGGGGCCGCGAAATCGTTCAATGAGGGAATGGCGAGGAGCTTCCGGGCCATGTCCGGCCTGGACTACGTCCTCCTGAGGTACTTCAACGTGTACGGACCCCGCATGGACGTCCACGGCCTCTATACGGAGGTACTTGTCCGATGGATGGAGCGGATAGTCGACGGCGTTCCGCCCCTGATCTTCGGCAGCGGCCACCAGACAATGGACTTCATCCACACCGCCGACGTCGCAAGGGCCAACATCCTCGCAGCCGCAAGCGATGTCCGAGAGGGTGTCTATAACGTGGCCAGCGGCATCGAAACCAGCCTGGCCGAACTCGCACAAACACTGCTCCGGGTCATGCAATCCCCGCTGCACCTTGACCACGGACCTGAACGCGCAGTCAACGGCGTCGCTCGCCGACTCGCAGACGTCACCGCCGCCAAACGGGACCTTGGTTTTGAAGCCGCAATAGAACTTGAAGATGGACTCCGCACACTCGTCACGTGGTGGCGTCCCCTCCGTGAAGAAATCGCAGCCTCCCGGCAGCTGGCCCGGCCCGAAACACCCTCAGTAGGTGCACGATGACCACCTCCGAAACTTCCCTGGCACGCATCGACGTGATGAAACCGTGGCTTGGGGAAGAAGAAGCCCAAGCAGTGGCAGAGGTCATCGCTTCCGGTTGGGTGGCGCAAGGCCCCAAAGTCAAGCAGTTCGAGGAAGCCTTCGCCATGGAGCAACAGGCTGCTTTCGCCGTCGCGGTTTCCAGCTGCACCTCAGCCCTGCACCTGGCACTCGCCGTGGCCCGGGTTGGTCCGGGAGACGACGTCGTTGTTCCCTCCTTCTCCTTCATTGCCACGGCAAACGCCCCCAGTTATGTAGGGGCCCGGGTGGTCTTTGCCGACGTCGACGTACTAACAGGTTGTGTCACCGCTGAAACGATTGCCGCCGCGTTGACGCCTGCTACACGGGCCGTCATAGCCGTGGACCAAGGCGGAGTACCCGTGGATCTCGATCCCATCCGGGCCCTGTGCGACCCCCTAGACATCATCGTGGTGGAAGACGCAGCCTGCGGCATCGGTTCCCGTTACCGCGGCCGTCCGGTAGGAGCGGGCGCCGAGCTGGTGGCTTGGTCCTTCCACCCCCGTAAGATCCTCACCACAGGCGAGGGCGGGATGCTGTCCACGCCGCGGCAGGACCTCGCAGACCGGTCCCGCCGGCTCCGCGAACACGCAATGAGCGTCTCAGCCGCGGACCGTCATGCCAGCATCCTTGCCCCGGCCGAGGAATATCTCGAAGTAGGTTTCAACTACCGCATGACCGACCTTCAGGCCGCCGTCGGAATCGTCCAACTCGGCCGGCTGCGCCAAGCAGTGCAACGCAGGCGCGAACTGGCCGCCAACTACGCCCAGGCCTTTGCGGGCGTCGAAGGCCTCCGTTTAGTGGACGACCCCGGATACGGAACCGGAAACTTCCAGTCCTGCTGGCTGGAAGTAGGCGACGCCTTCCCTATGGGAAGGGATGCCCTGATGACCCGCCTGGCCGAGGACGGAATATCGGCACGGCGCGGCATCATGGCCGCACACCGGCAACCTGCCTACGCCCGGACAGCCAAGGGAGCGGTTTCGCTGGCAGCAACTGAATGGTTGACAGACCACACATTGATCCTGCCTCTGTACCACCAACTCACCCTGGGTGACCAGGTCCGGGTCATCGACTCAGTGCTTCGCGCGGCAGGACAGGGAAGATGACCGAGCTCCTCCTCATCGCCGCCAGCGGACTCGCCCGCGAGGTCCTGGCCATGGTCCGCAACACCGGACAATACGACGTCATCGGAATCCTGGACGACGACGAGGACAAACTCGGGCGCGTCGTGGACGGCGCCCACGTACTGGGCCCCATCCGCGATGCTCTGACCTTCCCACACGCCATGCTGCTGGTCTGTATTGGATCGGGCCGAGGACGCGAAAGCGTCGTCATGCGGTTACGCACCCTGGGCCTTGCGGAAGACCGCTACGCAACGGCGATCGACTCATCTGTACATCCGCCGGAGGGATGCAGGATCGGCCTTGGCAGCATTCTCCTGGCGAACGTCACCATGACGGCCTCCGTCACAGTGGGAAGCCACGTAGTAGCCATGCCCGGCGTCACGCTCACCCACGACGACGTCGTCAGCGACTTCGCCACCCTTGCCGCAGGCGTATCCCTCGGCGGGAACGTCCACATCGGCCGCGCAGCCTACATCGGCATGAACGCCAGCGTCCGCGAGCGCCGCACCGTCGGCGCCGGCGCAACCATCGGTATGGGAGCGGCCGTGCTTACTGATGTTCCTGAAGAAGAGACCTGGGCCGGGGTGCCGGCACGCGTTATCCGCCGCGGATTTTCTCCTGAGCTGGAGGATGCCTTGTGACCCTCCCGAGCCCTGTGCCCACTAAATCCAAACCCACACCGTCCAAGGCGTTTGTGATCAGCGTTGTCAACGCGTTCGTCACACGTCTGGGCACAATCGGTATCGGGATAGCGCTGGCGCGGCTGCTTGGCCCTGAGGAATTCGGAACGTATGCGGTGGCGTTTGTAGCACTCGTAGCGGTGCTGAGCTTCAACGAGTTGGGGGTAAGCCTGGCAATCGTGCGTTGGCCGGGTGACCCGAAGGCTATTGCCGGCACGGTGACCACAATCTCCACTGCATGCAGCCTCATTCTTTTTGCTGGTTCCTTCGTGTTGGCTCCCTATTTCACTAGCGCCATGGGCAACGAAGCCGCCACAGATGTAGTCAGGGCGCTGGCATTTTGCATCGTGCTTAACGGATTGGTAGCAACGCCGGCAGCGCTCCTTCAACGCAACTTCCAGCAGGGCCAACGCATGATCATTGATCAGGTCAATGTATGGCTGGGAGCAGCTGTATCCCTGGTTCTTGTCATCATGGGCATGGGAGCCATGAGTCTTGCCATCGGACGGGTGCTGGCCAGTCTGGTTTCCGCCGTTCTCTTCCTGGTCTATTCACCGTTACCGTATCGTTTTGGGTTCTCGCGGAGGTCAGCGAAACAGCTGTTGGCATTTGGGTTACCTCTGGCCGGCGCGAGCGCAGTGGTCTTTGCTGTGGGCTACGTTGACCAGCTCATTGCGGGAAGAATGCTCGGCTCTGTTGCTCTGGGTCTCTATGTCATGGCGTTCAATATGGCTGGATGGCCGTCGAGTTTGCTGTCCCAGCCGCTTCGCAGCGTGGCACCGGCGACTTTTGCCCGTTTGCAGGACAAACCCGAAGACATGAGTTCGGCCCTGTTGTCGCTGACCGGGGCGCTTGCAGCAGTCCTCTTGCCAACGTGTGCCGTCATGATGGGTTGTGCAGTCCCACTGGTGACGCTGGTCTATGGAGATGCGTGGGCTCCTGCTGGCGTGGCCCTTATCTGGCTCGCCCCGCTGACTGCCTTTCGCGTGCTGCACGAGTTGATTTACGACTACCTCGTGATTCTGGGATTGTCAGTATCGATCTTCACTGTCCAACTGGTTGCGCTGGGAGCTTTGGTTCCATCTTTGATAGCCGGTGCCCTTTTTGGTGGGATGCCGGGTTTGGCTGCGGCACCTGTTGCCGTGGCTGCTGCAGTGACCTCACCTTTGTACCTGAAGGCAATGCGGCGGGCAAAGGTTCCTCTTAGGGCTATGGCTGTCCGCCTGCTCCGCCCGGCTTGTGTTGCTGCCGGCGCGGGGCTTGCGTCCATGCTGTTGAGCCAGTTCATACGTTCACCCCTTGAAGCTGTTTTGGCATCCACAGGTGTTGGTGTTTTGGCGCTGGCAGCAACCCTGGCCCTGGCCCGGCACGATCTTGCCGGTGTCAGGCTCTGGGGCCGGGGCCAGGAGGTGTCTCTGGTATGAGGATCCTTGTTTATCCCCATGACCTCCGCGTGGGAGGGAGCCAGTTGAATGCTATGGAGTTGGGCGCCGCCGTTCAGCGCCTGGGCCATGACGTCGTGCTCTTTGGACAGCAGGGGCCGCTCGCGCAGAAGGCAGTGGAACTGGGTTTGGAATACGTGGAAGCACCGGCCCCCGGGAAACGACCCTCGCCGGCTGTCATCCACGCATTGGTCCGCACCGTCCGCGAGCGCCGAGTGGATATCCTCCACGGATACGAGTGGCCACCAGCGTTGGAGTGTTTGGTTGCCTCCAAACTGGTCCGCGGCACCACTTCTGTGGCCACGGTGATGTCCATGGCTGTGGCTCCGTTCATACCAAAATCCATGCCGTTGATGGTTGGTACAGAACAAATCCGGCACTGGGAGGCTTCCCGGGGCAGGCGGGACGTGCACGTTATGGAACCACCGGTGGATATTCTCGCCAACCAAGTTTCCGCCACGCCGGGGTTGAGAGCATTCAGGCGTAAGTTCGCCTTGACTGACGGTTTCCTGAATGTTGTGTGCGTTACCCGTCTGGCGCACGAATTGAAGCTGGAGGGCATCATCTGCGCCATGGATGCTGTGCGGATGCTGTCCGTTGAGGGGCCCGTTCGCCTGATCATCGCGGGAACCGGCCCGGCGAGGGCAGAAGTCGCTGCCAGGGCTGCCCTTATCAACGCAGCCACCGGTCGGGACACTGTGACCCTTACAGGTCAACTTTCCGATCCCCGCCCTGCCTATGCCGTTGCTGATGTCGTACTAGGCATGGGTGGCTCAGCGCTGCGGGGTTTGTCCTTTGGAAAGCCCCTTGTGGTGCAAGGCGAGAGAGGCTTTTGGGAACTCTTGACATCGGAGTCACTACCATCGTTTCTGTGGCAAGGGTGGTACGGATTCGGTCCCGGCACAGCCGGAGAAGGACAAATCGCTTTGGCCGCTATCCTGAGGCAACTCATGGACGATGATCAGCTTCGTCGCGGCTTGGGGTCCTTTGGCCGGCAAATCGTTGAAGAGCGGTACTCCCTGGACTCTGCGGGGCGACGTCAGGATCTCCTTTACCAGCGTTTCGCGGCTTCCCGCCATGGTCTGACTTCGACCATGGCACCTGAGGTGGCCGCAATGATCCGCTACTGCGGCTATGTGGGGAAGCGACGTGGTCAACGCGTGCTGGGACGGCTGCCCAGGGACGATTTCAATGCCCGTCCTGTCGCTATGACGGCCGCTGAATCGAAGCTAGCCGCGGCGGTGAAGGCATGAGCGGCACCATCATGTATATCTCTGGAGCGCAATGGGATGGAGTGCCCGGGACAGACAGGCTGCTGGCGGAGGCGCTGAGCGCCCGCACGAAGGTTATCTGGGTCGATCAACCGGTCTCAGTTGCCAGGGATGGGAACGTGCGTCGTCACGCGGTACGCAGCTTTTGTGGCATGGCTGAGACCGTGGCCCCCACAGTGGGCAGGTTGCGCGTCCCCGCCCTGCCCGGCTTCAGCCGGCCCCTGGTACGACGCTCCACAGAGGCCATCGCCCGGTGGACCCTGCAGTCGGCAGCGAAGAAGGTGGGCGACGGCATTGCAGGAGTGGTGAATACATCGCCCTTGATTCAGTTCCCCCGAGGACTATCCGCGCCCCGGCTTCTTCATCTGACCGATGATTGGCTTGCCTCAGCGAAGCTCATGGGATTATCCCGCCCCCACCTGGAACGGGTCCTTCGCACCAACATGGCTGCGGCCGATGTCGTCACAGCGGTGTCGCCCGGACTGGCACATAAAGCTTCTGAATTCTCAGGCCGGAAGGTGAAGTTCCTGCCAAATGGTTGCAGGCCCCCCGTTCCAGCCGAACCCGGAACTGTCCGCCAACCGGTCGCTGTGTTGATCGGCCAGCTTAATGAACGTTTGGACTTTGCCACCCTTGGTGATCTGGGCAGGACACGACTTCCCATTATCGTCTTGGGTCCGAGGACAGAACGAGAACGGTCCGCCCGGAGGAGCCTTGATGAATTCTTGTCCCGGCCGAATGTTGACTGGCGTGGCGAGGTACCCCCTGAAGAGGTTGCCAGGGTACTGGGTACGGCTGCCCTGGGCCTTACCCCTTACACGGATTCGGAATTTAACCGGTCAAGTTTTCCCCTCAAGACCCTCGAATATCTTGCCTTCGGAATACCTGTGGTCGCCACTGACCTTCCGGCCACGCGGTGGATTAGCTCCGAGTTCGTAAAGATAGCCACGACGTCGCAGGATTTTGTGGAACTTGTGCGATCAGGCCTTGAGACAGTGCTGACGTGTGAGCAGCAACGGGGAATCCAAGCCTCAGCACAGGAGCACACATGGGATGTAAGGGCAGAAAGCCTGCTTTCCCTTTTGGGTGTGCAACAAACCACGGAGCGGGTCAGTCAACGCGCTCCCCGTCATATTGGGAGCACATGATGCAGCTGCGAACTGTTCTAACCAGTGTTGTCCGGCGCTGGTATCTGGTGGTTGCAGGCATCCTCGTTACGGGGCTGCTGTGCATGGCCATCCAAACCACGGCCCCGGAAAAATACAAGTCCCAAGCAAGCCTGGTCCTCATGCCGTCGAGCCAAAGCATCGGCGAGGCCGGGAATCCTTACCTCTATTTGGGCGGAATGAGCGAGGCCCTTGACATCCTGATCCGCAAAATCACGTCGCAGCCTGTGAAGGAACGGCTTCTGGCCAACTTCGGATCCGCCACCTACATCGCCGAGCCCGACCGCGGCACCAGTGGCGCGATTCTGATCATTACTGCCACTGCGGACAACCCCGAAGAGACCATGGCACTGCTGAAGGCGGTGATGGACGAAACTCCCCGCTCACTCAACGAAATGCAGGAAACCCTGAACGTCGCGGTGCCGGCCAGGATCACCACGATGAGTCTTCTCGTGGACCGGCAAGCCGTTCCCGAGGTGAAGGCCCGCACGCAGTTGGTCCTCATTGCCGGGGCTGGGGGGCTGGCACTCACATTGCTCCTGTCTGTCCTGGTGGACGGACTCCTGATGACCAAGGCCCGCAAGAAGCAAGCAGCAAGGAAAGATACCTTGCCGGAGGGCGACGCTTCTCCCTTTGAGGGCCGTGACGCCGCCGAACATGCCACTGTCCACAGCCCGACGATGCTGGCAAAAGAGGCCGTGACCGCCCCCTCCGAGATCCGCCCCGGGGGATCCCGGAGCAGGCACACTTCCCACGACGCCAAGGAAACCGATGAAGAGATCCATGGCGTCCTGCCACTGTCCTCCGGGTCAAGCTAGCCATGACTGCGTCAACTTTCCTGGGGATACTTCTGCGCCGATGGTACATTGTGGCCTTCGGACTGGCGGTAGGCCTGGCTGCCCTTGGCGCGATCCGTTCCTCGGAGCCCGTCTTTTGGACCGAAGCTGACGTCACTTTCCTGGCCCCCGAACGCGAACCGGCCTACTGGATCTCGGGTGGCAGCGCCATGACCTTGACTGAATTCGCCGACATGGTCAAGCGCCGTGTCAACCAGGAAGCTCCGTCGGTGGACCTGGCCCTGACCAGGGGGACCCTATATGGCGCCGGCGTTCAACAGGGGTTCTCAGTGACACTCCCCGCCAGCGGTGGTCAATGGAACAAGACCTTCAGCCAACCCGTGCTCAAAGTTCAGGTGGTGGACACGAGCGCCGAAAGGGTGAACCAGGTTCTGGCAGGCATTCTTGACCGTATCAACGACGCAACGATCCACCTGCAGAACGAGGCATCCGTAAAGGCCGACCGTATATCCACGCAGACCACGCCGTCAAAAGCCGAGGTCATCTTCGGCGGCGGAACCCCCGTGACCCGCATGAAGGGCGCTGTAGCGTGGGCAGGGCTGTCTTTGGCCCTAACATCAGTAGCAACCCTTTACACTGATCGCGTTTTGGTGCGACGGAAGCGTAACCGGATCAAACCCGCAGGGAAGCACAACCGGATCACGCCAGTAGAGGGGACAGTCCATGCATCCCTCCTATGAGAACATCAAGGATCCCGGCATCCTCAGCACCGCGAACCCCCCGGAGCGCAGGGACGTTTCCTGGTTTGTCATCGTTTACTTGGTGGCTACGTGCTTTATTCCGTCAAATCTGACCATTACAGCCTTGGGTTCCGTGGGCCGGCCAACCACGCTGTGCGGACTCCTGGCCCTGGCTTGGTGGCTGCTTTATCAGTTGCAACGGACCACGCCAACGCGCGCAGGCGTCCAAACAGTCCGTACCGCCATGGTGGTCTTTCTCGCCGCCGCCTTGACCAGCTATTCATTGGCAATGCTGCACGGTGTTCCTGATCCGGAGGCCAGCCCCGCAGACAGCGGCCTCATCCGTTTGGCCAGCTGGGCCGGCATCTTCCTTCTCATCAATGACGGACTGGCCAGCCGCCAAACACTGATCAAAGTGCTGCGAAGCCTCGTCATGGTCGGGACAGCGACTGCTGTCCTGGGATTGATGCAATTCGCCACCGGATCATCCCTTGTGGACTGGATCAGCATTCCAGGCTTCAGCGCCGCCTCGGAATTGACCGGCGTGCAATCCAGGGGCGGATTCATTCGTGCGGCCGGAATGGCCAGCCACCCCTTGGAGTACGGAGTGGTGCTCGCTGCCTCCCTTCCCATCGCCATAGCGCTCGCCGTTACTGACCGGGCCAAAGGCTGGATCCTGCGATGGCTGCCCGTGGCGGCCATCTCTGCAGCAGCTGTGCTATCCGTCTCACGCTCGGCACTGATGGCGTTCGGCGTCGCTGTGCTTGCCCTGATACCGTCCTGGCCCAAGAAGGTTCGGCGTGGTGCGCTGCTGCTCGGCATCGTGCTCGCGGCGGGAATGTATCTGGTGACTCCCGGGATGCTTGGCACCCTCCGCGGGCTTTTCACGGTGGGCACCGCAGACCCGAGCATCAGTTCGAGGACCAGCGCATACGCAACAGCTTTTGGCATGCTGGCAAACAACCCCGTCGTCGGACGTGGGTTCGGGACGTTCCTCCCGGACTACGTCATCGTGGACAATCAATTCCTCGGCATTCTGGTGGAACTGGGATTCGCTGGATTGGCAGCATTCACAGGGCTGATTCTTTGTGCCATCGTTGGCGCCTGGCGTGCACGGAAGCTGTCGACCGATGCACAAATGCGCCAGATCAGTCAGGCCGTTCTCGCCTCAATAACCGCGATCGCCGTGACATTCGCGTTCTTTGACGGACTGTCGTTCCCCATGGCAGCCAGCCTCTTGTTCTTCATGCTGGGAATCGCTGGTGCACTGTGGCGCTTGGCACGACAAAGCACCGGCGACGGAGCGACGCGGCCGCTCGATGGCAGGCCAGAAAGGCGCTAGCCATGAAGCGGAGAACAATCGCCAGGTTCGGCGCCCTTGCCGCGTTGTGCCTTCTGGCGACAACCGCGATGGTCAGCGGCGCGCCTATCCCAGGCCCGATCACTGCACCCGCTCCCAGCATCCAAACGCCGCACAGCACCTCGACCCCTATGCCTGGAATTGATGTTCGCGATGTCGACGGCGGCCTTGACTTCTACTCGCCATTCACGAATGCCTTACCCACGGAACCACATTTCTTCCCAGTCGGCGTTTGGTTCGAAAGCGCTTTGGAAAAGGACTACGTGGCAAAGGACCGCGCTGAGGGACTGAACACCTACGTTGTCTTAACCACAGATTCCGACCTCGACCTCGTCCGGGCTTCCGGAATGTACGCAATTCCGACGTTCGCAGCAGCCCAGGCATCAGGCTATGCCTTAGGCGACGAAGTGGACATGTGGGCTGGTGCAGGAGACGCTCCATGGACCGGTAAGTACCCGGGCGAAGGACCTATTTGCGTCCCGGAACAATCCAAATGCGGCTACACAGTCCAGAACCAGTTACGCGCCGCCGCACCACCAGGATCAATGATCTACGCGAACTATGGCAAAGGGATAACGTTCTGGCTCTCCGACGAACAATCACGGGCTTTCATCAACGGAACCCAGAATCTCGTATCAGCGGACAACTACTGGTTCACTGACCCCAACATCTGCGCCAAAACAGAGGGCGGGGCAATCAACGGCTCGACGAACGACCTGACGGAATCCGAATGCCGACTGGCAGCAAACTATGGGTGGACAGTTGAACGCATCCGAAAACTCACTGGGGGGAAAGCACCCGTCTGGGCTTTCGTAGAAGTCGGACATCCCTTTGAGGACTCGCCGCAGGCGACAACCATCAGCGGACCGCAAATTCGAGCAGCAGTCTGGAGCAGCCTCATCCACGGAGCCCGCGGGATCATCTACTTCAACCACAGTTTCGGCGGAGACTGCGTGACCCAGCATGTGCTGCGTGACTGCCCGGGCGAAGCACAATCCACAGTGACTGCCGTCAATAAGCAAATCCACGACCTCGCACCCATCCTCAATGCACCCTTTCTCGACGGCGCCACCACAGCCAGCGGCCCCGTGGACCTCGCCACTAAACTCCACAACAGCAAGCTCTATATCTTTGCCGGAGCGAACAAGAACACCGGCGGAGCAGCAACTTTCGCGGTGAAATGCGGCGGCAGCACCGCCGTCGTCATCGACGAAAACCGCACCATCCCCATGGTGAAGGGAACCTTCACCGATACCTTCGCCGACGGCAACGCGGTCCACCTTTACAGCATTGAAGGCGGCGGCAGTTGCGGCTTCTGACTAACGGCTGGTCTCGTCCCGCTCCCAGGCAGTCACCATATTGCCGGAGGACAGCGGACGACGGCGGCCCGCACCAGCGAACACGACGTAGACCGCGGCATCAAAAGCACTCAGCGGCCCCCTGACGGAGGCAATCAACTCACGTATGGTCCGCACAGCGGAAGCACCTCCGGACATGCGATCCTGCTGCGCGTTTCCCCGGTACGTACGCCTCAGGACAGACAACAATGCGGCACACGTCCGCGGCGTCCGGACAACCACAGGCTCGGTGGGCAGGACCGCCTTCTCCCGGGCAGAGAACAGCCGGTCCACGTAGTAGTCATCACCTGTAAGGGCAGGAAACGTACCCAGCCGCTCATGCCCTGAATAGCTCAGCGCATACGCACCGGCACCCCAAAGCCCCTGGGCGTTACCCGGGATGCGGCTACGGGCGCGGTAGTAGGCCCTGACCAGCGCCGAAGCGCCTCGGGTGTCATATCGAAAGGCAGGACGGGCAGCCAGCAACCCGGTATTCTCCAGCGCCGCAAAGACCACACGCAGCGCCGAAGCAGGGACCTCAATATCGGCGTCCAAATACAGCCGCGGCCAACGCAGCGTCGCCTGGTCGGCAGCGTTCAACGCCTCAGTCTTGGACGCCTCAGTCACGTGAAGGACGCGGACACCTTCACACCTGGACGCAATAACCTCTGTGGCGTCCACGCACCCATTACAGGCCACCACAACATCAACGGTGCCCCACGCAATGACCTCCCTCAACGCATCAAGCGTTCTGCCGATAACACGGGCCTCGTTATGCGCCGGGATAATGACTGCACCGGAGGGATGTGAAGCAGCAGTCATGGCATAACTGTGGTCGAGGTCCGAGTAGCGTGGGGGAGCGAGTCCCAACGCCGTTGACTTAGCACCGCCCACGCCGCAACCCGATGCCCGGGCTTATTCAAGCGGGCAACTTCCGCGGCCAGGACCACACCCCGGAAAGCCAGCGCCCGGCCACGCCCAAGATACTTAGCCGCATAGCGAACCCGATTAACGGACATCAACGCAGTCAGCTGCGGCGACGTGCCCGACCCCCCACCTTCGTGCCACATCCGGGCCGCGGGCTCAAACCAGATGGAAAAACCCGCATCTCTCACCCGGTGGCAATAATCCGTTTCTTCCGAATACAGAAAGAACTGCTCGTCCCAGGCACCCACCGCCCTCGCTGCCCCCGCACTGATTAGGAGAGCCGCACCCGTAGCCCAATCAACGCGATGCCCGTGCAGGTAACTCTCCGGATCAAAATCCATCTCCGACAACCATCCAGGCCTGGCCTTCACATGACTGCCCAACGCAGCGTCACCCAGCGCTCGCAGGACGCCCGGCTCACGACGCAACGAAGGGTAGATACTGCCGTCATCGTCCAGCAGGACCGGCACCACCATGCCCGCCCCTTGCTCATTCATGCGCTTGAGCATGGCGGCGACTGCGCCTGGTTCGACGCGCAGGTCTGGATTTAGGACGAGGTAGCTTCCGGCGTCGCCGGCCGCCGACAACGCAGCGTTGATACCGCCGGCATAGCCGAGGTTTCCACCTGTTCGCACTGCTGTGACGTCGGGATAGTGCGAAAGTTGAAGGAGGGTGCTTTCGTCAGGGGAGTTATCTGCCACGACCACTTTGATCGATTGATTCGTCGCTTCCTTCCGCAGGCCCGCGACAAGCGGCCCGACGTCGTCCGCATTGTTGTAGGTGACAACAATCACAGCGACGTCGGCCCTGTCGGTCACCGGCACAAACGATCCCGGAGCCCGGCTGGGCACCGGCCCCGGGACGGACCTTGCAGCGATGGATGGCCGGGCGGCCTCCGTAGTGCTCGCCTCAATGTCACGACTGCTGGCCGTGCGCAATTTCACGTAGGCCTCCGGTCCTTCCACCAAGTACCGGCGGGCCAACCGGCGCGGTTCCAACATCAGGCGCCACGCCCATTCAAGACTGTGCGAGCTCACCCAGGAAGGCGCACGGCGAATATGTCCGGCCAGGAAGTCCACAACCGCCCCAAAGGCCAGGAGGACCTTGGCCCCGGTCAAATGGCCGTACTCGGATATCCATAGTTCCTGGCGGGGTTTGCCCAGACCGACAACAAGGATGTCAGGTGTTGTCTCCGAAATATGGGCTGCGAGCTGGCGGGAAGCCGTGTCGTCCCCAAGCGTTGGCCGGCCAGGCGCCCACCATCCGGCGACCTCCAGCTCCGGGCGCTCAACAGCGAATCTCGTCCGGATGAGCTGTTGCGTCTCCTCTGAGCCGCCCAGGAAGCCAACCCTCAGGCCCCGTTGCGAGGCCGAATCCAGCAGGTGCTCGATCAGGTCGCTGCCAGCAAGCCTGGGCCACGCCCTTGCCGTGAGGCGACGGGCTTGCGTCGCCAAGGGTGCACCATCAATCAAGGTCAGCCACTGAATGGACGCCGGCTGGTCCAGCGTGCCCATCCACCGGCTTCCTGCGCCGAAATGGCGGATGTGGTCAAGATTTGCTGAGCATACGCCCATGGGGGTGGCCTCAGCGGAGGCTGCGCGATCCACAATTTCCTGCAGCGCATCATTGAGCTGCGTCAGTTTCACGGGGACCCCACCCAGGCAAACCCAGGTCCCTTCAGCGGTGCCCGGCCCAGCGTCAATCTCGCCCGTGGGAGGCTGAAAAAGGAGACGGCCGCCGTTAAGTCTGCGGAACGGGCGGAGGCGGGGAACTGTCAGGTGTGCAACGTCACCGACGGACGTAATTTTGGGAAGCAGCATTTTCGGCTCCGGGCTCGGGTCCAGCTCAAGGCACAACCATGTGGCCCACGATCCAAGGCTGCTGCACTGCTTGGATCGTGGCTGGCGGACAACTGCCGCCTTTACAACATGTTCACTTGAGGTGTCTCCCGGCCCCTGCTTGAGGCTGCCGTTAGGCCCACTTTAGGCCGTTTCGCCGGACTCCGCTAGACCTCCAAGCCTCAAGGTACTCAGCCAAACGCTGGGTGGCGTCCGGCGGATTAAACCCGATGGCCATCATCTTGGACAGGTCCAGGACGCTGCTGCGCGGACGAGGCGCCATTCCGGGCTTGGCGTAGTCGGCCGTTCTCACGGATCCAACCTGAGTGGGATCGGCCCCGCAAAGCCGGTAGACCTCCCTGGCGATGTCCGCCCAGGATTGCGGTTCGCCGCTGTTGCTGAAGTTGTAGGTGCCATAGGGCGCACCGCTCTGAAGCAAGTGCCGGATAAAGCCTGCGATGTCCTCTGAGAAGCTAAGCCGTCCCCACTGGTCATCGACGACGGCGGGTGAGACGCCTTGGGCGGCCAACCCGGCCATGGTGCGTACAAAGTTGCGGCCTTCGCCCACCACCCAGCTGCTCCGCACAATGTAATGCCTCGGCACGGAAGCGACAGCAGCGTCCCCTGCAGCTTTACTTTGCCCGTAGACACCCAGGGGAGTGGGCGTCTCCTCCTCCATGTGCACGGCGGCCGTACCGTCGAAAACGTAGTCGCTGGAGACATGGACAAGAGTCAGTGAATGTTCGACGGCGGTCCTGGCCAACCTGGACACTGCGGACGCGTTGATGCGCCAGGCAGCCGTACGGCCTTCCGCTGTCTCCGCCGCGTCGACTCCCGTAAAGGCTGCAGCATTGATGATGGTGGAGTACTTCCGCCAATCGGTGCCGAGATAGGAATCCTCTGTGGAGATATCGAACTGCGTCCGCCCGACGAAATCCACCGTCAGGTCGTCGTCGAACTCCTGTCTAAGGGCCTTGCCCAACTGTCCGTCCGCACCAAGGACCAACGTGCGCCGGCCCTGCATGGGCGCGACTGCCGCCAACCGGCGGTGGCTGCGGTCCTGCGGAGACAGGATGGCCTGTTCCAGTGGGATCGGCCAGGGTATGGCGACGTCTTCGTCGGCAAGGTTAAGGAAGGTGTATTCAGACTGGGCCGCGGCGCTCCAATGGTCGTTGACCAAGTACGTGTAGGCGGTGTCGTCTTCCAGGGTCTGGAAGGCATTGCCCACGCCGCGTGGAACGAAGATGGCGTCCTTGGCCGTCAGCTCGGCATGGAACATCGTTCCGAACGTAGGCCCATCCCGCAGGTCCACCCACGCACCAAAGATCCGCCCTGAGGCGAGGGAGATGAACTTGTCCCACGGTTCGGCGTGGATACCCCGGGTAGTTCCCCGCAATGCATTGAAGGAAATGTTATTTTGCACCGGTCCAAAATCCGGGAGTCCCAAGGCCGCCATCTTTTCGCGGTGCCAGTTCTCCTTGAACCAGCCACGGTTGTCGCCATGGACCGGGAGCTCGAAAAGGACCAGTCCGGGGATCGGCGTGGGTCTGCATCTTAGCTGGGCGGCCGGTTGCATGTGGCTAATGGCCCTGTTCCGCGTACTTGTTTTCGGTCACGGCTTTTTGGGGTCGCCACCAGTCCTCGTTCTTGGTGTACCAGTGCCACGTGTCTGCCAGTCCCGTAGTGAAATCCCTATAGCATGGGACCCATCCCAGTTCCCTCCGCAATTTGGTGGAGTCGATCGCATACCGCAGATCATGGCCCGGTCTGTCGGTCACGAGGTCGTAGGCATCAGGTGACTGGCCAGACATCGAGAGCAGCAATTCCACCACTTCCCGGTTGGAATGCTCACCGTCAGCGCCGATCAGGTATGTTTCACCGAGGCGTCCGCGCTCCAGAATCGCAAGAACTGCAGAAGAGTGGTCTTCAACATGGATCCAGTCCCGCACGTTCCTACCCTGGCCGTACAGCCGTGGACGCGTCCCATCCAGGATATTTGTGATCTGCCGGGGGATGAACTTCTCCACGTGCTGATAAGGCCCGTAATTGTTCGAGCAATTGCTGATGGTCGCCCGCAGCCCGAAGGAACGGATCCAAGCCCGCACCAACATATCCGATCCCGCTTTTGTGGCTGAGTAGGGGCTGGTGGGCCGGTACACAGAGCCCTCCGTGAACCGGTCCGGATCGTCCAGTGCGAGGTCGCCGTAGACTTCGTCCGTGGAAATGTGATGGAACCGCGTGCCGTAACGGCGTGCTGCCTCGATCAGGGTGAATGTCCCTACCAGATTGGTATCGATAAAGGGCCTGGGATCTTCGAGCGAGTTGTCGTTGTGCGATTCAGCGGCGAAATGGACCACGGCGTCCGTAGCGGCCACCAGCGTGTCCACCAGTGCGGCATCACAGATATCTCCCCGGACGAAGTCCAGGCGACCAACCGGCAATCCGGCCAAAGACTCTTCGTTGCCGGCGTACGTCAATTTGTCCAGGACCGTGACATGGAGCACAGTGTGCTCCATGATGTAGTGGACAAAGTTGCATCCAATGAATCCGGCCCCGCCGGTGACAAGGATTCTGTGCATGGCCATAGCGTAGCCGTCAATTACGGCTATGTGCAGCGGGAGGGACAGCAAATATGCGCGGGATAATTCTTGCCGGCGGCACAGGTTCCAGGCTTCATCCCATTACGCTTGGCATCAGTAAGCAATTGGTCCCGGTCTTCGACAAACCAATGATTTACTACCCCCTGTGCACGCTGATGCTGGCTGGAATCCGTGACATCCTGATCATCACCACACCGACTGATGCCCCTCAGTTCGAGAATCTCCTGGGGGATGGATCCCAATTTGGGATAAACCTCAGCTATGCACAGCAGCCGACACCGGACGGCCTGGCCCAGGCATTCATCCTGGGGGAGCAGCACATTGGCAATGGCAAAGTAGCGCTCATCCTGGGTGACAACATCTTCAACGGTCCCGGAATGGGTAACCAATTCCGCAAGTACGCCGACGTCGAAGGTGGCGCGATCTTTGGTTACTGGGTCAAGGATCCAAGTGCTTACGGCGTCGTGGAATTCGATGACGATGGTCTGGCCGTCTCCATCGAAGAAAAGCCCGCGTCCCCAAAGAGCAATTACGCGGTCCCGGGCCTGTACTTCTACGACAACGACGTCGTCGCCATGGCAAAAAACCTCAAACCTTCCCCTCGAGGGGAGCTGGAGATCACGGATATCAACCGGCAGTACATGGAGCTCGGCAGGCTCCACGTACAAAAATTCCCCCGCGGGACCGCCTGGCTGGATACGGGAACCTTCGGCGACCTCAACGATGCTTCAAACTATGTCCGCACTACCGAGAACCGGCAGGGCCTGAAGATCGGAGCGCCGGAGGAGGTTGCATGGCGAATGGGATACTTGAACGACGAAGAACTCCGCCAGCAGGCTTCCAAGCTCGCCAAGAGTGGCTACGGCAGCTACTTGTTGGACATCCTCGACCGCCAGTAAGGAACTCGAGGGCTATGCCGCCGAGACGTCTTCCAGGGCACGCGCAATCTCGGCCGGGAGAACCGTCAACTTGGCATCCAGCAATTCCTTGAGCTGGACGGCGTTCCGGGCTCCCACTATCGCCGTGGCAACGCCGGGACGGGAAAGCAACCAACTCAGCGACACGTCTAGGGGCGATCGTCCCAGCCCCCGGGCGGCCATGGCGACGGCCTCCACTACCCGTGATGCCTTCGGTTCAAGGTATGTCTCCACATAGGCAGCAAGCCTGCTCTGCGCGGCACGGGAATCCACGGGAATCTGGCCCCGGTACTTTCCGCTCAAGACACCGCGGCCCAGGGGAGCCCAAGCCATCAGGCCGAGCCCGGCATCCTCCACGGCAGGAATGAGCTCTTCCTCCGGCTTTCGCTGCACCAGGGAATATTCGGATTGGTTGGCTACGAGCGTGAAACCAGCCACTGCCGCCGCTTTGGCTGTCTGCCACCCATTGTAATTGGAAATTCCCACATAGCGGGCGCGTCCTGACCTCTGTGCGAGCTCCAGCGCTGACAGAGTCTCGTCCAAGGGAACATTCGGGTCCCACTCCTGAACGAACCAGATATCGAGGTAGTCCGTTCCAAGCCTTGCCAGGCTGGCGTCCAACGCCGCGAGCAGGGCACCGCGTGATGCGTTGATGCTGCGCCGTGATTCCGACGACGAGACGCCGGCTTTGGTTGAGATCACGACTTCCGAGCGAGCCACGACATCACCCAACATGGAGCCCAGCATGGCCTCAGCCTGGCCCTGGGCATACGATGCAGCGGTGTCGATGACGGTGCCACCTGCGTCCACGAAAGCGTGGAGCAACTCCGCGGCGTCCTGCTCATCCGTCTCCTGCGCCCAGGACATTGTTCCGAGGGACAAAGAGGAGACACGGAACCCGCTGTTCCCGACATAACGCTGCTGCATGCTGATAGCTTACGGGGAGATCCTAGTCTTCATGACGTAGGGTCTATTCACGTGAACTGGATAGAAGCAGCCTTGCTGGGCCTGGTGCAAGGCCTCACCGAATTCCTCCCGATCTCCTCAAGCGCCCACTTGCGGATCGTGGGCTCATTCCTTCCGAATGCAGCCGATCCCGGAGCCGCCTTCACGGCCATTATCCAACTGGGTACGGAGACGGCGGTCATTGTCTATTTCTGGCGCGACCTCGTGCGGATCATCGGGGCCTGGTTCAGGTCCCTGAGTGGGAAAGTCCCACGAAACGATCCAGACGCCCGAATGGGATGGCTGGTAATCCTGGGCAGCCTCCCCATCATCGTGCTCGGCTTGTTGTTCCAGGACCAGATCGAGTCGGTCCTGCGAAGCATGTGGATAGTTGCCACCATGCTCATTGTCTTCGGCATGATCCTGGCAGTTGCCGACGCCATTGGCTGCCAGGAACGGGATCTCACACAGCTCAGCTATAAGCATGGCATTCTGTACGGCCTTGCCCAGGCGATGGCCCTTATTCCCGGCGTTTCGCGTTCCGGCGGAACCATCACTGCCGGGCTGCTGATGGGGTACACACGTGAAGCTGCGGCTCGCTACTCGTTCCTCCTCGCCATTCCGGCGGTTTTCGGCAGCGGCCTCTACCAGCTCTACAAAACGGTTTCCAAGGAGGGGCTCGCCGGTCCCTACGGCCTTCCGGAGACGGCACTGGCCACAGTCATCGCCTTCGTGGTGGGCTACGTGATCATCGGCTGGTTCCTGAAGTTCGTCTCCACACGCAGTTACAGGCTCTTTGTCTGGTACCGCATCCTTCTTGGCCTGGCCTTGTATGTCCTGCTCGGTTTCAATGTGATCAGCGCCTAGCACTAAGGTTGAGTCGTGAAATCGTGGACTTCCCGCCCTGTTCCTGAGCTGCCCGGCAGCATGCCGCAACTACGCCTCTTCGACACCGCCCTCGGCCGCGTCGTGGAGATAGAGCCGCAGCCGGAACAATCGATGTACGTCTGCGGCATTACGCCGTACGACGCGACGCACATGGGCCACGCCGCCAGCTATGTGGCCTTCGACCTCCTCAACAGGACATGGCGCGACGCCGGGGTCCGGGTGGCCTACGTCCAGAACGTTACGGACATCGATGACCCGCTGCTTGAACGCGCCACGGCCACCGGCGTGGACTGGCGTGACTTGGCGCAGAGCCAGATTGAACTGTTCCACACCGATATGGACGCCCTGAACGTCCTTGCCCCCAATCACTACATCGGCGCAGTCGAAGCCATTCCGGATATTGTGCCGGCGATCGAGCGGCTTATTGCGGACGGCGTCGCCTACCGCGTACAAGGTACTGATGGGGAGCCCGACGGCGATGTCTACTACGACGTCGAAATGGCCGGCAAACGATCCGACGCCACGGATGCATGGACTCTGGGCGACGTTTCAGGTCTCGGCGAAGCGGAAATGCTTGCCCTTTTTGCAGAGCGCGGGGGCGATCCGGACAGGGCAGGCAAACGCCAGGCGCTCGACCCCTTGCTCTGGCGGGTGGCACGCGAAGGAGAACCCAGTTGGCCGGGGGCCACTTTGGGCGACGGCCGTCCCGGGTGGCACATCGAGTGTACGGTCATCGCACAGAAGTACCTGCCCGCACCATTTACCGTGCAGGGTGGCGGCTCGGACCTCATCTTCCCCCACCACGAAATGGGAGCAGGACACGCCTACTCGCTGGCGGGCGTTCCGCTTGCCCGACACTATGCCCATGCCGGCATGGTGGGCCTCGACGGGGAAAAGATGAGCAAGTCAAAGGGCAACCTGGTTCTTGTCTCCAAGCTCCGGGCTGCTGGAGAAGAACCCGCAGCCATCCGCCTTGCGATCCTCGCCCACCATTACCGCTCTGATTGGTCCTGGACTGAGGCGGACTTCGGGGCAGCAAAGGATCGGCTGGCCCAGTGGCGCAATGCCCGTGACGCTGCTCCTGCCGGTTCGGCCGCAGCGCTCGTCGCCGCCATGCGCCTGGAATTGGCCAATGACCTCAACGCTCCCGGAGCGATGGCCGCTGTCGATCGCTGGGCTGAGGAGGCATTGCGGAACAACGCTCCGGCGTCCGGGATCGACGCCGCACTTATGAGCGATGCCGTAGACGCGCTGCTCGGCGTGGAGCTTTAGGGCCGGTCCTTACCCCGCCGCTTGAGGTAGCGCTCGAACTCCCGGGCGATCGATTCGCCCGAGGCTTCCGGGAGGTCCGCTGTGTCCTTGGCCTCCTCCAGTTGGCGTACGTAGGCAGCAATCTCAGGATCTTCGGTGGCAAGTTCGTCCACTCCGCGTTCCCAGGCCTCGGACTCTTCCGCCAGGGCCTGGCTGTCAAGGGGAACCTGGAGCAAGTCCTCGATCTTGTGAAGGATGGCGAGTTGGGCCTTGGGCGAGGGCGGCTGTGCGACATAGTGGGGGACCGCTGCCCACAGGGAAACCGTCGGCAGCCCTGCCAGCATGGCAAACTCGGCCAGCACCCCCACAATTCCCACGGGCCCCTCGTATTGGGAGGCCTCCAGGTTCAACCGTTCCCGAAGTGAACTGTCTTCCGTGGTGGTGCTTACCGGAATGGGCCTGCTGTGCGGAACGTCGGCCAGCAGCGCACCCACAAGAATGACCGAGTCCACCTTCAGCGCTTCGGCGTGGACCAGGAGTTCGGTGGTGTAGGCGCGCCAACGGTATGAAGGTTCTGTGCCCAGAACAAACACCACATCCACATTGCTGTCCGGAACTGACGCTTTGTAGATCCGCGTCGAGGGCCATTTGACCTTGCGCGCACCAGAGGACGTACGCCGCACGGTGGGCCGGGTGAACTGGAAGTCGTAGTACTCCTCGGCGTCCACTGTGGCAACCTTCTTGCCGTCCCAGAGCTTATTCAAATAGTGCAGCGCATCGCTGGCGGCCTCGCCGGCGTCGTTCCAACCTTCAAACGCGGCGATCATTACGGTGACGCGCTGGCCTTCCGCGGGTTCCTTAAGGAAACGCTCGGGCTCCGCGGTGATGTCCTGTCCTTCGGGGGTCCCGTCCACACTGTTCATCCACTCACCCTACGTCCAAGACCCTTGTGGATGCATGGCATTTCGCCCCGAAGCGTGTCCTGTATTCGCCCACAGCGCAAGCCCGGCCGGAAGCGCCCCGGCTTCCACGTAGACTTGAAACCATGCCTTCGTCATCCAGTCAGCCCCTCCTCAAAGCCGTGCTCTGGGATATGGATGGCACCCTAGTGGACACTGAGCCCTACTGGATCGCCGCCGAGCGCGCACTCGTGGAGGCGCATGGTGGGAGCTGGTCACACCAGCAGGCCATGCAGTTGGTGGGGCAGTCCCTGATGCACTCGGCCGCAGTGCTCCAAGCTGCAGGAGTCCGCCTCGAAGCCCGGGAAATTGTGGATACCCTCAGCGCACAGGTAATCAAGCACGTCCGCAATGAAGTTCCCTGGCGCCCAGGAGCACGCGAGTTGCTGGACGAATTGCACCAGGCAGGCATCCGTTGTGCCCTGGTCACCATGTCCGAGGGCCCGCTGGCCGGCGTTATTGTCGAAAGCCTTCCCAAGCCCTACTTCGAATTCCTGGTCACGGGAGACACCGTCAGCAACGGCAAGCCCCACCCGGAGGCCTACCTCACGGCTGTTGAACGGCTCCGGCTCGATGACCCGTCGCTGACCATCGATCACTGTGTTGCGCTGGAAGATTCCATCCCGGGCGCTACGGCTGCCCTGGCATCCGGAGTGCTGACCGTGGGCATTCCGCACCAGGTTCCGTTGCCCGAGTACCCTGGCATGGTCATGTGGGAAACCCTGGTGGGCCGGTCCGCGGCGGACGTCAGCCAGCTGGTTGCCAACCGCTTCGCACAGGGAAACCTGCTTGAAGGGGCAAACTAGGTGAGCAGCTCCTCCACGCCACACCATGCTGTGACCAAAAAGGACGGCATCCCTCTCGGAAAAATCGCCGGAATCTCCGTGTACCTCGCGTACTCGTGGTTCGTTATCGCCGGCTTCACCGTCATCGTCTATGGGCCTGCCCTGCTGGTGCGGATGCCCAACCTCGGCATCTGGGCCTACTTTGTTGCCCTCGGCTATGCCTTGCTGCTCGCGCTCTCCGTCCTGGTCCACGAGCTTGCACATGCGCTCAGCGCCAAAGCGTTCAACTGGCCAACGGAAAAGATTGTCCTGAACCTGTGGGGCGGCCACACCCAATTCGAGAGCTTCACCGCATCCCCGGGACGCTCTGTCATCGTCGCCCTTGCCGGACCGGTGTCAAACTTTGTCCTGGCCGGCGGCATGTGGGCTGTCCTTTCTTCAGGCATCCTCGGTGGCGTCGCGGAAATCCTGGCAAACATCCTGATGTGGGCCAACCTCCTTATTGGCATCTTCAATGTTCTTCCCGGATTGCCCTTGGATGGCGGCCGATTGGTGGAGTCGGCGGTCTGGAAGGCCACGGGCAGCCAGGACAAGGGAACCATAGCGGCAGGATGGTCAGGCCGTGTCATCGTCGCCGCACTTGTCATTTGGTTCATCGGAGTTCCGTTCCTCACCGGAGCGCCCCTGGACATCAGCCTCATGCTCATCACCGTCCTTGTGTGCGGTTTCCTCTGGATGGGAGCCTCCAGCTCCATCAACCACGCAAAACTCCGCAGCCGCCTTTACCTGGTGAGCGCGGCCGGGCTAGCGGAGCCCGCAGTGGGTCTCCCGAACGCGGCGACTGTGGCAGACATCCTGGCGGTATCACCTGCCGGGCGTCCCGCCGTCGTAATTTGCGGACCTGACGGAAAGCCTCAGGGAGTGGTTGATCCCGGCGCGGCTGCCGCGGTTCCTCCCGCGGCCGTAGCGACGACGCCGGTCACCGCCGTAGCGCATGCACTGGCGGCCGGTGCCTACGTCCCTGAATGGTCCAAAGGCCAGGAGCTGATCCAGTATCTGGCGCGGCTGGAGGGTGGCGAATACGCTGTGGTGGACCACAACGGAACCGTGACCGGGTTGCTCAGGCAGCAAGCAGTAGTGACAGCGATAACAGGTAAAGAAGCCCGGGGCAGCGGGCGCGCCTAACGGGCTTGCCGGTAGAGTTACGTGCCGGTCCATAAAAAATAAACCATCGATTTTCGACGCCCATACGGCAGCAACACATGGCGGCGCAGCCGCCCAGGAGCGAGGAACACCACATGAGCAGCGAAACCGCCGCGGCGCAGACAATCGCAGGCACTGTCCCGGGCGCGGACACAGGCACTGACAAGCCAGCCACCGACTCTGCCACGCAGCCAACCGGGGCAGCCCGGCGCCGTGGGCCTTTCCGTGTGGGCGAGCGGGTGCAGCTCACGGATGAGCGTGGCCGGATGAACACCATCACGCTTGAGGTGGGCGGAGCTTTTCATACCCACCGAGGGTTCCTGAACCACGACGAAATCATCGGCAAGGTTGATGGTTCGGTAGTCAGCAATAACATCGGGCAGCAGTACCAGACGCTGCGGCCCTTGCTCTCGGACTTCGTCCTGTCCATGCCGCGTGGCGCGGCCGTCGTCTATCCCAAGGATGCTGGCCAGATCGTCACGATGGCTGACATCTTCCCCGGGGCCCGCGTTGTTGAAGCCGGCGTTGGCTCCGGCGCGCTGTCCATTTCCCTGCTCCGTGCAGTAGGCGACGGCGGCTACCTCCATTCCTTTGAGCGGCGCGAAGAATTCGCGGACATCGCCCGGGGGAACGTCGAGACGATCTTCGGTGGCCCGCACCCCGCTTGGCAGATCTCCCTGGGCGACTTCCAGGAAGAGGTAGTCAAGGCCGAGGCACCCGGCTCCGTAGACCGTGTAGTGCTGGACATGCTCGCTCCGTGGGAGTGCTTGGACGCTGTTGCCACAGTCCTGGCTCCCGGCGGCGTCTGGATCAATTACGTAGCAACCGTCACCCAGTTGTCCCGCACCGCCGAAGCCATCCGCGCTGACGGACGCTTCACCGAGCCGGACGCCTGGGAATCCATGGTCCGCGGCTGGCACCTTGAAGGACTCGCCGTCCGTCCGGATCACCGCATGGTGGCCCATACTGGATTCCTCCTGGTCACCAGGCGGCTCGCCGACGGCGTCACGGGAATCTCCGTCAAACGGCGCCCGTCCAAGACCGAATTCAGCGAGGAAGACCTGAACGCCTGGACTCCGGGAGCAGTAGGGGAGCGCGCAGTATCGGACAAGAAACTCCGGCGCGCTGCACGTGATGCCATCGCCGGAACCAACGTCCAGGACGAGCCCTCGGTCACAAACTGAAAAGGTCACAATAGGGTCCGCATTCCGGATGTCACCAAGCACCCTGCGCTTTTCGGGACTAAGGTCTTGTTAAGCGCAGGAAGGGGCTGATGAATCGTGGATACGTCGAACAACAACGACATTGGACGGCCGACGCCGGAGGAAGCTAACGCCGCAGCTGAAGAGGCAGCAAACCGGAGGCTTGCCGCCATCCAGCCGCCCGACCCATCCAGTGAATTGACCGTGGCCGAACGCCAGATCAACATCCTTCGGGACAAGCTTCGCCACATCGACCGCCAGCTTGCCGCCGCCACCCAGAACAACAGCAAGCTCGTCAGCATGCTTGAAACGGCGAAGAGCGAGATCCTCCGTTTGAAGGGTGCTTTGGAGCAGGAAGGGCAGCCGCCCTACAGCTTCGGAACAGTGGTACAGATCAACCCCCGCAGGCAGCCGGGCCCGGGAAGTTCCGGCCAAGCGGCCACGGAGGAATCCGTGGACATTTTCAATGCAGGGCGCAAGATGCGTGTAGGCATCAGCCCGCTGGTAAATGTCAACCAACTCGCCGTTGGCCAGGAAGTCCTCTTGAATGAGGCCCTGCTGGTGGTTGCCGGACTCGGCTACGAACGGGCGGGTGAACTCGTTACGCTCAAGGAGATGCTGGGCAAGGACCGTGCGTTGGTAGTAGGCCGCGCGGACGAAGAACGCGTAGTCCGCCTTTCCGGAGCGTTGCAAAGCGTGCACCTGAAGGTAGGAGACGCACTGTCACTGGATTCGCGCACCGGCTACGCGCTGGAGAAAGTTCCGCGCGCTGAGGTGGAGAACCTTGTCCTGGAAGAAGTTCCGGACATCACCTATCAGGACATCGGCGGCCTTGGTCCGCAGATCGAACAGATCCGCGATGCCGTTGAACTCCCGTTCCTGCATCCGGACCTTTACCGGGAACACGGGCTCAAGGCGCCCAAGGGCATCCTTCTCTACGGTCCGCCAGGTTGCGGCAAGACCCTCATCGCCAAGGCTGTGGCCAATTCCCTGGCAGCCCGTGCCGCTGAGCGCGCAGGCAACACCGACCTTAAGAGCTACTTCCTCAATATCAAGGGTCCTGAGCTCCTGGATAAGTACGTCGGCGAAACCGAACGGCACATCCGGCTGATCTTCTCCCGTGCCCGGGAAAAAGCGTCCGATGGCAGCCCCGTGGTGGTTTTCTTCGATGAAATGGATTCGCTGTTCCGCACCCGAGGAACTGGCGTGTCTTCCGACGTCGAAACCACCATCGTCCCGCAGCTGCTCAGCGAGATTGATGGCGTGGAGCGATTGGACAACGTAATCGTCATTGGTGCCTCAAACCGTGAGGACATGATCGATCCCGCGATCCTCCGGCCGGGCCGCCTTGACGTAAAGGTCAAGATCCAGCGACCCGACGCCGAAGCCGCTGCAGACATCTTTGGCAAGTACATCACCACCGATCTCCCCTTCCATGCACAGGATCTGGCGGAGTACGGCGGGGACGTCCAAGCTACTGTCGACGCCATGATCCAGCGAACCGTGGAGGCAATGTACTCCACCGAGAAGTCGAACGAATACCTTGAAGTCACGTACGCCAACGGTGATACGGAAATGCTGTACTTCAAGGATTTCAACTCAGGCGCCGTGGTTCAGAACGTCGTGGACAGGGCTAAGAAGTACGCCATTAAAGACCTGCTGACAAACCATCAGAAGGGCCTGAGGATTGACCACCTGCTGCGTGCAGTGGTGGATGAATTCCGGGAACACGAGGATATGCCGAACACCACAAACCCTGACGACTGGGCAAGGATCTCAGGGAAGAAGGGTGAACGGATCACGTACATCCGCACGATCGTGCAAGGGAAGGCCGGCCAGGAACCCGGCAAGTCGATCGAGACCACGGCCAACACAGGTCAGTACCTGTGACGGCCAAAACCGAGGGTGTGCCCGGGGAAAGGTTGCCTGCGGGCGGCGCCATGCGCGTCATGGGTTCCGAAACCGAGTACGGAATCCATGCGCCGTCGGCGCCTGGGGCGAACGCCACGATGATGTCCGCCCGGATCATCCAGGCCTATGCCACGGTCACGCGCCAACGTGCCGCCGGGGGAGCGGAAACCCGCTGGGACTACACGGACGAAGAACCTTTACACGATGCCCGCGGCTGGACCGTTGACCGGGCGTCGGCCGATCCCAGCCAGTTAACTGACCAGCCGCCAGTGCTCGACGCCGAGGCAGTCGCGTTGGCGTATGGCCGCCAGGAACTGGAGCTGGACGGCCAGGACGAGTCCGGATCGCTCCTGATGAACATGGTCCTCGGGAACGGCGCGCGCCTTTACGTGGACCACGCTCACCCGGAATACTCAAGCCCCGAAGTCACCAACCCACGGGATGCGGTGGCCTGGGATGCCGCCGGTGATCTCGTCGCACTTGCCACCGTGAGGAAAGTGGCGGCAGACACCAGCCTTCCGCCGATCAATCTCTACAAGAACAACACTGACAACAAGTCAGTGTCCTATGGCTCGCACGAGAACTACCTCATGCCCCGTTCAGTTCCCTTTTCCGACATTATCCGGGGGCTCACACCATTCTTCGTGTCCCGGCAGGTTATTTGTGGAGCCGGACGTGTGGGGATCGGGCAGGACAGTTCCACTGCCGGCTACCAGATCAGCCAACGGGCAGACTTCTTCGAGGCTGAGGTGGGCCTTGAGACCACTATCCGACGCCCCATCATCAACACCCGCGACGAGCCCCATGCGACGGCGGATAAATACCGGCGGCTCCACGTCATTATCGGCGATGCGAACCTCAGCCAGGTTTCCAACTACCTGAAGTTCGGCACCACGGCCATGGTTCTTAGTCTCATTGAGGCTGGCCAGGCGCCCCGCATCGAAGTCCATGAACCCGTTCAGGCGCTGCAGGCCATCAGTCATGACACAACCCTGACCACCACGGTAAGACTGCTGGACGGGCGAAGGGTGACCGCCCTGGACGTCCAGTGGATGTACTACGAGGCCGCCGCAAAGCTGGCGCAGGAGACCGGAGTTGCAGATTCCGTCAGTGGTGACGGGCACACGCATGGCGTTCTTGAGCGCTGGGAATCCACCCTGTCAGTGCTGGGCAGCAACCCCGCTGCTGCTGCCTCATCGGTGGAGTGGGTAGCCAAGAAGTCCCTCCTTGAGGGGTACCGGAACCGCGACGGCCTTGGTTGGGACGATGCCAGGCTCGGGTTGGTCGATCTCCAGTGGTCCGATATCCGGCCCGAAAAGGGTCTTTACTACAGGATGCTGTCCAGGGACAGGATGATCCGGATCGTCGACGACGCCGACGTCGCCAGGGCCGTGAGTGAACCGCCGTCGGACACGCGAGCGTACTTCCGCGGACGGTGCGTTTCAAGCTTCGGCAAAGATGTTGTCGGCGCCAGTTGGGACTCGGTCATTTTCGACGTTCCGGGACTTGGGAAACTGCAGCGTGTACCCACCCGCGAACCACTGCGGGGAACCAAGGCGCTGACGGGCGCCCTCTTTGACCGGCATCAGGAAGCGGGCTCGTTCCTGGCCGAATTGCTGGGCCAAAAGCCGCCGCCGCCCAAGGACTGAGGCATTCAGCCACCGGAAAAATGGTGCCCTCGCAAAGCCGGGCGGAGCAGCCCACAGCGTGGCAATATGGCAGTAGGAAGTCTCCACAAACGGGGACTGACAGTAGGGAGAAAGAAATGGCAGCTCAGGAGCAGCAGCAACCGCAGTCACGGGACACCGAGACTGAAGTGGATGTCCCGGAGGCCCCGCCGGCAGCACCCGAAGCCCAGGCCTCGGACGCGACCCAGGGTGTGGACGATCTCCTTGACGAAATCGATGGCGTCCTGGAATCCAACGCTGAAGAGTTCGTCAGGGCCTTCGTCCAAAAGGGCGGCCAGTAAGCGGACCCGGACAAATTATGTACTGCCCGGCCGGCGCGAGGCCGCCGGGCATCGGAATGCAGAGTCGAAGGAGTGCAGCAATGCAGGACCCATCAACCGGCCCCCTGGCCACCCAGGCAACGTCTTCATTCACGGAGCACCTTCAACGCTCGCGTCCCGAACTCCTTCCCTTCAACCAGACGTTGCCAGCCGGCACCGTACCGTCCTCGCCGCATGCAACCACTATCGTCGCCTTGACATACGCCGGGGGGGTGCTGATGGCGGGAGACCGGCGGGCAACCATGGGAAACGTGATCGCCAGCCGTCACATTGAGAAGGTCTTTCCCGCGGACCAGTATTCGGTGCTGGGCATCGCCGGTACCGCTGGCTTGGCGATCGATATTACGCGGCTCTTCCAGGTGGAACTGGAGCACTACGAAAAGATTGAGGGTACGCTCCTTAGCCTCGTAGGCAAGGCCAACCGATTGGGTGCGATGATTCGCGGCAACCTGCCCATGGCAATGCAGGGAATGGCCGTCATTCCCTTGTTTGCCGGTTTCGACCAGGTATCGGGCACCGGACGGCTTTTCTCCTACGACGTAACCGGTGGACGCTATGAAGAACAGGAACACCACTCAGTGGGTTCCGGTTCAGTTTTTGCGCGTGGAGCCCTGAAAAAGCTGTGGAAGCCAAACCTCTCGGAAGAACAAGCCGTGGCCGTCGCGGTTGAGGCCCTCTATGACGCCGCGGACGACGACTCCGCAACGGGCGGCCCCGACCCCGTCCGCCAGCTGTGGCCAGTGGTTTACACCGTGAACCGTGCAGGTAATCGACGGGTACCTGAACGGGACCTGGCGGCGATAGCCGGCACCATCGTCGAATCCCGTGCCATCGCCGGACGGGAGGCCTGACATGACGCAGCAGTTCTATGTCTCGCCCGAACAGCTGATGAAGGACCGTGCGGACTTCGCACGGAAGGGCATTGCGCGCGGACGTTCCGTAGTGGTGATCAGTTGCGCTGATGGCATCGCTTTGATTGCTGAGAACCCGTCACCTTCGCTGCACAAAATCGGCGAGATCTACGACAAAATCGCCTTCGCGGCAGTGGGCAAGTACAACGAGTTCGAAAGCCTGAGGCAGGCCGGGGTACGGTACGCGGACGTCCGTGGCTACTCGTACGACCGCGAAGACGTGACAGCCCGGGGATTGGCCAGCGTCTACGCGCAGAGCCTCGGAGCCGTGTTCACCGCAGAACAAAAGCCCTTCGAAGTGGAACTGGCCGTGGCGGAAGTCGCCCCGACCCAGGAGCAGGACCACCTGTACCGGCTCACCTTTGACGGTTCGATTGCCGATGAGAACGGCTTCGTGGTGATGGGCGGACTTGCCGATCAGATTTCCGACGTCGTCGGCGGGGCTTGGGAGCCTGAGCTTGGTTTTGCCGGGGCGATGAGATTGGCTTTGCGCGCATTGGCGACAGACAAGGAAGCCGACGCTCTCCCGGCGACCGCCGTCGAAGCCGCAGTCCTGGACCGCGCCTCGGAGAGTCACAGGGGTTCCCGCCGGGCTTTCCGGCGTCTGCTTCCCGAGGACATGACACAGCTGCTCACAGAGGAGGCTTGAGATGGACAAGCGCATATTCGGCATCGAGACGGAGTTTGGAATTTCCTATTCCAGCCCCGACTCCCGTCCTTTGGCCCCCGAAGAAGTGGCCCGCTACTTGTTCCGCAAGGTGGTGAGCTGGGGCAGGTCCTCCAACGTCTTCCTGACCAACGGTTCACGCCTTTACCTGGACGTTGGTTCGCACCCGGAATACGCCACCGCGGAATGTGACGACCTCGCGCAGCTCATCGCCCACGACCGCGCCGGCGAGCTCATCCTGGACGACCTCGTCGATGAGGCCCAGGCCCGCCTCGCTGCAGAGGGTTTCAACGGCACGGTGTACCTCTTCAAGAACAACACCGACTCCGCCGGAAACTCCTACGGCAGCCACGAAAATTACCTCATACCCCGCCGCGGTGAGTTCTCCAGGCTGGCTGAAATCCTCATCCCGTTCCTGGTGACTCGTCAGCTCATCGCGGGGGCCGGCAAAGTCCTGAAGACGCCCCATGGTGCAACTTTCGCCTTTTCGCAGCGGGCGGACCACATCTGGGAAGGCGTGTCCTCTGCCACCACCAGGTCACGCCCCATTATCAACACCCGTGACGAGCCGCATGCCGACGCCGAGTTCTATCGCCGGCTCCACGTGATCGTGGGTGATTCCAACATGTCCGAAACCTCGGCACTCCTCAAAGTGGGCACGGTGGACCTCATCCTGCGCATGATCGAGGCAGGGGTGATCATGCGGGACATGCGAATGGAAAACCCGATCCGCAGCATCCGGGAAATTTCGCACGACCTCACAGGCAGCGCCTTGGTCCGCCTGGCAAACGGCAGGCAACTTTCGGCGCTCGATATCCAGCGGGAGTACCTGGCAAAGGTCACAGAGTTCGTGGCCGCAAACGGCGCACACAATGCCCACGTGCCGCTTATTCTGGACCTGTGGGAGCGGACCCTGGATGCGATTGAAAGTGGCGATACCAGCACGATTGACACCGAGGTGGACTGGGCGATCAAGAAGAAGCTGATGGACGGTTACATGCGCCGGCACGATCTCAGCCTGGACTCGCCACGCATCGCTCAATTGGATCTCACCTACCACGACATTTCCCGGCAGCGCGGCCTCTTCTTCCTGCTGCAATCACGGGATGCCGCGCGGCGTTTGGTCCCGGAAACTGAAGTGAAGGACGCCGTGGACACGCCCCCACAGACAACCAGGGCCAAACTGCGGGGAGATTTCGTCCGAAGGGCGCAGGAGCTTGGACGCGATTACACGGTGGATTGGGTACACCTGAAGCTCAACGACCGCGCACACCAGACGATCCTGTGCAAGGACCCCTTCCGCAGCGTTGACGACCGCGTCGATGCGCTGCTGGACTCCATGGGCTAACCGCCTTTCTGAGCGGACTCCCAGCTTCACGCGCTATTCTGGACTGTGGCCTCTTTCCAAGAGGCCATTGCCTTGGATCTGCCATGCGCCTTTCCGAGTGTCCTTTGCCCCGACGAAAGTGTCTTTTTTGTGCGCCGACTCCTAGCAATTCTTCTGCCTGCCCTGCTGCTCATCACTGCGTGTGGGGGAGGGGGCACGCCAGCCGCCGAGCCCACCAGCCAGTCATCCGGCGATGTCTCCAAACTCGATTCCGTGAAAGTGACGGACAACGGCGATGATAAGGCCCCGGGTCTGGACTTCACCAAGCCGCTAACCGTCGCTGAACCTACCATCAAGGTAGTCAGCGAAGGCAACGGCGAGCGTATCAAGGCCGGCCAGGTTGCCGAGCTCGCATACATCGCCGTGGATGGCAATGACGGCAAGACCGTTGAAGACGTCTACAAGAATGGCCCCCAGCCCATTGAGCTGAATGACGAGCTGAAGAAGGGCAATGAGCTGATCTACAACGCCATTGTTGGCGCCAAGATCGGTTCCCACATCGCGTTCGCCGCGCCGGGCGCGGCCGCTGCGGGCGCGGCCGCCGGCTCGACGCAGTTGGTGGTTTTCAAGCTGCTTTCCGCTAAGGAAGCGGCTCCGGTCCTGTCGAAGCCGGAAGGCGAGACAGTCACCCCTCCGGCTGGGCTCCCCACTGTGAAGGAAGACGACAAGGGCGTCCCTCAGATCTCCGTTGACGGCGCAGCCGCTCCCAAGGAACTCATCGCGCAGGACCTCATCAAGGGCTCCGGCGCTGCCGTTAAGGCCACTGACACCCTCACCGTGAATTACGTGGGCGTCAATCTCGTGGGCGGCCAGAAGTTCGATTCGAGCTTTGACCGGGGGCAGACAGCAAGCTTCGCACTTTCCGGTGTCATCAAGGGCTGGACCCAAGGTCTGGAAGGCAAGACTGTTGGCTCCCGCGTCCTTCTGGTGATCCCGCAGGACCTTGCTTACGGCGCGGCCGGACAGGGTGACGCCAAGGGCGATCTCGTGTTCGTCGTTGACATCCTCGGCATCAAGTAGGCAGCCACCTGATCAGGGACTGGCTAAGCTGGTTCCTGACACCACTCATACCTCAAAGCAAGGAGCAACCATGTCATTTGGTCAGCGTGACTTCGACCGCACCAAGCCGGAAATCGACTTCCCGGAAGGCGATGTTCCCACCGAACTCGTCATCACGGACCTCATCGAAGGTTCCGGCGCCGAGGCCAAGGCCGGCGATACCGTTTCCACCCACTACGTTGGCGTCGCCTGGTCTACCGGCGAAGAGTTCGACGCTTCCTGGGGCCGCGGCGCTCCGCTGGACTTCCGTGTTGGCGTGGGCCAAGTCATCCAGGGGTGGGACCAGGGCCTGCTGGGTATGAAGGTTGGCGGCCGTCGCCGCCTGGAGATCCCTTCCGAACTGGCGTATGGATCCCGTGGCGCCGGCGGAGCAATCAAGCCCAACGAGGCCTTGATCTTCGTCGTTGACCTCGTGGCTGTCCGCTAGGACGCAAGCTTCCTGCCAAGGCGCGTTACCTTCCGGCTTTGCCGGGCCGGTGACGCGCCTTGCTGCTTTCGCCCAGGTCTTTAGTAACGTAGCAAGCGTGTCCGCATCCCGCACTGAACGACTCCTGAATCTCCTGCTTGCCTTGCTCAACACCAGGGTGGGCCTTCCGCGCTCTGTCCTGCGGGAGAAGGTCTATCACGGCTCCGCTGAAAACGACGTCGCCTTCGGGCGGATGTTCGAGCGCGACAAAGTGGATCTGAAGCAGTTCGGCTTTGAGATCGAGACCCTCACCGACCCCCGCAGTTTCGGGTCCGACGATCCCGCATCAACCCGCTACCGCATCGGCAAGGATTCCAACAGGCTTCCTGATGTCAGCCTGACTCCCGCTGAATCCACTGTCCTCCTCCTTGCCGCCCAGTTGTGGGAACGCGCTGCTCTCGGCAACGCCGCAGTCAACGCTGTCCGCAAGCTTCAGGCCGCAGGCGGATTTACCGACGTCGACCTGCCTGCCGGTGTCCAGCCGAGGATCAAGCCAGCGGGACAAGCATTCGACGACGTCGTTGGAGCCATGCACGGCCGGCATGCGGTCCGCTTCGGGTACCTCGCCGGAAGCACCGGGCGTGAGGAATTGCGCGAGGTAGAACCTTGGGGCCTGGGGAGCCGGTTCGGGCAGTGGTACCTCCTGGGATTTGACCGGGGGAGGGCAGCCAAGAGAATTTTCAGGTTGTCGCGCATGACCACTGCAGTCTCGGTCATACCGGGCAGTTCCTTCGAACCGCCAGCCGGTTTCAACGCCCGGGTCGAGCTGGATTCGCTCAACGAACTTCCTGTGCAGCAGGCTGTCATGTACGTAGACGCCGGACGACTTCTCGCCCTGCGCAAACGTTCTGATTCCATCGGCGCCGGGAAGGAACCGGCTGAGAAGGGGGTGGACGGCCGGGACCGGCTCGTGGTGGACTTCCGGGATCCCGAGCAGTTCGCCGAGGAGCTGGCCTCGTATGGCCCCCACGTCAAAGTCGTTGAACCTGCCGAGCTGCGTGCCGCCGTCGTACGCCGGCTCAAAAGCGCTGCGGAGTTCAATGCGTCTCCGGCCATCCCCGTGGAATTCCCCGAAGCTGCGCGCGCGCAGCGGTCAAGGAAGCGCACGTCCGAAGACCAACTCACCCGCATGCTGCAACTGGTGCCCTTCCTCGTCCACCATCAGGGCTTGCACGTCCAGGAAGTTGCCGACCACTTTGGCATCACCCGCAAAGCGCTCATCGACGATCTAAAAATCCTGATCTGTTCCGGGCTGCCCGGAGGCTACCCGGACGACCTCTTGGACATCCAATGGGAAAACGACCATGTGTACATCACGGAGCATTTGGACCTGAACCGTCCTGTTCGCTTCAGCGAGGACGAAGCCGCGGCGCTGCTGACTGGATTGTCCATGCTCGGCGATCTCCCCGCACTTGCGGGTTTGTCCGAGGATGAACCGGGCAGTGCCCTGGAGTCTGTGACCATCAAATTGACCGGTGCCGCCGGACAGGCCGGACGCTTGGCCGGTGCCGTTGCAGGCCAGTCGGTGGCGCCCGAGCAATCGGAAGCCTTCGCCACCATCACGCACGCCATCAGGGACGGCCAACAACTGCGCCTGAGCTACCTTTCCCCTCAAAGGGATGAAGTGACCGAGCGCGACGTGGACCCCCTGCGGCTCTACTCTATGGACAATACCTGGTACTTCGAGGCCTACTGCCATAGCAAGTCGGGACTCCGGAATTTCCGGCTGGACCGTGTGCAATCTCTGGAACCCAATGGCCGTCCTGTCTCCGGGACGGCGACTGCTGATGCAGACTTTCCGGCAAGGCTCTTCACGCCCAGTGATGACGACGTCCTGGTGGTGCTTGAGTTGACCCGGCAGGGCGCTGGCCTGGCTGACGACTACTATGCCGAACGCACTGCGGAATTGCCCGACGGCGGGCTGCTCGCCGAGGTGCGCTTTGGAAATGTGGAGTGGTTACCGATGTTTGTGTCCCAACATGGAGGGACGGTGCGGGTGCTGGACCCTGCGGAGTTGCGTCAGGAGGTCCAAGCGTGGCTCACGGCGGCGCTTGCCCAATACGGCGAAGTTTCCTCGTCGGACAACGTGGCTGGCTAGACTACTCAGATGCCTTGGTGGTTTTGGATCCTGTTGTGGATCGCGCTCATAGCCCTGTCGTTGCTCCTTCATGTGACCCTTGGTTTTCGGCTGTTCAGGAAATTCATGGCCACTGTTCACGAATTAGGAGACGCCGGGAAACGTTTCAGCCATGTCTCTCCTGCCGCAGAAACCTCCGATGTTGAGGCCCCCGAGCGCCGGCCGGAGCCCGGATCCGCAATTTTTGCCTCGCCGGAGCAGATGCGTCATGATTACCTGACGGCCAAAGCCTTCCGCCAGGAAGTTCGTCGCCAGAAGCGCGTTCAGCGCAAAGCAGAGCGGGGTCAGCCCCAATCCCTGCACGACATTGAATTCAGATAGACGTAGGATGTATCCAAAAGGAAAGGACCTCCCCACATGAGGCTCGAAGGCTGGCATCTCATCATCATCATCGTCTTGGCTCTGGTGCTTTTCGCTGCACCGAAGCTGCCGTCCATGGCGCGCAGCATTGGCCAGTCGATGCGTATTTTCAAGTCTGAAGTCCGGGAAATGAAGAAGGACGGTTCCTCCGAAAAGAAGGAAACCCAGGACCCCTCTGACGCCGTCGAAGGCAGGGTTGTAGACCACCCGGACGTGAAGGCCAAGAACAACGGCGAGACCGACGTTCCGCCCGCCAACCGCGTCTAAAAAGAAGTGGTAGAGACGAAGGGGCGCAAGGCCAACCCCGAAGCCCGGATGGCACTCCTTGACCATCTCAAGGAGCTCAAGAACCGGCTGTTCAAGGCTGCCATCGGCGTTATTCTTGGGACGGTGCTGGGCTTCATCGTCTATCAACCCCTCTTGGAAGCTTTGATCAAGCCGATCAAGGACCTGAACGCAAAAGAAGGCCGCGCCGCCAGCCTCAACTTTGATGGCGTAGCCAGCTCATTCGACCTCATGGTCCAGGTCTCCGTATTCCTGGGCGTGATTCTTTCCAGTCCTGTCTGGATCTACCAGCTGTGGGCATTCATAGTCCCTGGCCTGCACAAGAAAGAGCGCAGGTTGGCTCTGTCGTTTGTAGCAGCTGCCGTTCCGCTCTTTATCGGTGGTGTCCTGCTGGCTTGGCTGGTGCTGCCCAACGCCGTGCGTGTCCTCACGGACTTCACACCTACCGGCGCTTCAAACTTCATTAGTGCCGAAATCTACCTTGCGTTTGTCCTGAGGCTTCTTCTGGCTTTTGGAATCGCCTTCCTGGTGCCGGTGGTCCTGGTTGGGCTGAACCTGGCCGGAATCGTCAAGGGCAAGCAATTGGTCAAAAGCTGGCGGATTACTATTTTCCTGGTCTGCCTGTTCGCGGCCATGGCGGCCCCAGGTGCAGATGCCATGAGCATGTTCTACTTGGCGGCGCCCATGCTGCTTCTGTTCTTCGCTGCCATCGGCATTTGTCTTTGGAACGACCGCCGGCGGGAACGCCGCGCCATCAAGCGCGCTGCTGAGACCGAAGCCACGGCAGATATTGCCACCCCGGCCTCGGATCTGGAGAATCTCTAGACCTCAGGCCATTAGGCTTGGTGCATGTCCTCCATTTCCGGGTCTCCATCACCATCAGACCGCTACCAGGCGGCAGCTCACCGGGCAGCTGAGGCCAAGACATATCTTGGTGCCTTTGCCTTGACGCTGGACTTCGAATTGGACGATTTCCAGCGTGAGGCGTGCCGCTCATTGCAGGAAGGCCGCGGCGTCCTCGTCGCGGCTCCCACAGGTGCGGGAAAGACGATCGTTGGCGAGTTTGCCATCTACCTGGCTTTGGAACGTGGCCTCAAAGCGTTCTACACGACACCCATCAAGGCGCTGAGCAACCAGAAATTCTCCGAGCTCGCCGCCAAGTATGGTTCTGCCAACGTTGGCCTGCTGACGGGCGATACAACCATCAACGGTGAGGCGCCCGTTGTGGTCATGACCACCGAAGTCCTCCGCAATATGCTGTACGCCGACTCGGAGACCCTCGGCGACCTCGGCTTCGTCGTGATGGACGAGGTCCACTACCTCGCGGACCGCTTCCGCGGAGCCGTCTGGGAGGAAGTCATCATTCACTTGCCCAGTGAAGTGCAGGTTGCTTCGCTGAGCGCCACTGTGTCCAACGCCGAAGAGTTTGGTGCCTGGCTGGATACCGTTCGGGGCGATACTGATGTCATCGTGTCCGAACACAGGCCCGTGCCATTGTGGCAGCACGTCATGGTGGGCAGGGAGATCGTCGACCTTTTTGCCGGCGATACCACTTTTGATGAAATCGCTCCCCAGATACCGGATACAGAAGTTCCGGATCTTAGCGATACTGACGACGCCGTGGACGAGGCCACCCTCCCGGCGGAAACCCGGAAGATCGCCGTAAAGAGTTCCGTGGCACCTCCTGTCCGTCAGGCAGTGACAGGCCCCGAGTTCGAAGTGAACCCGGATCTGCTGGCAATGGCCCGTTCCGAGAGCCGGATGAACTTCAACGGCCGATTCGGCCACGGTGGCCGGAGCCGCCGTCGGCAGGACCGCTATCGGGATGAACGGCAGAACACTGAACAGCGCAGTCCAGTTCGGAAAGCAAGCCGCCCCCAGGTTATTGAAAGCCTTAACCGTCAGGGCCTGCTGCCTGCCATTACGTTTATTTTTTCCCGGGCCGGTTGTGACGCTGCGGTGGCCCAGTGCGCGGCATCGGGACTATGGCTCACTACTGAGCGCGAACGACAGATCATTGCCCAGCGGGTGGATGAAGCAAGCCACGAAATCCCTGCAGACGATCTCGATGTTTTGGGGTTCTGGGGCTGGCGCGACGGCCTTATACGGGGCTTCGCGGCTCATCACGCAGGCATGCTTCCTACCTTCAAGGAGGTAGTGGAGAAGCTGTTTGCGGATGGCTTGGTCAAGGCGGTTTTTGCCACCGAGACGTTGGCACTCGGGGTGAACATGCCTGCGCGTTGCGTGGTATTGGAAAAGCTTGAGAAGTTCAATGGCGAAGCCCACGTCAACATCACGGCGGGGGAGTACACACAGCTCACTGGGAGGGCTGGACGCCGGGGTATCGACGTCGAGGGCCATGCCGTCGTACTGTGGCAGCCGGGAACAGATCCCGCTGCCGTGGCTGGCTTGGCGTCACGCCGCACCTACCCGCTGAATTCCAGCTTCCGGCCCACGTACAACATGAGCATCAACCTCATTGCCCAGTTTGGACGGGTCCGGGCACGGGAAATCCTCGAGTCGTCTTTCGCACAGTTCCAGGCAGACCGCTCGGTGGTAGGGCTGGCCAGGCAGGTCCGCGGTCGCGAGGAGTCCTTGGCAGGATACGCGAAATCCATGGAATGCCATCTGGGCGACTTCACCGAATACGCCAGGCTCCGGCGGGAGCTCAGTGATACTGAACAGTTCGCTGAACGGAATTACCACCGTGCGCGAAAGTCCAGGGTGGCGGACTCACTGACACGGCTCATTCCAGGGGACGTCATCAGCGTCTCCAGCGGCAGACTGGCGGGCTACGCCGTCGTGCTTGATTCCGATGCCAATGCCCGCGAGCCGAGGCCTTCTGTCCTCACCTCGGACAATCAACTGCGCCGGATCGGCGTTCACGACGTCGATGCCCCGGTCTCTCCTGTGACCCGGATCAGGATCCCGAAATCCTTCAATGCCAAGGTCCCCAAATCGCGGCGTGACCTCGCCTCCTCCATGCGCCATGCCATCAGCGACGAAGCGCCCAAGTCGCGTCGCAACAGCAGGCATGAAGACTTTGGACTGGGATCCCGGCTCCCGGACCAGGAACAGAAGATCACTGAACTACGCAGGGCGCTCAGGGCGCATCCTTGCCATGGCTGCAGTGAACGAGAAGATCACGCCCGCTGGGGGGAGCGTTGGTGGAAACTTCGCAAGGAGACAGACGGCCTGATTCGCCAGATCCAAAGCAGGACCAACACGATTGCCAAGACCTTCGACCGCGTCTGCGATGTCCTGTCCGCCTATGGCTACCTCGAAACCAACGACGCCGGCAAGGTCACCATCAGCACGGATGGGCAGCGGTTGCGGCGCATTTACGGTGAGAAGGACCTGCTCATCTCGCAGTCCATCAGGCGGGGTGCCATCAACGATCTCGATGCTGCCGAGCTGGCCTCCTTGGCCAGCGCCTTGGTGTACCAGGCAAAGCGTGAAGACCGGGGCCTTCGCCCGAGGATGCCTTCGATTGCACTGGAAACGGCTGTCGACATCGTCGTCCGGGAATGGTCGCAACTTGAGGACACTGAGGAACAGAACAGGCTTCCACTGACCGGCGAACCGGAGCTGGGCCTCATGTGGCCCATGTACAAGTGGGCCAAAGGCCGCCATCTTCAGGACGTGCTCAGCGGCACGGACCTTGCTGCGGGCGACTTCGTCCGTTGGGCAAAGCAAGTGGTTGACCTCCTGGACCAACTCGCCAAAATTCCACAACTGGATCCCCGCTTGACGCGGATCTGCCGTGAATCCATCGATCTGGTCCGCCGGGGCGTCGTGGCTTACTCCACCATCGCCTGACCCGGAACCGTTTTCGAGACCCAGACCTTCTTCAACGCTCGAGGAGCACACCGCATGAACCAGCCAGGCCTGTCCGCCGGCGACCGCCCCCACGAAAACGTTCGCAAGGTGACCCTTTACCGGAACGGTTCGATCTATACCGCTGCCGATCCGTTCGCTACCGCCATGGTGGTGGACGGTGACACGGTGGCGTGGGTGGGTTCCGAGCAAGCGGCAACATCCATCGCTGATTCCACGATGGACATCATTGATCTTCGGGGAGCCCTCGTGGCGCCGGGCTTTGTTGACTCCCATGCGCACTTGACGGAGACGGGCCTCGCTTTGGCTGGACTGTCCTTGACGGGCGTTCGCTCTGCCCGGGAACTGCTGGACGCCGTTGCTGCCGCTGGCGGTACCGGGACTGTCTTTGGGCATGGCTGGGATGAAACAACCTGGCAGGATGCCACCCTTCCAACGCTTGAAGAGCTGGAACAGGCCTCGGGCGGCAGGCAGGTTTACCTTTCCCGCATTGACGTTCACTCCGCCGTCGTTTCATCCTCCCTTGCGGCGTCGGCAGGCCTTGCTGGCATGGACGGCTTCACGGGGGACAGCGGCCGCGTAGTCAGGACAGCCCACACCGCCGCCCGCCTCGCGGCCCGGCGCCTCAGTGAGGCCGAACGGAGTGGGTATCAGGAACAGGCCCTGCATTATGCGGCTTCCAACGGCTACGTTGCCTTGGCTGAAATGTCGGCCCCACACATTTGCGGGCCGGAAGATCTTCACATGGCCATGTCCTGGAACAGGCAAACCGGCAAACCGCAGGTGCTGCCGTATTGGGGCGAGCTGGCTTCATCGGAAGATCATGCCCGCAGGATCCTGGACAGCGTGGGCCCCGAGGTCCTGGGCTTGGCGGGAGATCTGAACATCGATGGTTCCATTGGTTCGCGGACAGCTGCCTTGAGGCAAGACTATTCCGATGCGCCAGGTCAACGGGGCAACGTGTATCTTTCAGTGGATGAAGTCGCCAAGCACCTTGCTGCATGCTCGCTGTTGGGCATCCAGGGCGGTTTCCACATCATCGGAGATGCAGGACTTGATGTTGCGCTTGAGGCATTGGACGCAGCAGCTGACGAGGTGGGGGAGCAGCGGATCCGCGCGGCGGGTCACCGCTTTGAACACGTTGAGCTCGCCGACCAGTCCGCCGTCGAGAAGCTGGCCAAGTACTCCGTGACTGTCAGCATGCAGCCGGCATTCGACGCTCTCTGGGGAGGCCCCGGGCGACTCTACGAGCAACGACTCGGCGGCCGCAGCAAGGCAATGAACACGTTTGCGTCCTTCTACGCCAGCGGAGTTCCGATCACCTTTGGCAGCGATAGCCCGGTCACACCGCTCAGCCCTTGGTCCAGCATCCGGGCTTGCCTGGAACACAGCAACCCGGACCAGCGCATTTCAGCCCGCGCGGCTTTCCTTGGCCATACGAGGGCGGGCTGGCGGGCCACCAAACACAGGAACCCTCTCATGGGCCAACTCGTCCCTGGCGCGCCAGCAAGCTTCGCGGTATGGGAAATTGAGGAACTCATGGTGCAAGTAGCGGATAGCCGTGTGCAATCGTGGAGCACCGATCCCCGAGCCCGCACCCCCTTGCTCCCGGCACTGGATACTGGCAGCGATCCTGTATGCCTGCAGACCGTGAGGGAAGGCCAGGAGCTCTTCGCTCACGAATCCCTCCGGGTCTGAGGGCACTATTTCCTTGCCTTCGAATGGGCCCCCTGAACTGGGACGATACACGAACCCGCAGGTCAACCCGCGGTTGACAGCTTTTGTAAAGTCCGTAACATTGAGCCTCAACAGATCGTTAGGGCTTCGGGTTCTCCCGCGAGTAATTATCTGGTCGCGGCCAGAAAATGGTCTGGTGGCGGTACGCGAGTGGGCAGGCCCATAGGGTCCTAGAAAACAGTTCGTCCGGCAAAATAACTGTCCGGACAACACTGGTCCTGGGTCTATGGACCTGCCCTCAGCACTTAACCCTGTGTGGCCATGGCCACAGCTGCCCTTAGTAGTGCACTCGATCGTCCTATAATGGAGAGTTGCGCCAGAATGCCAGCCCCAAGGCTGGTCCGGCACACTGACCGCTCCATCAAGGAAAGGCCTCTTCTTGCGTGTCCTGACGATCATCCCTACCTACAACGAGCTGGAATCGCTCCCCAAGACATTGGGTCGGCTGCGGACAGCAGTACCTGAGTCGGACGTCCTGGTGGTTGATGACAACAGCCCGGACGGCACGGGACAGCTTGCCGACGGCATAGCCGCCGAGGACAAGCAAGTGCACGTACTGCACCGCAAAGGCAAAGAAGGCCTCGGCGCAGCCTACATCGCCGGCTTCAAATGGGGCCTCGCGGCAGGGTATGACGTCCTGGTCGAGATGGACGCCGACGGCTCCCACAAGCCCGAGCAGTTGCCCCTCCTTCTTGATGCCGTCAAGGAGGGCGCGGACCTTGCCATGGGCTCACGCTGGGTGCCGGGAGGCAGCGTTGTGAACTGGCCTCTCTACCGCCAAGCAATCTCCCGAATCGGCAGCACCTACGCCCGCCTCATGCTTGGTTTGAAAATCAAGGACGTCACGGGCGGTTATCGTGCTTTCCGCCGCAGCACACTTGAAGCCCTCAAGTTGGATGACGTGGATTCAGTGGGCTACGGCTTCCAGGTTGACCTTGCCTGGCGCGTGGCCAAGCTCGGCCTGCGTATTGAGGAGCGACCCATCACCTTCGTTGAGCGCGAACTCGGTGCATCGAAGATGAGCGGCAACATTGTGGTGGAAGCCATGATCAACGTCACCAAATGGGGCATCGCAGCACGGTGGGCCAAGCTCACCAGAAAACAGCCTGCCCTCGCAAAGTAAAAATTCCACAAGAAAAGGCCGGACCAGTTCCCACGAGGAACCGGTCCGGCCTTTTTGCTTGAGTCTGAAGACTAAGCTGAGCGGCGCTCTCCGCGGCGCTCACGCAGGATGTTCAAACGATCCTCAAGGATCTGCTCCAGCTCCGGAAGGCTGCGGCGTTCCAGGAGCATGTCCCAGTGGGTACGGACGGCTTTCTCGTTGGCATCCACGGGACGCTCGCCATCTACGAGCAAGGCTTCCTTGCCAGTCTTGGAAACCCAAACAGGGGGGATCTCGGCTTCGGCAGAGAAGGTTACGAAGACCTGCTCGCCGTCCTCGCAGCGGTATTCAACCCGCTGGCGCGGTGCCGGTTCAACGCCGGACTCGGTTTCCATGCTTTGGGCGCCAAGACGCATACCCCGCAGGCTGCGATCGCTCATGATTACTCCCTCTGTCTGTTCGCGGAGCCTGAACCCCGCGCTAGCCGTAAGCCGTTATTACGGTCTCAACGGACTACTTCTGCACACCTTGCATCACTAATTGCAACGCCTGGCCAAGCTTTAATGTTCCATCCACACTGAACCAGCCGGACAAATATCCGATTATACGCCCATGGATAGCGAGTACCCAAAAGCAGTGCAAACACAGCGAGCGGCCAGCCGCCTGGCTGACCGCTCAACTGCCTGACGACAGAGTTATTCTGTGGGCCGTGTCTGTGCTGCCGTGGTGGATTCCACCGGAGCCGCCGGTTCTGAAGCCGCAGCTTTGTTGCTGCCGCCAAACAGGCCAGCGGCATCGGAGTCACCGTTGACGCCTCCGAGCGCGCTGCCAATGCCCTTCAGGGCTTCGCCAACTTCGCTCGGGATGATCCACAGCTTGTTGGAACTCCCCTCCGCGATCTTGGGCAGCGTCTGCAGGTACTGGTAAGCCAAAAGCTTCTGGTCGGGGTTGCCTTTGTGAATGGCATCAAAGACCTTCTGGATGGCCTGGGCTTCACCGTCTGCCCGAAGGATGGCGGCCTTCGCATCACCTTCAGCTGCAAGGATGGCCGCTTGGCGCTGGCCTTCTGCCGTAAGGATTTGCGACTGCTTGGTTCCTTCAGCAGTCAGGATGGCGGCTCGACGGTCGCGCTCTGCACGCATCTGCTTTTCCATCGAGTCCTGGATGGAGTGGGGCGGATCAATAGCCTTCAGTTCCACGCGCGAGACGCGGATGCCCCAGCGGCCTGTGGCCTCGTCCAATACTCCACGCAGCTGGCCATTGATCTGGTCACGGGAGGTTAGCGCCTCTTCGAGGTTCAGGCCACCCACAACGTTACGAAGTGTGGTGGTAGTCAGCTGCTCTACCGCCTGGATGTAATTGGCGATTTCGTAGGTGGCCGCCCGGGGGTCCGTTACCTGGAAGTAGACCACGGTATCGATCGAAACCACGAGGTTGTCCTCGGTGATGACCGGCTGCGGCGGGAAGGACACCACCTGCTCACGGAGGTCGAGCAACGGCAAGAGCCGGTCGACGAACGGAATAAGGATGGTGAGGCCGGGGTTGAGCGTGCGTTGGTACTTACCGAGGCGTTCAACGACGCCGGCACGTGCTTGCGGGATGATCCTTACCGACCGGACCAACACGATGATGACAAAAATGACGAGAACAATCAGCACAACTGCTGCCGCTGTTCCTCCTAAACCGTCCATGCGTCTCCTTGATTCCCCAATTGCGTGGCTTGCTTTGGCCATTTGCGGGCAGGCTGCCAAGCCGTTATCCGCAGAATTCTGGTTTTCCGGTTCGAATCAGCGCGGGCTGTTTTCCGCAGGCGAGGCAACTACCGCCGTCGCGCCGTCAATCCTGGTGACCTGAACCGTGGCACCGGCGTCGAGGACTCCGGCGGTGCTGCGCGCACTCCAGACGTCGCCCCCGATCTTTACCAGCCCACTGGTGCCCGTGACGGCTTCGATGACGAGGGCGGGTTGACCGATAAGGCGGTCGATGTTCGTCCGCTGTTCTGCTGGTCCCTTATGCAGGTGCTTCAAGGCGACCGGCCGGACGAAGGCGATCATCAAGAGGGAGACCACGCTGAAGATGACGATCTGGAGCCAGAAATCGGCGCCGGCGAAGTCCGCGACCAATCCCGCTAGTGCGCCGCCGCCGAGCATGATGAAGAAGAGGTCGAGGGTAAGCATCTCCACCACCGCGAACGCGAGGAAGACCGTGAGCCAGAGCGCCCACCAGTTCTCGCCGAGCCATTCAAACATCAATTCCCCCTTGGTCCCGGATTCCGCCGCAGGCGGGATCACAGTCGCTGTTCCTCCATCCTAGCCCGACGCTGAGTCCCTCGTCAGGAAGCCGAAGCCCCCACTGTGAAGCGGCTGATTCGGAACTTCGCGGTGGTTGCTACGGTCCCAAGCTCATCGGCCAGAAGTGCGAGTTCTTCGGGCTTGATGTGGTGGCCGGCTGGCCCCATATAGGCGATGTCGGCCAGCTCGGAGCCCGTGAGGATGAGCTGCACGTCCAGGTTGTACGTTGAATTAGCGTGGAAATAGCCGCCCAGCGACTCAGCCAAGCGCTCGGCCTTGCCTTCCTCGATGCTAAGCATTCCGGTGCGGGCGGCGATTTCAGCCAAGTGTCCTGGCTGCGGCGTCACCACAATCAGCTTTCCGCCAGGCCGCAGTACTCGGGCAAACTCTGACGGATTCCGTGGGGCGAACACCACCAGCACGACGTCCACCGCGTCATCGGCAAGGGGTAGCGGACGCCAAATGTCCCAGACGAGGTTGGCAGCGTCCCCGTTGAGCCGCGCGGCGCGACGCAGCGCGAATTTGGAGATGTCCAGCCCTACCGCGGAGGCCGGAGTGGTTTCCAGGACGCGGTGGAGGTAATGCCCGGTGCCCGTTCCGGCGTCGAGAACCACGGCCCCGGGCCGCTGCAGCGATGGAGCTACGAAACTGGCGACGCGATCGGCCAGCGCAGCGTAATGTCCGCTGTCCAGGAATCGCTGGCGGGCTCCCACCATCTCCGCCGAATCAGCTTCGAATACTGTGCCTTTGCCCGTCAGCAGGTTGAAGTAACCCTGCTTCGCGGCATCGAATACATGCCCGGAATCGCAAACGAGCCGCCGCTGTGGATCTTCGACGAGCTGAAACCGCCCTTCACAAACGGGACATCGGAGGGCAGCAACGGCGTCGGACAACATGGTTTCAATCCTACGGTGGGCCGGAGTGTCTGGTGCCTGCGTCAGGGCGGCGGGGCTAGGCTCACCAAGGTGAAACCCGAGCAGCTGCCTTTGTTGAACTCCGTCTCCGCCCCTGCCATCCATCCGGACGGCACCAAAGCGGTGGTATCCGTCGTCAGGCCTGATTTCGACGCCGATGCGTACGTCGGTCAATTGTGGAATGTACCGCTGGACACCACCAAGCGCCCACGACGTATCACCCGTGGGTTCAGGGACACTTCCCCGGCTTTCTCGCCTGACGGCCTGGTTTTGGCCTTCCTGCGGAGCGACGCAGAGGGAAAAGCACAACTGTTTGTTGTGGAGTCGGCAGGGGGCGAACCACAGCAGGTCACGGATCAGCACGCCGGGGTCAACGGGTTTGCGTGGGCTCCCGATTCCCATCGGATGGTCTTCACCAGCCGTGTTGCCGAACCGGGCCGCTATGGAACGGTCGACGGCGTTACTTCCGGCGGGGAAGATGCACGGCTTATCGGCGTGAACCAGTACCTGATGAACGGCGTGGGCTACGTCCTGGACCAGCGCCAGCAACTGTTCGTCGTTGACGTGCCGGAATTGGGTGGCGAGCCTGTTGTCATTCCCCGCGGCAGAGCCGCCCACGAACGGCCAGGCGCCAGGGTAACTGGTGTTCCCGATGCCAGGCAGATGACGTTCGGCGAATCAGACCATGAGGCGCCCTGCTTCTCGGCCGACGGCAGATTCCTCTTTTTCGTAGCCGCTCTCCACGACGGGCATGATGACGACCTTGTAACGTCGGTGTATCGGATGGACGCAACAGGCGGCGAACCCCAGCTCGTCAAACCTCACAACCCAAAACTGCAGACCGTCACGGCCGTGCGGGCGTCCACCGATGGCCGCTCGCTGTTCTTCACCGCGCAGGACCTGGGCGACACAGGACGTGACTTTGTCGCGCGCAACAGCGTTCTCTACTCAATGCCTGTCATCGGGGGAGATGCGGTGGCCCTGACCGACGTCGAGCATTTGGACGTCTCGGGTCCGCTGGAACCGAGCGGACCAGACAGCGTCCTGGTCTTGAACACAGCGCTGGGCAGCGTGGAGCTCCTCGATGTCACCGCAGAAGGAAGCATTACACCGCTCGTCCATGGAGCCCGGGTAGTCAACGGCGCCACTGTCGCTGCCAATGGTGAAATTGCCGTCAGCTTCCTGGACGCGTCTACCGCCGGCGACGTCGCCTCCCTGGAGCGTGGTGAACTGCGTCTGCTGACGGACTTCTCGGCGGGACTACGGAATAACTCAAGAGTCAGCGAGCCCGTGGATTTGCAGGCAACCGCCGACGACGGATACCCCGTGAACGGTTGGTTGGTGCTGCCCGACGGCCCGGGACCGCACCCTGTCCTGCTGACCATCCACGGGGGTCCGTTCTCCCAATACACGGGAGCGTTCTTGGACGAAGCGCAAGTCTACACAGCTGCGGGATACGCAGTAGTGATGTGCAATCCCCGCGGCTCGTCAGGCTACGGACAATCACATGGGCGGGTCATCAAGGAGCGCATGGGAAGCGTGGACATGCAGGACGTGCTCGCCTTCCTGGACGCTGCCTTGTCCGCCCACACAACCTTGGACGCAGACAGCGTGGGCATCATGGGTGGATCCTATGGCGGTTACCTTACGGCGTGGACCATCGCACACGACCACCGTTTCAAAGGGGCAATTGTCGAACGCGGATTCCTGGACCCTGTCAGCTTTGCGGGTACGTCCGATATCGGCTGGTTTTTTGGCGGCGAGTACGCTGGAGCCTCACCCGGTCAGCTTGTGGCGCAGAGCCCCTTGGCCGTAGCCGCGGCCGTCATGACCCCGACTCTGGTGATCCACAGCGAAAACGACCTTCGGTGTCCTCTTGAACAAGGGCAGCGGTACTATGCGCTCCTCAAAGATAGAGGAATTGAGACGTCGTTACTCGTCTTCCCGGGCGAGGACCATGAACTGTCGCGTTCGGGGACTCCACACCACCGAAAGCAGCGGTTCGAACACATCCTTGCGTGGTGGGCCAGGCATCTGCCGACGGCTTCAAACCATATGGCGGAATGATGCATAAAGAGTGGCGGCTAGCCGTGCAGGAAACCGAGGGTCCGACGTGCATCCTCAACGTCCGGATTGGACCACCGTAGGGAATGTTCGGCGTTGCTGGAAAGCGATCGCATTTCTGCTTTGTCCACGTAGAGAACTCCCTGCAGGTGGTCTGTTTCGTGCTGCACAATGCGTGCCTGCCATCCTGAGAACCATTCCTCCACGGGGCGCCCCTCTGGCGTGAGGTAGCTCAATTCCACATTGCGATACCTGGTGACCACCGCTTGGTAGCCACTCACTGACAGGCATCCCTCATAGAAGGACGCTGTCTCATTGCCCAAGGGCCGATATTGCGGGTTGAGCACAGCCATGAACTCCATTGGCTCCCTGTGCCGGACCGTTGCCGACTCCGGATCCACCTCGTACTTGTCTTCAAGGACTGCCAACTGCAACGGAATGCCCAACTGCGGAGCCGCCAGTCCAACCCCCGGTGCCGCATGCATGACCTCACGCATCCGCTCGATGAACGCCGCCAATTCAGCGCCATCAAGCTGGCCGTCATAGGGCGCCGCCTGTTGCCGGAGGACGGGGTGCCCGGCTTGAACGATCGGCGGAAGTTCCTCGGTTTCAAGTAGCCGCAGGACTGCGTCCCTGATCTGAAGGGGATTAAAATCAGTGGCCGGGCTGGGCGCCTCGGAGTGAGGTTGCTGCGTCATGACTCGAGCCTAGCGCGAAGGCTCCGCTTCGCGCCTGCGTCCTGCACTACGGTTCGCCCTTGCCGGGCCTCGGTCTCCGCGTTCAGCTAGGCTCGTCGAATGAGCGAAAGCAACCCCCTGGACCATGTACTCGGATTTATCAGGACGGTTGAGGCCGGCGGCGGCGCCGCTGAGATCAGCCCATACCTGGCTCACGACTTTACACTCACCGAGTGGCCGCACGCACTATCCAAGACCGGGTCCACCAGGACTCTTCAGGAGACTCTCACCGGCGCGGATCACAGTAAGGACATCGTGGCGAACCAGAGCTTTGACGTGGTCCGGACCACCTGCGAAGGCAATCGGGTAGTCCTGGAGATGAACTGGTCAGCCACATTGCTGCTGGACCTCCCGCACTGGGACGCTGGCGAAACCATACGTGCGCGGAGCACAGCTGTTTTTGAACTACGGGATGGATTGATCGTCAGCCAGGACACCTACGACTGCTACTACACCCTTCCCGAACAGGCAGCCGCAGGCTCCTGAATGAACGCTGGAGGAACGTGGACGAGCTAGCGCATGGTGAAGCGCCGCTCCACCAGTGCTGAGACCCCCGGCAGTTCCAAGGCATGGGCAAAAAACGAGTTTCTGGCCGCCATGATTGCCGGAGGCAGAGGCCTTCCAAGCGCCATGTTCAACCCCGCCTGCAAGGAGGCGCGGGCCGCTGCCCGGCGTCGGTCCTTCTCGAACAGTTGAAGCTGGCGGCCGACGCCCTGCCCCCTGAGGGAGGCACCAATGAGAGGTGCCAAGGCAGCAGCGTCAAGCCATCCAAGATTCATTCCCTGGCCGCCAATGGGGCTGATCTCATGGGCGGCGTCGCCCAACAACACGGTTCTGCCATGGATCATGCGCCCCGCAAGCCTGGATTGGACATCGAATGCACTCAGCATGGTGTTGCTGTCCGAATCCAGCACGGCCCCGGTCCTGGCGTGGACCATGGCAGCCAGGTTGGCCGCCGTCGCGCCTCTGGCCGGGGCTCCCAGCCGTACCACCCATCGCCGAACCTCTCCAGGCAAAGGGAAAGACTCGACGATGCCCTCCGGCTCCAGATACAGGACCGCGTTGTCTCCGTGGCCTGTCCCATCAGTGAAGTCGCCCATCAGATAACTATCCGGATAGTTACGGGCCGGGAGGTCGGGGAGAAGACGTTCTCGTATCAGCGAGTGGGCTCCGTCAGCTGCCACCAAAAGACGGCTGGTAACGGTGCGTTCCCCGGAAGCTGAGGCCGCTCGGACGCTGACAGTGCCGCCGTCGTCGGCAAAATCGCGCACGTCCGCGCCGCGGACGATCGCGTCCGGGTCCAACGCAAGGACTGCTTGCTCCAGGGCCTGCTCCGTCACTGGTTGCGGGACCGCGAGGATGAAGGGAAAGTGCGGGTCCCCTGAAAAAGGCAACTCGGCGATTCTCCTGCCTTTGCTGTAGGCAATGCCCCGCTCGATCCGCACGCCGGATGCCAACAACGGCTCGGAAAGACCGGCCCTTTCCAGTTCCATGAGAGCCGGCGGGTGTATCCCTATTGCCCTTGAACGGTGGCTCCTGTTCAGTCGGCGTTCAAGGATTCGGACCTGGTGCCCTCGTTTGAGCAATAAAGTGCCCATGAACAAACCGACAGGACCGGCACCCACGATGATGACGTCAAGCACGTCCGTCCCTCATGTCCAGGATCCATTGCCGTCATGCTCGTAGACGAGCAGGTTGTGCCATGGTCCGTTTCGATCCACCCTCCATCCTCCCGGAGCCGCCGTTTGGAGCTCTGCAGAGGTGAAACTGCGTTTGATGGAGACCAAACCATCTCCGCAGATGAAAGAGCCAACGCCCAAAGGCCAAAAGCCGGCCGCGAAGAGAAGGTAGGCGATGTTGCTCCGTTTGAGATCGTTATGCAGCGCGAGCCTGCGGCTCAGTACTTCTGAGTCCTTCAACACTCCGGCGAGTTGCTCAGCGTCGAGGTGGTGGAGCATGTGGTTCGACAAGACGATATCGAAACTGCTGCCCTCGGCCGCAAGCTCGGCACTGTGCGCCCGCCGGTAGGTGACGCCTTCCACCGCTGGCGCACGGGTCGCAAAATTGTATGCCCGTTCGTCAGGGTCTATGGCAGTCACCTCTAACGCAAATCCATCCTTAGCCGCCCATTTGGCCAGGCTTCGAGCGACGTCCCCACCACCGCACCCGATGTCCAGGACCGACGCCGTGCCACTCGCTGCGAGAACTGGCCGGAAGCGGTCACGGTACGTCCGGTGCCATCCGGAAAGGAGGCGGTTAACCACCGGGAAGCGGGCGTAGCTGCGATCCAGGCGCTGGAGGTCACAATCAGGCCGGTCCATGTCCTCGATGGCCTGCAAGTCCCTGTCCTTCAGGAATCCCCAGGGGCTCACAGGCTGGGAGAGACCAGGGTAAAGAGGCCTGTCTCCACCGTGAGGCCGGGACCGAAAGCCATGGAGCAGATCCGCTCCTCGCGTTGGTTTGCGGCCTGTCCGAGCATGTACTTCAAAACAAACAGCACAGTGGCGCTACTCATATTGCCGTATTCCCTGAGAGTCTCCCTTGCCGGGACCAGTTGCTCCGCAGTGAGTTCGAGCTTGGATTCGACCTTGTCCAGAATGCTGCGCCCACCCGGATGAATGGCCCAGTGCATTATGTCCCGATAGGGCAGTCCTGCCAGTTGAGGCTCCTTGGCGAGCAGCGGCTCCAAGGCGCCGGTGATGTGCTCCTCGATGATGTGGGGCACATACGAACCCAAGACCATTTCAAAACCCTCGTCACCGATGTTCCAGGCCATCGCTTCTTCACCTACGGGAGTGAGGACCGTTTCGAAGTGGTCCAGCCTGATGACGGGCTCAGGCCCTTGCGGTTCCTTGGACGTCACGATGGCCGCGGCTGCACCGTCGCCGAAGATCGCCGAGCCCATGATGGTGTCAGGGTCGTTGGAGGTGCGCACGTGCAGCGAACAAAGCTCCACACAGATAACCAGAACGACGGCGGCTGGATCTGCCAGGCAGAACTGCTTGGCTGCCTTCAGGGCTGGAAAAGCGGCGTAACAGCCCATGAAGCCCAAGTGGTAACGCTGCACGGAGGGGTTCAGTCCCAGTGCGCGGACGACCTTGTAGTCGGGACCAGGGTTGAAGAATCCAGTGCAGGAAACAGTAATGACATGAGTGATGTCATCGAGATCGATATCCGGTACGCGCGCTACTGCAGCTTTGCCGGACTCTATGAAGAGCTTGGTGGCCTCTACGGCAAAAATCTCGTTCCGGACTTTGGTGCTCGGGCTTAGCACTTGGTTGGTTGAGGGATCGAAGAATCGTGGATTTTCGGGATGCGCGTCCAGGCTCAGCTCTTCCACCGCCGTATAGCGGGTATCTATGGCAGCGGAGTCGAAGCAGGTGGAGACCAGTCGCGACCCCAGCCGGGTCAGGCCTGGTTGCGCTGCGAAGACGTCGCGTGCCTGCGACTGCACGAGGATGGTTGGCGGAACTGCGGTTTCAAGGGACCTCATGTATACCGGCATGCTTCATTCTTAGTGAGTCCGCAGCTGATGACAATGGTTGGAGTGGTTCAGGATTCGCGTCCTCCCGAAGGCATGCAGCGCAGGCCGTTAGTGTGGACAATGACCGTTGCCGCTTTCGCGACGACGAACGAGAATTTTACGTACTGACCGAGGCTGGCCGGTCCGGGCCAGGCGGGCCGCCGAGCTTTTGGGCAGCGCCGACCAACAGATGGTGCCTAAAGATGGAGAAATCATGAGCATTGCCACGAGCACCGACACGCAGTCTGCTGCGTCGCACGTAGCAGACACCCACGACCTCATTCGGGTGCAGGGTGCGCGCGAGAACAACCTCAAGGACATCAGCGTAGAGATCCCCAAACGTCGTCTCACCGTGTTCACGGGTGTCTCCGGCTCGGGCAAGAGCTCCTTGGTCTTTGCAACCATCGCCGCAGAATCCCAGCGGATGATCAATGAGACATACAGCGCTTTTGTTCAGGGCTTCATGCCTTCGTTGTCACGGCCGGATGTGGACATGCTGGAAGGCCTGACAACGGCCATCATCGTGGACCAGGAGAGGATGGGCTCGAATCCGCGCTCAACCGTGGGCACGGCGACAGATGCCAATGCCATGCTCCGCATTCTCTACAGCCGGCTCGGGCAGCCCCACATCGGGTCGCCGAACGCGTACTCATTCAACGTGCCCACCGTTAAAGCCAGCGGGGCCATCACCGTCGACCGCGGCGAGGGCAAAACCAAGACGGAGAAGGCAAGCTTCAACCGCCTGGGCGGCATGTGCTCACGCTGTGAGGGAATGGGCTCGGTCAACGATTTCGATCTCACCGCGCTCTACGACGACAGCAAGTCCTTGAACGAGGGCGCGCTCACGATTCCCGGGTACACGATGGATGGCTGGTATGGCCGGATCTTCAGCGGATCAGGCTACTTCAATATGGACAAGCCAATTGCCAAGTTCACGAAGAAGGAGCTCCACGACCTCCTGTACCGGGAACCCACCAAAATCAAGGTCGAAGGCATCAACCTCACCTACGAAGGTGTCATCCCCAAAATCCAGAAATCGATACTCTCAAAGGACGTTGACGCACTTCAACCACACATCCGCGCCTTCGTGGAGCGGGCCATCACTTTCACCACCTGTCCGGAGTGTGAAGGCACCAGGTTGAGCCCGGAGGCACGTTCTTCCAAAATCAGCGGCAAGAGCATTGCGGATGTGTGCAAGATGCAGATCAGTGACCTTGCTTTGTGGATCCGTGAAATCAATGAGCCTTCAGTGGCGCCGCTTCTCAAGGGACTACAGCACCTTCTGGACTCCTTCGCCGGGATAGGCCTCGGATATCTTTCCCTCGATCGGCCTGCCGGTACATTGTCCGGGGGAGAGGCGCAGCGAACCAAGATGATCCGGCATCTGGGCTCATCCCTGACTGACATCACGTACGTCTTCGACGAGCCAACCATAGGGTTGCACCCGCATGACATCGAGCGCATGAATCAGTTGCTGCTGCAGTTGCGGGATAAAGGCAACACTGTCCTGGTAGTCGAGCACAAGCCTGAAACGATTGCGATCGCTGACCACGTGGTGGATCTGGGTCCCGGCGCGGGCACAGGCGGCGGCACCGTCTGTTTCGAAGGCGATCTGGACGGGCTGCGGGGGAGCGACACCATCACTGGACGCCACCTCGACGATCGCGCATCCATTAAGGAGCAGGTTCGTTCCGCCTCCGGCACTCTTGAGGTCCGTGGCGCCTCCACCAACAACCTTCAAAACGTGGATGTTGATATTCCATTGGGCGTGCTGTGTGTGCTCACCGGGGTGGCCGGATCGGGCAAGAGCTCGCTCATTCACGGGTCCGTAGCCAAACGTGACGGTGTCCTGGTGATCGACCAAGGTGCAATCCGGGGTTCCCGCCGAAGCAATCCTGCAACCTACACCGGTCTCCTAGAGCCCATCCGCAAGGCATTCGCCAAGGCCAACAACGTGAAACCGGCACTTTTCAGCTCCAATTCCGAAGGCGCTTGCCCCACCTGCAACGGCGCCGGGGTCATTTACACGGACCTGGGCGTCATGGCCACTGTGGAGTCAACGTGCGAGGAATGTGAAGGGAAGCGCTTCCAGGCATCCGTACTGGAGTACAGGCTTGGTGGCCGCAATATTGCAGACGTGCTTGCAATGTCTGTCAACGAGGCTGGGATCTTCTTCAGCGAAGGCGAAGCACGCACACCGGCCGCCCACAAGATCCTGGACCGCCTTGCCGACGTCGGGCTTGGTTACCTGACGCTTGGCCAGCCGCTCACCACACTGTCCGGTGGGGAACGCCAGCGGCTCAAGCTTGCCACGCAAATGTCGGAGAAGGGCGACATCTACATCCTGGACGAGCCGACCACAGGCCTTCACCTGGCCGATGTCCAGAACCTGCTCGGCATGCTGGATCGTTTGGTCGAGTCAGGAAAGTCAGTCATCGTCATCGAGCATCACCAGGCCGTCATGGCACATGCGGACTGGATTATCGACCTCGGGCCCGGCGCCGGACACGACGGCGGCAAAATTGTTTTCTCTGGCACGCCAGCTGACTTGGTGGCTGACCGCTCGACGCTGACCGGCAAGCACCTGGCGGCTTACGTCGGCGCTTGATACTCGATTGGCCTGAAAAGACGCCAATCCAGCTTGTTGGGAATCCGTCTGTAGCCGCTTCTCAACTAAGCTTTTTTGCGGGATTCCTTGACTATTCCCTGTGATGTGACCCACACTTACTCAAGATTTGGACTATTTACAGACCATTAAAGATCTTGAGCGCAGGGGGAAGCATGTCCACATTTTCGTCAGGCTTGGTCAAGGGTGACAACACCCACGCGAAGGAATCTCGCCGGAAGCACCATTTCCGGTTTGCGACCACTGTGGCGGCAGTGGCGATCCTCATGTCGGCCACGTCGTGCGCCCCGCCACTTGCAACCGGCATTGAGCCAGCAGCCGAGTGCCGCCAACTTGACGCCAAACTGACGTGGCCGGATGAGGTCCGGGAACAACTACAAAAAAACCATCGACGCCCACAGCAGTTGCACCGGAACATCCCGCGGAGACCAAGCTCCAGTGGCGATCTTTGACTGGGACAACACCGTGGTGAAGAACGACATCGGCTATGGCACGAACTTTTGGATGCTGCGGCACGACAAAGTCCTGCAACCGGCGAACAAGGACTGGAAAAGCACAAACCGCTACCTTACAGATGCGGCAGCCAAGGCGCTGACAGCGGCCTGCGGCACTGACACTCCCGCAGGCCAACCTCTCAAGACCAGCAGCAACATTGACTGCGCCGATGAAATCCTCGCCATCCTTGAGGACAAGACACGTTCCGGCGAACCCGCATTTGAGGGCTTCAATGCCCGCCACCTCATAGGCGCCTACGCCTGGGGTACGGCTCTCTCTGCAGGATATACCGAGGAGCAGCTCGGCCAGTTCGCCCTCGCGATGAAGCAGGAGAACCTGTCCGCAGCACAAGGCAGCATGCAGATGGTTGGAAGCCAGCAGGTGGACGGTTACATCCGGATTTACCCACAGATGAAGGACCTCATCAGTGTCCTTCAGGCACACGGCTTCGAAGCCTGGGTGGTGTCCGCATCGCCCGAGCCGGTAGTCAAGGCCTGGGCCGGCGACGTCGGCATCGACGCCGGGCACGTCGTGGGCGTCCGCAGCGTCTACGAGGACGGCATCCAAACGTCCCACCTGAAAGGCTGCGGCGGAATACCCGACGGCGAAGATTCCGTCATGACCTACATCGAAGGAAAACGTTGCTGGACCAATCAGGTGATCTTCGGCGTCGAGGGTCCTTCAGCCTTTGAGCAGCTGCCTGCCGAACGCCGCCAGATCGTGGCCGCCGGTGACTCCGGCACAGACGTAACCTTCGTTGGCGACGCCACCGAAGCCAGGCTGGTGGTGAACCGGAACAATGCCGAAATCATGTGCCGCGCGTACGACAACGAGGACGGCAAGTGGTTGATCACGCCAATGTTCATCGACCCCAAACCACAGCGTAGTGAGCCGTATCCATGCACCACCAAGGCGTACACCAACCCGGACAGCAGCAAGGGGCCGGTGATGCGCGGGGACGGCAGCCTCATCCCGGATCAGGCGGACCGTGTCCACTGAGGGGATTTCCTGGTAGCCGCTTCTGTCGCGAAGGCTCCTACTTCAGGCTTCCCATGGTCACGCCTGAGCGCCAATAGCGTTGCATGGCGATCATGAGGACGACCATGGGAATCGTGGAGATGAGTGATCCTGTGATCACGAGACCGGTCAGGTCATACTGACTGTCAGTTCCACGCTCGAGCCATGAATAGAGTCCGAGCATCACAGGCCATTTGTCTGCGCCCTTGAGGAAGACCAGAGGCCACATGAACGTGTTCCAGGAAGCCACAAAGTGAAGGAGAAATATTGTTGCGCCTGCAGTTGTCATGAGCCTGAGACCGAGGGAGAAGAAGATCCTGTACTCACCAGCTCCGTCGATCCTGGCTGCCTCCATGAGCTCACTGGGGACTGCTCCCTCGGCGTATACCTTCGCCAAGTAGACGGAAAATGAGCCAAACATGCCGGGGAGGACCATGGCCCAGATCGTGTCGTAGATACCCATCTGCGTAAAGAGCACAAAGGAGGGGACGATCATGAGGGTTCCGGGAATGAGGAACGAAGCGATAATGAGGCCCATGGTGAACCCTCGCCCTAAATAGCGGTACTTGGCGATGGCATAACCCGCTGCCAAGGCAACCAACGTCAACCCGACTGAGCCCAGCGTGGCGTAGACCACGGTGTTCCAGAGCCATCGGGCGAAGATGCCGTCCTGATAAGTGAAAAGGTCCGAGAGGTTGTCCAGGAGACTGAATTCCCCAAACCACATGCCGTTGGTTGTGTACAGCTCTTCTTTCGACTTCGTCGATGCCACGATGAGCCACCACAGCGGGCCCGCGGAGTAGACGGCCAGGAAAGCCAGAATTCCCAGCATGACCCAGCGGGAGACTCCCACAGCCTCGTTCGCGGATCGCTGTACATTTGGATTTCGCCTCCGCTTGCGGGGGAAACGAGCAGTATGGGACGCGTCTACTCCTTCATGGACTGTCCCGCTCACCGCGGGCCGCAATGATGCCTGGGTCATGACTCGATCCTGTTCGTAAAGCGGTAAATGATGGTCGAAACGATGCCCACCACGACTCCCAGCACGATTGAGAGTGCCGTGGCGTAGTTGATGTTTCCCACTTGGAAGGCCTGGTTGTAGATCATCATGGCGGGCGTGAAGTCCTTGGTTATGGTCTCCGGAGTCACGGCCCGGAAGAGAAGCGGCTCGTTGAAGATCTGGAGCGTTCCGATGATTGCCAGCAGGCTTGTCAGAACGAGGGAGCCCCGAAGGAACGGCACCTTGATGTCCATGGCGATTCGCAGTTCCCCGGCGCCGTCGATCCGGGCGGCTTCAAAAATTTCATGGGGGATTGACTGAAGGGAGCCGTACATGATGAGCATGTTGAACCCGATGCCGCCCCAGATTGCCAGGTTCCCGATTGAGGACCATATGGTGTTGCCGGCGAAGAAATTTACCTGGACCCCGAACACCTGGAGGAAATCACTCAGTGGTCCGACAACGGGGCTGTAGAGAAAAATCCAGACCATGGTGGCCACCAGCCCTGGGACCATGTAGGGGAGCAGCAGCACGATCCTGAACCGCGCCGCCACCCGCCGCCGGACGCCGTCGAGCACCAAAGCCATCGCGAGGCTGGCCAACTGGCCAAGCGGAACGACGATGACCGCGTAGATGAACACGCGAAACATTCCAGCCCAGAAGGACGTGTCCGCGAGGGCTTCGGCAAAGTTGTCAAAGCCAACAAAGGTTGACGTTGCCTTGCCGAAGCCGAGCCCGGACGTCTTGGTCGCAAAAACGCTTTCCTTGAGTGCCATCCCGACTGGAATGAGGGTAAATAAAGCAAACCCGAGGAGGAACGGGAGACTAAGGGACGCACCTTTCAGGTCTTGCTTTACGCGCCACCCGGATCGTGCCCGAAGGGCTGGCCCGCCCGTTCCACCGCTGTTTTTCTTCCGGGTCGTGTTTCCACGAGGGGACCGGCGTCGCTTGGTTGCTGCCTGGATAGTTGCTGTCATGAAGTCCTCCTGCTCTCAATGCACCGCAGCCGTTAGCTGCCGGTGGTGAATGAGATGCCCTTCTTTTCCAGGTCCGAGGTCACGAAGTTCTGGACATTCTTCAGTGCTTCGCTCAACTTAATCTGGCCCGCCACGGCCTTGCCCCATTGATCCTGCAACTCCGGGAACCACGCGTCGTAGTTCGGTCCCAGTTCGAATTTGCCGACCGTAGCCTTCTGGGCCTCAACCATGACTTCTGCAGCTTTGGTGTCGTCGACGAAGAAGCCTTTAGGGATGACATCCTTGACGTACGGGGACGGGTCCTTCAGGGAGGAGGGCAAGCCTACGGAACCAGTCTTGGGGTTCTTGCCCGCTTGGATACCTTTGGGCGTGGCTAGCCAGTCGGCGTACTTGACCACGGCTTCAGGGGAGTCGCAGCCAACGGGGACAAAGCTTGGAGTCGATCGGCCTGGAGTGGCCTTCTTGTCGGCACTGAATTGCGGGATCTCCACTGCCTCCCAGTGGCCCGACGTTGCGGGAAAGTTCGTTTTGTAGCCGGTAAGCGACCACCATTGCGTGGTTGTGGAGGCCATCTTGCCTGAGTCGAAGTACGAGTACAGGGCAGGCCTATCCTTATAGGTCTGATTTGAGACGAAGTCGTTGTCGATAAGTTGCTGGATGATGTCGGCCGCCGCCATCGTGGCCTTGTCGGTAAAGTTGACCTTCCATTTGTCCCCGTCTATCGCGAACCACTCCGCGCCGCCCTGCTGGGCCAGGTTCATCAGGGTACTCGGGTCCTCACCGGCGAGGTTGGTGACGTCAACGCCGTTGGCTTTGAAGATTTTGCCGGCGTCCACGAATTCCTGCCATGTGGTGGGTATCTTCACTCCGTACTTGTCGTACGTGTCCTTGTTGACGATCATGAATTGCCCGTCAGATCCGGAGGGAAGACCGTAGTAGCGGTCATTCACCTTAGCCGCGGCCTTGGCACCGTCGTTGTAGATGTCCTCGGTAGGAGTGACAGCATCAGTGATGTCCTGGGCCCAGCCGTTGACCACCATCGTGGTCAACGGCGCGAAACCCTGAACCAGGCATGGAACATCGCTCTTGGCTTCCATGGCATTCCGGAAATTTGTTTGGGTAGCGGTGTTGGAGGCCTGGAGAACGTAGTTGACCTTAACATCGCTCTGTGCGGCGTTGAACGCGTCCGCTATCTGCTTACCCGTTTCGGCATTCCAACCCCACACGTCAATCGTGACCGGGCCCGACCGGGCCGCTGGGGCTGCCGGTGAGGCAGCGCCCCCGCCGCATGCCGAAAGTAATGCGGCTGAGGCTAGGACGGCAGCACTCAAAGTGACCCGCCTGCGGTGTGTTAACTTCATATGTCTCTCCTTTGAGGTGGTACGAAACGTGGGGAAAGGGCCCGTTCCCCACGTGACTGAGCCGAGGGCGAACTGGATAGGAAATCGTTATCCCAAGCATGAGTGATGAAGGCCACATTGTCAACGCGTTAGCGCTAACAACGGCTTAACGGCGCGCTGTTGCTGATAACCAGGGACCGAATGCTAGGGGAGTAGCGGACGCTTTTGGCTAAGAAGGCTTACTGGTGGGAGTGTGGCCAGTGAACTTGCCTGGACCCACAAGAACGGCCCCTACGGATGGTGTTCCATCCGTAGGGGCCGTTAGCCACTGACCGACTTCTAAGGGGCAGCTAGCTCTTTTGGCTACGCGGCAAGAGCGGCATCGAAAAGTTGCTCGGCCAGCCGGAGCAAGTGAGGGGGTGCATCTAACTCCTCGCCGTTGTCGTCATGGCCAAGTAGAACGGCGGTCCCACTAACGGGCTGTGCAATATCCAAGCCTGCTTCGCGCAGCAACACCTCGGCCCGGGCATTCAGTCGCAGGGGAATAGACCCTGCCTCGTCGTTAAGATAGACGTGCCAATCGTTCCAGGTAATTGCTTCAACGTTTCCTTCAACCAGCCTTTGCATTGCGGGCAGGGTCGGGTCGATTCTTTCGACGCGGACGGGCTGCCTGAGAGGAGCTGGGATAATCAGGGCATTGTGTTTCCGATACATAATTCATCCCTTCCACGTCTGGGCGACCGGCATTCCCAGGGCTTCAAACCCGTCCCTCCTGGGAATGACCAAGTGACCGCTCGGGGCAAACTTTTACATAGACTTGGCCGCGATTTAGACCGCGTCGTGCCTGTGTGCCAGATCCACTAACAACACTGACCCTAAGCGCGACGCGTCACCTTTGGTTTTTACGCGGCTTTTGGAAGAGATTTTCGCTGGTATCAATTTTTGCCTTTTTCGCGGCTCTTTTTTCAAGAATTGATTTTCCCGATTTTTTGGCACTCACATTTCTGGGGGACTTACCGGCCACAGGAATCACGCCTTTCTGAACGCTATCTAGCAATCACCATACCGACTTTAATTTTTAAAGCCAGTCCGCGGTTTGGCGGATATTTCTGCAGGCTGCCTCCAGACAAGACTTTCGAGGAATTGCCGCAGGCCTCAACATCCCAGGAGCCGACATGCCGCCCGAGCGCACGGACATCGCCGGCCTGATAGTGGCAGCGCGCCGTCAGTCCGGCTTGATGTAGACAAGCCCCTTCTGATCCCGCGCTTTTAACGCCGATAATCTACATTATGTAAAGTAAGGAAGGAGAGGCCACCCCCACTAAGGCCTATCCAGCGCGCGACCCGGCCTGTTTCATTCCTGACTGAACTTCCACCAGCTCAGCCAATACCCCTGTGCAATGGAGGCAGTCGTCCAAGTGGCGGCGCACTTTCTCCTGGGCGGCCTGGCGCACGGCATTTCGGACGTATTTGCCTAGATAGCGCGAGAAGTCCGCGCAGGGGTCGGTGGCAGCGCCCTTCACATGTTCCTGCAGGTATGCCTGACGGAGACCCTCCCGCGCTCTGATGAGCAATGACGACACAGCGTTTGGAGTCAGTTCCATAGCCCGTGCCGCTGCAGCTGGCTTCATGCCCTCAACGTCCACATGCCAAAGTACGGCCTGCCAGCGGGATGGCAAGGAACGGAAAGCCAGCATAAGGATCGTCTTCTCGAAGTCTTTGAGAACAGTGTCATCATTGCCAACCACCACTTCACCCGCAGCGCTATTCAGCGTCGCCGCTGCTCGCCTGCTCTGCAAATTGCGGCGGTGCGACATTCGCCGAACGGTGGTCAACAGATATGACCTGAACGAGTCCACCGGTCCCCTGCCCTGAAGCAGGGATTTTAGGATCGATACAAACGCATCGGATACCACGTCGTCAGCGTCCGTTGGATTATCCGATTCAGTGCGGGCAACATAAGTGGCAATGACTTGATGCCGGCGGAAAAGTTCCTCGTAGGATCCGGAGTCTCCCCCGCGCACGGAAGCAACCAGGTATGTGTCACTCTCGCCAGCAACTAACGCATGTGTGCCCACTCCCCTCCCCTGCTGACTTTGTGCAGGTTTCAGTAGCACTTGTACTTGCTGAACCGTCGTGGAAGATTGGACGCGGCCGAACGGCAGGACGGGAGCAAGCATGGCTGCCTTCCAGAGTGTTTGAGTGGTGACGCCTAGAATCTAGGCAGCAAGTGATTGGTCACACTCAAAACGCAGGCAATTTGTTGGAAGTAGATGTTCCATGCAGGATTTCGACTTTGATGAACGGGATCTCAGGCTCCTGCATGCCCTTCAAATCCGCCCCCGCGCACCATGGACAGCCTTGGCACCTGCCGTTGGTGCCGATGCCGTCACCTTGGCCCGGCGCTGGAATTTTCTTTCCGCGGAAGGGCTGGCATGGGTAGCGACCTACCGTGGCCTCGGTTCCAAAGTCGCCTTTGCCTTGGTGGAAGTTGAGTGCGCGCCTGCCAGCATGGCAACCGTGACCGAAGAGCTTGCGGCCGATCCGGATGTGCTCTCAATGGATCACACCGCAGGTGGCAGGGACATGGTCATCACTGTCGTGAGCCGCGATGAAGCCTCCCTCGGACGATTCATTTTGGACCGCTTGCCAGCCGTCAAAGGAATTCGCAGTACAAGAACCCATCCCGGTATCAACCTTCTTGCGGACGCCCGGGCTTGGCGCTTGCGCTCCTTGCGGGACGACGAGGTAAAACTCATAGAGCGCGAAGCACCTCAACCAAGTCCCGCCGCGAAAGGCGCATCCGCAGATCTGGAAGAGCAACTTTTTTGGATCCTGCGCTCTGATGGTCGAGCCTCGATAACTGAAATATCCCAAAAGTTGGGAATCAGCCCTCCGCGTGCGAAAGCCGCTTTAAGCGCGGCCCTGGCCCAGGATCGGATCGTTGTCCGGCTCGAAATCGCCCGTACATTGTCGCCTTGGCCCGTAAACGTTTGGTACTTCCTCCGCGTCCCAGCCACGCAGGTGGAGGCAGTGGGGGGCCGCTTGGTCGGTCTCGGAGAAGTGCGTCTGGTCGTCACCACAGGCGGTCTGTATTCGATTGTGATCTCGGTGTGGCTTCGCCGCCTTGAGGACATGACCATTCTCGAACGGCAACTGGGTGAAAAGTTGCCCATGGTGGAGATCATGGACCGTTCAGTCGTCTTGCGAACGCCAAAGCATGTTGGCGTCCGGTTGGATCCCTCTGGCCGCCGCATTATGTAAGAGCCCGGACGTGCGAATGCCTCGTCCAATGCGAAGTGGACGAGGCATTCGTTCGTTTGATTATTCCGCGCGACTGCTACTGCTCCTGTTGTTGCGCTCCTGCAATATTGACCAACCAAGCTATGCCGAACTTGTCCACACACATGCCGAAGGTGTCACCCCACGGTGCGCTTTCCAGCGGCATGGTGACGGTGCCGCCGTCGGCTAGTTTGTCCCAGTAGCCACGAAGTTCGCCTTCATCCTCGGACTGACCGCTGAGCGAGACCGAGATGTTGTTGCCAGGGTTGTAGTCCATTCCATTGGGTGTGTCGGCCGCCATCAAGGTCAGGCCGTTGGGTGTCACCAGCATCGCGTGCATGACCTTCTCCGCTTCGGCGGGGTCTTCACTGGCTTGGTATTCGCCAAAAGTGCTGAGTGTCAGTTCGCCGCCAAAGACGGACTCGTAGAAGTTGATTGCGTCCCTGGCATTGTCGCGGAACGAGATATATGGGTTGAGGCGGGTTGTCATCAGTCAGTTCTCCTCATGGTTGTGATAGGTGCGCACGTCACCGTGCGGTAATGCTAGCAGCGCCCAAAGGCGCCTGTCCCCCAAATTTTCAGTCGCCGTCGTACGCCTTTTGCAGAATGTCGATGTCAAGCTTCCGCATCTTCAACATTGCTTCCATTGCCCGCTGGGATCCTGCTGGATCCGGACCATTCAACAGGCCCGGCATCCCAGCAGGGACGATCTGCCACGACAAGCCAAACTTGTCCTTCAGCCATCCGCACTGGCTTTCTTCTCCCCCTCCTTCCAAGAGCGCATTCCAGTAACGGTCCACCTCGTCCTGCGAATCGCAGTTCACCACGAGGGAAACTGCTTCGTTGAAGGTGAAGGCGGGTCCCCCGTTCAGGGCCATGAACTGCCGCCCTTCAATCTCAAAGTCCACGGTTAGGACCTGTCCGCCTGGCCCCGGCATCGATGTCAGGATGGACGAATCATCAAATGTCGAGGTGTAGAACTCAGCCGCCTCTGCCGCCCGGCCGTCAAACCACAAACAGGTGGAAATCTTCTGCATTCTGCAAGTCCTCCAGGATCATGAGGAACCACTTGTCCCCCGACCGAGGCTAGTCGTGTGGGTTCGCCCACACAACGCCCGACGGCGGCTGTCACCGCATGCGCTGTACGCACCAGCCATCGGCGGCCACTCCTTGAGCCAGAGTTAGTCGCCGGACGTCCTGATCCGGCTGACCAGGCCGACCGTATTTGCCTCGCTGTCCTCAATGAACGCCATCCATTCCTCGGAATCCGCCGGTCCGAGGAGGTCATCCTCATGGGTGAAGATCATGTGAGGCTCCGAAATGATCTTGACGCCTTTGCTCCTCAATGCCGCCACTGTGCCGTGAAGGTCTCCAACCTCGAAATAGAGCAGGGACGACGGCGCCCCTTTCTCCAGGAGAAGCCGCACGCCGCCCACGTCAAAGAAGAGGAGCCCAGGAGGGTCAAACAAGGCTTTGGGCTCGGCGCCCAGCAATGCAGCGTAAAAGGCCGCAGCCCTCTTCAGGTCTTCGGCATGCTGGGCTACTTGAACGAATCGCATGATCTCCTCCAGTAATTGGGGTGCGTCCTTTGTTCCTGCCAGTCATCGTGGCCGCAGCAGAAACCAAGCGCAAGAGAGAATCTGCGGGACGTCAACTTCGCGCCCGCACTTCCGCCCGGATAGTGTCAGACCATGCCCTCATCGCTTAGATCCTGGATTCCTGCTGCCGCCGCCGATCTCGTGTTGATTCTTGTCTTCGCCGCGATCGGCCGCGACGCCCATGCCCGGGGAGACATCATCACGGGCGCCTTTGTCACGGCCTGGCCCTTCCTCGCTGGTGCGGGCGTTGCCTGGCTGGTCGCAAGGGTTTGGCGTGCGCCCTATGCCCTCTGGCCTTCGGGCATTTGCGTCTGGATCGGTGCGGTAATGATCGGCATGCTGCTCAGGGCGGTGACTGGCCAGACGGTGGTGTTGCCCTTTGTCATCGTGGCACTTATCAGCCTGGGCGTTTTCCTGCTCGGCTTCCGCGCCATTCTCGCGTTAATTCTGCGGGCGTCACGAAAACGCCATTCCAAAGCCTGAAAGGGTCCCTTCATCTCCCATGTACTAGGCTGAAGTTCGTCCGCAATGAAGGTTTTCCGGAAAGGCCCCACGTGATCACCGCTTTCGTCCTGATCAAGACCGATGCTTCGCGCATTCCGGAAACCGCCGAGCAGATTTCGGCCATCCAGGGCATCAGTGAAGTCTATTCCGTCACTGGAGAATGGGACCTGATCGCTGTAGCCAGAGTGTCCAAGCATGAAGACCTCGCGGATGTCATCGCTGACCGCCTGTCGAAGGTGGATTCCGTGGTTCACACCACTACCCACATAGCCTTCCGTGCCTACTCGCAGCACGATCTCGACGCAGCCTTTGCCCTCGGCTTCGAATAGGACTTAAGGACGCCTCTAGATCCCGCTTCGAGGCGGCAGCACAGCCTGCGAGGCTGACGCTGTGGCTAGTCTTTGGAACTCTGGCTAAGGGCGATCCACTTGGTCAGGACACCAGCGGCCTTACCTGAGTCCACGGACTCCGCCGCCAGCATGAAGGCGGCTCGCATCCGTTCCAACAGATCGCCTTCGGCGTTCATGTCAACGGAAACCAGGCCAGCTGCAGCATTCAAGAGGACAGCATCACGCACAGGACCTGTCTTGCCATCAAGGACTTCACGTACAACCACTGCATTTGCGGCTGCGTCCCCGCCCCGCAGATCTGCAACGGTGGACGGTTCGATACCGAGCTCAGCGGGTGAGAACACCTGTTCTGTGACGGTTCCGTTCCTTATCTCCCAGACTGTGGATGGCCCCGTGGGTGTCAATTCGTCCAGCCCATCGTCGCCGCGGAACACCAGGCCGCGGCTGCCGCGACGGGCAAGGACGCCCGCAACAAGTGGAGCCATCCGGGCGTTGGCGACGCCGACTGCCGAAGCCTGAACATGAGCAGGATTCGTCATGGGGCCGAGAAAATTAAAGGCCGTGGGCACTGCCAACTCCCGCCGGGGTACTGCAGTATGACGGAACGAGGGATGGAAAACCTGCGCGAAGCAGAAGGTGATTCCTGCCTCCTCCGCATTCCGGGCAACCTGGTCAATCGAAAGGTCCAGGCGGACACCCAAGGCTTCCAATACATCAGCAGAACCAGACGTCGACGACGCCGCCCGGTTTCCGTGCTTGACGACTTTCGCGCCCGCGCCGGCCGCAACAAGGGCTGCCATGGTGGAGATGTTGACGGTGTTCAGCCTGTCCCCGCCTGTTCCCACAATGTCCAGCTTTTCACCGGAGATCTGTATGGGGTTGGCATTCTGAAGCATGGCCTCCACAAGGCCGGTCAGTTCTTCCACCGTTTCGCCCTTGGCCCGCAGGGCAACCAGGAAACCAGCGATCTGCGCGGGAGTCGCTTCGCCGGCCATGATCGTGTTCATGGCCCACTCAGTATTGCCCACTGCAAGGTCGTCGCCGTTGATCAGTGCTGAGATGAGCCCTGGCCAGTTATTGCTGGCTGCAGGTGCCGATGCCGGAGAAGTCACCCCTTGATGCTATCGACCGGGCTGCACCGATGACCAATGTGAACCGGACCGGGAACTTTTCCGCGCGATTTCGCGTCTTTGTAGAAAAAGTCTCCCGAATCGGTGGTTTGCATTGGGAACTCTGGACTTTTACAGACATAATGTCCTTGTGACATCTGCGACCCATGCCCCCAGTACCCCGGCGCACCCGACGCTGAACCGCCCCAATCTGGTTTCTGTTGGAACCGTTGTTTGGCTGTCCAGTGAGTTGATGTTCTTCGCCGGTCTCTTTGCCATGTACTTCACCCTGCGGTCCACATCAGGATTGATGTGGGCCGAGGAGACGACCAAGCTCAACTTCCCGTTTGCGCTCGTCAACACCATCGTCCTTGTGGCCAGTTCCTTCACGTGCCAGATGGGCGTTTTCGCCGCTGAGCGCCTTGAACCGCGCCGCACCGGCGGACCCCTGCAGTTCACCCGCTGGGGCATGAGCGAATGGTTCGTTCTCACCTTCATCATGGGTTCCTTCTTCGTAGCCGGACAGACCACGGAATACGCCATGCTCGTCTCAGAGCACGTTTCCCTGTCATCCAACGCCTACGGTTCCGCCTTCTACATGACCACAGGCTTCCACGGCCTTCACGTCATCGGCGGTTTGATCGCGTTCCTGTTCATCATTGGCCGTGCGTTTGCAGCCAAGAAGTTTGGGCACTTTGAAGCCACATCCGCGATCGTCACCTCGTACTACTGGCACTTCGTGGACGTTGTCTGGATTGGCCTCTTCCTGGTCATCTACGTCCTGAAGTAGCCCGGCTTTGACTCTTTTTCTACAAGAGGCAGAATTTCAAGAAGCGGCTCGCGGAGCCGACGCAGGATCGAATAAAGGAACCACCACGTGAAGGCACTCTCGCAGAAGCGACGTCACCCACTGGCAGCCATAGCGCTGCTGCTGATGGGCCTCCTCCTCACTGGTGGGCTGTACGCCGTTGCCACATCCGTCAACCAGGCCAAGGCCGACACCACCAGCTACAGCGCAAGTGACGTAGAGCAAGGCGGCAAGTTGTTTGCTGCCAACTGCGCCACCTGCCACGGCATGGGTGCAAGCGGAACCAAGGACGGCCCCTCGCTGGTCGGCGTGGGTGCCGCAGCAGTTGACTTCCAGGTTGGCACCGGCCGCATGCCCATGCAGATGAATGGCCCCCAGGCACAGAAGAAGCCCGTTCAGTTCAACGAGGAGCAGACCAGCCAGCTGGCCGCTTACGTTGCATCGCTCGGCGCGGGCCCTGCGATTCCGGAAGAACACCTCCTTGACGAAAAGGGAGATGCAGCCAAAGGTGGCGAGCTCTTCCGCGTCAACTGCGCCATGTGCCACAACGCTGCCGCAGCCGGTGGCGCCCTGACTCGCGGCAAGTTCGCTCCCGCGCTGGCAGATGTCACAGGAAAGCACATCTACGAAGCCATGGCCACGGGCCCGCAGAACATGCCTGTGTTCAACGATTCGAACGTCTCACCCGAAGGTAAGCGCGACATCATCACCTTCCTCAAGACCATCGAAGCCAACGGCTCACCGGGCGGTGCCGATCTCGGCGCCCTAGGCCCGGTGTCTGAAGGTCTCTTCGTCTGGATTGCCGGCTTGGGCGTCATCATCGCCTTCACCATCTGGCTGACGTCACGCACGTCCTAGTCCGGACGAAACAACAAACTTCTGCTGCATGGTCAGCAGTTTCGAACTGAAAATTAACTCGGCCCAGGCCGAGACAACGAGAGAAGGATGAGGCGAATTATGGGCAACCATAGTGACGGCAGTCCGAACCACTCGGGCACCGTAGCTACGGCTGGTCAGAATGAAGTGGAGAAGTTCCAGGATCCTGGACTTCCTCCGCATCGTTTGCGCCTGGCTGACACGGACCCGGTAGCCGCAAAGCGAGCCGAGCGTCAGGTAGCCATTTTGTTTGGCACCTCTGTCATCGGCACGCTGATCTTCCTGGTGGCGTACTTCGCCATCGATTTGGGCGACGATTCGACGATTGCAAACATCCGTACCCAGAACCTGCTCCTGGGCCTGGGTACGGCGTTCGCAATGCTTGGCATCGGCACCGGCATCGTGCACTGGGCCAAGGCCTTGATGCCGGATCACGAGGTGTCGGAAGAGCGCCACGCTATCCGTCACGAGGAAGATCGCCAGGCTGCGGTGCGCATCGTCGACGACATCGTCGAGGAAACCGGCATTAAGCGTCGCCCGCTGATCCGCAACACCCTTCTTGGCGCCGTTGCCCTTGCCCCGCTTCCTGCTCTCGCTATTTTCGGCGACCTGGGACCGCGTCCTGATGACAAGCTCGCACACACCATGTGGGCTCCTGAAGGTGGCAAGCTCAAACGACTGACGCGCGATCCCGATGGCACTCCCATCAAGGCTTCGGATGTCACCATCGGTTCGGCCTTCCATGTTATTCCCGAGGGCCTCAACGAACTTCACGAGGGCAAGCTGAACGCAAAGGCCAAGGCCGTCGTTCTGCTGATGCGCCTGGATCCGAACTCGCTGAACCCCTCTAAGGGCCGCGAGAACTGGAGCTACAACGGCATTGTTGCCTACTCCAAGATCTGCACACACGTTGGTTGCCCGGTTGCTCTTTACGAGCAGCAGACACACCACCTTCTGTGCCCGTGCCACCAGTCCACGTTCGACCTCACGCAGGAATGCAAGGTCATCTTTGGACCGGCCAGCCGTCCGCTCCCCCAACTGCCCATCGCAGTTGACGCAGAAGGCTACCTCGTCGCCACCAGCGACTTCAAAGAACCTGTAGGACCGAGTTACTGGGAGCGTGACGAGCATGAGCGCCTCATCAACAGCTGAAGCCCCCTTCGTAGCGAAGACCAAAGTTGGCCGTTTCACTGATTTCGTGGACGAACGTGTAGGTGGCTCCGGCATCCTGCGCGAGTTCGGACGCAAGGTCTTCCCGGACCACTGGTCATTCATGTTCGGTGAGGTGGCGCTGTATTCCTTCGTCATCCTCCTGATGTCGGGCACCTTCCTGACCTTCTTCTTCGATCCCTCGATGGCTGAAACCCACTACCAGGGTTCCTACACGCCGTTGTACAACGTCGAAATGTCCGTGGCTTACAGCTCATCACTGAACATCTCCTTCGATGTCCGCGGTGGCCTCTTCATGCGCCAGGTACACCACTGGGCGGCGCTGCTGTTCGTGGCCTCCCTGGGTGTCCACATGCTGCGCGTCTTCTTCACCGGCGCGTTCCGCAAGCCGCGTGAAATGAACTGGGTAGTGGGCGGTGTCCTGCTGATTCTGGCCATGGCTGCCGGCTTCACTGGCTACTCCCTCCCCGATGACCTCCTTTCCGGCAACGGTCTGCGCATCATCGATGGCGTTATCAAGTCCATTCCGGTCATTGGTACCTACATCTCATTCTTCCTCTTCGGCGGAGAATTCCCGGGCACAGCGATCATTGGTCGTCTCTATGTGCTTCATATCCTTCTGGTTCCGGCCCTGATTCTGCTCATGATCGTGATTCACCTGTTCATGGTTGTCGTGCACAAGCACACCCAGTACCCCGGCCCGGGACGCAATGACGGCAACGTCGTCGGTTACCCCCTTGGCCCGGTTTACGCCGCCAAGGCTGGCGGGTTCTTCTTCATCGTCTTCGGCGTCCTGGCCCTTATGGCAGCTGCCTTTACGATCAACCCGATCTGGAACTACGGTCCTTACGACCCCTCCCCGGTGTCCGCCGGTACCCAGCCTGACTGGTACATCGGATTTGTTGACGGCGCACTTCGCCTCATGCCTGGCGTCATCAACAACTTCCACTTTGAATACATCATCTTCGGACACACGCTGACGCTGAACGTCCTGCTGCCGGCACTCGTGCCCGCGGGCATCATCTTCACCGTGCTGTTCATGTACCCGTGGATCGAACGCTGGGTAACCAAGGACAACCGTGAGCACCACGTCCTTGACCGTCCCCGTAACGCACCCACCCGTACCGCGATCGGTGTTGCAGGCTTCACTTGGTACTGCGTCATGTGGGCAGCGGCAGGCTCGGACCTCATCGCAACGCACTTCCACGTATCCCTGAACGATGTCACGTACTGGTTGCGCACACTGTTCTTCATCGGCCCGATCCTCGCGTTCATCGTGACCAAGCGAATCGCACTCGCTCTGCAGCGTAAGGACCGCGAGATCGCCCTCCACGGGCGTGAGACCGGCCGCATCGTGCGGCTCCCCCACGGTGAGTTCATCGAGGTACACGCTCCCCTGGACGAGTACAAGCGCTACAAGCTCGTTGGATTCGAATCCCCGGTTCCGTTGCCCGCGACGCCGAACGAACACGGTGTCGTAACCCGCAAGGAAAAGCGGCGTGCAGCGCTCTCCAAGTGGTTCTTTGAAGACCGTGTTGCTCCGGCAACTCCTGCGGAACTTGAAGCAGCACACGCGCATGGGGCACGATCCATATGGATCGTGCCCTTCCCTGTTGCATTCACTGTTTGTGACGAGCGGACCGTTACGGACCGCTTCCGGCGCTATTGAGTTCGATAACCAGAGGAATAGTTGCGTGTGGGCCGCACCCCTGGTCGCTGTAGAGGAACCCAGAGCTTATAGCGATCTGCCCGATAGTACGAAACAGAGTAGTCCACCATTGCGCGGGCCACGAAGGCATGACGTTGGATCTTCAGCAGGGGTGCGCCCACATCCACGTTCAACAGCCTTGCCGTGGAGGGGGATGCAGCCGTTGCCTCAATCATGTCCTCTCCCCATTCCATGACCAGGCCGAAGCGTTCGCTGAGGACGTTGTAGAGCGACGTGGGCGGCGCCTCATCCAATAGTCCGGGGACACGGTGCGCCGGGATGAAATTCTCGTCGACGCTCATAGGTTCGTTGTCGGCCAACAGCAACCGCCTGAAACGGACCAACGGCGTGCCTTCCTCGAGCTGTAGCTCCCGCGCCAGAAAGGCACTGGCAGCAATCTGTTCGAAACTCAACACCTTGGCAGCCGGAACCATCCCGCGTCGTTGCATCTCCTCGCTATAGGAGGTCAGCTTCACTTGAAGATCCAGTTTGGGCTTCTTCACGAACGTGCCCAGTCCCACCACACGCTCAATGACTTCTTCGCCCACCAGCGCATCAATGGCCTGCCGTACCGTCATCCTTGCAAGGCCAAACCTTAGCGAGAGGTCCCTTTCGGACGGCAACGACGAACCAGGAGGGCATGACTGGGCTATGAAACTCCTCAATATCTCACGGAGTTGGATGTAAATGGGAGTGCTGCTGGTCCGGTCAATTTCACCGGCGATACTCGCGGCTTCAGGCATGACGAGCGCCCAACATCAAATGAGTCATGCATTAAGGGTAGATCAGTCAGGGCACAGGTCTAGACCAGCCGGAGTCCTCGATATGGAGAGCAGGCCAAGCAGCGGCTACGCTTGTATGGATCAAATTTCACGGACGCATATTCCGTCCTAGCAAAGGAGCTGGCTTGCTGGAGCAGAAATCCTTCGTCGCAGCAGAGATTGGCCTGCATGCGCGAGCAGCAGCCATATTTGTCCGCGCAGTAACTGAGACAGGCCTGCCAGTGACGATAAGGAAGCCTGACGGACCGCCAGTAGACGCACGCTCCCTCCTGGAAGTCATGACAGAAGACTTTGGCCATGGCTGCGAGGTGCACCTTGAAGTCGCGCTGGACGGCCTCCAGGACGGCCAAACTGTCTCCGCCGCCAACAATGCCCTTCGTGGGCTCTCTGCTGTGCTGGAGGGCACTCACGCCCGCTGAAGCCCCAATAATGGCCCAGGACACTATCTAAAGGCCAACGACCACCCATAGAGACAACGACGACGGGCCCCACCAAAAGGTGGGGCCCGTCGTCGTTATGCTGTTTTGTTGCTAGTGCGCGTGGTCGCCACGGCTGTATTCGAAGACCCAGCCGACCAGTGCCACAACGGCAATGCCACCCGCGATGAAGGTGATCCAGAAACCCACCGCAAGGCCCAGGAAGCCGCTTGCGCATGCAATGCCGAGAACCAGCGGCCACCAGCTCCAAGGGCTGAAGTGCCCCTGTTCACCCGCGCCCTCGTGAATTTCAGCATCAGGGCGGTCTTCTGGACGCATACCAATTCGCTTGCCAGTAAAGCCCAGGTAAGCGCCGATCATGCCTACGAGACCGCCAACCAGGAGAATGCCCAGAACGCCGACCCACTCATGCCATTCCGTCAGGAAGCCGTAGGCGATGGCGACCGGGATGAAGAAGAATGCTCCTGCTCCAAAGAGCCACGATTCAATTTTCACTTGCGAACGTCCTTCTGGTCGGCGTTGCCTAGCAGCACTGCTGCGGGGTCCGGGGACTGGGCGGTGTGGACCTGGGCCAACTCAGGGTGGTGCAGGTCCAGTGCCGGGCGCTCCGAACGGATACGGGGCAGCGATGTGAAGTTGTGGCGCGGCGGCGGGCAGGAAGTCGCCCATTCAAGCGACGCTCCGAAGCCCCAAGGGTCATCAACTTCCACCTTCTTGTTGCTGCGCCAGGTGATGTAGACATTCCAGAAGAACGGCAGCAGGGATGCACCCAGGACGAAGGAGGAGATCGTGGAGAACTGGTTCATCCAAGTGAAGTTGTCCTGCGGCATGTAGTCGGCGTAGCGGCGGGGCATACCCTCAACACCCAGCCAGTGCTGGATCAGGAAGGTGCCGTGGAAGCCAAGGAATAGAAGCCAGAAGTGAATCTTGCCCAGACGCTCGTTCAGCATCTTGCCGGTCCACTTCGGCCACCAGAAGTAGAAGCCGGCGAACATGGCGAACACAACCGTACCGAAGACCACGTAGTGGAAGTGTGCCACCACGAAGTAGGAGTCCGAGACGTGGAAGTCCAGTGGCGGGGACGCAAGGATAATACCCGTGAGGCCACCAAACAGGAAGGTCACCAGGAAGCCGATGCTCCAGAGCATCGGAGTCTCGAAGGTGATGGAACCCTGCCAGAGCGTACCGATCCAGTTGAAGAATTTCACGCCGGTGGGCACCGCAATCAACATGGTCATGAACGCGAAGAACGGAAGGAGCACCGAACCGGTCACATACATGTGGTGTGCCCAGACGGTGACGGACAGCGCCGCAATTGCGATGGTTGCGTACACAAGGCCCTTGTAACCAAAGATCGGCTTCCGGCTGAAGACCGGGAAAATCTCGGACACGATGCCGAAGAACGGCAGGGCGATGATGTACACCTCGGGGTGGCCGAAGAACCAGAAGAGGTGCTGCCAGAGGACGGCGCCGCCGTTTTCGGGGTCGAAGATGTGGGCACCAAATTTGCGGTCCGCACCGAGGGCGAACAGGGCAGCGGCCAGCGGCGGGAACGCCATAAGGACGAGGATGGACGTCACCAGGGCATTCCAGGTGAAGATCGGCATGCGCCACATGGTCATGCCGGGGGCACGCATGCAGATGATCGTGGTGATGAAGTTGACGGCACCAAGGATGGTGCCGAAGCCGGACAGTGCGAGGCCGAAGACCCACAGGTCACCGCCGACGCCGGGCGTAAAGGTGGTGTTCGACAGTGGCGCATACGCGAACCAGCCGAACGATGCAGCACCCTGCGGCGTGATGAAGCCGGACACAGCAATGGTGGAGCCGAAGAGGAAGAACCAGAAGGCCAGCGCGTTCAATCGCGGGAAGGCGACGTCGGGGGCGCCAATCTGCAGGGGCATGATGACGTTCGTGAAGCCCGCAAACAGCGGTGTCGCAAACATCAGCAGCATCACGGTGCCGTGCATCGTGAACATCTGGTTGTACTGTTCCTTGGTCTGCAGGATCTGCATACCGGGTTCGAACAGTTCAGCACGGATCAGCAGCGCCATGACGCCGCCGAGGCAGAAGAACACGAAGGACGCAATGAGGTACATGTACCCGATGGTCTTGTGGTCCGTGGAGGTGATCCAGTTGACGACTATGCGTCCCTTGGATTTAGGAACTACGGGAGCCTCTAGGGTCCCGGCGGATTGAGTGTAAGTAGCCACGTCGCTCCCCTTACTTGGTTTCGATCAGGTCCGGGTTGCGGTCGTATTCCGCACCGAGCAGGCCCGTGTTGCCGTCCTGGCGAAGCTTGTCCATGTGGTCCTGGAATTCAGACTCGGAGACAACCTTGACGCGGAACAGCATTTCGGAGTGGTATTCACCGCAGAGTTCGGCGCACTTGCCATCGAAAGTGCCCTCCTTGGTGGGAGTGAACCTGATGTAGTTGGTCTTGCCGGGGATCATGTCCCGCTTCTGCAGGAAGGCCGGGACCCAGAAAGAGTGGATGACATCGCGGGAGTTCAGCTCCAGGTCAACCGACTTGCCAACAGGCAAGTACAGCGTGGGAAGCAGGTCCTTGTTGACCTCGTTGCCGGTCAGGTGAGCCTGAACGCCGGCCTCGTGGAGGTCTTCGTTGATGACCTGGCCCTTTTTGTAGTTGAAGTCCCAAGCCCACTGCTTGCCGCGCACGTCAATGACGACGTCTGCCGGCTGTGAGCGGTCATCGATCGCGCGCTGGTCCTGGTCGGTGAAGTAGAAGAACACCAGCACCATGAACAGCGGAATGGTCAAGTAGAAGACCTCAAGCGGCAGGTTGTAGCTGAGCTGCTTCGGGAATCCAATGGTGCCCTTGCGGCGGCGGTAAGCGATGATGCACCAGACCAGAAGGCCCCACGTGATGATACCGACTGCCAAGGCGGCGATCCATGAGTTGACCCAGAGGTCCATGATCCGGTCAGTGTGGTTGGTCGTGCCGCGCTCAGTTGGCAGCCAACCCTTCTCTACCTCTGGTGAACATCCGGTCAAAACCAACGCGCCGGCTAGTGCCAAGCCAGTGATCGAGGTGATCTTTATGCGTCGGCTGCCGGTTCGGTTCTGCGAACTCACAGACGGCCCTTCCTCTTGTTGCTGTCTCCCGGCAGGCCAAAGGCCACCGGGCACACTAAAAGTTTTACTACCCGATGTAGAGCTTACCGCTATGAAGCGGTTTTCGCGCACATGTCGGCGCCGTGGCTCCGAATGCGTTGGAACGCATGCAGAGGGGCGCCGACATGCGGCGATAGCTCACGTCAGTGGAACGAATCGCCGCAAGCGCAAGACCCACCGGCGTTCGGGTTATCAATGGTGAAGCCCTGCTTCGAGATGGTGTCCTCGAAGTCGATGCTGGCCCCACTCAGGTAAGGGACGCTCATCTTGTCGACTACGACCTCAACGCCGTCGTAGTCGCGGACGGCGTCGCCGTCGAGGAGGCGCTCGTCGAAGTAGAGCTGGTAGATCAAGCCGGAGCAGCCGCCCGGCTGGACTGCAACGCGCAGCCGCAGATCGGTGCGCCCTTCCTGTTCGAGGAGGCTACGGACCTTGCCTGCCGCGACATCGGTCAGATTGACCTCATGCGTGAGAAGCTCCTCGTCGGGGACGAGCTGTGCTCCGGTGCTGTTTTCGTTGGTTGCAGTGCTCATTGGCCTACCTTCTTATGACGCTTCTGGCGGCGGCGCCGGAACGCAGCCTGCCCTTACCCAATTACGTACGGGTTATAGCTCCATGCTACGTCGCGCAGACGCTGAGCTATAACTTCTGACGTAACCACGGACGGCAATTACTTGTTCCCGGCGTGCTCGACCGCCCACGGAAAGAGTCCCCCCGTAACGCCAACGCGCTGCTTACCGGTCCAGGCCTTCGACATTAAGCCGCGCCAGCATCAGCGCCTCGGCCAGCACAGCATGACGGAAATCGCCGATGTGAAGTGATTCGTTGGCACTGTGGGCGCGGGAATCCGGATCTTCTACACCCGTCACGAGAATCTGGACATCGGGATACATCTCGGTCAGGTCGGCAATGAACGGGATGGAACCGCCGATTCCCATTTCCACTGGTTGGACTCCCCAGGCCTCCCCCAGGGCCCAGAGTGCCACCCTGGCAGCTGCTGACGAGGTATCGGTCGCGAAGGCATTTCCTCGCTCCCCCGGCGTGAATGTTACTTCTGCACCGAATGGTGCACGGGACTGAACGTGGTTCCTTAAAGCCTCCATGGCGGCGTCAGGATCCTGACCGGGTGCCAGGCGCATGCTGAATTTCGCCCGGGCTGCGGGAATGAGCGTATTTGAGGCAACGGCAACAGCGGGAACATCCATGCCGATGATGGCCAACGCCGGCTTGGTCCACAAACGCGAGCCGATCGTCCCGCTCCCGGCAAGTTTGACGCCGTCGAGCACTGAAGCGTCAGCGCGGTATTCTGCCTCGGTCAGGTCAACCGCAACGTCGTCATTTCCCACCAGGCCCGCCACGGCGACGTTTCCTTCGTCGTCGTGGAGCGTCGCGATGAGACGGGACAACAGGGTGGGGGCGTCCAGCACCGGGCCACCGTACATTCCCGAATGCACCGCATGCTCCAGCACACGGACTTCGAAGGTGCCATCCACGAGCCCACGCAGGCTGGTAGTTAAGGCGGGAATGCCGACCTTCCAGTTGCTGGAGTCCGCCACCACGATCACGTCGGAGCGGAGAAGCTCGCGATGTTCCTCAAGGAATGTCCGAAACGTGGGTGAACCCGCTTCTTCTTCGCCTTCAAAGAAGAAGGTTACGCCCAGGCCAAACTCATCCCCCAGGACTTTCGTAGCAGCGGCGTAAGCCGCCAGATGGGCCATGATGCCGGCTTTGTCGTCAGCAGCGCCACGACCATAGAGCCGGCCTTCCCGCTCCTCCGCGATGAAAGGCTCGGAAGCCCAAAGATTTCGATCGCCTGGAGGCTGGACGTCATGGTGCGCGTACAACAGAATCGTCGGCTGACCGTCGCGGGCCGGACGGCGGGCGACGACGGCGGGACCACCGGGCGTTCCATCCAATTTGTCGCAGCGAAGAATTCGGACGTCATCCATTCCCGTTGCCCTTACCAAGGAGGCGACAGCTTCAGCGCTGCGCTCCAGCTCGGCGGGGTCGAAACTGGGCCACGCGATTCCGGGGATCCCGACGAGGTCCTTTAACGAGCCGAGGGTAGCGCTAAATGATTCATCTACTGCTTTGGCCAGAGCGGCCACGCCATTGGAGTCGATGACCTGGTTCGACGACGGACCCTCCATGCTGTGGCCGGAGTTCCGTTGCTGATTCTGCGGGGTCTCCGCATGTGCTGATGTCATGCCCAAACTTTACAGCTGGCCAAGAAGCGGCGACGGAAGGCGCGGCAGGCTGCCACACGCCCACCGAACCACGGTGGGCCCGTAACCTGCGCCACCTTCCTGCGGGGTATTCTGTATGGGTGTTCGGACGCAAAAAGGAAGAGCCCAGCGCTCAAGCAGTAGTAGACCAGGCCCAGGCCGCCGCCCAGGAACCGGGCGTCGGAAAGGGCGCCCCTACGCCCAAGCGGAAGGACCAGGAGGCAGCCCGCAAGCGCCCGTTGGTGCCCACTGACCGCAAAGCTTCCAAGGAGGCCGAACGGGTAGCGGTTCAGGACCAGCGGCAGAAGATGCGGCAGGCATTGGACACGGGTGACGAAAAGTACCTGCCCCTGAGGGACAAGGGACCCCAGAAGCGTTTCGTTCGGGATTACGTCGATGCCCGGTTCAGCCTCGGTGAATACCTGATGTTCGGGGCCCTGCTGTTCGTGGTCATCTCCCTGATCATCCCGGCCAGCAGTTCACAGATTACGTATGTCCTGATTGGCTTCTGGATCATGTTCCTTGCCGTCTTTGTGGATGTTTTCATCCTTTCGCGCAAGCTCCGTAAGCGCTTGGGCGAGAAGTTCGGTGAAGTCGAGCGTGGATCAGTCTGGTATGGATGTATGCGCGCCCTGCAGTTCCGCAAGCTCCGCCTCCCCAAGCCGCAGGTCAAGCGCGGCCAGTACCCCGCTTAGCGCCACGCTGAAGAGGCCCCAACCCACTACTTATACGAAGACCCCGGACCATTGGTCCGGGGTCTTCGTATTGTCGCCTTCGTCCTGACTCCTGGATGGAGGCCCTGGACCATCGGCAGCCCTGGCCTAGCGGGAGTTACGCTTCCGGATCTTCGCCAGGCCCTTGTTAATACGCGATGCCCAGAACGGGCCCTCGTAAAGGAACGCCGTGTATCCCTGCACCAGGGTTGCGCCTGCATTCAAACGGTCCTGGACATCCTGGGCTGACTCCACCCCACCCACGGCAATGAGTACGAGCTGATCTCCCACGGCGTCCTTGAGTCGTCGCAAGACCTCCAGGGATCGCTGCTTCAGCGGGGCACCTGAAAGCCCGCCCGCTCCCAGTGATCCAACCTTCGCGGCATCAGTGGTGAGCCCCTCACGGGCGATGGTGGTGTTGGTGGCGATGATGCCGTCCAGCTTGAGGTCAAGGGCAAGCCGGGCGACGTCGTCGATGTCCTCGTTGCTCAGGTCTGGCGCAATCTTGACCAGGAGCGGAACATGGCGGCCAGCAGCTTCATCTGCCGCATCCCCTACGGCCCGGAGCAAAGGCCGCAGAGTTTCCACGTTCTGGAGCAGCCGTAGTCCTGGCGTGTTGGGCGAACTGACGTTGACCACCAGGTAGTCGGCGGCGGGAGCGAGGGTCCGGGCGCTAACGAGGTAGTCTTCCGTGGCCTCATCCAGCTCAACAACTTTCGTCTTACCGATGTTGACACCAATCACGGGTCGTACATCGGCATGCAGGCGCTGCAGGGCAGCTTTCGCCGACTTGAGCCGCGGAGCAACTGCTGCTGCGCCATCGTTGTTGAAGCCCATGCGGTTGATGACGGCGCGGTCCTCGATCAACCGGAACAAACGCGGCTTTTCGTTGCCCGGCTGGGCCTGCCCGGTAATGGTTCCCACCTCTACATGGCCAAACCCCAGTTCGGCCAGCGCTTCGATTCCATGGCCTTCCTTGTCGAAGCCGGCCGCCAAACCGAAGGGAGAAGGGAACGTCAACCCAAAAGCCTCAGTTCGAAGGGACGAATCCGGAGCTGTGATCCTGGCAAGAACCCGGCCTGCACCGGTGCGGTGGGCCGCCCGGATCGCTTGAAAGCCGATCTTGTGTGCTTTCTCGGCATCCATCCAGGAGAAGGCGAGCTTGAAGAAGGTGGGGTAAACACGCATAGTCCTAGTTTTCCGGTTTACTGACAACACACCAAACCCGTGACCTTGCCTGCGGCTAGCATGTACGCATGCCGCTACAAGATCGTGATGCAGATCATGGGAATCGAATCCTCGCCGACGTCATCGTTGTAGGTGCAGGCTTGTCCGGGCTGGTAGCCGCTGCAACTGCCTATGCGGCAGGCAAACGCGTAGCGATCCTGGAGCAGGAACCAGCGGCATCCCTGGGTGGGCAGGCGCATTGGTCCTTCGGGGGCCTGTTCATGGTTGACACCCCCGAGCAACGCCGGCTCGGTGTCAGGGACAGCGCTGAATTGGCGCTCTCGGACTGGATGGCCTCCGCAGGCTTTGATCGAGAACACGATGCGATAGCGCGGCAGTGGGCCGAGGCCTACGTCCAGTTTGCCTCCGGTGAGAAGCGCGCCTGGTTGAAGAGCCTCGACGTCGGCATCTTCCCTTTGGTGCAATGGGCAGAACGCGGGGGTTACGGCCCCCAGGGACATGGAAACACGGTTCCCCGATTCCACGTCACGTGGGGAACGGGCCCCGCCCTCGTGGAACCGTTTCTGGCCAAGGTCCAGGAAGGTGTCCGGGCCGGGAGGGTATCGCTGCACTTCCGGCATAGGGCTACTTCGCTGACGACGACGGCCGGCCGGGTGGCGGGTGTCTCGGGCCAGATACTGGAACCCTCGACGGCGGTGCGCGGCCAAGCGTCCTCGCGAGCCGCCGTCGGGGGTTTCGAAGCCACGGCGGGCGCTGTCGTAGTGACGACAGGCGGCATCGGCGGAAATCACGGGACGGTGCGTCGACAGTGGCCGGGCAATGCTGCACCGGCCGATATGCTCAGCGGTGTACCCGCTTCAGTGGATGGCGATTTCCTTCTTATTGCGGAGTCCGGCGGTGCAGCGTTGGTGAACGGAGACCGCATGTGGCACTACCCGGAGGGAATCCACAATTACGATCCGGTGTGGCCCAAGCACGGCATCCGCATCCTGCCTGGTCCGTCATCCCTGTGGTTGGATGCCGAAGGGCGCCAATTGCCTGCGCCCCTGTTCCCGGGCTTCGATTCCCTTGGCGCGCTTCGCCACATCGTCGCCACCGGTCACAGCCATTCATGGTTCGTCCTGAACCGCACCATTGCGCTCAAGGAACTTGCGCTTTCAGGATCCGAGCAGAACCCGGACCTGACGGGGAGGGACGTGTCACTGCTCGTTTCCCGACTGAAACCAGGCAGCGATACTCCCATACAACGTTTCCTGGACAAAGGCATCGACTTCATTCAGGGATCCTCACCACATGACCTTGCCGGGAAGATGAACGCACTCACGGGGAATCAACTGATCAGCGCTGAGCGCTTGGAGGCGCTGGTACGGGCCCGGGACCTTCAAGTGTCCAGCGGGCTGGGCAAGGACCCCCAACTGGCTGCTATCCGGGCGGCCCGCCGTTTTGCCACTGACAAACTGATGAGGGTGGCTCCCCCACACCGCCTGGCGGATCCTGCCCATGGGCCGCTCATTGCCATCAGGCTGTCCGTCCTCACAAGGAAGAGTCTGGGAGGGCTGCAGACTGACCTCCGATCCAGGGTCCTGGATCAGGAAGGCCGAGTGATCCCGGGCCTTTACGCTGCAGGTGAAGCGGCGGGCTTCGGCGGAGGCGGTATCCATGGGTACAGGGCGCTGGAGGGAACCTTCCTGGGTGGATGCCTTTTCACAGGCAGGTCCGCGGGACGCGAAGCCGCGGCGGATGTCTAAGCTGAAGGCATGGAGTGGTCGGCGGATATCCTCGGAATGGACTTCCAGTCATGCGCCCTGGACGTGGAAGGACCTGACGGTGTGGTGCGGCGGGCAACCTTGGTCCGTCACAGGCCGGAGTCGATGACCCAGGAGGCCGAGGCAACCCGTGGCGCGTTGCTGTTCCTGCATGGCTGGAGCGACTACTTCTTCAACGTGGAACTCGCCAGGTTTTGGGCAAGGCACGGCTATGACTTCTATGCATTGGACATGCACAACCATGGAAGGAGCCTGACTTCAGGTTCGCCGGGCGGCTACGTGGCCAACCTTGGAGACTACGACGCCGAAATCAGCCGTGCCCTCGAGGTCATCCACAGCGAAAGCCCGGGACCTCGCCCGAATGGCGTTGCCATGATGGGCCATTCCACCGGAGGCCTCATTGCAGCACTGTGGACGAGCAAACACCCAGGCCAGGTGCAACACCTGATACTGAACAGCCCTTGGCTCGAAATGCATGGCAGCTCGATTGTCAGGCGGGCCGCGCAAGTCATGGTGGGACCCATTGCCAGGGTCCGGCCCGAGATGGTTTTAAGGCTGCCTGAGCGTGGGTTCTACTTCCGTAGCATCAGCAATACCGCCGAGGGCGAATGGCCGCTGGACGAAAAGTACCGGCCTCCCCTGGCCTTTCCCGTCAGGGCAGGTTGGCTGAGCGCCGTCCTGGCCGGCCATTCACAGGTTGCACGCGGCCTGGACCTGGACATCCCGGTCCTGGTCCTGACATCGGCTGCCAGCGCCAACGGAATGGTGTGGCAGGAGTCCATGCGACGTTCGGATGCGGTGCTGGACGTGGGCATTATCGCACTGCGTGCCATGGCCTTGGGTCGCAGCGTGACCCTGGAGAGAGTGGATGGCGGGCTGCATGATGTCTTCCTGTCCGCACCCAAGGTCAGGGCAGATGCCTACGCGAGGCTTTCACGATGGATTCGCGGGTACATGGAAAGTGAGTTGCCGCAGGTACGGCAGGAAGGGGACGCATGACCACCACTGAAGAATCGGTATCTCTGTGGCAACCGGACATCCTGGGCACCGGATACGAACGTCTGGAACTTCCCCTCTCCCCTGACGAGGAAGGACCGGTCAAAGCCACACTCGTCAGGCATGCCCCGCCAGTTACGGCCCCAACTCCTCACGGCATCCTCGATTTTCTATCCTCGTTCACACAACGCAAGCGACGTGAGGCGTCCATGGATCCCACGGGGGCGCCGCGGGTGGTCCTCTACCTGCACGGCTGGGCTGACTACTTCCTGCAGACCGAACTCGCCGAGTACCTGACGGCGTCCGGCTTTCATTTCTACGCGCTGGATCTTCGGAAATTTGGACGGAGCCTGTTGCCCGGTCAGACACCCGGATACACCACTGACCTGGCTGTCTACGACGAAGATATCGAGGCGGCCTTGCTGGAGATCGAACGGGATGTTGTGGCCAGGACCAACAACCCAGCATCACCGACCATTCATATGGTCGCGCACTCCCTGGGCGGGCTGATTGCTTCGTTGTGGGCTGACCGCCATCCACGCCGGATCGGGTCACTGGTCCTGAACTCCCCTTGGCTGGAGCTTCAGGGCAGCAGCCTGGTTCGCAGCATCGCCATGCATCTGGTGGAGCCCTTCGCGCGAACCGACCCCAAGCGTCCGTTCAGGTTCCCCGAAATGCCTGCGTACTGGGAGAGCGTCAGCAACCAGGCCCACGGCGAATGGGTGCTGGATTCTGTCTGGCGGCCGCGGGCCTCATTCCCCATCCGCGCTGGCTGGACGAAGGCAGTGCTTGCCGGCCACAAAGCGGTGGAGCGAAAACTGAACATTGACGCCCCGGTCCTGGTCCTTTTATCAGGCCGGACCAGGATCCAGTCCGAATGGACAGCCGACCTCATGAGGGCCGACGCCGTGATCGACGTCGAGGAGACATCCCGGCGCGCCTTGGGCTTGGGCAGGCGAACGGCTGTGTTCCGCTACCCAGGGGCACTGCACGACATCTTCTTGTCGCGAAGGACCATTCGCCAACAGGCTTACCGTGACGTGTCGGTCTGGCTTTCGTCCTACCCGTATTGAAGTAGCAGGACCATGTTGAAGTGGCAGACCCCTGCTAATTCGCGGCTGGCGCTGCGTCGACCGCCCCGCCGTACCGGCGATCCCGCTTGGCGTAAATCTCGACGGCGTCCCAGAGCGTGCGCCTGTCAACGTCAGGCCACAGGGTGTCCATGAAGACGAATTCAGCGTAGGCGGACTGCCACAGCAGGAAGTTTGACAACCTCTGCTCGCCGGAGCTGCGGAGGAAGAGATCCACGTCAGGAAGGTCTGGCTCGTCCAGGTACTTCTGGATGGTCTTTTCCGTCACCGATCCCGGCTTGAGCCGCCCGGCGGCAACGTCCTCGGCAATGGCCGAGACGGCGTCGGCGATTTCCGCCCGCCCGCCGTAATTAACACACATGGTCAACGTGCAGGTGTCGTTGGCCTTGGTAAATTCCTCGGCCTCTTCAAGCTCACGAATCACCGAACCCCAGAGGCGCGGCCGTCGACCGGCCCAGCGGATACGGACTCCCCATTCATCGAGTTGGTTCCGTTGGCGACGTAGCACATCCTTGTTAAATCCCATCAGGAAGCGGACTTCCTCCGGGGATCGTCGCCAGTTCTCCGTGGAAAACGCATACACGCTGACGTACTTGATGCCTAGTTCGATGGCTCCGGCCATCACGTCCAACAGTGCAGGCTCACCGGCCTTGTGCCCTTCAATGCGGGGCAATCCCCGCTGGTTGGCCCAACGGCCGTTGCCATCCATGACAATGGCTACGTGCTGCGGAATAAGTTCACTTGGAATGCTGGGCGGAACGGCACCTGAAGGATGTCCGTAAGGGGCCACTACGGGCGAAGTCCGCGCCCGGCTTGTCTTGCTCTTCTTGCCAAGTGCCACAGTCAGCTTCGCTCCACGTGTTTAAGTGATTTCAAGGCGCGTTCCAAATGCCATTGCAGGTAACTGGCCACCAGTCCGGCTGCTTCGCGTCGATGTCGCGAATCCGAGGCGTCAGCTACGCTCCAATCCCCAGTCAGGAGGGCTCCCAACAACACCACGGTCTCCGGTGCCGGGGCCGGGGAGCCGGGAGGGCGGCACTCGCTACACACCATACCCCCCAATGGCGCGGCAAACGCCGTGTGGAGTCCGGGCCTGCCGCACCGGGCGCAGTCAGTAAAGCTCGGCGCCCACCCGCCAGTGGCCAACGCGCGCAAGAGATAGGAGTCCAGAATAAGTTCCGGAGCATGGTCCGAGCGGCTGAGCGCCGCCAGGGCACCCACCAAGAGGTTGTACTGGGCGGTGCCGGATTCGGCGTCCGCGTCCGTAAGCTTCTCGGCCGTCTCTGTCATGGCAGCAGCTACAGTAAAACGGCCATAGTCCGCTGCGATGCTGCTCCCATAAGCGCCTTTGGCCACAGCCTGGGTAACGATATCCAGAGTTCGGCCCGAGATGAGCTGCAAGTCCGCCACCATGAACGGTTCCAGGCGGGCGCCGAAACGACTGGTGGTCCTGCGCACACCCTTGGCAACTGCACGGACCTGCCCATGGTGCTTGGTCAGCAGGGTAATAATCCGATCTGCCTCGCCCAATTTATGGGTGCGGAGCACAACGGCATCGTCCCGATAGGACCGTGCTGCAAATGAGGAGGGATTGGCCACAACTAATCTTCGCACTAAGCCAGTGGCCAAGGAGGACCACAAGACCGTGTGGTGACGGTATTTCCCGTCACCACACCGTCCAGGCGTTAGGCCCGGGCGTCCCGAACTGCCCGGTTTACGGCAGAGATGAGTGCTTTCAGTGAAGAAGTCGTGGTGCTGGGGTCGATTCCCACGCCCCAGAGGACACGTTCTCCTACCGCGCATTCAACATAAGCAGCCGCGCTTGCGCTGCCGCCTTCCGACAGGGCATGTTCGCTGTAGTCGAGCACACGAACATCAACGCCGTCATGGTGCAGGATGTCCAGCAGCGCGGCGATTGGACCATTACCGTGCCCGGTCCTGCGCACCTCTACGCCATCAATCCGCAGGTTCGCGTTCATGGTCATGGCGCCGGACTCGTCCGTTTCAGTGCTTACGCTGCCCAGGGAGTACCGGCCCCACTGGGCTTGTTCCTCATCGGAGGGCAGGTATTCGTCCTGGAAGATCTGCCAAAGCTGCGCACCGCTGACCTCCCCGCCAACAGCATCTGTCCGGCGCTGGATAACTCCGGAGAATTCAATCTGGGCGCGCCGCGGAAGATCGAGATTGTGCTCGTTCTTCAGCAGGTAGGCGACCCCGCCCTTGCCGGACTGCGAGTTGACCCGGATGACAGCTTCATAGCTTCGGCCCAGGTCCTTGGGATCAATAGGCAGGTAGGGAACCTGCCAGGTGAAATCATCCACGGGTACGCCTGCTGCGGCAGCATCCTTCTCGAGTGCTTCGAAGCCCTTCTTAATGGCGTCCTGGTGCGATCCGGAAAAGGCAGTGAAGACGAGGTCGCCACCATAGGGCGAACGTTCGGGAACCGGCAACTGGTTGCAGTACTCAACCGTGCGGCGGATCTCGTCGATGTCTGAGAAATCGATCATCGGGTCCACGCCCTGGACAAACATGTTCAGGCCCAGGGTGACGAGGTCAACGTTTCCGGTGCGCTCCCCGTTACCAAACAGGCAGCCCTCAATGCGGTCTGCTCCAGCCAGGTAGCCGAGTTCTGCGGCAGCAACGCCGGTACCGCGATCGTTGTGCGGGTGCAGTGAAATGATGATGCCGTCACGGGGATGCAGATTGCGGTGCATCCACTCAATGGAGTCCGCGTAGACGTTGGGAGTTGCCATCTCCACCGTGGCCGGCAAGTTGATAATGACCTGCTTGTCGGCTGATGCTTCAAAAACGTCTGCAATCGCATTGCACACCCGGGCTGCATACTCCAGCTCGGTTCCGGTGAAAGACTCCGGCGAGTACTCGTACGTGATGTGGGTATCGGTCAGCGTCTCTTCATACTTCTTGCACAGGCGGGCACCCTGCAGGGCGATATCGAGGATGCCGTCCTCGTCCTGGTTGAAGACAACGCGGCGCTGCAGCACAGAAGTGGAGTTGTACAGGTGCACGATCGCCTGCTTGGCACCCACCAGCGACTCGTAGGTCCGTTCAATCAGGTGTTCACGCGCCTGGGTGAGGACCTGGATGGTGACATCGTCCGGAATATGGCCGCCTTCGATCAGCTGCCGAACGAAATCAAAGTCGGTCTGGGATGCGGAGGGGAATCCAACCTCGATCTCCTTGTATCCCATGTTGACCAGCAGCTGGAACATCTTCAGCTTGCGCGCCGGGCTCATGGGATCGATCAGCGCCTGGTTGCCATCGCGCAGGTCCACTGCACACCAGCGTGGGGCCTTGGTGATTACTTTGTCCGGCCACGTACGATCCGGAACCTCGACAGTGATCTGGTCCTGGAACGGCAGGTAGCGGTGAATCGGCATACCGGAGGGCTTTTGTGCATTACGCATGTCGTGTTGGCCTTTTCTCTAAGATCTAAATGAAAGCTTAGCCGGGCACAACTAAACTCCGCGGCGAGGGTGGCCCAGCTTTCAGATAGCTTTCAGGCCTCGCCGCGGCAGCTAAGAAGAAGCATTCCCGCACGCACAAGTTCACAGTAACACGGTGCGTATGATGACATTGCAACACCTCATGCAACGTCCACTATGCAGACGCAGCGACGGTGGCAACGCCGGCTGCAGCGTCCATTCAAGGAGCCACAGTGCCACAGTCGGGGATCACTCTTTCCAACATCGATCACAGCGTCCGGCCGCAGGACGATCTCTACCAGCACGTCAACGGTGCATGGCTGAACAGCACGACGATCCCTGACGACCGCCCGCTGGAAGGCACCTTCACCGCTTTGCGGGACGAGGCAGAATTGGCTGTCAAGGCGATCATCGAGGAAGCCGCGAACAAGGGAGCATCAGCCTCCGGCATCGAACAGAAGGTCGGCGGCCTTTACGCGAGCTTCATGGATGAGGCTGCGGCAGAGGCGAAGGGACTCGAACCCTTGCAGGAGCGACTGGAGGAAGTCCGGTCAGTGGGTTCGGTGGAGGAATTTTCGGCGTTGCTTGGCCGCCTGTTCCGATGCGACGTGTCCGGTTTGTTCTCGATCTACCCGGCACCGGACGCCGGAAACCCGGAGCGGATTCTTCTGTACATCGGCCAGGGCGGCCTCGGACTCCCGGACGAGTCGTACTATCGCGACGAAAAGTTTGCGCCGATTGTGGCCTCCTACGGTGAATACGTCGCGAAGTTGTTCGGCCTCGCCGGAGTTGCAGACGCGGAAGCCGCGGCTGGCCGCATCGTTGCCTTGGAAAAGGCCCTCGCGTCCCACCACTGGGACAACGTCACACTTCGGGATCCCCAAAAGACGTACAACCTCAAAACGGCGGAAGAAGCAGCGAAGCTGTTCCCCCTGCTGGATACCTGGTTTGAGGCCGGCCGTGTCGATGCCGGCAAACGCGCCGAGATCGTGGTCAGCACGCCGGACTTCTTTGCTGGCGCCGCAGCTCTTCTGGAATCGGAACCCCTCGCCGTCTGGAAGGAATGGCTGACCCTGAGGGTGCTCAGCTCAGCCGCGCCTTACCTTTCTTCGGAGTTTGTGGACACCAACTTCGACTTCTACGGGACCACCCTCAGTGGCACCCCGCAAAACAAGGAGCGCTGGAAGCGCGGCGTGGCCGTCGTCGAAGCAGCACTTGGCGAGGCAGTGGGCCAAATCTATGTGGAGCGCCATTTCCCCGAGGGGCACAAGGCCAGGATGCAGACCCTCGTGGCCAATCTGATCGAGGCCTACCGGGACAGCATTTCTTCCCTTGAGTGGATGGGTGAGGACACAAAGGCCGAAGCCCTTAAGAAGCTGGACGCATTCCGCCCCAAGATTGGTTTTCCTGAGAAATGGATAGACTACTCCGCTGTTGAGATCGACCCCCATGACCTCCTGGGTAACGTAGAGCGGGCCCACGACGCCGACGTCGATCGCCACCTGGATGAAATCGGCAAGCCGGTGGACTTGGACAAATGGCTCATGACTCCACAGACAGTGAACGCCTACTATCACCCGATGCTGAACGAAATCGTGTTCCCCGCCGCCATCCTCCAGCCGCCATTCTTCACTGCAGAAGCAGACGACGCAGTGAACTACGGTGGCATTGGTGCTGTAATCGGACATGAGATCGGCCATGGATTCGATGACCAGGGATCCCAATTCGACGGAAGCGGAGCCCTCCGCAATTGGTGGACCGAACAGGACAGGACGGCCTTCGAAGCCCGCACGGCAAAGTTGGTTGCCCAATTCGACGCGCTATCTCCCTACGCCGCACCTGACCACAAGGTCAACGGCAAACTGACGTTGGGTGAGAACATCGGTGACCTGGGCGGCCTCACCATTGCGTATAAGGCCTACCTGCTCAGCCTCGATGGTGCCGAGCCTGAGGTCCTGGACGGTTTCACAGGCCAGCAACGGTTCTTCATGTCCTGGGCTGCCGGCTGGCGCCAGGTGATCCGAACCGAGGAAGCAATCCGCAGGCTTGCTACGGATCCACACTCCCCCAACGAGTTCCGCACGAATGCCATTGCCCGGAACCTCGACGCCTTCCACGAAACCTTCCAGGTCAACGATCAAGACCGGATGTGGATGGCACCTGAGGACCGGGTCAGCATCTGGTAAAGCCACTACGACGAATGGCCGGACCCCGTGGATGAATCGGGTTCCGGCCATTCGTCTTTATCCTGCCTCGCAGCCAATTACCGCTGCGATGACTGTTATTGGGTGATGTAGAGCGGGTTCACCTGTTGGCACACTGCTTCTTTGGCCGTCTGGTTGACTACATCAGGTGGAACAGAGGCCGCCCCATAGGCTGTCCCCGTTCCGAAGTCGGTGCCCACGTAGAGCTGCACGCCCGAAACTCCCTTGGCTTGCTGAACCTGTGCCGCCGGGATACCGAACAGCGCGGCAACGTCGGTAGCAACGTCGGCGAAGTCCGGACCGTAGTAGACCACGGTCTTCTCCACTGGGTTGGCCAGATACGAAACGGACTGTGTAAATCCATTGCCGGTCAAGGTGGCCAGGAGTTCCTGCGCCCTGGTCCCAACCCCGCTGCCGTTGGCGACTGCTACCGGCTGGATGGCCTTGTTGTAGGCCGGGACTGCAGGGGCAGCAGTAGTAGGCGCCGTGGACGGAGTCCCGGCCCCAGGCTCTGTTGGAGCCGGGCTTGACGTTGCTCCGGGGTTTGTCAGATCCAGATCTGCGCGAAGGGCCGCAAAAAGCTGTGATGCCTGGGGCTCAACGAGCTCCAACCGATTGGGGTCCAACGCGGCTGGCTGGGTGGGGACAGCAACAAAGGCGACTTTGGAGACATCAATGTCCTTCAGCCTTCCACCAATCGTCAGCAGCGATGGCACAGACGCCAACCCCTCATCGACGGTCAGGTTTTGCGTGACGACATCAGCGATCTGCAGGAGCCTCTGGGGATTGCCGAGCGTGCCGTCGGCCTTCAGCTTCCGCGTCAGTGATGAAAGAAACGCCTGCTGGCCCTTGATTCGCCCGAGGTCCCCACCGTCTCCAAAGGCATGCCGGGTACGCAGGAATGCCAGGGCCTGCTCGCCTTCAACCTGAGAGTTGCCCTTCGGCAAACGAAGATGGGAGTCGGGATCAAAGACGGGATCGCTGACACAAACATCCACTCCGCCCACAGCCTTGGACAGTTCCTTCACCGCGTTGAAGTCGGCCATCATGAAGTGATCTATTTCCAGGCCGGTGAGCTTGTTGATGGTGTCCACGGCACAGCCGATTCCGGCTTCTGCCATGGCTTCGTTGATCATCACGCCGCTCCGCGCGGGGAACGTCTGGTTGTTGGTGTGGTCCGTGCACTGGGGCACATCCACCAGGAGGTCACGTGGGAAACTCATGACGCTGACACGTTTATTGTCCGCAGAAATGTCCAGCAGCATCATGACATCCGAGTGGCCGTAGCCCGTGGAATCGTCCGCGTTACCATACTGGGAGTTTTTCCCATCACGGGTATCCGACCCGAGGATAAGGATCTGCAGTCGGTCCGACTTGTCATTGACTACCGCATCATTGCTATCGCGCGATTCTGCCGCGGATAGCGGGGCCTTGGTGATGTTGGTCTGTAGACGGATAAACCAGAAGGCCGCAAAAGCAACGCCGGCAACGAGAGCCACTGACACGAGGCCGGTAACAATCTTGAGCCACAACGGGAGGCCCTTGGGCGCGTTCATGTGGCGCGGAGTTCCCTCGGGGTCCTCCCCATGGCGCGCCGCATCAGGAGCAGCGGTGCCGGGGCCCAGCGGGCGGGCGTCACGACGTCGCACTATTCGGTTACCTTTCCTCAAACACGTGGATCCCCGCAATCATAGTGGCGGATTCTGGGAAGTTCCTTATCGAGCCCGGGCTACGCCGTTGCCGTGACGCCGGTCAGAAGCCGAGTTTCACCAATTGCTTGGGATCACGCTGCCAGTCTTTGGCAACCTTGACATGCAAATCCAGGTAGATCCTTGTTCCCAGGAGCGTCTCGATTCCCTTACGCGCGTTGGTTCCGACCTCACGCAGCCTGCTGCCACCCTTACCAATGATGATGGCTTTCTGCGAAGGCCGCTCCACGTACAGATTGACGCGGACATCCAGCAACGGGTTGTCCTCCGTACGTCCTTCGCGGGGCACGATTTCCTCAACGACGACGGCAAGGGAGTGGGGAAGTTCATCCCGGACACCTTCGAGTGCGGCTTCACGGATGAGTTCAGCAATCATGACGGCCTCGGGCTCGTCCGTCAGCTCACCATCCGGGTAAAGGGGCGGCGACGAGGGCATGTGCCCGATAAGTACGTCGGCAACGGTGGATACCTGGAAACCGTCGGCGGCAGAAACGGGAACGATATCCGCCCAGCCTTGTTCTCCGAGGACTTCACGGCCCAATGCGGCAACAGCGAGCAGCTGTTCGGTCAGGGCCTGACGGTCCACGAGGTCAGTTTTCGTCACAAGGGCAACAATGGGCTTGCGGCCAACGGCAGCGAGCTGCGCGGCGATGTACTTATCGCCGGGACCGATTTTTTCGTTGGCCGGCAAGCAGAAGCCGATAGCGTCCACCTCGGACAACGTGTCAGCCACGAGGTCGTTGAGTCGCTTTCCCAGAAGCGTACGTGGCCGGTGGAGGCCCGGTGTATCAACCAGGATCAGTTGTGCGTCCTCGCGATGGACGATGCCACGAATCGTGTGGCGCGTGGTCTGCGGCTTGGCAGATGTAATGGCCACCTTCTGCCCTACCAACGCATTTGTCAGCGTGGACTTACCCGCGTTGGGGCGGCCAACGAGGACCGAGAATCCGGCGTGGAAGCCACCGAAATCGTCATCGGCGTCGAATTTCTTATTTTGCTTGCTCACGTGGAACTCCCTGTTGCGTTGTGTCGGCCTCATCGAGAAGGTCTTCAAAGTCAGTGTCTTCCTTTGGCATGGCTGCCGCAATGATGTGGCTGACCCGGTTTCGGCGACCCTCAAGCCTATCTGCCTTTAGCGACACACCGTTCACTTCAACGGAGCTCCCGACGATCGGAACCTGGCCGAGAGCCTTGGCAAGGAGGCCGCCAACGGTGTCCACTTCGTCGTCGTCGAGGTCGATATCGAACAGTTCCCCGAGGTCATCGATGCTCATGCGGGCACTGACACGGTAGGTTCCGTCGCCCAGGTCCACCGCTTCTTCGGCCGCGGAATCGTACTCGTCAACGATCTCTCCCACGATTTCTTCGATGAGATCCTCCAAGGTCACCAGGCCGGCGGTGCCGCCGTACTCATCGATGACGATGGCCACGTGGGTGGATTCCTTCTGCAGTTCCTTCAAGAGGTCGCTCACGGGCTTGGATTCCGGGACATACCGAACGTCCCGGGCGAGAGAATCGACGTCGTGCGGTTGCAGTCCGGGTTCGCCGCGATGCATCGCCGCGGCAACGTCCTTGAGGTAGAGAATGCCGCGGATCTGATCCGTGTTCTCGCCAATGACCGGTATCCGGGAATAGCCGGAGCGGAGGAAGAGTGCCATGGCCGCTTCAAGGTCCGAACCCGTCCCGATGCTGACGATGTCCGTGCGCGGAACCATGACCGAGCGAACCAAAGTATCGCCGAAGTCAAAGACCGAGTGGATGAGCTCTGCCTCGTTGTCTTCGATCATGTCCGATTCCGCCGCCCGGTCCACGAACTCGCGGAATTCTTCCTCGCTGACAAACGCGTCATCACCGCCGGGGGCGCCGGGCGCGACTGCGCTCCCCAACGCGACAAGCCAGCCGGGAATGGGTCCGAGGATCCAGCAGAGGAACCTGATCAGCGGGGCGGTAAAGCGGACGATGGGGCCCGAATGCGCGCGTCCCAGCTGCCGGGGCGAGACGCCAACCAAAACGAATCCGATGACAGCCATGATGCCGGTTGCCGCCAATCCGGCAAGCCACACGTTGTCCAGAAAACTGTGCATGACGACAGCGACGGCGACCGCTGCCGCCATCTCGAACCACACGCGCCAGAACCGCAGGGCACGCATATGAGCGACCGGCTTCTTGAGGATGCTCCCCAAGGCTTTGCCCTTGCTGCGGACTACCGATTGTTCAGCTTCGTGCCGGGGCAGGAAATTGAACGCAGCCTCGGCTGCGGTCAGCAAGGCGACGAAACTGAGGAAAACCAGCGCCATGCCGACCAGGATGAGCGAGGTCACTGCATGGTCTCCATGGGGGCATCCTTGCCCAGGAACTCAGACAGCAACTCACGCTGCAAACCGAACATCTCTTCCTTTTCCTCCGGTTCAGCGTGGTCGAAACCAAGCAGGTGGAGGATGCCGTGCGTGGCGAGCAACAGCATTTCGTCCTGGGTGGTGTGTCCGGCGTTCCGCGCCTGCACCTCGGCCACCTGCGGACAAATGGCTATGTCTCCGAGCATTCCCTGCGGCGTGGGCTTGTCAGGTGTGCCCGGCGTCAACTCATCCATGGGCACCGAGAGCACATCCGTGGCTCCTGGTTCGTCCATGAGCTCGATGTGCAGCTTCTCCATGGCGGGTTCATCCACCAGGAGGATGGACAGCTCAGCCTGCGGATGGATGTAGAGGCGCTCGAAGATGAACCGCGACAACGTCACCAGTTGGGCTTCGTCCACCTCCACGCCGGATTCGTTGTTGATTTCAATGCTCATTTTCGTTCTCCACGTTTGTGATGTGTGCCGGCGGCCCCATCCGTACGGTGCGCGTCATCCCACCTGCTGTAGGCCGAAACGATGTCTGCAACCAAACGGTGCCGGACGACATCCGCAGCCTCCAGGATGGAGAAATTGACGTCCTCGATCCCACTGAGGATTTCCCGTACGATCCGCAGTCCGGAGGTGGAGCCAAAAGGCAGGTCGATCTGCGTTACGTCTCCTGTGACAACCATCTTTGAGCCGAATCCGAGGCGGGTCAGGAACATCTTCATCTGTTCAGGAGTGGTGTTCTGGGCCTCGTCCAGGATGATGAATGCGTCATTGAGCGTCCGTCCACGCATATAGGCCAACGGTGCGACTTCAATGGTGCCGGCAGCCATCAGCCTGGGAATGGACTCCGGATCCATCATGTCGTGCAAGGCATCGTAAAGCGGCCGCAGGTAGGGATCGATCTTGTCGCTCAGCGTTCCCGGCAGGAAGCCCAGCCGCTCCCCTGCCTCAACAGCGGGCCGGGTCAGGATGATCCGGCTTACTTCCTTGAGTTGGAGGGCCTGCACGGCCTTGGCCATGGCGAGGTAGGTCTTGCCAGTACCTGCCGGGCCAATACCGAAGATCACTGTGTTGGCATCTATGGCATCCACATAGTTCTTCTGATTCAAGGTCTTGGGCCGGATGGTTTTGCCGCGGCTTGAAAGAATGTTGTGGGTAAGGACATCCACGGGATTCTGGACCGACTGTGTCCTCAGGAGGGAAACGAGCTGCTGCAGGACATCAGGGGTAACGACCGTTCCCCTGGCTACCAGTCCGCGGACCTCTTCAAGGAGGCGCATGATGCGCGGGATGACCGTGGACGGACCGGACATGGACAATTCATTGCCGCGAACGTGGAAGTTGACGTCCGGGAACTGCTCCTCGATGTAGCGCAAGGCTTCGTCATGGCTGCCCAATGAGTGAACCATCTGATCGGAGTTGTCGAACGTGACGATTTCCGTGCGCGTGCCCGGTAAGGTGTGCGGGAACTCGGTGGTGGCTGGGTTCCCGTTTCCGGTCCGCAGCCGCCCATTCAGGGATTCACTCATAGTGGTGGCCGTACGGCCTCTTCTCCTCCGGTCGGATAACAGTTGGTCCATCGTTTCGACAACGGGACTGGCTCAACCGCCAGGCCATATGCCGGAATGCCTTCAATCCTACGCCAGCCCGGCAGACCACGGGCGTTCGCCCGCGGATCCTCTGCCGTATCCTCCCCGCATCCTCCCCGCGAGGGCGTCCGTCGACTGCGACATTTTGTCTCAACTCGGCATCAAGCGGGTATCAATCCTGTTTCAGTTGCCGCCAGTGCCCGCAAACCCGGCCAGCCGCCGTCGACGATATGCCAAGCTGGCAGAGCGGGTAGTCAAACTACGCGCGTTCGACGGGCCGGCGACAACCACCGGCTACCAAGGCAAGGAACCCCCATCACGCAGTCAGTAAGCCATCAGCCCGGCGGGCGAAAGCGGAAAAAGTCCGCCGTCGCAGCGCCTGCGATGCTTGCTGTCCTTTTGCTGACCGGCTGTATCGCCAACGGCGGACCCACTCAAACTACGTCCAGTGCGCCGCCAGTCAGCGTCCAGGAAGCTCCGGCCAGCAACGCTCCCCTGGAGACCACCCAGGCGTCCACTAAGATCCCGGTCTACTGGATTGGGCGGAGCAAGGAAGATGTCTACCTCTACCGCGAATTCAGGGACATCTCCGGCGATGGAAACCCCGTCACCACTGCGCTGCGCATCATGATGGCCGAAAAGCCGTTGGACCACGACTTCTTCACCCCGTGGCAGGACCCCGGCAGCCTGGCAACATCCATCTCGGGCAAGAACGTGATCACCGTTGATATTTCCCGGGATGCCTTCAACTCCAACCTTGATGCAGGCATGGCGCAACGGGCTGTACAGCAGCTGGTCTACACTGCCACGGCAGCAGCTTCGTCGTCAGGCCTGATCAACTCCGGGCAGCAAATCCAAGTGGTCATCCTGGTCGACGGTCACACTGATTTCATGGCCTTCGGCCAGGTACGGCTCGGACAACCAATGGCAAGGGACGCTTCCTTGGTGGCGCCACTATGGATCATCGACCCGCAGGAGGACACCTCGCTCCCGGCTGGCGTGGTCAAGTTCAATGGCCGCAGCACTGACAGCTCCAAGCCGGTCAGCTGGCAGATCCTCCGGGACAACGGCAATGGCGAAAAGGCCAGCCTGCTGACCGGCCAGACAAAAGCCACAGGAGAGCCGGGACAATTCGGCGTCTTCTCCTTCAATGCGACCCTGAAACCAGGGAAATACGAATTGCGCGTATCCCAGGTTCAGGACTCCGGGCAAGCAGACACATCCACCACCGATACGCGGCTTTTCAGCGTCGGCTAGAGCCGGCGTCGCGCATTAGCTGGCGTTGCCTGGAAGGCGACACAGCCTACCAGCGGCCCAACACGTCGGAGGCGAGTACGACGGCGGCGGGTCCCGCCGTCGAAGACCTCAGGACGTGGTGCCCCAAGAGAGCCGTGACCGCCCCGGCGTCGCTGAGGCGCGTCACCTCGCGTGGCGAGATGCCGCCTTCCGGCCCCACGATCAAGAGGACTTCACGTGGTGAATCCAGACCGCCGGCCTCAGCCACGATGGGCGCTTCCAGGACGGTCCGCAAGGGGTTCTTGGCGTCCTCGTGAAGGATTACAGCCAGGTCCGCGGCGGCAACAGCCTTTGCCAAAGCCGCGGAATCCAGGATAGGACGCACCTCCGGTATCCACGCCCGCCGGGCCTGCTTCGCCGCGGCAGTGACCACAGACTGCCACTTCGCGTGGGCCTTGGCAGCGCGATCCCCCTTCCAGCGGACGATGGATCGCTCAGCCTGCCAGGGGATTACGGCGTCTATGCCCAGTTCGGTGGCAGTTTCAATGGCCAACTCGTCACGGTCACCCTTGGCCAACGCTTGGACCAGCACCAAACGCACGTCTGGCTGATCTTCGAAAACTACCTCGGATGCCGTGACGGACAAACTTCCAGGGCCAACTTCTGCAACCGTGCCTGTCAGGCGGGCTCCTGCGCCATCGGCGATGTCCACGGACTCACCGACAGTGAGCCTCTTCACGGTAACGGCATGCCGGGCTTCTGCACCGTCGATGACGAACACAGCGCCCGGCTCAACTCCGTCCAGGCTCCCGGCGGGCGTGAAGAAAACGGGGTTGCTCACCGCTACAGGTTACCGAGCTTGTCCCGCAGCTTGGCGAACATGCCACCGCTGGCCACGAGTTTGCCTTCGCTGAACTGCTCGCCGCGCAACTTGGCAAGCTGCTGCAGGAGCTCTTCCTGTGCTGGATCCAGCTTGACCGGTGTCTCAACGTGCAGGTGCACCTTGAGATCGCCGCGGCCGTAGCCCCTGAGGTGGGTAACGCCCAACCCGCGAAGCGTGATGACTTCGCCGGACTGGGTGCCGGCCTTGACATCAATCTCCTGGGGCCCGTCGAAAGTTTCCAGGCTCAGTTCCGTGCCCAAGGCGGCGGCTGTCATCGGAACGCTCAGTGTTGCGTGCAGGTCGTCGCCTTCACGGATATACGTGGAGTCATTGTTGACGCGGATCTCTACGTAGAGGTCGCCCGCAGGTCCGCCAGCTGGTCCTGCTTCGCCCTGTCCGGAGAGTTGGATGCGCGTACCTGTCGCAACACCGGCAGGGACCTTGATGGTGAGGGAACGCCGGCTGCGGATACGGCCCTGCCCGTTGCACTCGTTGCAGGGATCCTTGATGACCGTACCGAAGCCCTCACAGGAACCACACGGCGCCGTGGTCATGACTTGGCCCAGGATGGATCGAACGGCCCGCTGGACTTGGCCGCTGCCGCCACAGATGTCACAGCGCTCCGGGTGTGTGCCCGGCCGGCAGCAGCTGCCATCGCAGGTGGGGCAGACGACAGCCGTATCAACTTCGAGCTTCTTGTTGACACCAAACACGGCGTCCTTGAGGTCGATGCGGACACTGATCAGTGCGTCCTGGCCCCGGCGCACACGGGAGGCCGGACCAGCGTGCCCGCCGCCACCGCCGAAGAAGGTATCGAAGATGTCCTGGAACGCGAAACCCTGGCCGGAGTAGCCGCCACCAAAGCCGTTGTCAGTGCCATTCTCGTTACCGGTGGCATCGTAGACGCGGCGCTTTTGGGGGTCGGACAGCACTTCGTAAGCATGCGTCACGGCCTTGAACTGCTCCGCGACATCCTCCCCCGGGTTGACGTCCGGGTGAAGCTTTCGCGCCAACTTGCGGTACGCCTTTTTGATCTCTTCCCCGGTGGCTTCCGGCGAGACTCCCAAAACGTCATAGTGGCTGCTCAAAGTCTGTATCTCTTCCTTGTTATACGGTTACACGGCGATTCTTACCTCGGGGCTTGCGTCAGCCGCCGAGAATGCGGGAAAGGTAACGGGCCACGGCGCGCACGGCAGCCATGGTGGTGGGATAGTCCATCCGGGTTGGTCCGAGGATTCCCACCTTGGCACCGGAGCCGTACCCCGTTGCCACAACCGAGGCCTCGGCCAGGCCATCGTAAGGATTCTCGCGCCCGATGCTCACAGTCACGCCGCGGGGATCATCCCCCATATCGGACAACAACCGAAGCATGACAACTTGTTCCTCAAGAGCTTCCAGCACTGGCCCAATGCTCAACGGGAAATCGACATTGGAGCGGGCAAGGTTGGCTGTTCCGGCCATGACGATGCGCTCTTCGCGGCTGGTGTCGCTGAGGGCTTGGAGACCATGGGCAAGATGCTGCGCGAGTCCCCGAAGCTCCGGCGGGCACAGCGCCACTACGGAAGGCAACACCTGCGGCAGCAGTGCCAGCTGGGTTCCCGCGATGCTTCCCAGGAACCGGGAACGCAGTGCCATCAAGGCCTCGTTGCTTACATCAGAGCCAGCCTCGATGACCTTCTGGCCAACGCTTCCTGTATCTGCGATGAGCACCACGAGCACCTGCTTTGGCGCCAGGAGGACAAATTCAACGTGACGGACCAGGGCACGGTTGGAGTGCGGATACTGAACGACGGCGACCTGGTTGGTCAGTTGCGACAGTAGCCTGACCGTGCGCTCAAGGATGTCATCGAGGTCGTCCGGCCCTTCAAGGAGCGAGTGGATGGCTCGACGCTCCGCGGCGGACAACGGCTTGACCTGCGAGATGCGGTCCACGAACAGCCGATAGCCCTTGTCCGTGGGGATGCGGCCTGCGCTGGTATGCGGCGCTGCGATGAGGCCTTCTTCTTCCAGCACAGCCATATCGTTCCGGATGGTGGCGCTGGAAACGCCCAGATGGTGCCGCTCCACAAGTGCCTTGGATCCAACAGGCTCACGGGAATGCACATAATCCTCAACGATTGCGCGCAGCACTTCAAGCTTGCGTGGCTCACTCATTGCAACACCTCCTGACGACTGTCCGGGCCTTTATCGGGACGGATAAACAGCACTCACTTAGCACTCAACATGCCCAAGTGCTAACAAGTCTAGTATGAGCCAGCACGTTGCTAGCATTGAAACCGCCCGCGGGAGTTATTCCCAGCACAACCAGCACAGAGGGGTATGAAGTCCTTGGCTTTCGATACGTGGGGCCCGCAGGATCTGTCCGCTCCTGCCAAACGCCAACTCCCCGAGGTAGCCGTCCAGCGCGGGATGGTCCTTGAAGACGTCCAGTCCGGCTGGGTGGGCGAAGTCACACGGGTGGAGAAATCGGGGGGAATGCACATCGTCTCCCTTGAGGACAGGCGTGGCAAAACCAAGTCGTTCCAACTCGGGTTCGGTTTCCTGCTTGAAGGGCAGGCCATCCGTCTCATGCCTCCGGCAGCAAAGGCTCCTGGTTCGCCTGTGCAGTCGGGTCGAACGGCATCCGGGTCCGTAAGGGTCCTGGGCCATCGTGCACAGGTGGCCAAGGCGAGCCGTATTTGGGTGGAAGGCAAGCACGACGCCGAACTGGTGGAGAAAGTCTGGGGCGACGACCTCCGCATTGAGGGCATCGTCGTAGAGCCACTCCACGGCGTGGACGACCTCAAGTCAGCTATCGCCGCATTCTCGCCCGGGCCAGGGCGCAGGCTCGGGATCCTGGTAGACCACCTCGTGGCAGGCTCAAAAGAATCACGCATCGCCGCAGAAGCCATGACGGTACCCGGAGCCGCCGGAAACGTCCTGATCGTCGGCCATCCGTATATAGACGTCTGGCAAGCCATCCGGCCAAAAGTGCTGGGTATTGAGCGGTGGCCGGAAGTTCCACGAGGCACTGACTGGAAGACCGGGATACTGACCGCGTTCGGCTGGCCGCACGAAACCGCCGAAGACATTGGACTCGGCTGGCAGCGCCTGCTTGGTGCGGTACGCAGCTACGCCGACTTGGAAGCGTCGCTGCTGGGAAGGGTGGAGGAAGTCATCGATTTCCTCACCACTGCCTGACCGTCTTGTCCTGAATTACGTTTCCTCAATGCACTTTTCGCAGGGACGTAACGGGGCGTTGGTCCCGGGATGACCCGGAACCCAGTATTCTGGGACAGCAACACTGCAGCATCTTTACAGCAAAGGGAAGACACCGTGGCAGAGAACGCTCCTGAAGAACCGGGCAGCGCCGCAGGCCAGCCCCAGTACCATGGCGCGCCCGCAAACGCACTCCCACTGACGGCAAGCGAAGACCGGCAGTGGGCCACCCTTGCGCACTTCGGGGGAATTCTGGGATGCCTGCCGTCCCTGTTGATCTATCTCATCTTCCGTGATCGCGGGCCATTTACGGCGCAGGAATCCAAGGAAGCACTGAACTTCACGCTTCCTCCGACCATCGCGGCAGTCCTGGCAAATATCCTGGTTCTGCTTCCCGTCGTGGGCAATATCTTTGCAGTCATCGCCACGGGCATCTGGGTAGCCCTGACGTGCTTCTCAGTCTCGGCTGGTATCCGCGTCAATCACGGACAGCCCCACCGCTACAAGCTCAACCTGCGCTGGATTAAGTAGTCCAAGGCTTCCAGGATTCTGCAGACGATTAGTCCGGCAGAATCCTGCGCACCACGGCGTCGGCCAGGAGCCGGCCCTTAAGGGTAAGAACCAGGCGCCCCTTGAAGGCCGCACCCGGATCCACGAGTTCTTCAGCGATCAGTCCTGCCATCGCATGGCGGCCAACTTTGTCCAGCGCATCAACGGACAGACCTGTACCGAGCCGGGCCTCAAGCATGATGCGCTCGACTTCCCGGGTTTCGGCGTCAAGGGTTTCCCTGCCAGCTGCCGGCGAGTCTCCTGCCGCCAGACGGTTGGCGTAAGCGGTGGGGTGCTTGACGTTCCACCAGCGGACACCGCCCACGTGCGAGTGAGCGCCCGGACCGATCCCCCACCAGTCATCGCCCCGCCAATAGGCAAGATTGTGACGGCAGGCCTGTTCAGGCGCTTTCGACCAGTTGCTGACCTCGTACCATGTCAGCCCGGCTTCCGAGATCAATTTATCGGCGAGCTCATATTTCGCGGCGTGGTCGTCGTCGTCAATTCCGGGAACTTCGCCGCGGCGGATTTGGGCCGCCAGCTTTGTGCCGTCTTCCACGATCAGGGCATAGGCGCTGATGTGATCGGGTTCGTAGGACAGGGCGGTCTCAAGGGACAGTTGCCAGTCCGCCATCGACTCTCCCGGCGTGCCGTAGATGAGGTCAAGGCTAACGGCCAGGCCCGCCTCGCGCGCCCACTGGACCACCAGCGGAACGCGGCTCGGGGTATGGGTCCGGTCCAGCACTTTGAGGACGTGCGGTACCGCGGACTGCATGCCGAAAGAGACGCGCGTAAAGCCGGCATCCGCCAGCACCTGGAGCGACTCGGGCGTTACGGAGTCGGGGTTGGCTTCGGTGGTCACCTCGGCGCCCGGTTCAAGTCCCCACTGCACGACGGCGGCACGAAGGATACGAGCCAAGTCCTCGGCAGGGAGCAACGTGGGTGTCCCACCACCGAAAAATACAGTGCTCAGTGGGCGCTTCGGCAGACCGGAGGCATCCATAGCGGTGGCTGCAAAGTCCAGTTCAGTGACAGCCGTGCCTGCGTAAGCATCCTGCGACGCCCCACCACCCAGCTCCGTGGCCGTGTAGGTGTTGAAGTCGCAATAACCGCACCTCACCGCGCAGAAGGGGATGTGCACGTACAGGCCGAACTTGCGGTGCTCGACGCCGGTCAGCACCTGCGGAGGCAACAAACCGTCCGCAGGTGCAGGGTCGCCCAAAGGGAGGACGCTGGGCATTTACTTCTTTGCCTTGTCCTTGGACTCGTCGGTGGTCAGCGCAGCGATGAAAGCTTCCTGAGGCACTTCAACGCGGCCCACCATCTTCATGCGCTTCTTGCCTTCCTTCTGCTTCTCGAGCAGCTTGCGCTTACGGGTGATGTCACCGCCGTAGCACTTGGCAAGAACGTCCTTGCGGATGGCCCGAATGCTCTCGCGGGCAATAATGCGAGATCCGATGGCGGCCTGGATGGGCACCTCGAATTGCTGACGCGGGATGAGTTCGCGCAGCTTGCCGGTCATCATGACACCGTAGGCGTAGGCCTTGTCACGGTGGGTGATGGCACTGAAAGCATCCACCTGCTCGCCCTGGAGCATGATGTCCACCTTAACGAGGTCGGCAACCTGTTCGCCGTCGGCCTTCCAGTCCAGCGAGCCATAACCGCGCGTCTTGGATTTGAGGATGTCGAAGAAGTCGAACACGATTTCCGCCAAGGGAAGGCGGTACCTGATTTCCACACGGTCCTCGGAGAGGTAGTCCATACCACCCATAACGCCGCGGCGGCTCTGGCACAGCTCCATGATGGCGCCAACAAACTCGTTCGGTGCCAGGATGGTGGCTGAGACCATAGGCTCGCGGACCTCGGAGATCTTGCCTGTGGGATATTCGCTGGGGTTGGTCACGTGGATCACCTTCTTGTCCTCCAGCGTTACCTCGTACTCCACGTTGGGAGCTGTGGAGATGAGATCGAGGTTGTACTCGCGCTCAAGACGCTCACGGGTGATTTCGAGGTGGAGCAGACCCAGGAAACCAACACGGAAGCCAAAGCCCAATGCGGCGGACGTCTCGGGCTCATAGACCAGAGCGGCGTCGTTAAGCATCAGCTTCTCGAGGGCATCACGGAGCACGGGATAGTCAGTTCCATCAAGCGGGTACAGACCCGAGAAAACCATGGGCTTGGCATCGGCGTAGCCGCTGAGCGACTCCGACGCCGGCTTGGCGAGGTTGGTCACGGTATCGCCAACCTTGGATTGGCGGACGTCCTTAACACCGGTGATCAAGTAGCCGACCTCGCCCACACCCAAGCCCTTGGAAGGTGTGGGCTCCGGGGAGCTGACGCCGATTTCCAGGAGTTCGTGAGTGGCGCGCGTGGACATCATCTGGATCCGCTCACGCGGGTGCAGCATGCCGTCCACAACGCGAACGTAAGTGACCACGCCGCGGTAGGTGTCATAGACGGAGTCGAAGATCATGGCCCGGGCAGGAGCATTGGCATCGCCCACGGGAGCCGGGAGGTCACGGACAATTTTGTCCAGCAACGCTTCCACGCCTACTCCGGTCTTGCCTGAAACCTTGAGGACATCTTCCGGGTCTCCGCCAATAAGGTTGGCCAGTTCCGCCGCATACTTCTCAGGCTGGGCTGCCGGGAGGTCGATCTTGTTCAGCACCGGGATGATGGTGAGGTTGTTCTCCATCGCCAGGTAGAGGTTGGCAAGCGTCTGGGCTTCGATCCCCTGCGCTGCGTCAACCAGCAGCACCGCGCCTTCGCAAGCTGCCAGGGAACGCGAAACCTCGTAGGTGAAGTCGACGTGGCCAGGAGTATCGATCATGTTCAGGGCGTAGCTGGTGCCATCGAGTTCCCACGGCATACGCACTGCCTGGGACTTGATGGTGATGCCGCGCTCACGTTCGATATCCATACGGTCCAGATACTGGGCCTTCATGTCGCGCTGTTGAACGACGCCGGTGTACTGCAGCATGCGGTCGGCCAAGGTGGACTTACCGTGGTCGATGTGGGCAATGATGCAGAAGTTCCGGATGATGGCCGGATCTGTTGCGGCGGGCACCGGTGCGGTGCGGGCCATGGGAGACACGCAGGATCCTTACTGTCGACACTCACACGGCAAATCCACCGGCTGGGCAAAGGCCAGCCGGGACACGCCGCGCATCTGATCCTCTAGTCTCCCACGAACCGGCCGTTCACCGTACATTCCCTGCCGGAGCAGTACGTTCCAGCCGGACTCGATGAAACGCTGCGCACCGTTGCTTGGCAAACCATCGCGGTAGCGTTGTCGGCATGGCTTTGGACTTGCGCCCTTTGGGCAAACTCATCCTTCGATCCCTCAAGGCGCTCGGCGGCAGCAGTACTGGTAGGAAGAACGCTCCCGCTGGTTCCCCTCGGCAGCGAACCCGGCAACCCGCCGTCGGGCAACAACCGGGCGCCTACCCCGGCGACTTCACCGGCGTGACGAAACTGCACTACTCCCCCAAGCCGGATGGCCGGCCGGATCCCGGTGAAATTGTGTGGACCTGGGTTCCCTTTGAAGAGGACTTCTCGCAGGGCAAGGACCGCCCGGTGCTGTTGGTTGGCAGGGATGGCGAATGGCTCCTGGGCCTCATGCTGACATCCAAGGACCACGACAACGGCAGGCGGGCTGGAGATTACGTTGATGTTGGGGTGGGGCAATGGGACCGTCAAGGGCGCCCCAGCGAAGTCAAGCTTGACCGCGTGATCCGGGTGAGCCCCCAGGCGATCCGGCGCGAAGGTGCAGTCCTCGGCAAGCCAGCGTTCCTTGAGGTTTCCCAGGCCCTGAGGGATCGTCACGGCTGGAACTAATCACCGTTCCACACTGGGCCCGGCTTTCTGCTATCCTTTATAGCTGTGTGTCCGTGCAGGTCGACGGCCACTCATGGTTGGCTGCCATAGGCATCCCCACGCCGCTCAGTCGATGGCCAACCTGAAAACCCTCTAGACCATTTCCGCATTAAAAAGAGAGTTCATACGTGGCTAATATCAAGTCCCAGAAGAAGCGCATCCTCACCAACGAGAAGGCTCGCCTGCGTAACAACGCCGTCAAGTCCGAGCTGAAGACGGCCATCCGCGCCGTTGCCAACGCCGTTGAGTCTGCTGACAAGGATGCTGCTGCAACTGCACTTGTTGCTGCCAGCCGGAAGCTGGACAAGGCTGTCAGCAAGGGCGTTATTCACAAGAACAACGCTGCAAACCGCAAGTCGGCGATCTCCAAGAAGGTCAACGCACTCTAAGGTTTTTCCAGTTCGACTGAGCTGATCAAAAGGCCGGCGCCCACGGGTGCCGGCCTTTTGGGTTTAACCCCGCCGCTGGATTTAACCCCGCCGCGCGGAGGTAGCGATAACGGTTACCGCGTGTTCCACGGCATACACAGGATCGCGGGACAGGCCTTTGACTTGGGCGTCGGCCTCGGCGACAACTTGGATAGAGCGGATGAGGCCCTCGGGGGTCCAGCGGCGCACGTCCCGCTGCGCCTGCTCGACGAGCCAAGGCTGCATGCCCAAGCTTTTCGCGATGTGGGCCGAGGATCCTTGGGCTCCGGCAACTTTGGCCAGAGTGCGCAGTTTTGCTGCAAGCGCGGCCACCAAGGGAACAGGATCAACCCCGGTAGACAGGGCATGCCGCAAGGTGGACAAAGCCACTGGCCCGTTGCCCGCCATCGCGGCATCGGCCACCTTGAATGCCGTGGCCTCGACGCGTCCGCCGTAGTAACGTTCCACGGTTGCTGCATCCACGGCTGTCGTCGCGTCAGCAATTAGCTGGTTGCAAGCGGCCGCGAGCTCGGACAGATTGGCTCCCACTGCATTGACCAGGGCCTGGACAGCTTCGCCATCAATCCGGCGACCAGCGGCTTTGAATTCCGAGACAACAAACGCAGTTTTGTCCGCGTCCTTCTTAAGAGGCTGGCAATCGATCGCAGGCCATCCAGCCGATTTCACTGCGTCAAGCAGTTTCTTCCCGCGAACACCACCGGCATGGCGCAGCACCAAAACCACATCCTGTTCGGGACGGGCCAAGTACGACAAAGAGTCGGCCAGGAACGCATCATTCATGGCTTCCAGGCCCTCAACTTCAATGAGCTTTCCCTCGCCGAACAGAGACGGGGTCACGGTCATCGCCAATGACCCGGCCTCGTAGGAGCCAGCGTTCAGCCTGCTGAGTTCAACATCCGGAGTTGCCGTCCGCACTTGGGATCTGATGCGGTCCATGGCCCGGATACCGAGGTACTCCTCCGGGCCCGTGATCAGCACCACGGCGGCCGGGGTCGCGTCCCGCCAGCTGACGTTGTTCGCAGCGACGCTCTTGGCCCGGGTGTTTTGGGCAGCAGCCACAGATGGTTCCTTCCGGCGGATTTTTTGCAGACTTCAAGTCTGCCATGCCTTCGCGGCCGTGGTGCCACTGCTGTTGCGGTCGGACTCTTCCCAACATCGAACACCTGGCTGCTGTGTGGATCTTCCCTCCGCCTGCGGCACGATTCGAACAATCTTCCTACTAGGTGTGTGTTAGCGGGCAGCAAGAAATCTGCCACAGGCACCTGTAAGGGGATACCGATGTACAAGAAATCGCTGCTGGGCCTCGGGGTCGTGGCACTCGTTGGAATGGCGCTGGGTGCATGCTCAGACCTTGGAACATCGCCGGACACAGCTTCCGCTCAGCCCAGTGAGAAGGCAGCACAGGCGAAACAGTACAGCAACGGGGAACTACTGGATTTGGTCAAGCAGATCAAGGCGGCTGATGGCACCAGCCTGACCACGGTCTCCGGCGAGGAACTGTCCAGCCAGGAGAACCCGATGAAGGAACTACTGGCCTTGATGACCGTTGAGCCCGCGGAATGCAAGGCACTTGGCGCCCTCGGCTCATCGGAGACCATTGCCGGATCCACAACGGCAGGAGGGGCATCAGTTGACACTGCCGGTGGCGTGATGACGGGTGTAACCCTGACCTCTGGTTTGGGCGCAGACGCACTGCGCAATACGGTCCAGAACAACAAGTCCCAAGCAGCAGCCTGCGAGAACATCACACTCTCCATGGCGGGGCAATCAATGACCATGACAACGAAGCCGGTGGAGGGCGTCAGCTCTGTGCCTGACGCCGCGGCGTACAAGACAGCCATCAGCCTGCCCGATGGCAGGGCGCAGTCCACGTTTATCGCTTACGCCGTGAAGGACGGAGTGTTGATTACCGCTACAGCGTCAGGGCAGAACGCTGATGCAACGGGTGCCGCCGCTGCAGGTGCGCTCATGGATCAAGCAGCGGCACTCATCAAGTAGCGGACCACAAGCGGCGGCATCAGGAAATCCATGATGCGCGCTACTTCCTCCGTGCGATGTTGTCCAGCCGCTCCAACACAACCATCACCCGGTGATGAAGGACCCTCATCCGCAGAAGCACGCCGCCAGGATGCAGGGCTGTCCAGACGACGAGTACGGTAACCACCGAAGAGATGGACATGGCAACGATGCCTGCCGGTCCTTCTGCCCAGGGAAGCGCCGCGCCCGGTAATCCGGCAAAGAACCGCGCTATGCCCGCCACTCCACTGGCACAGCCACCCGCCAGCGCGATCGGAATCGCCGCTGCCAAGGGATGGATCGCGGAGAGCGGCACGGAAAGAGTCCCCAGAATCGTTATGGGAGCCACAAGCGGACCAGCGATCACGTTTGCAATGAGTGCATACGGCGAGAACTGCGGTTGGAGTGCCGCGATGACCGGTCCACACAGCACCTGCGCGGATAGCGGAACCGACACGCCCACAGCCAACCATTTGGGAATGGTGCCAGGAAACCACGACGCAATACGGCTGGCAAGCAGCACGATGCCAAGCGTAGCCAGGACGGAGAGGAGGAAGCCAAAGTTGCTGGCAAGCGTGGGATCCAGCAAAAGAAGCACAACGGTAGCCAGGCATAGGAAAGTTAGCGGTGTTCCCCGCAACCCGCCTGTCAACGCAGCCATCCCGACAAATCCCATCACGGCTGCCCGCAGGACACTGGGCTCCGGTCCCACCAAGACTACGAAGGCACCAAGGCCACATCCCGCAAAGGCGGCGGCGGGAGGACGCGCCAGTCTGAGGCATCTCGCAAGCAGGATGAAGCCGCCCAAAATGAGGCTGCAATTCGCGCCACTGACCGCGGTCAAATGCACCATTCCGGTCGTTTTCATGTCCGCTTCCAGGCTCTCCGGAAGAGCGCTGGTATCACCGGTCACCATGCCTGGCAGCAGCCCCGCAGCATCGGGAGGCAACCAACTTGCGGCATCGCGTAACTGCTCGCGCAGCTTGGCGGCCGAGTCTTGCAGGTCGAAGGCGGAGCCCAACACAACCGGTTTGGTGGAGGCTGTGAGAATCGCCGCTTCTGATTGTCCGGGCCGAACTTCCTTGAGTGTGCCAGTTGTTCGCACACGCTGTCCCGGGCGTATGTCCTGCCACGCATCGTCACCAATGACGATAAGAGAGGCAGAACCGCGAATTACGTTCCCTTCGGTGGTAAGGCTGACCAGGTTCGCCGGAACGGACCATCGGGTATTGCCGGAATGCCCGGGCTGCGGTACAGCAGAAGGGCTGCCTGTGACCCGGACCTGGATGACCACACCGGCGTCGGCGTCGACGACGGCCCCGAGGGGACCTTGGTCCCGCTTTCCGGCAGCCAAAGCACAATGCCCAGCCGCCACAGCACCAAGTACACAGGCCAAGGCGAGAGTAGCCGGAACTGTCCTGGCACGTGAGGCCCCGGTTGCCCGCAGACGCGAATGAAACAGCAAGGCGGTGGCGGCAGCGGCAAGGACTACGCCAACAGTCGCCGACCACGCGGCTGTGAGAACACTGCCAGCCAGTGCAGCGACCCACGTGAGAAGCACGGCAGGAACCAACCGGAGATCCAGACGCCTCAGCAAGCGATCGCGTTCTGAATCCTCAACCACCCTGCACCGTCACCAAATCCTTGAGCGACTCCATAAGCTTGGGCCCGATGCCGTCAATGGCATCCAACTCATCCACTGAGGCAAACGCACCGTGCTCTTTGCGCCAATCCACGATGCGCTGGGCAGTCACCGGACCCACCCTGGGCAGTGTCCCGAGCTCTTCCACGGAGGCAGTGTTGATGTTGACCTTTGTGCCTCCGGTTCCCGGGCTTGCCTTGGTTTCCGCTGGCCCACCTGCGCCGTTCGCGGGTCCGGTTTCCTGAGACGTCCCTCCCCCTGACGCCTCCCCCGCGGCAGGAACATGGATCTTTGCCCCATCTGTGACTACTTCTGCGAGGTTGAGACCATTTAGGTCAGCGCTGGCAGTTGCACCGCCCGCAGCATCGATCGCCTGAAAGACCCGGCTTCCTTCGGGAAGCGAAACGACACCGGGTTTCTGCACTGCCCCGGCGACGTGGACCAACAGCATCTTCATGTCTTGTGGCGGCCTCGCTGATCGAGTCGATTCAGGCTCCCCACCCTCGGGCACTGTTCCGGCCGATACCGACTGACTCAAGGGCTCCATAGTGGGCTGGCCCGTAGTCGCCTGAATAAGGAACCAGGCTGCGCATGCTGCACCAACAACGAAAACGGCAACTGCTACCCTCCACGACGTTCGCCACCGAGTCCGCACCGTCATCGTCTCTTGACCATGGAGGAGATCGGTAGTCACTTTGTCCGGAACGGCCTGGCCCAACGGAGGGATGGAAAGCAAGGGAGCGGGACCCTCTGGAGAGTTCAGTCCAGAGGCAAAGCGTCGCCTGGCTGCCAGCGCTGCGGCGTCTGGGGATCCATCCCGATTCCAGCGTGGCATGATTCGAGCCTACGACCGACGCGATGGGAACTCAGCGGAGCTCTTTGCCTATGTGGATAAGCTCACGCGGGCGTACTGCTCTCCCCCACGATGACCGCCAGAACGCCCAAACCCGCGTGCGCAGCGAGGACTGCCGGCAGGGCGCTGATTTGCGCGGGTGGACAGTCCGGGCATTTATCGCTCAGCCGTTCTGCCAACGCTTCGGCCTCTGACTGGTTACCAAAATGATGAACCGCCAATCGTTGCTGACCAGCAGGTCTTGAAGCAACATCAGCGGCTACAATCTCCTCGAGCCGGGCAACGGCCCGGACAGCGGAACGGACCTTTTCCAACGGAACGATCCTGCCGCCGTCGACCGCGAGTATTGGCTTGATGGCCAGCACTGTCCCCAGCAGCGATGCTGCCGCTCCAATGCGTCCCCCGCGCCTCAGCTGCTCAAGGCTGGGAACGTAGAAATAAACCTTGGTTCGCTCCATGCGCTTCTCCGCGAAAGCACGAACTTCAGCTGCGGACTGGCCAGCGGCCGCTGCCACTACCGCGCTCTGCACACCCATGCCTTGTGCCATGCCGACGGTGCGGGAGTCGAGCACCTCCACAGGGATATCAACCCGGGCTGCAGCCAAGCGCGCAGCATCGGCGGTTCCTGACAGTTCAGAGGAAATATGGATCGACACTACCGCTTCAAAGCCGCGACTTTGAGCGGCGCGATATGCCTGTTCAAACTGACCGGGCGAGGGGCGGGACGTCTTCACTGATGCACCCGATGCCAAGGCAAGGGCCAACGTCTCGGTGATATCGTCTTCGCCCTCACCATAGATCTCGCTTCCCACCATGACAGGCATGGGAACGACGGCCAGACGGCCGTCCGCAGCAAATGCTGCAACCCAGTCAGCCGGCAGGGCAGCTGCAGAATCTGTTACTACAGCAGTCTTTACGACAGCGGGAAGGGCCTCATCGGCGACTGGAACCGGGAGCGCGGGCTGCCGGAGGCGGGACAGCCGTTCCTTGAGCCATATCCAGGCAGGTGGTTCTCGCTCGGGCACGCAACCTCCAACAAAGGTGACCGGCCGCCGGCACAATGCCGGCGGCCGTAAAGTCCCTGATGCCTTGTTAAGTGCCTCGTTTAGGCGGGGACGATGTTCACCAGTTTAGGCGCCCGGACGATCACGGTGCGGATGCCACGGCCATCCATGGCGCGCTGAACATTTTCGGACGAGAGTGCGAGTTCGCGGAGTTCGTCCTCGCTGATGTCCGGCGATACTTCCAACCGGTCGCGGACCTTCCCCTGTACCTGGACAACGGCGGTGACGGTGTCCTGCACGAGCAGGGCGTCGTCGTGTTTCGGCCAGCCGGCATTGGCCACTGAGGCAGGATGTCCCAGCGTGTTCCAGAGATCCTCTGCCGTGTAGGGAGCGAAAAGGCTCAGGATCACTGCAACGGCCTCGACGGCCTCACGCACGGCGGGATCTGCTCCGCCTGCTCCGGAGTCGATGGTCTTTCGCGTCGCGTTGACCAACTCCATGAGGCGTGCCACCACGACATTGAACTTGTTGTTGTCCAGCAGTTCAGCCGCATCCGCGATCGTCTTGTGGGTGACAGTTCGCAGGGCGCGGTCGCCGGTGGCAGGATCGACGCCGGGCTCGCTGCTGACGTCCTGGCCGAGGCGCCAGGCACGGGCCAGGAACTTCGCCGAGCCGGACGGCGAAACGTCAGCCCAGTCGACGTCGTCCTCCGGCGGGGAGGCGAAGACCATGGTCAGGCGTACGGCGTCCACGCCGAACTTGTCCAACTGCTCGCCAAGGTCCACGCCGTTGCCGAGCGACTTGCTCATCGCTTTGCCACCGTTGAGGACCTGGCCCTGGTTGAGGAGCGCGCTAAAGGGCTCGCTTGCCTCGATCAGGCCGATGTCCTTGATGACCTTGGTGAAGAAGCGGGCATAGAGCAGGTGCAGGATCGCATGCTCGACGCCGCCCACGTATTGGCCGACGGGCATCCAGTTGTTGATCTTTTCGGGATCAAAGGGACCTTCGGTGTAGTCCGGCGAAACGAAACGCAGGAAGTACCACGACGAATCCACGAAAGTGTCCATGGTGTCGGTATCGCGCTGGGCTGCGCGGCCACAGTTGGGGCACTCCACGTTGACCCATTCGACGGCGGCAGCCAGCGGGGAGGTTCCCTTCGGTGCCAGCGCCTCACCACGCAGGTTCTCGGGCAGCTTCACGGGGAGTTGGTCGTCCGGGACGGGCACTTCACCACATTCGGCACAGTGGATGATCGGAATGGGCGTACCCCAGAAACGCTGGCGGCTCAACAGCCAGTCACGCAGGCGGAAGTTCACGAACTTTTCGCCGGTTCCCAGCTTCTCCAGGATGCCGATGGCAGCCGGGATGGCTTCGGACTTGGGCAGGCCATCCAGGTCGCCTGAGTTCTTGAGCGTTCCTTCTCCCGCGGTGGCAACCCCGGTCTCGGCGGGGTCTTCATCGCCGGTATCCAGCACGGCGCGAACGGGCAGGCCGAAAGCCTTGGCGAAATCGAGGTCACGCTGGTCGTGCGCGGGAACGGCCATGATGGCTCCGGTGCCGTAGTCGGCCAGAACGTAGTCGGCTGCCCACACAGGGAGCTTCTCACCGTTGAGCGGATTGATCGCGTAGCGCCCGGTAAACACACCGGTCTTCTCGCGTTCCGTGGACTGGCGCTCGATCTCGGAGAGGGCCTTGACCTTTTCCCGGTATGCCATGAGTTCGTCATGATGCTCGGGAGTGACGAGGTCAAGGGCCAAATGTGCATCGGCAGCAACAACGAAGAAGGTCGCGCCGTAGAGGGTGTCCGGACGCGTGGTGAAGACTGTGACTTCGCGCTCGGCCCTGTCCTGGGTAGCTTCAATGACAAAGCGGACATGGGCACCCTCGGAGCGGCCAATCCAGTTCCGCTGCATGGCCAGCACGCGCTCGGGCCAATGGCCCTGCAACTGGTCCATGTCCTCGAGCAGGCGGTCGGCGTAGTCGGTGATCTTGAAGTACCACTGGTTCAGCGACTTCTTGGTGACGGGAGTGCCACAGCGTTCGCAGGCACCGTTAACGACTTGCTCGTTCGCGAGGACGGTGAGGTCTTTGGGACACCAGTTAACGGGCGAGTCCTTGCGGTACGCCAAGCCACGCTCGTAGAAGCGCTTGAACAGCCACTGGGTCCAACGGTAGTACTCGGGATCGGACGTGTGCAGGCGCCGGGACCAGTCAGCCGAAATGGCGTAGCGCTTGAATGAAGCTGCCTGGGTATCGATGTTGGCGTAGGTCCACTCGCTGGGATGGGCGTTGCGCTTGATCGCCGCGTTCTCAGCAGGTAGGCCAAAAGAGTCCCAGCCGATGGGGTGCAGGACGTCGAAGCCCTTCTGGCGCAGATAGCGCGCGACGACATCGCCCATGGCAAAGGCCTCGGCATGGCCCATGTGAAGGTCACCGGAGGGGTAGGGAAACATGTCCAGCACGTAGCGACGCTCCCGCGAACCGTCGTCAAGCGGGGTGAACACCTTGAGGTCTTCCCAGACCTGCGGCCACTTGGCTTCCATCGCGGCGAAGCTGTAGACGCCTTCTTCAGGCGCTCCAGCTGCGGCTGTCTGTGCTGTTCCGGTCTCTGTCTCCGGCTGAACGCTCACTGCTGCCCTCTTCTGTTCTTCGATGGCGGTTTTGCCTCCTGCTGCGCTCCGGTAAGCCCCGGACACACAAAAGCCCCTCGACAATGGAGGGGCGGCCGCTCGGCAGTTGATGGCCGGGCGGCTAGCTAAGCAGAAGGATCGCACGCATACAGACACCTTACCGCACCAAACCCATGGACTGGGCGCAAGACGTCCGTATGCCGAGAGAGGTTCCGGGGACTCCCCGCCATGGTGTGGTGGGCACCGCGAAGCGGGCGGGCGGGAGTCCCCGGAACCTCTGTCGAGTGATGCTTACTTAACGTCTTCGTCGACCCAATCCATGGATTTGGTTACGGCCTTCTTCCAAAGCCGCAACTGCCGCTCCTGCTCTTCGGCAGGCAGCTGCGGTTCCCAGCGCTTGTCCTCGCCCCAGTTGGCACTGAGTTCACCGAGGTCCTTCCAGAATCCAACAGCCAGGCCGGCGGCGTACGCAGCGCCCAGTGCCGTGGTTTCAACCACTTTCGGGCGGACTACGGGTACACCGAGGATGTCGGCCTGGAACTGCATGAGTGCCTCGTTGGCGACCATTCCGCCGTCGACCTTCAGTTCGGTGAGGGGAACCCCGGAGTCCGCGTTGACGGCGTCCAGTACTTCGCGGGTCTGGAAAGCAGTTGCCTCGAGGGCAGCACGGGCAATGTGGCCCTTGTTGGCGAAGCGGGTGAGCCCCACAATGGCGCCACGCGCGTCAGCCCTCCAGTACGGAGCGAACAGGCCGGAGAAAGCCGGGACGATGTAGACGCCTCCGTTGTCCTGCACTGCGGCTGCCAGGTCTTCGACCTCCGGAGCGGAACTGATCATGCCGAGGTTGTCACGAAGCCACTGGATCAATGAGCCGGTGACGGCGATGGAGCCTTCAAGTGCGTAGTGCGGCTTGTTGTCGCCCAGCTTGTATCCCAGAGTGGTGAGCAGGCCGTTCTTCGAGTGGACGATCTCTTCGCCCGTGTTGAAGATCAGGAAGCAGCCGGTGCCGTAGGTGTTTTTCGCTTCGCCGGCCTGGAATGCTGCCTGGCCGAACGTTGCCGCCTGCTGATCGCCGAGGATGCCGGCCACCGGAGTTTCCCGGAGCAACTGGGAGGTGTGGACGTGTCCGTAGACCTCGGAGGAGGACTTGATGGCGGGCATCATGGAGGCCGGGACGCCGAAGACATCAAGGATTTCCTGGTCCCATTGCAGCGTCTCAAGGTCCATGAACAGGGTGCGCGACGCGTTGGTGACATCGGTGACGTGCACGCCGCCGTCGACTCCACCAGTCAGGTTCCAGAGAACCCAGGCGTCGGTGTTTCCAAACAACAGGTCACCGGCTTCGGCGCGTTCGCGGGCGCCGTCGACGTTGTCCAGGATCCATTTGATCTTGGTGCCTGAGAAGTAGGTAGCCAGCGGGAGGCCAACCTTCTGTTTGAACCGTTCAGGTCCACCATCCTTGGCAAGCTCGTCCACAATCGGCTGGGTGCGCGTGTCCTGCCAGACGATGGCGTTGTAAACGGCCTCGCCCGTGTTCTTGTCCCAGACCACTGCGGTTTCGCGCTGGTTGGTAATACCGACGGCGGCGATGTCGTGCCGTGTCAGGTTCGCCTTGGACAGGGCGGAGGCAATGACCTCGCGGGTGTTGTTCCAGATCTCGGCGGGGTTGTGCTCAACCCAGCCTGCCTGCGGGAAGATCTGCTCGTGTTCCATCTGTCCCGTTGACACAATATTGCCCGTGTGGTCAAAGACGATGGCTCGGGAGCTGGTGGTGCCCTGGTCGATGGCGATGACGTATTGATTCATGGTGACGTCCTTGTCTCAGTGGTTTTATACGGTATGCGGATGAGTGTGAGTGATTTGTTCAGGACAGCGTGTCCAGGAATCAGCCAGCGACTGAGGGCATAATGGCCGGCACCCAGAGGCCCACGAGGCCGGCAAGGGTACCGCCAACAAGGGGCCCGACGACCGGGATCCAGGAGTAGGCCCAGTCGCTGGAGCCCTTCCCCTTGATGGGGAGGATGGCGTGTGCGATGCGGGGACCCAGGTCACGTGCCGGGTTGATGGCGTAACCGGTCGGTCCACCGATGGAGACGCCGATACCGACCACGAGCAGCGCCACAGCCAACGGCCCAAGGCCCGAGGGGGTGCCGCCGAAAGTCAGGATGACGAAGACCAGGACGAACGTGCCAATGATTTCGGTGATGAGGTTCCACGGGGTTGACCGGATGGCAGGACCGGTGGAGAACGTTCCCAGTTTGTTGGCTGCCAGCGGCTCCTCATCAAAGTGCTGCTTGTAAGCGAGCCAGCAAACAACGGCGCCCAGGAATGCACCGAGCAGTTCGCCGCCGAAGTACGTCAATGTGGACGCGAAGTCCACGCTGACATCGGGCGCGTATTCCTTGCTTCCCTTCACAAGCAGGCCCAAGGTGACAGCGGGGTTCAGGTGCGCACCGGACTTTGCGGCCACGAAAACGCCCGCGAAGACCGCAATACCCCAGCCCCACGTCACCATCAAGAATCCACCGTTGTTGCCCTTGGTGCCTTTGAGCGCAACGTTGGCCACGACGCCACAACCCAACAGGGTCAGCATCATGGTTCCGAATACTTCGGAAAGGAAAACTATTCCAAGAGACATCTTTGACTCCTCATTTTTCTGTTGTCAGCCTCCTCGCGGGTTGAAAAGGCTGTTGGGACGGTTCCGTTTTCCGCAACCACCCCGGTGTAGTGGGCCCCGAGGGGCTCACCTACCCCGTTTTCCGTCCCCTCTGAGAAGGTGGACGGTCAGCATTTTGTGCAGTCGTCCTCAGGCTACGAGACTGTGGACGTCAACCTTGTGGAATCGACGCAGCACGTCTTGGGCGTGGCGGATTTCAGCCTCACGGACAGCGGCATCCCACCCGAGCGGTTCGGCCAATGCTGCAGCAATCTCGTTCAGCAACTCGCCGGTCACAAGCCCCCGGAACGCCAGGGACGTCCGTCGGATGAGTACATCCACGAGGTGCCCGATCTGCTCGTGCTCAGCCATGAAGGCCAACTCGCGAACACTGAGTTCCCGGGTGGAACGAAGGGGCGAGTCGTGTCCGGCGTTGAGGTAATCGATGACCGCCTCTGCCCGCGTTCCATACCGGGTCAGGAGCCCAGCCACGCGATCGGCGTCCAAGCCCGGCCCCATGTGCTTCTTGATCCACTCCTGTTCGCCTTGTTCCGTTGCAGGGAAGCCGGCGCCGCCACCGATGGCGAGTTTCGCCGTCGAAACTTTCCGTTCCTGACCCAGTTCGCGCAGGACGTCGTTGGTCATGTGTTCGGCAAGCGCCCGGAAGGTGGTCCATTTGCCACCCACCAAGCTGAGTACGACGGCGGCCTTACCGCCTGGCGTCGTCAGGGCACCTTCGCCGGAGCGGACGCTGCGTTCGATCCTGTAGTCCCTTGAGACGAATCCCGGCTGGGTGGCGTCGTGACGCGGCAGGGGGCGGACCCCAGCGAAGCTGTACACGATCTGGCCACGATCCACTGTGATGCTCGGGAAGACGTGGCCGATCAGCTCGAAGAAGTAGTCGATTTCGGATTCTGTACAGACGGCGTCCTCTGACATGTCGGCGTCGACGTCCGTGGTGCCGACCAACACCCTGTCCCCCATGGGGTAAATAAGGACGATACGGCCGTCGGTGTGTTCGAAGAAGATCTCCCGGCCGTTGCAGGCGGCCAGCAGTTCAGGGTGGTCCAGCACGATGTGCGAGCCCTTGGTGCCGCCCATGAACTGGCTGGCGGCTCCCATGGCTTGGTTGGTGAGGTCCACCCATGCACCTGTGGTGTTGACGATGACGTCGGCCTGGAAATCGAATTCCTTGCCGGTCAGTTCGTCGCGGAGCCGCACTCCATCGGTGCCCATGGAAACCAGTGAGACGTAGTTGCTGGCGCGGGCCGTCCCGCCAGGGAGGCCACCGCCGCGCCCGGCCTTCTCGCCATCCTGAAGCACGTCCAGGGTGAGCCGCTCAGGGTTGTGGACCGACGCGTCAAAGTAGGTTGCCGCGTATTTGATTCCCGGGTGCAGCTTGGGTAGCTCCGCCAAAGCCTTGTCCTTGCCGCGGAACTGGTGCCGGGGGACGCTGCCGCCGTCACGGGAGAAGAAATCGTACATGCTCAAGCCGAGCTTGATGAGGAAGGCGCCGCGTTCGTTCGGTTTGCCCTGCTTGTGGGTGAGGAAGCGCATGGGCGCGGACAGGATTCCCGAGAAGGTGCTGAAGATAGGAATGGTGGTCTGCAGCGGCTTGACGTAGTGCGGGGCGATCCGAAGGAGACGGTTGCGCTCCACGACTGATTCCTGAACAAGGCGGAACTCACCGTTCTCCAGGTATCGAATGCCGCCATGGATCATGTGCGACGATGCACCGCTGGCTCCTTGGCAGTAGTCCCCACGCTCCACGAGCGCGACGTCAATGCCCTGCAGGGCGAGGTCCCGGAAGGTTCCTACGCCGTTGATACCGCCACCGATGATGAGTACTTTCGCCGAAGGTCGCTCCCGCAAGGCGGTTACAGATTCACGCCGATGCGCATCAGAGGAGGTACCCGAAATCCTGTTGTGTCCCAAAACTGCTCCCTTGGGCTTGGTTTGTGCGCGGCGTTACGTTCGCTGCACCTTTCACCACTAATCTGGCGAAGGTGGAAAATGGAGTCAAGCTATTTGCACAAACGTGCAGGAAGGAAATGAGATGGGACGCTCACGTCACTCGGATGCCCTCCGGGCCGCACAAATGTATTACCTGCAGGACCTGACCATGGACGCGATCGCGCGGGAGCTCAGGACCTCTCGCTCCACCGTCTCCAGGCTGTTGTCTTCCGCCCGGGAAACAGGTCTGGTCCAGGTCCAGATCCGCAGCCCGTTTGACACCGCTCCCGAGTTGGAGAGCCAGATTCGCGACAAATTCAAAGTGGACGTCCACGTGGTGCCGGTGCTGGACACCTTGAACGAGGCGGAGACGCTGGACCGCGTTGCCATGCAGGCAGCGCGGACCATAGGACCCCTGGTGGATTCCAATGCCATCATTGGCATTGCCTGGGGTGCAACGCTAAGCGCTGTGAGCCGGCACCTGACCAGGAAGGTCACGCACGACACCATCGTTGTCCAACTCAACGGCGCCGGGAACATGCAAACAACCGGCATCACCTATGCGAGCGACATCATGCGGCGCTTTGGCAGCGCCTATGGAGCGCGGGTGGAACAATTTCCGGTGCCCGCGTTTTTTGATCACGCAGCGACCAAGACGGCCATGTGGAATGAGCGCAGCGTTCAACGCATCCTGGATCTGCAGGCGCGCATGAGCATCGCTATTTTCGGTGTTGGATCCGTTGATTCGGACTATCCGAGCCATGTGTACGCTGGCGGCTACCTCGACGAACGAGACCTCAACATGTTGGCTGCCGACGACGTGGTGGGCGACGTCGCCACGGTCTTCTTCCGCAGTGATGGATCATCTGACGGCATTACGCTGAACGAACGGTCCACCGGTCCAAGCCATGAACAATTGCGGCAGGTACGGCGCCGGATTTGCGTCGTTTCCGGCGCCTCCAAAATCAACGGCCTGCAGGGCGCCTTGGCAGCCGGACTTGCCACGGACCTCATCCTTGATGAAGCCTCTGCGCGCCGCTTGGTGAGTTTCAATGGCCAGTCCTGAGGCATTCCGCCGCGGAATGGGTAGAGTCGTTGATATGAGATTCCCGGCCCGGCTGACCCTGAACAATGGCGTGATGATGGACCGCTTGGGAATCGGACTCTATAAGGTGCCGCCAAAAGAAGCTGAGGCTTTGGTGAGCACCGCCCTCGGCGAAGGCTATCGGCGGTTCGATACCGCGGCCATGTATCGCAATGAGGTAGGCGTAGGCCGTGCGATCGGTGGTGCAATCGGCGACGCCAACGAGGCAAACCTCGGCACGGGTGGTTCGGGAGAATCAGTGCACGCCCTGACCCGTGAAGACGTCTTTGTCACCACCAAGGTCTGGAATGACGACCACGGCTACGACTCCACGCTTCGCGCTTTCGATTCATCCATGGCCAACCTCGGATTGGACTACGTGGACCTTTACCTCATCCACTGGCCATGTGCCGGCCGAGGCCTCTTCGTAGAGACGTATAAAGCCATGGAAACCCTTTACAGGGAAGGCAAAGTGCGGGCCATAGGAGTTTCGAATTTCCAGCCCGGGCACTTGGAAGAACTCATGCAGAAAGCCGAAGTGGTCCCAGCCGTTAATCAGATCGAGTTGCACCCTTGGCTTCAGCAGGCCAGGCTGCGGACGCTGCACGAACAACTCGGGATCCGAACCGAAGCATGGAGTCCATTGGGCCGTGGACAGGTCCTGGCCGACCCCGCGATCGTGGACTTGGCCGAAAAGTACGGCAGGACCCCCGCCCAGATCATCATCCGGTGGCATCTCCAGCTTGGGAACCTCGTGATTCCGAAAGCCAGCTCCGCTGGTCGGATCAAAGAGAACTTTGCTGTTTTCGACTTCGAGCTGGAGGCAGCAGACATGGACGGCATGGCCGCGCTTGAACGCCACCACCGCACGGGCTCGCACCCGGACAACGTGAATTAGGAACGGCCGAATGGAAAAAGTGGACACCGCGCACACCCCTGAAGGTGCAGATGCGCCGATTGAGTTCTTCAGCAAGTCCCTGCCGGGACGTACCGTCGCCTCCGACGTGGACGTCGATGGCAGCAAAGTAGCTTATTGGACATACGAACCCGTCAAACCCACGCAGGATACCCGCACGATTTTGGTCATTCACGGTTTCAGGGGTGATCACCATGGATTACTCCGTGTAGCGGACCTGCTTCCGGACATGCGGATTATCATGCCGGACCTCCCTGCGTTTGGCAGTTCAGATCCTTTCCGTGACGACGAACACTCGGTTGAGCGTTACGGCCATTTCATCTCCGGCTTCATGGCCGCGCTGGGCCTGGGTCCCAAGACCGTGCTGCTGGGCCACTCGTTTGGCTCCATCGTCGCGAGTCATTTTGCGGCCCGGAATCCCGGCGCCATTTATCCATTGATCCTGATCAACCCCATCGCTGCACCCGCTTTGGAGGGTCCCAAGGGGATCATGACCAAGCTCGCAGTGTTTTACTACCAGGTGTCCGCCAAGCTTCCAAGGCGCCTTGGACTTGCCCTCCTGCGCAACCGCGCCATTGTCCGGGTCATGAGTATCACCATGGCCAAGACCAAAGACAAGAACCTGCGCCGCTTCATCCATGGCCAGCACGACGCCTACTTCAGCGCGTTCGCCAATCGACGGAGCTTGCTGGAATCCTTCAAGGCATCCGTGTCGGGCACTGTGGCTGACGTCGCGGGAGAGTTGCGCCTCCCCGTGCTGCTGATCGCCGGCGAAAAAGACGAGATCGCCACTTTGCCCAACCAGCACAAACTGATGGAGCGCCTTCCAGAGGCCACCTTGGAAGTGATTCCCGACGTCGGGCATTTGATCCATTACGAGACGCCGGCCCCGGCGGCTGCAGCTATCCGCACCTTCCTGGAGGAACACCCCGCGTGAAAATTGTCATCGACGCCCGCTTCACCAGGACGGACCACCACGATGGCATCAGCCGGTACGGTTCAAGCCTCATTGCAGCAACATCCAAAATTGCGGATGTCACCATGCTCATCAATGACAAACGCCAACTCGCGTTGCTTCCCGACGTGCCCTATGTGATGGTCAACAGCCCGCTGTCCCCTCGTGAGCTGTTTGTTGCCGGCAAGGTCAACTCCTTGGGCGCGGATGTGGTGGTGTGCCCGATGCAGACCATGGGAACCTGGGGACGGAAGTACGGCCTGATCCTTACGTTGCACGACCTCATCTACTACGAACACCCCGCTCCCCCGGGATTCCTTCCGGCTCCGGTGCGCCTCCTGTGGAGGCTGTACCACAAGGCGTTCTGGCCGCAGCGCGTACTGCTGAACCGGGCCGACGTGGTGGCCACCATCAGCAGGACCACGGAGGCTTTGATGGCCAAGTACACCTTGACCCGGCGCCCCGTGCGGATCGTTGGCAATGCCCCACAGCCCGGCCAGACGCCCCGCGATCCTTCGGCCGGGGCGGATAAGACCCTGCTGTATATGGGTTCTTTCATGCCGTATAAGAACGTGGAAACCATGATTCGGGGAATGGCAGGCCTGCCCGATTACACCCTGCACTTGCTCAGCCGGATTACTCCCCAGCGTCGGGCGGAACTTGAGGCCATGGTCCCCCACGGGGCCAAGGTCCAGTTCCACAACGGTGTAACAGACGCCGAATATGGAGGGCTTTTGACCAGGGCGACTGCACTCATCAGCTTGTCCCGGGCCGAGGGATATGGCTTGCCCCTGGTGGAGGCGATGTCACTGGGAACTCCTGTTATCGCCAGCGACATTCCGATTTTCAGGGAAGTGGGCGCCGATGCGGTCAGTTATGTTGACCCCGAGTCGCCCTCGGAGTTCGCTGCGGCTGTCACGGCGTTGGGCGATGACAGATTGTGGCAAGAACGTTCCCGCAGGTCCGTGGAACGTGCTGGAGACTTCAACTGGGACGAATCCGCCCGGCAGTTGCTGGCCGCGGCAGAGGAGGTCGTAGAACTTCGTAAGCGCTACAAGACGTCCACGCCGTCCAGCCGCAGCTGAACCGGGCCGGCTATGCGCTTTGCCGCATTCGCTGCCTTGACGGCACGCATGGCACGGGTAGCGTCTGCGGCGTCTGCATAGGGAATGAAATACAGAGTGCGGACGTCTGCCTCGGCCTCACTTCCGGCGCCTTGGGCACCAGTGGAGAACAGCTGAAGTGGGGCCGGACCGGCGCTGCGGAGCTTCGTACCGGACTTCAGCTTGACGCTTGCCTCGAAGGTACTGGAAAAAAGCGCGACGTCGGCCCTTGGCCCGGTCACTGAAGCTACCCGCACTGCCGGGGGAAGCTGGAGTTCCTTCCGGAGTGCCAGTTCACGCGACGCGTAGCCCGGTGCGTCCCAGCGCAGCAGGGCTCCGGTAGCGGTTGTGTCGTCTGCCGTGATGATGACCAAGCCACCTTGGTTGGAGGGTCTCACCAGGGACGCAGCGTTGAACCACCGCCGAACAGTGTCCTCACCGGCCCGCAGGTTTTCCCGGCGAAGCAATGAATTGCCATCCAGAAGCAACGCCGCTGCGTACCCTTGGGGAGCCACGGGTTCGGCGCCAACTGTAGCAACCACCAATGCCGGAGCATCAGGCACCGTTGCCTTGATGTTCTCCCCCGACGAGGTGATAACCGTTTTTCCAGGAAAAGCCCGCCCTAGTTCCTCCGCCGTTCGCACAGCTCCTGTCGCACTACGGCGCAGGTGGGTGCCGTTGCAATGGTTGCATCGCCACTGCGGCGCCGGCGTGGAACACCAGCGGCAAAGCGGCATGGCGGAACTGCTGGAGATGGCCAGCGGTCCTTGGCAGTTGTTGCAGCGGGCCAGTTCCCGGCACGTCTCGCAAGCCAAAGAGGGCGCGTAGCCAGCACGTGCAACCTGCACCAGCACAGGGCCATGTTCGAGGCCTTCCTTGGCCGCACGCCATGCTGCTCCGGGCAAACGTGCAATCCGGGCCAGGGGATCACGTTCCTGCTCAAAGCTGTCAGCTGTGTTCAGGACGCGCGGAACAGTGGAGCGAATGACCGTTCGCGGCGCCTCGATCGGCACAGCCCATTGCATTTCAACCAGGCGCTGGAGTTCAGTGCTGCGGCTGTGGGATGCCATCAGGCAGGCTGCGTTCTCCTGCTCGGCCCGCAGGAGCAGCACTTCGCGCGTGTGCGCATAGGGAGCCCGCTGATCGATGTGGAGGTCGTCACCGTCGTCCCAACAGACTACGAGGCCCAACTCCCGGACAGGCGCATAAGCGGCGGATCTGGTGCCGATGGCTACACGCGCTTCGCCAGTCAGGATTCGGAGGAAACTTCTGTAGCGCGGAGTTTGACCGTCGTCAGCCGTCAGCCGCGCGACGTCACCCGCTGGCAGGACTTTGGCGAGGGCCGCCTCCAGCTGTTCGAGATCCCTGTAATCGGGGACGACCACCACGGCACCACGGCCGGAAGCCCGGACTGCCGCCACAGCCGAGGCAACCAGCGAAGGCCACCCGTCGGGGCCGAATCCCTGCAACGCCGTGAGGACAGCCTTGGGCGATCCGCCACTGGCCAGGTGGTGGAGGTACTGTGCTCCGTTGGAGTAGGAACCCCAGGCATGGGCGTCTGGCACATTTGACGGAAGCTCCGAATCCCGTGCTGCGTCTCCGGAGAATAGCTCCTTCTCCACTTTGGCAACGCGAGGAGGAACAGCAGTACGCAGGACATCGCTCAAGGTTCCGGCGTAGCGCGCAGCTACCGTTCCAGCCAACTCAGCGATGTGGGGCGTCAGGACCGACAGTGTGGAGATTACTTTGTGAAGTGGGGTCAGCGGGTGGCCGGCATCCGAAGTATCGACGCGTTCCAGCACGAAGCCGTTAAGCTCCCGGCCGTTGAACTTCACTTTCACGCGGACTCCGGGAACAGCAGAATCAGAGAGGTCAGCGGGCACGCTGTAATCGAAGGGCCTGTCCAAGTGAGGCAGGGAGGATTCCAGCACCACGCGGGCTATCGGATTCTCAGCCGCCAGCGCAGGTCCACTGACGGGGGACTTATCCGGGAATCCTTGCAGCAAAGAAGGTTGAAGCAGCGATGGCTGGGCTTCGTGTCCGGCCATACAACTTTCACCTCCAACTCAGTTGCGCGGGCCTTCCACGCAAGAAACGAAGGATGCCCGCAGCGGGATCGACCCACTGCGGGCATCTCTCTGGCTCCAGCCAATCATGGGCCACCGACAAAGTTACAAACACGCCGCTGGCACAGGCGGATAAGCGGGAGATCAGGCGTTGAAGAATTCCTTCAGGTCCGCCACACGGTCCAGGCGCTCCCACGTGAAGTCGGGCTCGTCACGGCCGAAGTGGCCGTGAGCCGCCGTCTTGGTGTAAATGGGACGCTTGAGGTCCAAGGCGTCGATGATGGCCCGGGGACGGAGATCGAAGAGCTCGTTGATGGCCTCACCGATGCGGGCCGGGTCAACAGTTTCCGTGCCGAAGGTCTCTACGTACGTTCCCACCGGACGTGCCTGGCCAATGGCGTAGGCAATCTGGATCTCCGCGCGCTTGGCCAGACCTGCAGCTACCACGTTCTTGGCAACCCAGCGCATGGCGTAGGCAGCCGACCGATCTACCTTGGAAGGGTCCTTGCCGGAGAAGGCGCCTCCACCATGCCGGGAGAACCCGCCATAGGTATCGACAATAATCTTGCGACCAGTGAGACCAGCATCGCCAACCGGGCCGCCGATCACGAAGGCGCCCGCAGGGTTCAGGATGTTGGCTACATGGGAGATGTCAAGGTTGGATGCGGCCAGAACGGGATCGATGACGTGGCTTGCGAGGTCGGCGCGCAATTGGTCCAGGCTCGCATCTTCGGCGTGCTGACTGGAAATCACTACCGTTTCAACCGAAACCGGACGGTCGCCGTCGTACCCTACCGTGACCTGCGTTTTGCCATCCGGACGGAGGTACGCAAGTTCGCCGCTCTTGCGGACCTCGGTGAGGCGCTCCGACAAACGGTGGGCAAGCCAGATGGGCGTCGGCATGTAGGACGCAGTCTCATCGCTGGCGTAGCCGAACATGATGCCCTGATCGCCCGCACCTTGGAGATCGTAGTCGTCCTCCTGGCGGCCTTCACGTGCCTCAAGGGAGTTGAAGACGCCGCCGGCGATGTCGTTGGACTGCTGCCCGATGGACACCGAGACGCCACAGCGGGCACCGTCGAAACCGTTGGCGGAAGAATCATAGCCAATGCCAAGAATGGTCTCGCGGACAATCTGCGGTATCTCGACGTAAGCGTCGGTTGTTACCTCACCGGCCACGTGGACCAGGCCGGTGGTGGCCATGGTCTCGACGGCAACGCGGGATTCAGGATCGGCAGCCAGGAGCCCATCCAGGATGGCATCGCTGATCTGATCGCAGATCTTGTCCGGGTGCCCTTCAGTGACCGACTCTGAAGTGAAGAGCCGGAGCTTGGACGGGGTGCCATGGTGTTCATGGTGCAGCGGTAAAGTCACTCGACCACCTTACTGTGTTGCGGGGCGGCGGCATCTGCCGTGTGTCCCTTTGCTAAGAATTGGGGGCGGAGGCTACCGCCGGTAGATGTTACGGAGCCGGAAAAACCCTGGCCAACTCGGCGCCTACCCGATCAATAACGGCCGCAGCGACGTCAGACTTGGATCCGGACGCCGACTGCGGTTCGGCACCATGGCCGGAAAGGATCACTACGGAGTTGTCGTCCTGGCCGAAGACGCGGCCAACCCCGACGTGGTTGACCACCAGGAGGTCGCAGCCCTTGCGCTTGAGTTTCGCCGTGGCATGCTCCAGAACGTCGCCTTGGGCATCACCGGTCTCGGCGGCAAAACCTACGATCAGCTGCTGGCCACCCTCGGCGTTGCGCCGTTCGACCAGTTCATGCAGGATGTCCGGGTTTCGAACCAGGCGCACCAACGGCGCGTCCTCGCCGTCGACCTTTTTGATCTTGGTGTCCGAAACCTCTGCGGGACGGAAATCCGCTACAGCCGCAGCCATAATTACGACGTCGGAATCCACCGCCGCTTTCAGCGCTGCCTCACGCAGTTCCAAGGCTGAGTCAACGCGGACGAGCTCGACGCCGGCGGGTGGCTCGACGTCCATATGCGCGGCAAGGAAACGCACTGTGGCACCGGCAGCCAACGCTGCCGCGGCCAGGGCCGCACCCTGTTTACCTGACGAACGGTTACCCAGGAAACGCACCGGGTCCAATGCTTCCCTGGTACCACCTGCCGAAATCGTCACCGTACGGCCAGCGAGGGAAGCATGTGCTGCCGGCACGGTCTTGGGTGAATCCGCCTCCGTGGTGGCCTCAGCCAACGCCATGGCGGCCGTGAAAATGGCCTCAGGTTCGGGCAGGCGGCCCGGGCCGGAATCGGCACCGGTCAGGCGGCCGCTGGCAGGCTCCAGGACCGTGACACCCCGACTCCGCAAGGTTTCCACGTTGGCCTGGGTTGCAGCATGCTGCCACATTTCCGTATGCATCGCAGGAGCGAACAGCACTGGACCGTGAGCCATGAGGAGCGTGTTGGTCAGGAGGTCACCGGCCTGGCCCGTGGCTGCCTTTGCCAAGAGGTCCGCAGTGGCCGGTGCGACGACAATCAAGTCAGCCTCGTGGCCCAGACGGACATGGTTGACCTTCTCGACGTCGTCAAAGACGCTGTTGCTGACCGGGTTTCCGGAGAGTGCCTCCCACGTAGCAACACCGACGAAACGGGTTGCTGCTTCGGTGGGGATCACCGTCACGTGGTGACCGGCTTCAGTAAAAAGCCGGAGGAGCGATGCAACCTTGTAGGCTGCGATCCCTCCCCCGACTCCGAGGACTATGCGCACGTGACCTCCGTCAACAGGCAGTCTGTTTTATTCTGCGGGCTCGATCGGCGTGGAAACCAGAAGGCCTTCGTTGATCTCGCGGAGGGCGATCGACAATGACTTCTCATTCAGCTTGGTGTCTACCAAGGGACCGACGTACTCGAAGAGGCCCTCGTGCAGCTGGGCGTAGTACGCGTTGATCTGGCGGGCACGCTTGGCGCCGAAGATTACCAGGCCGTACTTGGAATCGGCAGCCTCAAGCAGCGAATCGATCGGCGGGTTGATGATGCCTTCAAGGTTCGTGGACACGAAATCTCCAAATTCTAGCGGGCCGACAAGTGCAAGCGCTTTTAGCGCTCGTGCGGGGTTAGCCCCATGAGTGAAACAAGCTCGTCCGCTGCCCGGCGAACGTCGTCATTAATGACGGTGTGGTCAAACTCCGGTTCAGCAGCAAGTTCCAGTTTAGCGGTTTCCAGCCTGCGCTGCTGTTCCTCGGCAGTTTCGGTGCCGCGACCCACAAGCCGACGCACCATTTCTTCCCAGCTGGGCGGTGCCAGGAAGACGAACTTGGCATCCGGCACAGCCGCTTTTACCTGGCGTGCGCCCTGAAGATCGATCTCGAGCAGTACCGATTTTCCCTCCGCAATGGCAGCATTCACGGTACTCCGGAGCGTGCCGTACCGGTTCTGGCCGTGGACCACGGCCCACTCCAGGAGTTCGCCATCAGCTACCAGCGAGTCAAACTCTTCGGCGGACTTGAAGAAGTAGTGAACCCCATCCTTCTCGCCTGGACGCGCAGCGCGGGTGGTGGCGGAGACGGAAAGCCAGACCTCTGGATAGTTGTCCCTGATGTAGGTGGATACGGTTCCCTTGCCAACAGCAGTTGGGCCTGCGAGGACAGTCAGTCCAGGTTTCTTGCTCACGGATTCCTTCGGGGAGATGCGTCAAACGCTTTGCTGGGTGTCCATAAAATCTACCAGCGCCCGGGCCTGGTGAATTCCCAACCCCCTGATGCGCCGGGATCCGGCGATGCCTATCTCCGCCATGATCCCGGCCGCACGTACAGGTCCTATGCCTGGGAGGGCCTCCAACAGCTCCACCACCCGCATCCGCGCAATGGCTTCATCCGTAGTGCCTGAAGAGATCAGCTCAGCGATGCTCAGTTCACCGCGTTTGAGCCGCTCCTTGGCTGCGGCCCGCACAGCACGCGCCTTCGCAGCCTTATCCAAAGCATCGGAACGCTCCTGCGGTGTCAGCTCTTTCAGACCCACGGCCAAACCCCTGTCAGATCGGATTTGTGATTCACGTCACGCGAAACTGATCCTGAACCTACCGGCAGGCGGCAGGTTGCGCAATGAGGCGTCAGTGAATCATTCCGCCCGTAGCCCGTCGAGTGTTTCCTGGGTAACCGCCCGCAAGGCAGCCTTCGTTGGACCGGCGGCAAGGATGCCCCGGCTCGACGTAGCCAGCACTGTGGGATAGGCGACGCCGAACGTGGAGCGGAGATCCGCGGGCGTAGCACCCTGCGCACCCAGGCCAGGCGCCAGGATTGCTCCGCGGACCGGGCCGAGGTCGATGTCCAGATCTTCGAGTGCAGAACCGATGGTGGCGCCCACAACAAGTCCCACTGAACCCAGGACGCCCGCGTAGCGCTTGTTCTCGGCTGCGGCAGCAGTGACTATCCCGCGGGCGACGGAATTGCTTCCGCCAACGTGCTGGACAGACTTTCCCTCCGGATTGGATGTCAATGCGAGCACAAACACTCCCCTGCCATTTTGCGCAGCAAGGTCCAGTGCCGGACGCAGGGATTCGAAGCCCAAGTAGGGACTCAAGGTCACTGAATCTGCGGCCAGGGCTGAACCGTCACGCAGCCATGCATCTGCGTAGGCAGCCATGGTGGACCCGATATCACCGCGCTTGGCGTCGGCGATGCTCAGCACATCCGCCTCGGCAGCTGCGGCCAACGTCCGCTCCAGGACAGCCATGCCCGCCGAGCCGTGGCGTTCGTACAATGCCACTTGCGGCTTCACCGCGGCAGCGAGGGAAGCCACGGCCTCCACAACGCTGAGCGAGAAGCGCTCCAGCCCGGCGACGTCGTCGTTCAGTCCCCAGTCAGCCAGAAGCTGGGGATGAGGATCGATTCCGACGCACAGCGGACCGCGGCTGGCCATTGCGGCGGCCAGCCGGGAGCCAAATGACTCCCGGCCCGGCTGCTGCGCGTCCTGGGCCTCGTGCCCAACAACAGAGTCAGGCATTGACGGCGGCCTGTGATGCGCTCAGGTTGGCTGCGTGCTCCTGCAGGCTGGTGACCGACCACTCGTAGGTGCGAAGTGCCTCAATTGCCTGCACGGCTGCGTTGAACTCAGCCACAGTGGTGATGCAGGGAATGCCGATGGAGGTAGCCGCTGCCCGGAGCTCGTAGCCATCGCTGCGGGCTTCCCCACCGGACGGAGTGTTGAACACCATGTCGATCTCGCCGGCAATGACGAGGTCTGCGATAGTGCCTTCACCTTCGGCGCTGCTGCCCTCGGCCACCTTGCGGACCGGAGTCGCCTGGATGCCGTTGCGGCGCAGGACGTCAGCCGTGCCACCCGTGGAGACGATCTCGAAGCCAAGGTCCGAGAGGCGCTTGACGCCCATGATCACCGAGCGCTTGTCGCGGTTGGCTACCGAAACGAAGATCTTGCCTTCGGTGGGCAGCGCGTTGTTTGCGGCGGCCTGGCTCTTGGCGAATGCGGTATCGAAGTGCTTGTCGATACCCATGACTTCGCCCGTGGACCGCATTTCCGGCCCGAGCAGGGAGTCGACAACCTTGCCCTCCGGAGTACGGAAGCGGCTGAACGGCAGGACAGCTTCCTTGACGGCGACCGGAGCGTCCAGGGGCAAGGTGGAACCGTCACCGGTTTCCGGCAGCATCTTGTAGGCGCTGCGGAGCTGGTTGATGGTGACACCGGTACCGATCAGTGCGGCAGCCTTGGCCATCTGAACGCCAGTGGCCTTGGAAACGAACGGTACCGTACGCGAAGCACGCGGGTTCGCTTCAAGGACGTACAGGACGTCGGAGGCCAGCGCGAACTGGATGTTGATAAGGCCACGGACGCCCACGCCCTCAGCGATGGCCCGCGTTGCAGTGCGCACGCGCTCGATCACGTTGTTGCCAAGTGTGATCGGAGGAAGGACACAGGCCGAGTCTCCGGAGTGGATACCGGCCTCCTCGATGTGTTCCATGATGCCGCCGAGGTACATGTCGGTGCCGTCGAAGAGGGCATCGACATCGATTTCGACCGCGTCTTCCAGGAAGCGGTCAATCAGCACCGGGTGGTCCGTGGTGATTTCCGTGGCGTTGGCGATGTAGCGGGAGAGGTTTGCCTCATCGTAGACGATCTCCATCCCGCGGCCACCCAGGACATAGGACGGACGAACAAGCACGGGATAACCGATCTCGTCAGCGATCTTCTTGGCATCCTCGAAGGAAACGGCGGTCCCGTTCTTCGGGGAGGTCAGGCCCGCCTCGTCCAGGACACGGGCGAAGGCGCCACGGTGCTCTGCGAGGTCAATCGCCTCAGGAGAGGTGCCCAGGATCGGCACACCGGCGTCGGCAAGCTGCTGTGCAAGCTTCAGGGGCGTCTGGCCACCGAGCTGGACGAAGACGCCCATGACGCCACCGGTGCGCTCTTCAGCGGCGATGACCTCGAGGACGTCCTCAAGGGTCAGCGGCTCGAAGTAAAGGCGCGTGGAAACGTCGTAGTCGGTGGAGACGGTCTCGGGGTTGCAGTTGACCATGACGGTCTCGTAGCCGGCCTTGCGCAGCGCCATGGAGGCGTGGACGCAGGAGTAGTCGAACTCGATGCCCTGGCCAATGCGGTTGGGCCCTGAACCAAGGATGATGACGGAGGGCTTGGCGTGCAGGCCTACCTCATCTTCCTCGTCGTAGGACGAGTAGTGGTACGGGGTGTAAGCGGCAAACTCAGCGGCACAGGTGTCCACCGTCTTGTAGACCGGACGGATACCCAAGGCCTGGCGGACGCCGCGGACCACTGCCTCATTGTTGTGCGTCAAGGCACCGATCTGCTCGTCGGAGAAACCATGGCGTTTGGCGTTGCGCAGCATTTCCTCGGTGAGCACGCCAGCCTTGCGGATCTCCTGCGCGGTTTCGTTGAGGAGCTGCAGCTGGTCCAGGAACCAGGGATCGATCTTGGTGGCTTCGAAGAGGTCTTCCACCGTGGCGCCACCCAGGAGTGCGCGCTGCACCTGGTGCAGGCGGTCCGTCGTGGGGCGCTTGGCCTTCTCGATGAGCTCGGCAACCTCGTACTCCGGCACGGAGCTGAAGTCCAGCTGCGAGCCCTTCTGCTCCAGTGAACGAAGGGCTTTCTGCAGGGCTTCGGTGAAGTTGCGGCCCATGGCCATGGCTTCGCCAACGGACTTCATGGTGGTGGTCAGCGTGTTGTCGGCTGCCGGGAACTTCTCAAAGGCGAAGCGCGGCACCTTGACCACAACGTAGTCCAACGTCGGTTCAAACGATGCCGGCGTCTTCTGGGTGATGTCATTCGGGATCTCGTCCAGGGTGTAACCAAGGGAGAGCTTTGTGGCGATCTTGGCAATGGCGAAGCCGGTTGCCTTGGAAGCCAGCGCGGAGGAACGGGATACGCGGGGGTTCATCTCGATAACCACTACGCGTCCCGTAGCGGGGTCGATGGCGAACTGGATGTTGCAGCCACCGGTGTCCACGCCGACTTCGCGGATAACAGCGATGGAGACGTCCCGAAGCTTTTGGTACTCGCGGTCGGTGAGGGTCAGCGCCGGAGCAACCGTGATGGAGTCACCGGTGTGGACGCCTACGGGATCGAAGTTTTCGATGGAGCAAACAACAACGACGTTGTCGTTCTTGTCGCGCATCATCTCAAGCTCGTATTCCTTCCAGCCGAGAATGCTCTCTTCGAGCAGGACCTCGGTGGTGGGGCTGTACTGGAGCCCCTGGCCGACGATGCGGCGGAGGTCGTCCTCGTTGTAAGCCAAGCCTGAGCCCAAGCCACCCATGGTGAAGGACGGGCGGACCACCATGGGGTAGCCGAGGTCTTCGGCCGCAGCGAAGGCTTCGTCCATACTGTGAATGATGTGGCTGCGGGCCGACTCGGCGCCACAACGCTCAACGACGCCCTTGAACTTCTCGCGGTCTTCTCCGAGCTCAATGGCAGCAATGTTTGCGCCAATGAGTTCCACGTTGTACTTCTCCAGCACACCGTTCTTGTCCAACGCGATGGCAGTGTTCAGAGCCGTCTGGCCACCCAAGGTGGGCAGGATAGCGTCCGGACGTTCCTTGGCGATGATCTTCTCAACAACCTCGGGCGTGATGGGCTCGACGTAGGTGGCGTCGGCGAACTCGGGGTCCGTCATGATCGTGGCCGGGTTGGAGTTCACGAGGATGACGCGGAGGCCTTCCTCCTTGAGGACGCGGAGAGCCTGGGTACCGGAGTAGTCGAACTCGGCTGCCTGGCCGATGACGATGGGGCCGGAACCGATGACAAGGACGCTCTTGAGATCTGTACGCTTGGGCATTACTTCTTGTCCTCAGTCTTGGATTCGGTGGAGTTGGCGGCGCCGGCGGTGGCCGATTTGGTTTCGGCCATGAGGTCGATAAAGCGGTCGAAGAGGTACGCAGCATCGTGCGGGCCAGCCGCAGCTTCAGGGTGGTACTGGACCGAGAACGCCGGGATGTCCAGGCAGGCAAGGCCTTCAACGACGTCGTCATTCAAGGAGACGTGGCTGACTTCCACGCGGCCGTAACGCTCCTCGGGGGCGACCGTGGCACCGTTCAGCGGCGCGTCGACGGCGAAGCCGTGGTTCTGCGAGGTGATTTCAACCTTGCCCGTGCGGCGGTCCATCACCGGCTGGTTGATGCCGCGGTGGCCGTAGCGGAGCTTGTAGGTTCCAAAGCCGAGGGCACGGCCCAGGATCTGATTGCCGAAGCAGATGCCGAAGTAGGGCAGTTTCTCGTCCAGCACCGAACGCAGGAGTGAGACCTGGTGGTCTGCGGTGGCAGGGTCACCGGGCCCGTTGGACATGAAGAAGCCGTCCGGATTGACCGCGTTGACCTCCTCCAGGGTGGACGTCGCCGGCAGGACATGCACACGCACGCCGCGCTCCGCGAAGCGGACCGGGGTCATTGCCTTGATGCCGAGGTCGACGGCGGCGATGGAGAACCTGGGCTCGCCATCCCAGCCGTGGTCCTTGGGTTCCACGACGTACGCCTCATCAATGGACACCTCTTCAGCCAGCGCCGCGCCTTCCATGGGGGCGCTTGCCAGCACGGCGTTCAGGAGCTCCTTGTCCGATGCCTGGGCGGCCTCGCCCGAGAAGATGCCTGCGCGCATGGTCTTGTGCTCGCGGAGGTGCCGGGTGATGGCACGGGTGTCGACGCCCTGGATGCCCACGATGCCTTGCTCCACGAGTTCATCATCGAGACTGCCTTCCGAACGCCAGTTGGAGGGGCGGCGGGCAGCGTCGCGCACAATGTACCCTGCCACCCAGATGCGGCGGGACTCAGCGTCTTCGCTGTTGACGCCCGTGTTGCCGATGTGGGGTGCTGTCTGCACCACGAGCTGGCGGGCATATGAGGGATCGGTGATGGTCTCCTGGTAGCCGGTCATTCCGGTGGCGAAGACGGCCTCACCGAGGGCCGTTCCCTGGGCGCCGTAGCTGCGGCCGCGGAACATGCGGCCGTCTTCCAGCACCAGTACTGCTGCGGAGGGGGTGGGTGTGGTGGCTGCTTTACTGTCCGTCACTTTATTACTTTCCACTATCGGCATCTGCCTGAGGGGCTGCGGAGATCAATTCTTGAATGGCTTCGAGGAGGAGCTCTTTGTCGGCTGCATGCCTGGTCCGGAATCCGGTATCCAGTTCCTTGCCGCCCAGCTTCCAGCTGACGACCAGGAGTCCGTCTTTTTCCACGAACTTCCCGGCCATGCCGGCTGCTTGGCGGCTGTCAGCCACTGCGGCGCGCGGGATGAACACCGGGGCGGCGCCCGAGCGGTCGAACAAGATGCCTTCAGTATGGATGCTCAGTTCCGCATTGGTGCGGAGTCCGAGGCCTTGCACTGCGATCCGGTCCAGCCAGTCACCTGCCGTGGTAGTGGCAACGTACTGGCCCTCCGCTACTACCGTGGCCGGTGTCAGCTGCTGCGGCACCTCGGGGAGGCGTTCGACGTCGGCTTGTCGCCTGAGCCTGTTCCGCCACCCCAGCCAGATCATCATCAGGACGACGATGATCAACGGCACCGTGATGAGCACGGTGAGTGTCTGGTTGCTCATCAGCTACCGCTGACTGCCCCGGCGGCATCCGGGGTTGGGTAGTTTCCGGCGTACCGGTACGGGGTGTTGAGCTTGCCGTTGAGAACCGTTGGGTGGCCCTTGAAGAAGGTTGCCACCACGGATCCGGGCAGCTCTTTGCCCTTGAACGGTGAATTGCGGCCCATGGTGGCCATCTTATGGGGGTCGACCGTCCAACGCGCAGCCGGGTCCACCAGGATGACGTTGGCGGGCTCGCCTTCCTCCAACGGGCGGCCCTGGTCCGCCACGCGGCCGATAACTGCCGGCGTGAAAGAGGTGACCCTGGCGAAGTCGGCCCACGTCATGAGTCCGGTTTCGATCATCGTCTCCTGGACAACAGACAATGCCGTTTCCAGGCCAGTCATGCCCATGGCCGCCTGGGCCCATTCGCATTCCTTGTGCTCGCTGGGGTGCGGGGCGTGGTCCGTGCCGACAACATCGATCGTGCCGTCAGCCAGGCCTTCACGGAGCGCCTGGACGTCCGCATCCGTACGCAGCGGCGGGTTGACCTTGTACACGGGATCGTAGCTGCGGACCAGTTCGTCGGTGAGGAGCAGGTGGTGGGGCGTGACCTCGGCCGTGACGTTGATCCCGCGGGCCTTGGCCCAGCGGACAATTTCGACAGATCCAGCGGTGGAGACATGGCAAACGTGGAGGCGGGAACCCACATGCTGCGTGAGCAGGACGTCGCGGGCAATGATGCTTTCCTCTGCCACGGCCGGCCAACCCGCAAGACCCAGCACCGCCGAGACGGCGCCTTCATTCATCTGTGCCCCGGCGGTAAGGCGGGGTTCCTGCGCGTGCTGGGCCACCACGCCGTCGAACGCTTTGACGTACTCCAACGCTCGGCGCATCAGCACGGGATCGTGCACACAAATGCCGTCGTCGGAGAACATCCGCACCTGGGCGCGGGAATCCGCCATCGCACCGAGCTCCGCAAGTTGCTCACCGGCCAGGCCCACCGTGACAGCGCCAACGGGACGCACGTCCACCCAACCGGATGCCCGGCCGAGGCTGTGGACCTGCTCGACGACGCCCGCCGTGTCAGCAACGGGGTTGCTGTTGGCCATGGCGTGAACGGCCGTGAAGCCACCCAGGGCTGCGGCACGAGTGCCGGTCTCGACCGTTTCAGCATCCTCGCGGCCCGGTTCGCGCAAGTGCGTGTGGACGTCAACCATGCCGGGGAGGGCAACCAGGCCCGTTCCGTCGATCACTGTGGCGGCCTCGTCAGAGAGGCCCTTGCCGCGGGCGGCGATGATGCCATCCCGGATCAACAGGTCTTCAACTTCGCCGCCGAGAATGGCGGCCCCGCGGATCAGGTACGTGTTCTCGGCCATCAGTTGCTCTCCTTGGTGGGCTGGCTTACAGCGTGGGTGGTGGCTGCCGTTGCAGCGGTTGCTTCGCGGGAATCCCCGGAGAGCAGCAGGTAAAGGGCGGCCATGCGCACTGAAACACCGTTCCGCACCTGTGCAAGCACTGTTGAGCGGGGTGAATCGGCGGCGGCCGAGGAAATTTCCAGGCCACGGTTCATGGGGCCGGGATGCATGATGATGGTGTCTTTCATGCCAAGGTCATCCAGTGCCCGAAGCCGGGCGTCATCGAAACCCCAGCGGCGTGAGTACTCACGGGTGGACGGGAAGAACGAGGCATGCATGCGCTCACCCTGGACTCGCAGCATCATCATGGCGTCGACGCCCGCCTCCAGCGTTTCGTCCAGGTTGTAGCTGACCTTGCAAGGCCAGTGCTCGACGCCGATCGGCAGCAGTGTGGGTGGCGCAACCAACGTGACCGCGGCACCGAGCGTGCGAAGCAACCAGACGTTGGACCGGGCCACGCGTGAATGCAGGACATCTCCGACGATCGCCACACGCATGCCTCGAAGGTCCGCCCCTGTGGACTTCGTCCCGTTGAGCTGGGACCAGTGGCGCCGCATCGTGAACGCATCCAACAGCGCCTGCGTGGGGTGTTCGTGGGTGCCATCGCCTGCGTTGATCACTGCGGCGTCGATCCAGTCCGTGGCAGCAAGCCGGTGCGGAGCGCCCGAAGCCCAGTGGCGGATGACAACCGCATCGGCGCCCATGGCGGCCAGCGTCTGCGCAGTGTCTTTCAGGGACTCACCCTTGGACACGGAAGAGCCCTTGGCGGCGAAGTTGATGACATCGGCCGAAAGCCGCTTTGCTGCGGCTTCGAAGGAAATCCGGGTCCGGGTGGAGTCCTCGAAGAAGAGGTTCACTACCGTGCGACCCCGGAGTGCGGGGAGCTTCTTGACCTCGCGGTCCCCCACGGCCGACATTTCCTCGGCGGTGTCCAGGACCCGGATGGCGTCGAAAGCGCTGAGGTTCTCAGTGGAGAGGAGGTGCTTCATTTGCCGGCCTCGATTACTACTTCGTTGACCGGAACGCCGTCTACCGAGTCGATTTCCTCAAGGTGGACGCGGACTTTTTCCGCGGAGGAAGTTGGTAGGTTCTTGCCTACATGGTCCGCGCGGATGGGAAGCTCACGGTGACCCCGGTCAACCAGGACTGCCAGGCGGACAATCCTGGGACGGCCAAGGTCCACCAGGGCATCCAGCGCTGCCCTGATGGTGCGGCCGGAATACAGGACGTCGTCGATGAGGACAACAACTTTGTTGTCGATGCCAGACAGTGGCAAGCGCGTGTGGTGGGGTGGCCTGGTGGGCTGATGCGAAAGATCGTCACGGAACATGGTGACGTCGAGTTGGCCGACGATCGTTTCCGCGTTGATACTGGGGTCAGCGGCAGCGATCTTGTTGGCGAGTCGCACGGCCAAGGGATAACCGCGGCTGGGAATGCCCAGGAGAACAAGGTCCTGGGAGCCTTTATTGGCTTCGAGGATCTCATGGGCGATACGAGTCAGCGCACGATCGATATCCGCTTGGTTGAGGACAACCCGCGACGGAACCTGCGCTGAAGTGACTTCAGTCATTCGCTCGTCTCCCCTTTCCCCGCCTCACGGGACGGAATTAAAAAAGGAATATTTGCCTTCCAAAACTACCACAGCGCAAACTGGCAGCCTCACCGGGCGGCGGACGAGGCGGTGAGTTAAAGCTCACAGTCAAGGCTGTGGAATAGGCTCTAGGCCATGAGCAGCAACCATCCTGGACACCCCGGCGGACACCAACCCTACCCGCGGCCCTACCTGGAACCGGCAGCCAATCCAACGTGGATCGGGCGGGTACAGCCCGGAAACTACCAACCAGCCCCCGGGAACCCCGGCGACCTTCCCCAGCAGACCTGGGCGGCTCCACCGGCATCCCGGGGACGCCGGTCGCCGGGCACACTCCCCCTGCTCCTGGCGGGCGCCATATTAGTCCTCGGCAGCCTTCTCCTGGTGGTTCCGTTCCTGCTGGGCAATACAGGAATCGCCGGCTTCGTGATCGGGTTCATCGCCTCCCTGATCCCGTTGTCGGTAGTGCTGCTGACCGTGCGGCTCATTGACCGTTGGGAGCCGGAACCGAAAAGGCTGCTCTGGTTCGCTTTCACGTGGGGAGCCGCAGTTTCGATTGCCGGAACCCTGTTAATCCAGCCCCTCTTCGCCTTGGCAGCCCCTACCACCAGCGAAGAAGCATTCACATACTTCATGGCCACGGTCCAGGCTCCCATCGTGGAGGAATTCACCAAGTCGCTAGGCCTATTGCTTCTCATCCTTGGTGCCCGGAAGTACTTCGATGGCCCCGTGGACGGTGTCGTCTTTGCTTTTACCATCGCCGCCGGCTTCGCCTTCACGGAGAACATCCTCTACTTCGGCCGTGAGATCGCGTCATCATCGGAGCCCGGCACGGACCTTGTCCGCATCTTCATCCTGCGTGGGGTTATGTCACCCTTCGCACATGCCATTTTCACGGGAACAACCGGCCTCATCATGGGATTCGCCGCCCGGAGGTGGCATTCCGGCTATGCAGTCCTGGCCTTCGTCATCGGCCTCCTGCCGGCCATGTTCCTGCACAACAGGTGGAACAGCATGGGCCAGGACTTCCTGCTGGACTACTTTGTGGTGCAGGTGCCAATCTTCCTGATCGCGGCCCTCGGCATCATTTTCCTGCGCATTGCCGAAGGCAAACTCACGCGCCAGCGGCTCCTCGAATATGCCAGGGCCGGATGGTTTACGCCTGCCGAAGTTGAAATGCTGGCAACATCCCAAGGAAGACGACATGCCCTTCGGTGGGCGGCCTCCAGTGGTCGCGCCGCACAGATGCGCGCATTCATCAAGGGTGCCACGGCCTTGGCGTTCACGCGCCAACGCATCCTCAGCGGCCGCGATGTGCTCGTTCATCAGCAGGATGAACTTGACCATCTTCGTGCGATTCCAGCGCTTCGGGCGGCTGTGCTGCACTAGGAGCTTGAGCACGCTTAACTAGGAGCTTGAGCACGCTTAAAGAGAAGGACCCGCATCCTGAATGGATGCGGGTCCGGCGGTGCACTTAGGCGAGAAGCGACGGCTTGAGCTTCTGGAGCCGGCCAAGCAAGCCGTTGATGAAGGCCGGTGATTCGTCCGTGGACATCGTCTTGGCGAGGGCCACAGCTTCGCTGACAGCCACTCCGTCCGGGACTTCGTCGTTGTAGAGGAGTTCCCAAGCGCCAATGCGGAGGATGATGCGGTCTACCGAAGGCATCCGCTCCAGTGTCCAGCCCTGGGCATAGGTCTGCAGGAACTCATCGATAGTTGGCTGCATGGAGACGACACCCTCAACGATTTCCATCGTGTAAGGATTGATGACGAGATCCGTCTTCTCCCGACGCGCCTTGAGCGCGTCAAAAGCCGAAACGGAGCGCTGCTCCGCCTCGAAAAGTACTTCAAGTGCCCTGCTACGGGCTTTACCGCGTGCGCTCACTAGTCGTTGACCCGGCCCAGGTAGCTGCCGTCGCGGGTATCAACCTTGACTTTGGTACCCTGCTCCACGAACAGCGGAACCTGGATTTCGTAGCCGGTTTCCACGGTCGCAGGCTTGGTGCCTGCCGAGGAGCGGTCGCCCTGGAGGCCGGGCTCGGTGTAGGTGATTTCGAGAACGACGCTCGGCGGCAACTCGATGTACAGCGGCGTGCCTTCGTGGATGGCGATGTTCACCATCTGGTTCTCAAGCATGAAGTTTGTGGCGTCGCCGACCGTGGCACCGGAAACGGTGATTTGGTCGTAGTCCTGGGTGTCCATGAAGACGAAGTCTTCGCCATCCTGGTACAGGTACTGGTAGTCACGGCGGTCAACCGTAGCGGTCTCGATCTTCAGTCCGGCGTTGAAGGTCTTGTCAACCACCTTGCCGGACATGACATTGCGCATCTTGGTGCGAACGAAAGCGCCACCCTTGCCCGGCTTGACGTGCTGGAACTCAATGATGTTCCAGAGCTGGCCCTCGAGCTTCAGTACGGTTCCGTTCTTGATGTCGTTTGTGGTTGCCACTCGTATCCTCTGGTTTCTCTCACTGGTTCTAGCTACGGTTTCTAGCTTCCAGCCGGGTATGCCAGCCAGCACGCCAAAAGGCGTGCCAGCGCGTATTTATCAAAAATCCAAGAACCATTCTACCGTCAAATGCACAGTGGCTTGCCTACGGGTGGTTTCGCCCGGGATCAGGACGCGAGTTCCAGCACATCCCTGGCCCGCTGGAGGGCCACCGCAGAGGAGTAGATCAGTGCGGCATCGGCAGCCTTGGCAACCCTTAGGTCCAGTGCCTTGGCGAACTCCTCGGATGCTGCCAGCGCATTTCCGCTGACGAAATATGCCCGGCCTAAATACTGGTGGACGATCGCTTCCTTGGAAGTACCTTGGACTTCCTGCAGCAGCTGGCGGAACAGTTGGATGGCACGATCCAGGCGATTGGTGGCCCGGTGGACTTCGGCTTCAAAAATCCGCAATCGGAAGGATTCCGGGTCCTTGTAGCGTGCCTCAGCGAGCAGTTCCGCCGCTTCCTTGGGCTGGTTTTCCAGCAGCAGCGCCATGATCCGGTCCGCAGGGTCTTCCGAAGCCGCCAACGCAGACTCCAGTGCGTCTTCGTTGACGATGACGGGCAGCAAAGTATCGGGGTTCGTGCGGACGCCCGGGAATCCGCCGGTTGGCCAGTCGCTGACGCCTTCTCTGAGGGCGGTCATCATGAAGCAATCTCCTGGTAGGCGGCAAACAACAGGGAGGTATCCGGGACGTCCAGAATGCCGGGCTTGGCTACGCCATCCAGGACAACAAAGCGCAGGAGGTCCCCACGGGACTTCTTATCGCGCCGCATTCCGTCCAGCAGGCCTTGCCAGCGGTCCTTGCGGTAGGTGATAGGGAGGCCAAGGCTCTCAAGGATGGTGCGGTGCCGATCGGCGTCGGCGTCCGAGAGACGTCCAACGCTCCGGGCCAATTCCGCAGCGAACATCATGCCTACCGACACGGCCGCGCCATGGCGCCACGAGTAGCGCTCCACGAGTTCAATGGCATGGCCCAGGGTATGTCCATAATTCAGGATCTCGCGCAGCCCGGATTCCTTGAGGTCCTGGGAGACGACGTTGGCTTTGACCGCAATGGCACGCTCGATGAGTTCACGGACAACGTCCGATTCCGGGTCCATCACTGCGTCCGTGTTCTTTTCAATGAGGTCAAGGATCGCGGGATCGGCGATGAAGCCGCACTTGATGACCTCTGCCATTCCAGAAATCAGCTCGTTCCTGGGCAAGGTCTTCAGTGTGTCCAGATCCGCCAGAACAGCCGCGGGAGGATGGAATGATCCCACCAGGTTCTTGCCTTCGGCGGTGTTGATACCTGTTTTGCCGCCAACTGAGGCATCCACCATGCCCAACAGGCTGGTGGGCATGTGGATGACTTTGACTCCGCGAAGCCACGTGGCAGCAACGAATCCAGCGAGGTCGGTCACCGCGCCGCCACCTACGGCCACGATGGCGTCCGAGCGCGTGAAGTCGTTCTGACCCAGTACCTGCCAGCAGAAAGCGGCAACCTGTATGTGCTTGCCTTCTTCGGCATCCGGGATCTCGGCCGTCAGTGCGGTGAAGCCGGCAGCTTCGAGCTCATCGCGGACGGTGTCACCGGTCAGGCGAAGAGCGCGTGGGTGAATGACAAGCACGCGTCGAACCCGCTCGCCAAGTTTGGCGGGAAGGGATTGCAGGAGGCCACGGCCCACCACAACGTCGTAATTTTCAGCGGTTGATTGGCCGGTCACCTTGATGACAGTTGCTTCGTTGCTCACTTTTCAACTTCCTCTTTCAAGGCTGCATGCTGGCGCAGCCGCTCCTCCAGGTGGAGGCCGATTTCAGCCACGGATCCTGAACGGACATCCAGGACGATGTCTGCAAGACGCTCATATACAGGACGCCTGGTGGCAAACAGGGCCTCCCAACGGGACATTGCGTCGCCCTGCAGCAGGGGCCTTCCAGTATTTCGCGCGATCCTGTCCGCAACGGTGGAGGCGTCGCATTCCAGGTAGACCACGGTGCACTCCCCCAGCAATTGCTGGGTTCCCGAGTCCAGAACGGCTCCGCCACCGAGCGAAATCACCGCGGGCTGTTGTTTGGCGGCCTCGATGGCCTTCGCCACTGCCCGGGCCTCAATTTCACGGAAGGCGTGTTCTCCCCGACCAGCGAAGATGTCCGCGATGCTGCCGTGCGCGGCAACGACAACCGCATCCGTGTCCACAAAAGGAACGCCGAGCTGCTGGGCAAGTTGCTGGCCGATCGCAGACTTGCCAACTGCCATAGGGCCCACCAGGACAACGGGACGGCCAGCGCAGCCGCCCTGGATCGTGCGGCCCACTACCGGCCGACCGAGTCCAGGGTTGCCGGGATGTTGTCCAGGTAGCTCTGCAGGTTACGCATGGTCTCGGCAACAGAATCACCGCCGAATTTTTCGGCAATGGCTTCTGCGAGGACAAGAGCCACCATCGCCTCTGCTACTACGCCCGCTGCTGGAACTGCACAGACGTCCGAACGCTGGTGATGCGCCTTGGCTGGCTCGCCGGTGCTGACGTCAATGGTGCGGAGTGCGCGGGGAACCGTGGCAATTGGCTTCATGGCGGCCCGGACGCGCAGGACTTCGCCAATGCTCATGCCACCCTCAATGCCGCCGGCGCGGTTGGTCTGACGAATGATTTTACCGTTCTCATCCTTAAGGATTTCGTCATGCGCTGCGGAACCGCGGCGGGCAGCGGTGAGGAAGCCGTCACCAACCTCCACGCCCTTGATGGCCTGAATACCCATCAGAGCTGCGGCCAGACGGGAATCGAGGCGACGGTCCCAGTGGACGTAGCTGCCCAATCCAGGGGGAAGTCCGTAGGCAAGGACCTCAACCACGCCTCCAAGGGTTTCGCCTTCCTTGTGGGCGGCATCCACCTCGGCGACCATTGCATCCGATGTTTCGCGGTCGAAGCAACGCAGGGGATCAGCGTCAAGGGCGATGACGTCCTTGGGCAGAGGCAACGCCTTGCCCTCGGGTACGGTGACGCTGGCGATGGAAACGGTGTGACTGACCAACTCCACGCCCAGTTGCTTCAGGAACTGGGCGGCAACGGTACCGAGCGCAACACGGGTGGCGGTCTCGCGCGCACTGGCGCGCTCAAGGACCGGACGGGCTTCGTCAAAGCCGTACTTCTGCATGCCGGTGAAATCGGCGTGCCCGGGACGTGGGCGCGTCAGCGGGGCATTGCGGGCCTGGTCGGCAAGGACTTCAGGGTCCACGGGATCAGCAGACATGATCTGCTCCCACTTTGGCCATTCGGTGTTGCCCACCTGAATGGCAACGGGACCACCCTGGGTGATGCCGTGACGTACGCCACCGAGGATGGTGACTTCATCCTGCTCAAACTTCATGCGGGCGCCACGTCCATAGCCCAGGCGACGACGCGCCAAAGCATCACGGATTTGCCCGCTGGTGAGTTCAACACCGGCGGGCACGCCTTCAACAATTCCGATCAGAGCCGGACCATGGGATTCACCGGCAGTCAACCAACGCAACATATAACCAATCCTGCCATGTAAGGCCTCTAGAACACTCGCCGGGGAAGCCCAACTGAGTCGCACATCACATCTATGACGGAGGCGTCAACGTCACAGCCACTGAACTGCCGGATCTGCTCTGCTGCTTGGTACATCAGCATTTCGAGCCCCGGAACCACCGCTCCCCCATGTGCGTGCCAAACCTCGGCGAGGCGGCTCGGCCAAGGGTCATATGCGACGTCAAGCAAAACACCCGCCGCCGTTCCCGGCAGGGCAGAGAGTTCCTCCGCCAGGGCATCGGCCGCACGCGGTGGAAAGGTGGAGATGATCAGCCCGGAGGAAGCAACGGCCGTAGCCGCCTCGGTGAGGGGGCGGAGACGCAGGGAAATCCCGACGGCGGCAGCGGCGGCTTGCGCGTCAAGGGCACGTGCGGTGTCCCGCACGAAAACGTCGACATGATCGGCACCGAGCTCGCGCACAGCAGCAATCGCGGCTGCCGAGGTACCTCCACCGCCAAGAACAGCAGCATGCGGTGTCGAAGCGATTCCCGCGTAACGAACTGCTTCCACGATGCCTTCGACATCAGTGTTGTAGCCGATCCGGCGAACCGATCCGGCGTCGTTCTCGAAGACGACCGTGTTGATAACACCCAGGTGGGCGCCAGCACCACGAACCTCATCGACTTCCCTGACCATGGCCGATTTCAAGGGCATGGTTACCGAAAGCCCGCACCACGATGCGTCCCCGCGGAGGGAGTCCATGAACGCCGGAAGCCTGTCAACCGTCAGGTCGATTGCCGAGTATTCGATGTCCACACCGAGCTTGGCATAGGCAGCGGTGTGCATCGCCGGGGATTTCGAATGTGAGATCGGGTGCCCGAGGACCGCGGCGCGACGACTCACACGCACCGTCCGGCGTTTGCCTGGCACCACGCGTTGTACTGCTCAACGTAAGTGCTGTGTTCGGCCAGCGTCTTGGAGAACTTGGTCTCCTTGGTGTCCAGGTTGATGGTCACCCAATACAGGTAATCGTTTTGCGTCGGTTTAGCCGCTGCATCGATTGCCGTCTTGCCCGGGGAACCAATCGGGCCTGCGGGAAGCCCTGGATTTGCGTAGGTGTTGTAGGTGTTGGACTTGTCAGCCTTCTCTTCGTCCGTGAGGTGGAAGGACTTCTTGCCCAGACCATAAGTGACAGTGGCGTCTGACTGGATGAGCCCGTTGGTCTCCGTGTTGTTGGGCTTAAGGCGGTTATAAATCGCGCCGGCGACATTTCCGTAGTCGGCCTGGCCGCCCTCCGCCTGGACGATGCTGGCGATGGTTACGGTGTCGTACTGCTTGGCCGGATCCGTAATTCCTTGGGCCTTGAGCTCATCAAGAGTGCTGGAGACCAGCTTCTGGATGATGTCCTTACCCGATGTGCCCAGTGGGAAGCGATACTCTCCGGGAGCCAGGAAACCCTCCAGGTTCTTGGCCTTTGCAGGCACCCCGAATTGTCCCGGTGCCTGGTTGAAGCCATTGAGCTGGGCCATGGGAATACCCGAGCCCTTGGAGATTGCCTCCAACGACTCGGTGATCCGCAGGCCTGCACTCAAGGCGAAGTAGATCACCTTGGAAGCGTCCTTGTTGACGAGGACCGCAACGGCGTCGGAGTTTTTCATCTCGGTACGGAAGGTGAATTCCCCGGGCGAGAGTTCCCCGCCCTCGGTGACGAATTCCTTGACGAAGGAATCGGCGTCTGCCACGACGTGATTTTCCACCAGGGCTGTTGCCACCGCCTTGGGGCCGGCGCCTTCCGGCACCGTAATGCTGACAGAGCCTGTCCCGGGACCGGGGTAATCAGTGACTTTGTCCATGCCAAGGAGGGGCTTGAGGAATTGCGCCCCGATCGCAATGGCAGCAACAAAGACTCCCAGCGTAATCAGCAACGCAAGGACACGACGGCGACGCCGCGCCTTCTTGGCCGCAGCTTTGGACGACGCCGTAACTTCTACTGGAGCGATGAGGTGGTGGTGCTCGTCATGAAGCTCGTCATGAACCTCGTCATGAAGCTCCATGTGCCCTTCGTGGGCTTCGTAATCATAGTCCGGTGCATGTTCTGCAAACGCATGATCGTCCACGTGGACAGAGCCTTCGTGGACTGAGCCTTCGTGGACACCGTAATGGTGTTCGTTGGTATGACCGGCATAGACGTGTGCAACGGCAGGGACCGGAAGGGCATCATCATGGTGCTCCTCTTCCGGAAGTGCAGGATCCACGTGCTCACTGGGAGATGGCGTCGCAATTGCCGGTGCTGCCTCCGGAACGGGCGGTAAGGCCTCCGGAACAGGAGGAGTTACGACTGTCTGCACGGGTTCAGGCGCAGCCGGTGCAGGCGCAACCGGTTTAGGCGTAGCGGGTTCAGGTGCAACCGGTGCAGGCGCAGCAATTGGCTTGGGAACCGCGGGAATGGGGCGCGGCAGTTCAGGCTCAACATCCGCCGAAGGCGCTGCTTCCCCCGGGGTCGCTTCAGGAACGGGTACGACGTTCTGGTTCTGCGTGGCGAGGAATCGTTCCCGCGCCCGCAGTTCCTTGCGGGTCAGCGGCATGCCGCCGCCGGCGGTTCCGCTGGAGGGGTCGTTGTTGACCGGGCTCACAGTTGCAGTCCCCTCGTAGAAGAATCTGGTTCAGGGCCGGAGGAAGCCTGCAGCGTTGGGGCACTGCTGGACGTGTTGGACTGCGCCGGTACTTTTACGCGGCGGCCAACGTCCGTTCCTCTGGCTTTTTGCATGTCGATCGCGTGCTGAAGTATTCCAGCAGCGGCAACCTGATCAACCACTTTACGGTGGTTCTTGCTGCTCATGCCAGCTTCGTGCAGGTTGCGGTGCGCCGTAACAGTGGAAAGACGCTCATCTACGAGGTTCACGGGAACGTCCAAACCGGCGCGGGCGAGCTCGCCCGCCAGCAGTTCGGCGTACTCCGTTGCCATCTGCGCCGAGCTTCGTTCCTCACCCTTCATGGTCTTTGGAAGGCCCACGAAAATCTGCACGGCCCGCATTTCCGCAGCCTGTTTAACCACCACACGAACATCGGAGTTCTTCTTGGCGTCACGGCCCACTGTCTTGAAAGGCGTGGCCAGGATTTCGTCGGGGTCGCAAATGGCCAGCCCAACCCTGACGGTGCCGACGTCTACCCCCAGCTTGATGCCGTGGGGGTAGACGCCGCTGTTCGTACTGGAATTCACCGTTAACGCTTGGCTATCGCATCCACCACCGCTGTGAGGGCCTCAGAGACCTTCCCAGCGTCGGTGCCGCCACCTTGAGCGACATCGTCCTTGCCGCCGCCGCCACCGCCAAGGATGCCTGCAGCAAGACGGACCAGTGCTCCGGCCTTCACGCCGGCTTCACGGGCAGCTTCGTTCGTGGCAATCAAAATGACGGGCCGATCATTGCTGACACCTGCAACTGCCACAGCGGCGGCTTCGGAGCCCAGACGGTTGCGGAGGTCCAGGGCAAGGTTCCGAAGGTCGTCTGCTCCACCTACCTGGCCGGCATCGTGGGCCACAACCCGCACACCCGCGGCGTCCTTGGCGGTACCCACCAGGTTGGCGGCTGCTGCAGCCAACTGCTCCTTGCGAAGGCGGTCGAGTTCCTTCTCCGTTGCCTTCAACTTGTTCAAGGTGCTGGAGATGCGGTCCGCGAGCTGGCCGGAGGGAACCTTCAGCAGTTCTGTGAGTTCCGTAACCAGTGCACGCTCGGCGGCCAAGTGTCGGAAGGCGTCCAAGCCCACGAAGGCCTCCACACGGCGGTTTCCCGAACCGACGGACTGCTCACCCAACAGGGAAAGGCTGCCAATAAGGGAAGTATTGGACACGTGGGTGCCACCACAAAGCTCGCGGGACCAAGCGCCGTCGATCTCCACCACACGTACTTCACTGCCGTAGTTCTCGCCGAACAGTGCCATGGCGCCCAGCGCCTTGGCTTCGGCCAATCCCATGACCTTGGTGTCCACGCGATAGTTGTTCCGGATGGCGATGTTGGAAACCTCTTCAATTTCGGATCGCGTGGCGGGGCTCAGGCCCTCACCCCAGGCGAAGTCGAAGCGGAGGTAGCCGGCCTTGTTGTAGGAACCACGCTGGGTAGCTTCCGGGCCCAGGATCTGGTGCAGCGCGGCATGCACAATGTGCGTACCAGTGTGCGCCTGCTCAGCTGCGTGACGCCGTTCACGGTCGACGGCGGCGCGCACCAGGGCATCGGTGGCGATCTCGCCTTCCCGGACGATTGCCTTATGGACGCTGAGGCCCTTGACCGGGCGCTGGACGTCCAGGACCTCGACGACGAATCCGTCGCCGGTGATCAGGCCGGTGTCGGCCGACTGTCCACCGGCTTCTGCGTAGAATGGCGTCTCATTGAGGACCACTTCGATTTCGTCGCCCGTGGAGGCGTGTGCCACCCGCTGACCGGCGCTGAGGATGCCGCGCACCTTGGACTCGCCATCAAGCTCGTCATAGCCGGTGAAGGTGGTCTCACCCTCACCCAGCATTTCCTGGTAGGCGCTGAGGTCGGCGTGGCCACCCTTCTTGCCCTTGGCATCTGCCTGTGCGCGCTGACGCTGTTCAAGCATCAGCGAGCGGAAGCCTGCTTCGTCCACCTTGAGGCCGGCTTCTTCAGCCATTTCCAAGGTGAGGTCTATCGGGAATCCATAGGTGTCATGGAGCGCAAAAGCGTCAGCGCCGGACAAGGGAACGCCTGCAGCCTTGGATTCGGCCACTGCATCCTCCAGGCGTGCCGTACCAGAAGCAATGGTGCGCAGGAACGCCTTTTCTTCGGCATAGGCGATACGGCTGATGCGTGCGAAGTCCGTCTCCACTACCGGGTAGACACCCTTCATGGCGTCGCGGGAAGCGGGAAGAAGGTCCGGCAGGCAGGCCCGCTCAACACCGAGCAGGCGCATCGCACGGACGGCCCGGCGGATCAGACGGCGCAGGACATAGCCGCGGCCTTCGTTGGACGGTGCCACGCCGTCGGCAATGAGCATCAGGGCCGAACGGATGTGGTCTGCAACAACGCGCATGCGGACGTCGTCAGTGTGGTGTGGGTCATCAGCTGACTCTGCAGAGGTGTACTCCCGGCCGGAGAGCTCAGCAGCTTTGTCGATGACAGGACGGACCTGATCGGTCTCATACATGTTCTCAACGCCCTGGAGGATCATCGCAAGACGTTCCATGCCCAGGCCGGTGTCGATGTTCTTGTTCGGGAGTTCGCCTACGATGTCGAAGTCCACCTTGGAACGGACATTTTCGATCTGGTACTGCATGAACACGAGGTTCCAGATTTCGATGTACCGGGTCTCGTCAGCGAGGGGTCCGCCTTCTATACCGTAGGCGGGGCCACGGTCATAGTAGATCTCGGAGCACGGGCCAGCCGGGCCGGGCTGGCCGGTGTGCCAGTAGTTGTCGGATTTGCCCATGCGTTGAATGCGGTCAGCCGGGATGGCGGTGTTCTTGAGCCACAGTTCCTTGGCTTCGTCGTCTTCTTCATAGACGGTCACCCAGATGCGTTCGGCCGGAAGCCCATAGCCGCCGTCGTCAACGCTCTTGGTGAGAAGCTCGAAGGCGAACTTGATGGCATCTTCCTTGAAGTAGTCACCAAAGGAGAAGTTGCCGCACATCTGGAAAAACGTGCCGTGCCGGGCCGTTTTACCGACTTCCTCGATGTCGCCGGTGCGGATGCACTTCTGGACGCTGGTGGCGCGCTGGTAGGGCGGCTCTTCGCGCGCGGTCAGATAAGGAATGAATGGGACCATGCCGGCCACAGTGAAGAGAAGTGACGGGTCGCTTGAAACGAGCGACGCGGAGGGAACGGCGGTGTGGCCCTTGCTGACAAAAAAGTCCACCCAGCGCTTGGTGATCTCCTGCGACTTCATTAGCTGATTACTTACCCTTCTCAATTCACTGCACACGTTGTGCGCGGAACCGGCTGTTGCCCTTCCGCAGCTTTCCATTCTGCCCTGTTGCGGGCGCGGGAGCGAACCGTGTTCGCTAGCGCCGGCCGGCGTTGGGGTTGTTATCCGTACTTGTAATGCCCAACGCGGCCCTCAAGTCCTCTTCCCGTTCATGCATGCCTGACCGTACAGCGTCGGCGAAATCGAACATGCCATCGGCCAGGCGGCCAACCGCGCGATTCAGGCCATCGGGGCCGATGTTGGCCTGGGCCTGGGTGACTTTGCGGAAGGCGATAACGCCAATGGCGACGCCAATGCCCATCCATACAATTCTTTTCATGTGTTCCGGGTCTCCAATTGGTTCAGCGGCTGCGGCGGCCGGAGGACGGAGCGCGACGGCCGGCGAAAGCCGAACGGACACCATAACTGAAAGCTGCAACCTTGATCAGCGGCGAACCAACAGTCGCAGCCACCAGGGAGGTCAAAGCGGAAATGTTCGCCGATGCGTCGGAGACATTCGAGGCGATGCCGTCGACTTTTTTCAGTTGCTGGTTGGTAGTGGAAACCGTTGCGGTTACTTCGTCCATGAGGGGCGTCGCCCCGTCGCTGATGGATCGGATGGTGGTGCGCACTTCGTCAAAGACGCCACCGAGCTTCAAGATAGGCACGGCCAACAGCAGGACCAGGAGTGCGAAGACTCCTGCTGCTATCAGGCCGGCGATGTCGCCACCAGACATAGAATTCATCTCCTAGATTGTTGCGCTGCCCTTCACGGCCGGAATCCGGCTTCGGCCAAGGCCTCCCCAGTACCTTATACAAAAAGAAAGCCCGCGGCGTGTGCCACGGGCTTCCTTGTAAGCGCTGCTTGAATTTAGCGAGCGTAGAATTCGACGACGAGCTGCTCTTCACAGATCACGGGGACCTCAGAGCGCTTCGGGCGGCGAACCAGGCGGGCCTGCAGGGCGTCGAGCTTGACGTCCAGGTATGCCGGCACGTTGTTCAGGGCGTGGGCACCAGCAGCTGCGACCTGGAACGGAGCCATGACCTCGGAGCGGCTGTGAACGTGGATGAGCTGGCCTTCGCCAACGCGGAAGGACGGGCGGTCCACGCGGATGCCGTCAACCATGATGTGGCGGTGCACAACGAGCTGGCGGGCCTGTGCGATGGTGCGGGCGAAGCCTGCACGCAGTACCAGGGCGTCCAGACGCATTTCGAGCAGCTCAACCAGGTTTTCACCGGTGAGGCCCTTGGTGCGGCGTGCTTCTTCGAAGGCACGGGTCATCTGGGCTTCGCGGATGCCGTACTGGGCGCGCAGACGCTGCTTTTCGCGCAGACGTACGGCGTAGTCGGAGTCCTGCTTCTTGCGGGCACGGCCGTGCTCACCGGGGCCGTACGGGCGGCGCTCCATGTACTTGGCGGCCTTGGGGGTCAGAGCAATGCCGAGTGCACGCGAAAGGCGTGCGGTACGGCGAGCACGAGTGTTGTTAGCCACTTGTGTCCTTCCAAATTACTGCGGTGTGTCAGTGTTACTGGCCTCCATCAGGGAGAGCATCGGCCAACCGCTGCCTTTTGCTACTGGTCCGCGGCACAGCTCCATTGAAGGAATCTTCAAAGGGATTGTGCGTCGGGTCATGCCAGACAAGCAACTATCCTACCACGCTACTGTCCCCGGATGATCTTCCGGAGCCGTTCCAGCCTGACGGCTATATCGCGTTCGGCGCCGTTGTTGGTTGGCTCGTAGTAGTCCTTTCCCACCAGGTCATCCGGCGGGTACTGCTGAGTTGCCACTCCATGCGGTTCATCGTGCGCGTACTTGTAGCTCTTGCCATGTCCCAATTGTTTGGCACCTGGATAGTGCGCATCGCGCAGGTGCATGGGGATGCCCCCGCCGAAACCGGCACGGACATCGGCAACCGCTTTGTTCAGGCCCATGTATGCCGCATTCGACTTGGGTGCGGTGGCAAGGTGGACTACAGCTTCAGCCAGGACAATCCGGCCTTCGGGCATCCCTATCAACTGGACGGCCTGCGCGGCTGCCACAGCTGTTTGCAACGCCGTGGGATCAGCCATGCCGATATCTTCCGCAGCGGAGATGACGATGCGCCGTGCCACGAACCTCGGGTCCTCCCCCGCCTCCAGCATCCGCGCCAGGTAGTGAAGGGAGGCATCAACGTCCGAGCCCCTGATCGACTTGATGAACGCACTGGCGACGTCGTAGTGCTGGTCGCCAGCCCGGTCATAACGGACAGCAGCGGCGTCCAAAGCACGCTCAGTATGCCTGAGTTCCACCAGCACCGGAGCGTCCGGGGCGCCGTCGCCGGCAAGTCCGGGTTCGCCGTCGTCCGTGACATTGGTCCCGTCGGTTTCGACGTCCCCTTCGTCGACGGTTGAGACGGCATCCTTGTCTCCGAACGCGACGCCGGCCGCAGCTTCCAAGGCAGTCAGGGCCCTTCGGGCGTCACCTCCGGAGAGCCGCACCAAATGATCCAAAGCCTCAGGGCTGAGTTCCACGCGGCCGGCAAGGCCACGGGCATCGGCAACAGCCCGCTGCAGCAGCCCGGCAACATCGTCATCCGTCAGCGGCTTCAACGTCAGCAGAAGTGAGCGGGACAGCAGTGGCGATACCACTGAGAACGACGGGTTCTCGGTGGTGGCCGCCACCAGGACCACCCACCGGTTTTCAACGCCAGGCAACAGCGCGTCCTGCTGCGCCTTGTTGAAACGGTGGATTTCATCAAGGAACAGGACGGTGGTCTTCTTGTACAGGTCCCGCGCGGTCAAAGCCTCATCCATCACCCGCCGAACGTCTTTCACACCAGCAGTAATGGCGGACAGTTCCACGAACTTCCGCCCCGGCCCGCGGGCAATGACATGCGCCAGCGTGGTCTTCCCGGTGCCCGGAGGCCCCCACAGAATGACGGAGCTCGGCCCGGCCGGCCCCGCAGCTTCTGCACCGGCGGCGAGCTGCCGAAGCGGGGAACCGTGACCCAGCAGATGCTGTTGGCCCACCACGTCATCCAGGGTCCGGGGCCGCATCCGAACTGCGAGGGGGCTCCGCTGGGACGCCATCCATCCGGCGTCGGAGGCTCCTCCGGCGGCAGGCAGATCCTCCGACTCGTCGTCGTTGTTTGCACCGGCACCAAAGAGATCTTCCACATGGATAGGCTACTCATAGTTCCAACAAAGGAGACATCGACGTGGACCGCCGCGCATCCGCCCCGCAACAACGGCAGCCGAAGGCCTCCAGACGCACGGCCCTTGTCCCCGCGTCACGGCTGTCCGGTTGGGTGGATCGGTTCGCCCAGAGCCATGGCGCACTCATTGAAGAGACCAGCGACGGCGGGATCCTCCTCCGCGCCGCCGACGGGGCTTCTGCCCTCCTCAAGGCACCGTGGCCGGTTGATGGGCGTCCAGGCCGCGGCGCCACTGACATCGAACGGCTTGCCGCTCTTGCAGGCCAGGAACGTGGCCTTGGTATTTTGCTGGTGCGTCGGGGCGGATTCGCCGTGGCTGTGGCGAGCGGCAGCAAGATCCTGGAATCCAAAAGCGGTAACCGCTACGTTCAGTCCAGAACGGCCGCAGGTGGCCAATCCCAACAACGGTATGCCCGGCGCCGCTCCAACCAGGCGGACGCCTTGGTGGACTCCGCGGCGGAATATGCCGCGCGTATTTTTGCCAGCCACCGTGTTGAGTACCTTGTACCCGGCGGGGATAGAGCATTGGTGGACCTGGTTCTGGCGCAACCCTCCATGCGCGCTCTGGCCAGCCGAAGCCAGCTTGCTTTCCTGGACGTACAGGAACCCAAAACTGCTGCGCTTGCAAAAGCTGCTTTGGACGCTTGTTCCATCCGAATCCTGGTGACTGATCCACCAGCGTAAATGATCCTCAGCAGCCTCCAGGCGCCCGCCTCAAGGGAGCCTGCCGATACAGATAACTCCCTTGTTCCACGAACCCGGCCCGCGAATACAACGCCTGGGCACCGCGGTTGGAAGCAGTAACCAACAGCCAAAAACCCTGGAGATTGCGGGCCGCTCCCTCATCCAGTAGAGCTGCCAGCACCATCGTCCCGTATCCCCGCCTGCGGTGGGTGGCCGAGGTTGCCATGGCGTAGAGGCCTCCCCAGCCGTCCACCAGGGCGAGGCGTCCGACGGCGGCCGGTCCGCCGTCGTCGTCCCTCACCAGTGCGTACACAGACTCGCATCCGGTAAGAATGGCGCGGGCAACCTCCAGTTCCGCCTGGCCACCACGCCCATCCACGGACCACCACAAGCGAAGCCATTCATCGGCGGGCGCGTCCGAGAGTTCTACCCTCTGGGGCCGGTCATCCAAGGTTTCCAAGGCGTCCATGCCCCGGACCATAATCAGGGTTTCCGACTGCCTGGTGAAGCGTTGCCCGTCCAGGACGGCGTTAAGGCCTGCACTGGCGTTATGACCTGCACTACGGGAGTCATCGAATATCTGGAAAATGAGCGGGAGACGCCGCTGCCTGTACCAGGATGACGCCGAGCTGACTGACCGCTCCAGGTCCGGACTGCTTCCCAGGTCCGGCGCGCCGGACAGCATCCCCGGCAGGTTCCTCGGCCACACGGAGTTCGCCCTCTGAGTAACCCCAGCGGACGCACGGAGCACCCACTCCCCCGCGTTTCCCACGTCAAAGGCTTCGCGCTCTACGGCGGGCCACGCCTTATCCATGAGGGTTTCCAAGAATGCTTGTTCCAACATCGCGGCACCTTTCATGTGCAGGAACACCAAAGGCTCCCCACATCAGTGGGGAGCCTTTGGCTACCGTCTTATTCGGACTCGGTCTCCGGCGTGGCCGCAGGCTTGGTTTCCGGCTTGAAGTCTACGCCGGCTTCCTTTCGCTGCTGTGCCGTAATGGGAGCAGGAGCGGCGGTCAGCGGGTCAAAGCCATTGCCGGTCTTCGGGAAGGCAATGACGTCGCGGATGGACTCGACACCGGCGAGCAAAGCCACCACACGGTCCCATCCAAGCGCGATGCCACCGTGCGGCGGGGCACCGTACTTGAAGCCCTCCAAGAGGAAGCCGAACTTGGTCTCGGCGTCTTCCTTGTCCAGTCCCATGAGCTGGAAGACGCGTTCCTGGACTTCACGTTCGTGGATACGGATGGAGCCGCCACCGATTTCGTTGCCGTTGCACACGATGTCGTATGCGTAGGAAAGTGCCGACTCAGGATCCTTGTCAAAGGTGTCAAGGAACTCGGGCTTGGGAGAGGTGAAGGCGTGGTGCACAGCTGTCCACTGGCCAGCGCCAACAGCAACGTCACCGGAGGCAACTGCTGCAGAAGCGGGCTCGAACATCGGAGCGTCCACGATCCATACGAAGGCCCAGTCTTTGGGATCAATCAGGCCAGTGCGGTGGCCAATTTCAACACGTGCAGCGCCAAGGAGGGCCCGTGATGCGGACTTCTCGCCGGCGGCGAAGAATATGCAGTCGCCCGGCTTGGCACCAACAGCATCGGCCAGGCCGGCACGTTCTTCGTCGGTGAGGTTCTTGGCCACGGGGCCAGCGAGTTCGCCATCTTCCTTGTAAAGAACGTAGGCCAGCCCCTTTGCGCCACGCTGCTTGGCCCATTCCTGCCAGGCATCCAGGGCACGGCGCGCCTGGGAAGCGCCCCCGGGCATAACGACCGCGCCAACGTAAGGTGCCTTGAAAACGCCGAAGTTGGTGTCCTTGAAGAACTCAGTCAGCTCGGTGAGCTCCAGGCCGAAGCGCAGGTCCGGCTTGTCGGAACCATACTTTGCCATGGCGTCCAGGTACGTCATGCGTCGGATCGGGGTGGGGACCTCGACGTCGATCAGTTGCCACAGGGCCTTCACGATTGCTTCGCCAAGCTCGATGACATCGTCCTGGTCAACGAAGCTGGCCTCGATGTCCAGCTGGGTGAACTCCGGTTGGCGGTCCGCGCGGAAGTCTTCGTCACGGTAGCAGCGGGCGATCTGGTAGTACTTTTCGAATCCGCCCACCTGGAGCAGCTGCTTGAAAAGCTGCGGCGACTGCGGGAGCGCGTACCAGGAACCCGGGGCAAGTCGGGCGGGGACGACGAAGTCACGGGCGCCTTCCGGCGTCGAACGCGTCAACGTGGGTGTCTCAATCTCGACGTAGCCGCGCTGGTGCAACAACTCGCGGGCGATACGGTTTGCCTCGGAGCGGAGGCGGAGGTTGCGTGCAGGACCAGGGCGGCGAAGGTCAAGGTAGCGGTGCTTAAGGCGCGCTTCTTCGCCAACTTCCACATGCTCGTCGATCTGGAACGGCAGGGGTTCCGAAGTGTTCAGGATGATGACTTTGTCCGCCATGACCTCGATCTCGCCCGTAGCCAGCGCGGGGTTCTCATTGCCTTCAGGACGCTTGCTAACGGTGCCCGTAACCTGCAGGACGTACTCGTTCCGCAGGCCGTGGAAGACCTCTTCTTCACGGACAACCACCTGGGCGACACCGGAAGCGTCACGAAGGTCAACGAATGCAACGCCACCGTGATCACGGCGGCGGCCCACCCAGCCGGCCAGGGTAACGGTTTGTCCAATGTGCTCGGAGCGAAGTGATCCGAGGTCATGTGTGCGCAGCACAGCATTCCTTTCAGCATGAATTTTCAAGGGATCATTGCAAAGACGATCCCGTCCGAGTTTACCCGCCCCGGCCGCGGCTGAATCACCTGGCCTGGATCAGGCGGTGATGACCCGGACGTGCAGATCTTCCTCCGACGGCGACCAGCTGGCCGGGTCCGCGTCCACCTGCGCGCCGGACCGGATGTCCTTGACCTGGTGCTTGCCGTCATCGTCAGTGAACCAAACAAACGGAATTCCCCGACGATCCGCGAACTTGATCTGCTTGCCGAACTTTTCTGCCTTCGCAGCAACTTCAGTAGCAATACCGCGGCCGCGAAGCTGTGCCGCGACGTCCTGTGCTGCGGACCAACTGTCGTCGTTATTCAAAGCGACCAGGACAGCAGTCGGCACTGCCCGGGTAGCCGTGGCGAGTTCCTGGCTCAGGATCCGCGAGACAAGGCGGGTGACGCCGATGGACAAGCCGACGCCGGGGAACTTCCGGTTTCCCTTGCTGGCCAGGGCGTCGTACCGTCCGCCGGAACAAATCGAACCCAGTTGTTCATGGCCTACAAGGACAGTTTCGACGACGGTGCCCGTGTAGTAGTCCAGTCCACGGGCGATGCTGAGGTCAGCGACCACCTTGCCGGGTGCGCGCTGGACCGCAGCCTCAATGACCTGCTGGAGCTCGCTCAATCCTTCCTCGAGAAGGTCATCAGTCACCCCCAGGGCACGTACCTGGTCCACGAACGAGGTGTCCTCCGTGCGGATGGTAGCAAGCTTGAGCGCCAGTGCCGCCTGCTCATCCGAGGCGCCAAGCTCGCTCTTGAGCAGCTCAGCGACTTTGCCTTCGCCAACCTTTTCCAGTTTGTCGATGCTCCGCAGGACTCCGGCCGTATCAGTCAAGCCAATACCGCGGTAGAAGCCTTCAGCCAGCTTGCGGTTGTTGATCCGGAGGCGGAAGTCCGGGATTGGGAGGGCGCTCAATGCCTCGGCGATGACCAGAGCGATTTCGACGTCGTAGCGGAACGGCAACTCGCCATCGCCCACCACATCTATATCTGCTTGGGTGAATTCGCGGGCACGGCCTTCCTGCGGACGCTCGCCACGCCAGACCTTCTGGATCTGGTACCGGCGGAAGGGAAAGGCAAGATAACCCGCGTTCTCCACGACGTACCGAGCGAAGGGAACAGTGAGGTCGAAGTGCAGGGCAAGCGCATTCGGATCGGCTTTGTCTGCCCTGTCCGTGGTGGTTGACCTGGAAGCTTCGTCTTCGTCGTCCTGCAGGCGGCTCAGCCCATAGACCTCTTTGTCGATCTCGCCTTTACGCAGCAACTGGCCGACCGTTTCAACAGCACGCGTCTCAATGGAGGAGAAACCGTGCAGCTCGAACGTTTTCCGGAGCGTGTCCAGCACATGGAGCTCCACCAACCGCTCCTGGGGAAGCCACTCGGGGAATCCGGACAGGGAGGCGGTACGTGCCATGGTGGATAAATCTCCTCGAAGAAAGCTGACTCAGGAATGAGCACCGCAGCTTTAAAGGCCTTTTCGGCGATTATGGGGCGGGCGTCCAGCCGGTCATGCATAAACTATGTGCGGCAGCCAGTTTATGCTTTCCGCGCGTGCACATCTAATGCAGCATGCCCGGTCCCTGCAGGCGGCCGGCGAACGTGGACACAATCAGGAGGACTCTTGGCAACAAGGTCGCGGGATGACCGCGAAGCGAGACGCCGCATCCGGCAGATGGAAGCCAAGCGTGCCCTGCGGCAGGAACAGGGCAAGCGGCGCAAACGCGACAATACTGTTGCCATCGGCGCGGGCGCTGCCGCTGTGATCCTTGCGGTGGTGCTGCAACTGACAGTTTTCAGTTCCAATCCCACTGAGGCAGAGTTCGCCGCCGCAGAAGCCGGACTGAACTCCCCTTCGGCATCACCTTCGGCATCCAACAGCGCAGACATACCCAGCCCGGACACCGCAGCCGGTAAAACCTTCACCGGGGAGCTTGCCTTGAACAGCGGCGTTGTAGGAGTGGAACTGAACGGAACGGCTGCTCCCCAGGCGGCCGCCGTCATCAAGTCCCTCACCGATGCCGGCTACTACAACGGAGCCTTCTGCCACCGGCTTACAACCTCTGAGACGTTCGGCCTGCTGCAGTGCGGCGCCAAGTCCGAAGACGGCGCAGACGATCCCAACTACCGCTGGGGTCCGCTGGAGAACACACCAACGGACAACACATACTCGGCTGGAACAATCGCCGTTGCCCGCTCGGGAAACAACGCCTACGGCAACGGTCATCAGTTCTTCATTGTGTATAAGGACACCACAATTCCTGCGGACACCGCCGGTGGTTACACAGTGGTGGGCAAGGTCACCAGTGGCCTGGAAGTGGTCACGAAAATCGCTGCAGCAGGCCTGAAACCGGGCGAAAACGCGACCGACGGCGCCCCTGTGGCACCTGTCACGATAGACTCGTTTTCTCTGAAGTAACCAGCCTTTGGCCCCGGTCCGGGGTGCAGTACCTTAGCAGTCCCTCCAAGCGAAAGACTTTTAGCGGTGACAGACAGTCAGAAATCCGACGAAACAGCAGTAGTGGCCAACCAAGACGCAGTCGAGGCAAACAGCCCGAACGGCACTGAGGCAGCACCTGCGGCTGAACAAACCCCCGCCGTTGCGGCCGACGAAACACCGGCAGCAACCGAAGCCCCTGCCGCAACCGAAGCCCCTGCCGCAACCGAAGCCACTGCCGCTGCAGAACCGCCTGCGGCAGAAGAAACGCTTGCAGAAGCAGCTGAAGTGGCACCCGCAGTGGAGGAAGCACCAGCGGCTGCGGCGGCACCGGCACCCGCAGCGGAGGAAAGCAAGCCTGCCGATTCGCGGCCCACCCCTTCCCCTGCTGCCTTCGCCGCGCGCCCCAAGGCGCCTGCCGCCGTCGTTCCGGCTGCACCCGCAGTGTCGGCCGCCTCGCTTGCTGAGGCAGCCAAGTGGGGGCGCGCCGAAGGCGATGGCCACGTATTCCTCACTTTGGATGGCGAAGAGATTGCCGTAGGCCAGTACCCGGGTGTTAGCCCTGACGAAGCCCTGGGCTACTTCGCCCGGAAGTTCGACGACGTCATTGCCCAGATAGTCCTGCTGGAACACCGCGTGGAATCCAAAGCCCCGGCAACGGATATGCAGAAGACGGTAACCCACCTCCGCGAACAGCTCGCAGAGCGCAATATGGTGGGCGATATCCGTTCCGCCGAAGCACGCCTGGACACGCTGTCCGAGCAGATCGCCGAGCTGGAAAGGTCCGAGAAAGCAGCACATGAGGCCGTCCGCGCAAATGAGCTTGCCGCGCGAGAAGCCATTGTGGCGGAGGCGGAGAGCATCGCCGGCCAGGATCCTGCCCAGATCCAATGGAAGACGTCCAGTGCGCGAATGAACGAACTTTTCGAGACCTGGAAGGCTGCGCAGAAGAGCGGGGTCCGTCTTGGCCGGAGCAATGAAGACGCACTCTGGAAGCGCTTCCGCTCGGCACGCACTGTCTTCGATCGCCACCGCCGCGCGTACTTCTCGCAGCTGGACAGCAACAACTCTGCGGCCAAGGTGGCCAAGGAAGCATTGATCGCAGAGGCTGAGGCGCTTTCCTCTTCCACTGACTGGGGTTACGCCGCCGGGGAGTACCGCAGGCTCATGGATCAGTGGAAGGCCACCCCACGCGCCAGCCGCAAGGATGACGACGCGCTCTGGGGCCGTTTCCGCGCCGCGCAGGATGTGTTCTTCAGCAACCGGCAGGCTGCAAACGAGCAGATCGACCAGGAGTACACGGCCAACCTTGCAGTGAAGGAGCAGTTGGTAGCTGAGGCGCAGGCGCTGCTGCCGATCAACGATCTCAACGCAACGAAGAAGGCCCTGCAGTCCATTCGTGATCGCTGGGAAGATGCCGGTAAGGTCCCCAGGGCGGACATGGGCCGCATCGAGGCCGGTCTTCGCAAGGTGGAGGACGCGGTCCGCGAGGCCGAGGAGGAGAAGTGGCGCCGGAGCAATCCGGAGACCAAGGCCCGCACCAACAGCGCTTTGTCCCAGCTTGAGTCCGCTATTGCCGGGCTCAAGGAGGATCTGGAGAAGGCTGAAAAAGCCGGAGACCAACGCCGCATCAAGGCTGCGCGTGAAGCTCTTGAAGCACGTCAGGCGTGGCTGGACCAGATCCAGCGTTCAGCGAGCGACCTCGCCTGACCCAGCTTTGGGTTCATGGTGAGCCCACGTTTGTCTGCAGGCCCTGTACCGGTTATCCACATGCCCGGTACGGGGCCTGTACTGTTGCGGTCAGGACACGGAATGATCAATGAATGGTCCCACCCGTCACAGCCCCGCACCTGCAGGAGCCCGTTCTTCCCGAGCTCTATGCACCCAGCCGCATCTTCACCTGGCCTGAATTGCAAGGCATGGCGCTGGATGGCATCCTGCTTCCCTTATACGGGAGGAGCTACGCGTCGCCCGGGATTGCAGTCACGCCCCGCCTCAGGGCCCGTGCAGCTGCCCTGACTGTCCCGGACCGGATGCGGACCAAGGTGGTGGCGGGCAGGCTTACTGCGGCGTGGATCTACGGATGCGCCAGCCCTCCAGAGCGGTTATCACTCCTGGTGGATGCCAAGCATCGTATCTCCAGTGTGCGCAGTGCCCGGGGATGCAACCTCCATGAGGTCCGGCTCGGCCAGCTGGACGTTGTAAGCCTAGGTGGCATGCTGGTGAGCAGCCCCTTGAGAACAGCCGCGGACATCGCACTGCACGTCGAGTCGGATCAGGCCCTGCCGGCACTGCGGCGACTCCTGGACCACCCGGAGCTCGGCATCAGGCTACGTTTGCTTACCCTTGCCGTGGAGGCAGCGCCGCGGGTTCCCCACAAGAAGCGTGCGCTCGCTACGCTCGCACGGCTCTTGTCCCCGAACTAGCTCCTGCGCCTGTTACCCGTGGTGCGGTAAACGTCGAAGACCCCGTCAATACGCCGCACCGCGCTGAGGACATGGTGCAAATACTTTGGGTCACCCATTTCGAAGGCAAACTTGGAGATCGCCACCCTGTCGCTGGAAGTGTGCACCGAAGCCGCAAGGATGTTGACATGGTTTTCAGACAGGACTCGCGTGACATCGGACAAGAGAGACTTCCTGTCCAGGGCTTCCACCTGAATCTCAACGAGGAAGACACTGGACTGTGTTGGTGCCCACTCGACCTCGACGATCCTGTCCGGCTGGTCGCGCAACCCGGAGACGTTGGTGCAATCGGTCCTATGGACCGAGACGCCAGAACCGCGGGTGACAAATCCAAGGATCGGGTCAGGGGGCACAGGAGTACAGCACCGGGCAAGTTTGACCCAGACGTCTCCCACGCCGCGGACGATGACACCGGAATCGGAAAACTTGGACTTGGCAACCTGCGTGGGGATGCTGACCTCGTCAAGGTCCTCATCCGGGGTCTCGTGCCCACCCAGATGCTCGACCAGCTTCTCCATGACTGACTGGGCAGAAGTGTGGCCGTCACCCACGCCTGCATACAGGCCGGAGATGTCAACGTAGTGGAAGTCCTCGGCGACCGCAGACAGTGCATCATGCGTCATGAGCCGTTGCAGTGGGAGGTTCTGCTTTCGCATTGCCCGCGTCAGCATGTCCTTGCCGCGGTCAATCGCTTCCTCGCGGCGTTCCTTGGTGAACCACTGGCGGATCTTGTTCCGGGCCCTTGCCGACTTGACGAAGTGCTGCCAGTCCTGGCTTGGACCTGCACCCTCCGCCTTTGAGGTGAAAATCTCGACCCAGTCGCCATGGTTCAGTTCGCTGTTCAGCGGCACAAGCTTGCCGTTGACGCGTGCTCCGATGGTCCGATGGCCGACTTCCGTGTGAACCGCGTAAGCAAAGTCAACAGGTGTCGATCCAGCAGGCAAGGCCATGACTTCACCCTTGGGCGTGAAGACGAAGACTTCCCGTGCGTTGATCTCGTACCGCAGGGAATCGAGAAATTCGCCCGGATCCGAGGTTTCCTGCTGCCAGTCCACCAAGGACCGCAGCCAACCCATATCGCCGTCGCGTGGGCTGCCAGGACCCACGGCGGTGCGGTTCGGCTGGTCCTTGTACTTCCAGTGGGCTGCGACGCCATACTCCGCCCGGCGGTGCATCTCATGGGTGCGGATCTGGATTTCCACGGGCTTTCCACCTGGGCCGATCACCGTGGTGTGAAGGGATTGGTACATGTTGAACTTCGGCATGGCGATGTAGTCTTTGAACCGCCCTGGAAGTGGGTTCCATCGCGAGTGCAAGGTACCTAGTGCCGCGTAACAATCCCGCACCGAGTCAACCAGGACGCGAACGCCCATGAGGTCGTTGATGTCGTCAAAGTCCTTATCGCGGACGATCATCTTCTGATAAATGGAGTAGTAGTGCTTCGGCCGGCCGGTAATGGTCGCCTTGATCCGCGCAGTCCGAAGATCATCGGCAATCTGGTTGCGGATAACACTGAGGCTCTTCTCGCGTTCGGGGGTGCGGTCCCCCACCATGCGGACGATTTCCTCATACACCTTGGGGTAGAGCGCCGCGAAGGACAGATCCTCCAACTCCCATTTAATGGTGTTCATACCCAGGCGGTGCGCCAGGGGAGCGAAGATCTCCAGCGTTTCCCGGGCCTTGCGGGACGAGGATTCTGCAGAAACGAACCGCCATGTACGAGCGTTGTGGAGCCGGTCGGCAAGTTTGATCATCAGGACCCTGATGTCCTTGGCCATGGCCACGACCATCTTGCGGACTGTCTCCGACTGGGCTGCTTCTCCGAAGCTGACCTTGTCCAGTTTGGTCACGCCGTCCACGAGCATGGCCACTTCCGGGCCGAAGTCGCGGGTGAGGTCATTCAGGGTGTAGGGGGTGTCCTCCACCGTGTCGTGGAGCAACGCAGCGGCCAGGGTGGTTCCTGTCATTCCCAGCTCAGCAAGGATGGTAGCTACTGCCACCGGGTGGGTGATGTAGGGATCACCACTCTTGCGCTTCTGCCCCTGGTGACTGCGCTCTGCAACCGCGAATGCGCGCTGAATGAGGTCGAAATCTTCTTTGGGGTTGTTGGCTCGCACCGTTCGAAGGAGCGGTTCCAGAATCGGCGAGTACGGCGCTACGCCCCGGCCGGTCAATCGCGCAAGCCGGGAACGCGTGCGCTCCCGCCTACCTGGAAAGGTAGGACGCACGCCGGGAGTGTCGACTGGAACCGTACCAGCAGTCCGTCCAGCCACGCTTGTTGCCGGAACCGTCACACCGTGGTGACTGTCCTCCCCGCCCGTCGGTGGTGCCGACGTCGCACGTTCTTCCACAGAAGTACCCCTCACGACCTATTTAATTCTTCCAGTCTATTCCCGCAGGCGAATGCTTCCGCAACCGGACAGCACATGACGCAGGCCCCGGCAAGTCAAAGAGAAAGGACCCCGCTGTAAAGCGGGGTCCTGCTCAAGGACGTAATGCCTGGTGGAAATAGTCTAAACAGTGGCCTCGGCCCGGCGGTGGGCCACTTTCTTGGCCTGCTTCACGAGGTCCGGCTCGCCCTGGCGCAGCCAGGCATAGAGCGGTGCCGCAATGAAGATCGTCGCTGCCGTTCCGATGAGGATTCCGACGAACAACGCCAGGGAAAGATCCCGCAGCGTTCCAGCGCCCAACAGTCCGGCCCCGATGAAGAGAATTGCTGCAACCGGAAGGACGGCAACCATCATGGTGTTGATGGAGCGGACCAGGGTTTGGTTGACCGCAAGGTTGACCTCTTCACCGAAGGTCCGGCGCGTAGAGGTGGAAATGTCCGCTGTGTTCTCGCGGATCTTGTCGAAGACCACCACGGTGTCATACAGCGAATAGCTCAGGACAGTCAGGAATCCGATGATGGCCGACGGCGTCACCTCGAAATCACTCAGGGCGTAGACGCCCGCTGTGGTGAACATCGTGACGAGCATGCCCACCAAGGCAGAGAGTGACATCTTCCAGGTCCGGAAATACAGAGCCATGAGGACAGCAGCGAGGCCGACGAACACCACCAGCCCAATGAGTGCCTGGCGTGTGACGTCCTGACCCCACGTGGGACCAACAAAGTTTGATGTCACCTCGTTGTCCGTTACACCGTAAGCGGTGGTCAGGCCTTCTTTGATGCGGTTGGTCTCGTCATCTGTCAGCTGGTCCGTCTGAATCCGCATGGTGGTGCCCGCCACGTTCGCAACGCGGGGAATGGCACCGGATACGACGTCATGGACAGCCTTTTCGCCCAGGCCGGCATCGGTGGTCTTCACGTTGGAAACGGTGAACTCCGAGCCCCCGCGGAACTCGATGCCGAGGTTGAAGCCGCCCTTCAAGACCGGGATCAGGATGGAGAGGGCCACAGCGACCGCAGCAATGATGAACCAGATCTTCTTGGAATCAACAAAGTTATAAGAACGCTTGCCCGTGTAAAGCTCGTTGCCGAAGGTTGCGAAGCTCGTAGTCATTACTTCTCCTCCTTGGTGCCGTTGGAGGGACCGGTCAACTGGCCCTTCTCGGCAAGGCGCCGTTCGGCGATGGTCATGCGGCGTTCTGCTTCGGCTGCTGCACCCGTATTACGTGCACGGACAACGGCCGGTTTCTCAGCAGGTGTGCGGAGACGTCCAGCTCCCCGATACAACGGGATAGCTCCCAGACGGTCAGGTGACAGGCCGGAGAATCTGTGGCCTTCGCCAAAGAACCTTGTACGGGCAAGGACCTGCAGCATCGGATGCGTAAACATGAACACCACGATGAGGTCAGCGACAGCCGTGAGGCCAAGGGTGAAAGCGAAGCCACGGACATTGCCCACAGCCACGAAATAAAGGACCAAGGCTGCCAGCAAGTTCACTGCCTTGGAGGCCAGCACAGTCCGCTTGGCACGCTTCCAGCCATTCTCGACGGCGGATACGAGCCCGCGGCCTTCACGAAGTTCATCGCGGATTCGTTCGAAGTACACAATGAACGAGTCGGCCGTCTGTCCGATGGCCACGATCAGGCCGGCAACACCTGCCAGGGACAGGCGATAGTTTTCAGTCCAACCCAGAATGGCGATGGCGAGGTAGGTCAAGCCACCGGCGACTACCAGGGAAGCGATGGTGACAAAGCCAAGGGCCCGGTACTGGAAGAGCGAGTACACAACTACCAACAACAGGCCGATGAGGCCGGCAAGCAGGCCGAGCCGGAGCTGATCGCCACCGAGCGTGGCAGAGATCTGTTCCTGGGACTGGATCTCGAAGGAGATCGGCAAAGCGCCGTAGCGGAGCTGGTCGGACAGTGCTTTTGCGGAGGCCTGGGTGAAGTTGCCCGTGATCTGCGGTTTTCCGTCGGTGATGACTGCAAGCGACCTCGGTGCAGAGATGACCTTGTCATCAAGGACGATGGCGAATTGTGCCTTGGGGTCGTTGCCGCCCTGGGCAAGGGACGCGGTGTAGAACTGGTTCAACCGCTCCGTGACTTCCTTGAACTTGGCAGTTGCCTCGGAGTTGAACGTGATGTTCACGCCCCAGGAGTTGGTCACCGATCCCTGTGCACCTTGGACCTGCGAGAAGGACGAGGAACTGATGTCCTGGCCTTTGACCTCGACCGGACCAAGGATGTACTTGATGGCGGGAGTCTTGTCCGTTGCCGGCTCACAGGTCACCAGTGGCTTGGCCGGATCTGAACGCTCCCGCTTCTCAGTGGAAGGGTTGACGCAGTCGAGCGCCTCGAATTCCTTGTAGATCTCAGGAGTCACCCAGTTGGTATCGCTCGCGTTGGTGGGTTCCGCGGTGGGCTTGGGCAGCTTGTCATCCGGCGTACGGGATTCGACAGGGATGGCCGCAGGATCGGCCGCAGCGATCACCGGGCGGAAGTTCATGTCCGCCGATGCCTGGATGAGGTCACGGGTTTCCTTGGACGGAGTTCCCGGGAGGCTCACCACCACGTTCCGCCCCGACTGGGTGCTGATCTCGGCTTCGGCAACACCGGAGCCGTCCACACGCTGCCGGATGATGGCCACTGCCTGGTTGAGCTGTTCCTCAGTGATATCGCTGGAACCCTCTACGCGGGGAGCCAGAATCATCTGGGTGCCGCCCTCGAGGTCCAAGGCAAGTTTGGGAGCCCAGCTCGCATGGCCGGAAATGACTCCGCCACCCAGCACAGCGGTGAGTACAACGAATATTGCTCCAAGCCAAGTCAGCACCCTGCGGGCTGAGTTTTTGGGGCCGGTCCGTGCCATTATCGATCTTCCTTTTATCGCCGGACAGCCGCCGGCGGACGCTGGTAAGCGTCAGCCGGCGGCTTCCGCTGCCGTAGAAGTGTCCTTGCGCGGTGTTGCCGCGACTGACGGTGCTAGTTGTCCTTCTTATCCTCGTTGTTGAGGCGCGCGATGGTTTCGTCCGGCGTTTCAGTCGCAGCGGGGGTCTCATCGGCAACGGTCAACGAAGAAGCGTCGTCCGGAACAACAGGGGCTTCCTCTTCAGCCTTTTCGACCACCTTGGTGACGGCCTGGCGGTGAACCGTAGCTTCGTTTCCGGGAGACAGCTCGATAACGACCTTGTTCTCAGCTTCATCGATGGACACGATGCGTCCGAAAAGACCGAAGCTGGTCATGACATCGACGCCCGGAGCGAACTTGGACTGCATCGCAGCCTGCTGCTGCTGGGTCTTCTTGTTGCGGCGGAACATCATGAAGACAAAGAGTCCAAGCATGACGAACAGCAATATGGTCATTGGATCCACAGGGAAGTTCCGTTCTTTACTTACGTTTTGGTTCACGGCAACGTCCCCGGCAGATCCTGCGGCCACGGGACTAAACCCGCAGAGCAACGCGCTTCACCGCGAAGCGGGCGCGTGGATCAAGGACTCGAACGTGCCGAGCGTCATACCAGTCTAGTAGGAAAAGCTGAATACAGCGTGTTAACCGATGGTATCTACGCTTTCAGCATGGTTTTCATCCTCGTCAAACAATGCAAGGGTCTCCTGACCGAATACGCCCGCAGGCACAGCATAACCAAGGTGTGTCCAGGCTGATGCCATGGCGATGCGCCCACGAGGTGTCCGCCCAAGCAGTCCTTCGCGCACCAGGAATGGCTCAGCCACGGTCTCCACCGTTTCGGGTTCTTCACCCACGGCAATGGCCAAGGTGGACAAGCCAACAGGGCCACCATTGAACTTGGTAATGAGGGCTTCAAGAACGGACCGGTCCAGCCTGTCCAAGCCACGCTGGTCTACTTCGTACATATCCAAGGCAGCTGACGCCGACCGGGCATCGATTTGCTCAATGCCATGAACGAGGGCCCAGTCACGAACACGGCGCAGGAGTCGGTTGGCTATACGTGGTGTTCCCCGGGAGCGACCGGCGATCTCGGTGAAACCTGCAGAGTTTACCTTCAGGTCAAGAAGTCCGGCAGAGCGGCGGAGGACAAGTTCGAGTTCGGCCACCGAATAGAACTCAAGGTGCCCGGTGAAACCGAATCGGTCCCTCAAGGGGCCCGGAAGAAGTCCTGCACGGGTGGTGGCGCCTACCAGGGTGAAAGGCGGGAGCTCCAAAGGAATTGCAGTTGCGCCTGCTCCCTTGCCAACCACGATGTCCACGCGGAAGTCCTCCATGGCCATGTACAGCATTTCTTCTGCGGGCCTGGACATGCGGTGGATTTCGTCAAGGAACAGGACCTCCCCCTCCGAGAGCGAGGAAAGGATGGCCGCGAGATCCCCGGCGTGCTGGATGGCCGGTCCGCTGCTGATACGCAGCGGCGCGTTCATCTCCGCTGCAATGATCATGGCAAGTGTGGTCTTACCGAGTCCTGGAGGTCCGGACATCAGCACGTGGTCGGCGCTGCGGCCACGCATTTTCGAGGCCTCAAGGACCAAGGCAAGTTGCTTGCGGACCCGATGCTGTCCTACGAAGTCGTGGAGGTTCTTGGGTCGGAGAGCAGCCTCAATGACCCGCTCTTCCGGTTCCTCTCCCCCGCTGACGAGTGACTGCTCAGCCACGGCTGCCTACGCGGTTGCCGGCGCGGGCCCCGTCCTGGCCAAGCCAGCGCAGCGTAGCCCGAAGTATTTGGGCCACGTTACCGTCGTCGACAAGCTCGGGGGAATCGGCCATGGCTTTATCGATGCTGCCGGCGGCGTCCTTCTCGGACCAGCCCAGACTGGTCATGGCAGCCACTACCTGGGGCTTCCATTCCACGGTAGCGATCACCGCAGGTGTTGTTCCTGTGCCCGTGCCGTGCGGGACCAACTTCCCGGCCAGCTCGAGGACAATACGGCCGGCCACCTTTGGCCCAATGCCGGGCACCTTGGTGAATGCCTTGCTGTCACCGGTGTGAGCCGCCACCCGGATGGCTTCCGGTTCGTGCACGGCAAGTACGGCCAGAGCCAGCCGCGGCCCGACGCCGCTCACGCTCAGCAGGACATCGAAAACCTCGCGTTCATCATCATCGGCGAAGCCGAACAACGTGAGGGAATCCTCACGGACGATCATGGAGGTGAAGAGCTTCGCCTCGGCACCTACTTTTAGGTGGCTCAAGGTCTGGGGTGTAGAGAAAACGCTCATTCCCGCACCGTTGAGGTCGATCACGGCGGTCGACAAGCCAACGTGGGCAACTGTTCCACGGAGAAAACTGATCAAGACCCGGCTCCTGAGGTACTGCCTGCTCGGCTCCCATGGATCCATGGCGCCAAGCGGACTATCCGAACATATCTACGAATACCCTAGCAAGGGGTACCGACAATCACCGCGCACGGCGCGCTTTCGCTTCGGCTTCCGCCCAGGCCCGCTGAGCCGGGGTGAGGGAACCCGTGCCCGTGTTCCCGCCGATTCCACCCATGCCGCTCCCTGCCCGCCAAGCATGCGTCAGGGCCAGAGCGAGGGCGTCTGCGGCGTCAGCGGGCTTGGGCGGGGCATCGAGCCGCAGGATCTTAGTCACCAATTTGGTGACCGCATCCTTGTTGGCAGTACCACTTCCGGTGACGGCGGCTTTGACTTCAGAGGGCGTGTGCAAAGCGACGGGAATGCCGCGACGCGCGGCCGCTGCGATGACAACGCCCGAGGCCTGGGCAACGCCCATCACCGTGCTGACGTTCATCTGCGAAAAAACGCGCTCGACGGCGACGACGTCCGGCTCGTGCAGGTCCAGCCACTCGTCGATGGCTTGTGCGATGACCAAAAGCCGCTTGTCCAGCGTCAGCTCAGCTGAGGTCCCGACCACACCAACAGCCACCATGGTGGCCCGGCGGTTCCGTTCGATGTCAACTACACCGATGCCGCAACGGGTGAGGCCCGGATCGACTCCCAATACGCGAAGAGTCAAGTCCGGGCCTCCCTGTTTGTCGTCAAAATAAAGGTTCTGCCCTGCCTAGTCGGCGTCGAGGGCAGCCTGTACTTCCTCGCTGAAGTCGGCGTTGCTGTAGACGTTCTGGACGTCATCGAGGTCTTCGAGGGCATCCACGAGTTTCATGAATTTCCGGGCGCCATCAATATCCAGGTCCACCTGCATGGAGGGCACGAATTCAGCTTCATCGGATTCGTACTCGATGCCGGCATCCTTCAAGGCATCACGGATGGCCTGCAGATCGGAGGGCTCGGAATGCACTTCCCAGTTCTCGCCACTGTCCTTGACTTCCTCAGCGCCGGCGTCCAGGACGGCCATCAGGATGTCATCCTCGCTCAGCCCATTCTTTGGCAGCACCACGACGCCCTTGCGGGTGAACAGGTAGCTGACCGAGCCGGGATCTGCAATGGTGCCACCGTTGCGGGAAATCGCGAGTCGAACCTCGGAAGCCGCACGGTTCTTGTTGTCAGTCAGGCACTCAATCAACAACGCCGAGCCCTGGGGGCCACGGGCTTCGTACATGATTTCGGTGTAATCGACCACTTCGCCTGTGAGGCCGGCGCCACGCTTGATGGCGCGGTCGATGTTGTCGTTGGGAACCGAGGTCTTCTTCGCCTTGGTAACCGCGAGTTCCAGGCCTGGGTTGCCGGCGAGGTCCGGGCCGCCCATGCGCGCAGCAACTTCGATGTTCTTGATCAGCTTTGCGAACGACTTTGCACGCCTGCTATCAATGATGGCTTTCTTGTGCTTGGTAGTCGCCCATTTGGAGTGGCCTGACATGCTTTACGCTTCTCCTCTGATCATTCGAATAAAGAGTTCATGCACGCGCTTCTCACCTGTGACTTCCGGATGGAAAGAGGTGGCCAACAGCTGGCCGGAGCGCACTGCAACAATTCTAGCCAATCCGTGCAAAGTGGCGGTGTGGCTGGCATGCTCGGGATCAACCTGTGCCAGGACTTCGACTCCCGGGCCAACCCGTTCCACCCAAGGTCCACGGATGAAGACCGCGTGCACCGGATCCACGCCGGACTCCCCTGCGCTGAACTCGAGTCCTTTGAAATCGAGGTCCGTTTCAAAGGACTCGCGCTGCCGCCCGAAGGCATTGCGGCGCACCGTGATGTCCAGTCCTCCGAAAGTCTGCTGGGGGTTTCCGTCCAGATCAGCAGCGGGATCGGCAATCTCATCGGCAAGGAGAATCATGCCGGCACAAGAGCCGTACACGGGAAGGCCCTCGGCGATACGCTTCCGCAGCGGGTCCGCGAGTTCAAAGATCCTTGAAAGTTTGTCGATCGTGGTGGATTCCCCACCCGGGATGATGAGGCCGTCAACGTCATCCAGCTCTGCAGGGCGACGGATGCCCACACCCGTGGCGCCTGCGGCTTCCACTGCGTGGATGTGCTCGCGGAAGTCGCCTTGGAGGGCCAGTACGCCGATCCGGAGTCCTGCACCCACGCGTGATGAAGCGTCGGAAAGGGGGTTGGTCATTAGACCATCATAGTGGTCCGGCCAGGCAATCTCCTCCCCGAGGCCACCCCGGAGGACAAGCGGGAGTGCCAGCAGGAGAAGCCTCCAGGCCAAGTTCCATGCCTTAACTGGGATATATTACAGAGCATGTTTTCCTTCAGCGTTCCCCTCGGCAAGCTGGTCCGCACACTGTCCCGGCTCCGGGGTGGCGGCTCTGCTTTCCCCGGCCTGGTGGTTGAAAAAATCGATCCTGGTTTCATGCAGAGAACGCTGTCCGGCCTTCCCCATGGTGTGGCGGTTGTCAGTGGCACGAACGGAAAGACGACAACCACCAAAATGGTGGTCGAGCTGCTGGAAAGCCAGGGCCTGAAGGTCTTCACCAACCGCACAGGCAGTAACTTCACCCGGGGCGTAGCCGCCTCCCTCCTCGGCGATGTTGACTGGCGTGGCCGACTCGACGCCGACGTCGCCATCCTCGAACTCGACGAAGCACATGCCGTGCATTTCGTGAACAAGGTCCCGCCCCGTTTCAGCCTCTTGCTGAACGTCCTCCGCGACCAGCTTGACCGGTTCGGCGAGATCGATAAGACCGCCCGACTGCTCGAACACATCGCCCAGAAAACCACGGATACCGTGGTGCTGAACCGTGAAGACCCCCGTGTGGCACGCATCGCCAACACCCTCAATGCTCCGGGGGCCCTCCACCATCCCAGCGTCCGCTATTTCGGCCTCGATGAATCGCTGCGCAGCACATTTCCCAACGACGACGATATGCGGACCGCCACCACGGGCCCCTCGTCCCCGAACACACCGGCACCCGGCACCGCAGGTGAGGTACCCGACGGCCCTGCTGCCGACGTCGTACTCCGCCGCGTGGGTGCCCAGGACGCTGACTTTGAGTTCGACGGCGAAACAGTCACCACGGGCATGAAGCTACGGGGTGTCTACAACATCTTCAACGCGGCCGCCGCGCTCTCCCTGGCCAGGGCGATCCTGGGTACGGGAGCCGTCGACACTCCCAAACTGGTCAAAGCACTCGGTGATGTGGCTCCTGCTTTCGGGCGCGGCGAAAGCCTCACCGTGGATGGCCAGCCGTTGGAACTTGTGCTCGTTAAGAATCCCAGTGGCTTCCGGCTGGGCCTGAAGTCCTTCCCTGCCGGCGGCTACGCCACCATGATCGCCATCAACGACAATTATGCAGATGGCAGGGATATGTCCTGGCTCTGGGACGTTGACTTCGAATCACTCAGGGAAGATGGCGTCGAGGTCCTTACCGGCGTCCGCGCCTACGATATGGCACTGCGCCTGCAATACGACGAGGTCCGCTTCGGTACAGTCGAGACCGACATAACCTCGGCGCTCCATGCATTTATCGACGGCTCGCGAGGCAAGCCCAAGCGGATTTTCTGCACGTACACCGCCATGCTCGCGATCCGTCGCGAACTGGCCAAAATCACCATAGTTGAGGTGGTCTCATGACCTCGGAAGCACAGCCCACCAAAGGAACCGTCCGCGTCCTGCAGCTGTACCCACGGGACATGAATATTTACGGTGACTGGGGCAATGCCCTGGTCCTGCAGAAACGAATCAAGTGGCATGGCTACACGCCGGAGCTGCTTGAGTACAACGTCGGCGACGACTTTCCCGAGGACATTGACATCATCGTGGGCGGCGGCGGGCAGGACAGCGGCCAGCTGGTTATTCAGGATGATCTGCAGGCACGCGCCGATCATTTGCGGGAGCTCGCGGACGAGGGCGCACCAATGCTGGTCATTTGCGGTCTCTACCAGCTTTTCGGAAAGTTCTTCAAGACCAGCGCAGGGCCTGTCATTCCCGGGATCGGTATCCTCGACGTCGAAACGCACGGCACGGATGAGCGGCTGATCGGCAATGTCACACTCAAGTCCTCCGAATTCGGGGACGTTCTGGGGTATGAGAACCATAGTGGACAGACCACCCTGGGCCCCGGCGTCCAACCGTTGGGGACAGTCACCAAAGGTGCGGGGAACAACAGCAAGGATGGTCACGAGGGAGCCCGCTACCGCAACGTGGTGGCCAGCTACCTGCACGGTTCGCTGCTGCCCAAGAACCCGGCGATCGCCGACTTCCTGATCCGGACGGCCGTGGAACGCAAGCATGGCACTTTCGTGCCTGGAACGCCCGACGACGACTATGCCCGCCTCGCGCGGGAGCACGCCGCCCGCCGCCCACGCTAGCCGGGTGGTGGTTCGACTACCTGCTGACCTTACCTCTCCTTGGTAATGAGCAACTCGTGGGCGCCGGCAGTTGCTGCCCCCATCGACTCAACCACAGTCTTGGTGCGCTCGTGGGTCTCTGCATCAGCTGCCGGGGAAGCGCAGACTCCTTGTGGTGCATCGCTGGCCACTGAGCACCAACGGTAGGGATCCCGAACAATCACTGACGGCGCCCATGCGAGATCCGAGGCGGTCCAAACACCGGCCGCGTTCTGGCTGAACTGTGCACGGACCAGAAGTCCTTCATTGTTGACCACATACCAGGGCGACAATTCCGTCACGCCATTGCCCAGTCCGTAGACAATCCACGTGCCCTTGTAGTTTTCGATCGGCAGCACCGAGTGCGTGTGGTGTCCATAAACCATGGTGAATTGGCCGCTGTCCACCAAGGCGTGTGCGACTTCCTGTTGTTGGGCATTGGCCTCGCTGGCGTACTCATCACCGGCGTGCATGACTCCCAGTACGATGTCGGCCCCTAGCGCACGGGCCTTGGTGGCTTTCGCAATCATGACCGTGGGATCAAGCTCGTCCACAAGCCACGGGTACTCCGGAATCTGCCCGTTGTGACCGTAGGTGCCAGCAATGACGGCTACTGTTGCGGCGCCTGTTTTGAGCATCAGGATTTCCTGTGATGCAGCTTCAGTCCGGTAGGAACCAGTGTGCTTGAGCCCGGCAGCATCCAGCGCATCCAATGTCCGGAGCAACCCTTCCGTCCCCCGGTCTATGGTGTGGTTGCTGGCTGTGGTGCAGGCTTGGTACCCCACATCCTTGGAGGCGGTAACGATCTGCGGCGGGACATTGAAGGACGGGTACGCGGAGAACGGACCATCCGGGGTGGCAACAGGGGTTTCCTGGTGGCAAATGGCGAGATCGCTGTTCCGGATGTAGCGGCGCTGGCCTTCAAGGAGCGGTATGAAGGTGTATCCAGGCTGCCCTGCGGCAGCAGCATCGGCGCGGGCCTGCTGCCACAACTGTGTATGGATCAGCATGTCGCCCGTGACAGTGATGGAAGTACAACGCAGCTCGGAACAAGCAGGCCCCTTGCCCGGGGTTGGCGTAGGAGTCGGCGTTGGGGTGGACGCAGGAGACGCGGGGGCAGTAGCGGCGCTGCTTTGCTCCCGGGAGTCGTTCTCTGCGATTACTCCGCAGGAGCTCAAGGACATGGCAAGCACTGAGGCGGCCAACAGGGCGCCCGTTCGCCGTGAACTCTTGCGGCGGCTGTGAGCCCGACGACTTGCGGAAGATGTGATGTTCCCCATAACGGCAATCCTACGGCGCACGACGCGCGGGATTCTGGCGAGCCGCCCTTGAGGACACGATTCTTAAGTGAAAGAGTCCCTTCATGACGAATCCGCTTTTGAGTCCCAGTCCCCTGCCGTTCGGCTTGCCACCCTTTGAAGCAATCAGCACCGAGGACTACGCCGAAGCCGTGGACGCGGGACTGGACGAACACCTCCACGAGATCCAGCAGATTGCGGCGAACTCTATGCCGGCGACTTTCGAGAACACGGTCTTGGCCATGGAAAGGTCCGGGCGGTTGCTGGACCGGGCCTCGGCGTCGTTCTTTACGCTTGTATCGGCCGATGCGTCGGAGGCGATCAGGGAGTTGGAGACTGGCCTCGCACCCAAGTTTGCCGCACATCAAGACGCCGTCTACATGAACCGTGACTTATACGAACGCTTCAATGCCATCGACAGCGCCAGCCTTAATGAAGAGTCTGCTCGCTTGGTCCAGGAATACCTCAAAGAGTTTCGGCAGTCCGGCATTCAACTTGACGACGACGGCCAGGCGCGGCTTCGGGAAATCAACGCCGAACTCTCGCGTCTGGGCACTGAATTCGGCCAGCGCGTCAAGGAGGCGATCAAGGCTGCCGCTATTCTCCTCGACGACGAAGCCGACTTGGCCGGCATGTCTCCCGAAGATGTCGCTGGCGCTGCCGAAGCCGCCAAGGCCGCCGGGCACGATGGTCAGTTCCTCTTGACGCTGATCCAGCCAAGCAACCAGCCTGCCCTCGCCTCGCTGGAAAACCGGACCGTTCGGCGTCGCCTGTTTGAAGCGTCCATCGCTCGAGGCACCGACGGCGGAAATCTGGATGTCCGTGATCTGGTGACGGCAACGGTCCGCTTACGCGCGGAGAAAGCCGGCCTGCTGGGCTTTCAAAACTTCGCGGAACTCGTAGTGGACCAGCAGACGGCCCCGGACTTCACGGCCGTGCAGGCAATGTTGGGCCGGTTGGCACCTGCAGCCGTCCGTAACGCCCAAGCCGAAGCCGAAGCTTTGGCCGAGTCCGCCGGCCATCCATTGGAGCCTTGGGACTGGGCTTACTACTCCGCCCAGGTTCGGCGGGAAAGGTACCAAGTGGATGAACAGGCCATCAGGCCCTACTTCAGCCTCGAAACTGTCTTGGCTGACGGCGTCTTCTTTGCAGCGACCAAACTCTATGGCATCACGTTCCATGAGAGGCCGGATCTGGCCGGATACCATGAGGACGTCCGGGTGTGGGAGGTGCGAAACGAGGACGGCAGAGCTCTGGGCCTCTTCCTTGGGGACTATTACACGCGCGAATCCAAGCGCGGAGGAGCCTGGATGAACTCGCTCGTGGAACAGTCCCGGCTCCTTGGCACGCAAGCCGTGGTGATCAACAACCTCAACATCACCAAGCCGGCGCCCGGCGAGCCTTCTCTCCTGTCCCTGGACGAGGTCCGGACTGTCTTCCACGAATTCGGGCATGCGCTCCACGGCCTGTTCTCCGACGTGGAGTATCCGCGGTTCTCCGGAACGTCCGTGCCTCGGGACTTCGTGGAGTACCCGTCCCAGGTCAACGAAATGTGGATCATGTGGCCCGAGGTATTGGCTAATTACGCACGCCACCATGCGACGGGAGAACTGCTCCCGCAGGACATCGTGGACAAAATCAACGGATCCCTGCTGTGGGGTGAGGGATTCGCCACCACTGAATACCTCGGAGCAGCATTGCTGGATGTGGCGTGGCACGTGATGACAGAGCCCGAAGTTCCGGACGACGTCCTTGCCTTTGAAGCCAAGGCGTTGGCCGACGCCGGCATCGCCCACCCGCTGATTCCGCCGCGCTACCGTACCGGCTACTTCCAGCACATCTTTGCCGGCGCCGGGTATGCGGCCGGCTATTACTCCTACATCTGGAGCGAAGTCCTGGATGCGGACACCGTTGAGTGGTTCAAGGAAAACGGCGGCCTCACCCGCGCAAACGGCGACCGGTTCCGTTCGGAGCTGCTCGCCCGCGGAAACAGCCGGGATCCGCTGGAATCCTTCCGCACGTTCCGAGGCCGGGACGCCGACCTTGGCCCCCTGCTAAAGCGCCGGGGACTCAACTAACCCCAACACCCCAGAAACGGAACGGTGGGCGCCGATCCGGCAGCGTGCGTAAAAGGGCCCCCGCCCCAGCCACCACCAAAATGGCGGCAGCGAGGGCGGGGAATAGCACGCAGAGGATCAGCCTCCGCCGTAGCGAAAGAGACTTACCAGCCGCGCTCTGCGAGGCGGTGGGGCTGCGGGATTTCGTCGACGTTGATGCCTACCATCGCTTCGCCCAGGCCGCGGGAGACCTTGGCGATGACGTCGGGGTCGTCGTAGAACGTGGTTGCCTTCACGACTGCGGCAGCGCGCTCTGCGGGGTTGCCGGACTTGAAGATGCCAGAGCCAACAAAGACGCCATCGGCGCCGAGCTGCATCATCATCGCAGCGTCAGCCGGGGTTGCGATGCCACCGGCGGTGAACAGCACCACCGGGAGCTTGCCCGTGGCGGCGATTTCCTTGACGAGTTCGTACGGGGCCTGCAGTTCCTTGGCCGCGACATACAGCTCGTCTTCGGGAAGGGCTGCGAGCTTGGCGATCTCGGAACGGATCTTGCGCATGTGGCCGGTGGCGTTGGAAACATCGCCGGTACCGGCTTCGCCCTTGGAACGGATCATCGCCGCGCCTTCGTTGATGCGACGCAGCGCCTCACCAAGGTTGGTGGCGCCACAGACGAAGGGAACGGTGAAGTTCCACTTATCGATGTGGTTCACGTAGTCGGCCGGGGTCAGGACCTCGGACTCGTCGATGTAGTCCACGCCGAGGGACTGCAGGACCTGGGCTTCGACGAAGTGGCCGATGCGGGCCTTGGCCATGACCGGGATGGACACGGCAGCGATGATCTGATC